>NZ_JBEZGL010000019.1:0-144906 GCF_040649915.1 Micromonospora sp. NPDC048839
GCTGCCACTGAGCGTCGGTCAGGTCGTGCCGCCTCGTCACCGCTAAGGTGGCCACGAGGTCTCCGGTATGAAGTTCTTGCTTGGTCGCAGAACCAGATACCGGAGACCTCTTCAGTTGTCGATCACCGCCACGCCGGGACCTTCATCGGCCACCACGACTTCTGAAACACGCCTTAGTCGGGTTCGGTGCGTGCCGCTCGTAGCGCGTGGGCGCGCCGACGGGTAGGGCTGGCGAACGCGGCGACGCCGGCGAGTAGGAACGCGATGCTGATGGCCCAGGACGTCGGCTCACTGTCGTGGCGGGCTAGCCAGTCCAGCGGGGGAAGGTCGGTGCCGGTGCCGGCGGCGACCAGCCCGGTGGTGAACAGGGTGGTGGGTATCGTCCAGCCCATGCTGAGGCGGAAGGCGGCGGCTCCAAGGAGGGAGTAGCCGAGCAGGCCGAGGTAGTTGCGTATTGCGCCGGGCTCGGTGATGGTGCCAGTAAGTGGCTGTGCTGCCCATGCGACCAGTCCGGTGCTGATCAGGACGGCCACGGTGAGGTAGAGCAGGTCGTAGAGGTCGATGCGGTGGACGGCGAGGCGCTCATCCAGGGGCAGTGCCGACCATGCCGCGGCGGTGGTGAGGTAGGCGGTGATCGCGGGCAGGACCGCCGCCCACGGTAGCGGGATCGGCTGGGTGGCGCCGATGAACAGGTACTGGCCTCCGAGTTCGCGGGAGGCAACCGCGACAGCGATGAGGGCCAGCAGCAGCGGTGCCACTCGTCGGGACTTCAGTAGTAGGCGGGGGCCGATCACGTGAATGACTGTGGGGTCAGGGAGCAGGTTCGCACGGCGTCGGCGTGGTCGGTGAGCCACTGATGCTGACTTGTCAGAGGCAGGTTGAAGAAACTGACCTTGGCCTGCTGGTGTCCGGGGTCGCGTGGTAGGAACAGCTTCTCGTCGGCGACGGCCCAGGCGACGAGGATCTGGGCCATAGCGTGAGCGGTTCTGTCACGTTGAGGGCCATGGCCACAGGAGTCGACGCCGAGAGCGGCGATGGCGATGTCGAGGCTTGCCCGGTCGTAGTGATCGGTGGTGGGTGTGTCGAGGGCGTACGCGATCGCGCCGGGCGTGGGCTGGCCGCCCACGCCTCGGGGCCGCTGCTCGACCCGGCTGATGGCAAACGGCGTGGAGGCCAAACGTTGGCTGATCGCCTGCGCCCGCTGACTGATCGGGGTGAGGCTGGTGGCGAAGGCAGGGTGGATACACACCTGGGGTGAGTTGCCCGAGCAGGACCATACGATGTGCCGGTTCACGTCGACGTAGCGGCCATTCTCGCCGATCACTATCGCTGCACCGCTGGCGGCCAGGGCCAGAGACGCTCCGATCGCCGGGATCACCACCCGAGCGGGGGAATGCACCTTCACGGCGACTAGCGCCAGGGCTAGAAGCCCCAGGCCGGTGAACCACAGCAACTGTCCCTGCATGGTCGGGGTGTGCGGTGTGCTGAATGGCAGGATCAGCTCGATAGTGAATGGAAACAACGCAAACCAGGTGCCGTACTGCCCTAGGTTCCAGGTCGCGGCCAGGTAGGTGAGCAGCGCAACGATGAACGGGGTGAACCGCCCTGGCAACAGCACGCCGACGCCATAGGCGACCGAGACGGTGGCTGCGAACCCGACCCCGGCCGAGATCAGCCACCACCAAAGGGGGCCGCCCCACGTGGCGACTGTGGCCGTGGGCAGCAGCGTCACCGCTGCGACTAGGGCGTACGCCACACCGGCACAGGCCACCAGCACGCCGGCCTCGACCAGAGGTGCCTGCGCAGGATTTCGTCCCGCCAACAGCCAGGCATGGCGTGCGCCGCGTCGCTGTGATCGGCCTCCCGCCCACGCGGCCGTGCCCACCGCCAGCGGGGCCATCAGCATAGGAGCGCTCGTTACCGCACCGGTGGCGTACGACCAGACCGTGTCTGTGTCCAACTGGGCGCGGGACATGAATACGCCGACCCCTACCAAGACAGGCAGGGTCCACAAGCCCGGCCCTCGGCGCAGCTCGATGCGGAGCGGGGTCACGCGGGCACCACTGGCTGTCGCAGCGCGGTGAGGTAGCCGCGCTCCAGATCACTATCCCCATCCACCCCCGGCTGGGCGAGGTCCTCCAGCCCGGCGACCGTCCCGGTGTACACCACCGCACCCTCGTTGAGAAGGATGATGGTATCCGCGACGTGCCGGGCATCGTCCACCACGTGCGTGCTGACCAGCACGGTGGCCGAGCCGGCGACCTTTCGCAGGACGCGCCGCAGCTCGATGCGCTGCTCGGGATCCAAGCCGGCCGCTGGCTCATCGAGAATGACCAGATCAGGCTCGTGCACGAGTGCCTGCGCGACACCGGCCCGGCGCAGCAACCCGCCGGACAGGCTACCCATCCGTGACTCGGCTCGGCCGGACAGGCTCATCACCCGCAGAGCCCGATCCACCTTCAGACTGATGTCTCGCTCCGGTACACCTTTGAGCCATGCGGCGTAGGAGACGGACTCCCGAACCGTGTAACCGGGATAGTGAGACACGACCTGCGGCAGGAAACCGATCCGCGCCGCGACAGCCCGAAGACCGCCGCGGCGCAGCACATCTCGGCCGAGAACGTGAAGGCTCCCCGCCTCGGGGCGCTTGAGGCCCACGATGGTGTGTAGCAGCGTTGTCTTCCCAGCGCCATTCGGCCCTAACAGAACCGTCACGCCAGCTGGGACGACGACATCGAGGCCGCGGAAAACACTCCGCTTCCCGTACTGCTGCGTCAATCCGTGTCCCATGATCGGATCGCCCATCGCGGTCTCCCGATTTGCGTCAGGTCAGCAGGTAGTTATCGTGATTTTTCCGGTGTCTTCGTAGGTGGGGTTGGACGTGAAGAATGATCGTCCATAGTATTTCGCGGACCTCCCACCGTCACAGCTATAGGTCTCAGCAAAGTACTGCGTGCCCGTCCAGTAGTCGTCGTAGCTCGAGACTACAGGGTCGGGCAGAGCGCTGACATCCCTCTTGATCTCGACACGGAAGGTGCGGGTCACGGCCGTGCCGCATGTGGCATCGTTCCACGCGTTCATGTAGCCAGAGCTGTGAGAAAACTCCGGGTTGCCCTGACTGCAACCTGTCGGGTTCGCCCATGCCGGACTTCCGACCGCGAGAGGGGACAGTCCCAGGACGACCGCAATCACGGCCGCCGTCGATCGTCTCATGCCATTCTCCGATCTCGTTGACGAAGCAACACACGCGTGGCGCTAACGATGACTAGTCGAGCTCACTCAATCATCCACAGTCGTGACCGTCAATATCGGAAAACATTTTTCCTGCCGTTCATACGCAGCGGGGAACGAGTTCAGCCAAGTCGTAGCGTTTGATCTTGATGGTTCGGTGGGACAGGATTCCCGCCGTGCGCTAAATGTTGAGCTTGGCTGATCGTGAAAAGAAATCCCGTGGCTTGGCTGAGGGCCTGCGATACAAGGAGATCGCCCGGCTGATCGACCGGAACCCGTCGGTGGTCTACCGGGATGTGGCCCGCCATGGTGGTCGTGCGCAGTACCGGGCCGTGACCGCCGACGAGTCGGCCGAGGCCGGCCGGCGACGCCCGAAGGCAAACGCGGTCGACCGGTCGCCACGGCTGGGGGCGGTGGTCAAGGAGCTACTCATGGGTGGCTGACCGCCCGCGTCGATCGCCGGCCGGTTGCCGCGACTACCGCGACGATCAGGCTGTACGGGTGTCTCACGAAGCGATCTACCAGTGGATCTACGCTCAGCCGGTGTCCACCCTGGCTCGGGAGCTGATTCAGCTGCGCACCGCCCCGCCCGGCCGCCGCTCGGGCCCGCGCCCTGCCCAGGCGCCTCGGATCCGGGAGCCTCGCTACCTCGACGAACGTCCCGCTGAGGTCGAGGGCCGGCAGGTGCCGGGCCACTGGGAGGGCGACCTCGTGATCGGCAAGGGCGGCAAGTCCGCGGTCGCGACGCTGGTCGAGCGGACCTCACGGATGCTGATCCTGGTCCCGCTGTCCGGCCGCGACGCGTTGACCGTGGGCGACGCGGTGGTCGCCGCCGCCGGGACGCTGCCGCCGCAGATCGCCCGCTCGCTGACCTGGAACTGCGGCTCACAGATGGCCGGCCACGCCCGGATCAACGCAGCCGGGCTGCCGGCGTACTTCGCCCGCCCGCACTCGCCGTGGCAGTGCGGCAGCAACGCGCGAACCACATCCTGCGCGAACACTTCCCGAAAGGCGTCCCGATCACGTCCGATCCGAAATATTTGGCGATGGTCGCTTCCGAGATCAACGACCGACCCCGTAAGATCCACAAGTGGAAGAAGCCCTCCGACGAATTCGCCGAAATCGTAGAGGCAAATGCTTCGATTGCTGCCGATCACCGTCCTGGGTGATGATCACCTGGTGGGTGCCTGTGACGTCTTCCTCTTGGCTGGTTGAGAAGCCGTCGTATCGGCTGAACCAGGCGCCCGAGTAGTCGTATCTTTCACTCATGCAATGCTTCCCCTTGGGCGCGTACCCGTTTGGAGGCTGCCAGCGCCTGAAATAGTTCCTCGAACTCGTCCGGGCGCAGCTGAGTCAAGTCGAAGCGCACTGTCTGCTCCCGGGCGTTGGCAGTCCACGCCGGCGATGCTTTGTCGTGAACGAGCTGCATGCGACCCTAACGTGCACCGATACGAGTCATCGTGGGTGGCGCGCTGAGGAACTGATAGCCGATCATCCGGTATCCACACTCTCTGTAGGTCACCACGCTGAAACGACCAACAGCGAGAAGGGTTTGCTGGTGATTGACAGATCACAGGGACGGCCTGGCTCACGCAGCGCTGGTCGGTTAGTGGGGTTGGCCGGGGCGGCGCTCCTGGTGGCCGGCCCCAAACACCCCGACGCCCTGAGCACCCGCCAAAACCAGGCAACCGTCCTGTTTCAACAGGGTCGTTACGACGAGGCAGCCGGCGAGTTTCAATCGGTGTTGGCCACTAAAGTCGAGGTACTCGGCCCCAATCACCGCGACACCCTGCGCACCCGCCGCAGCCTGGCCGCCGTGCTCCCCGTCCAGGACAGCAGCAGGTGACCCGGCCCGTCTGCGTCGACGTGGCTGCCGGCCGGTGGTCGCGCTGGTTAGGAGGCGCAGGTATTCAGCATGCTCTGCAGCGCGGACTTCTCCGCGGCCTGCAAATTGAGGCTCCAGCTGTACTTCACGGTGATCCATATTTTGCTGTAGGTGCACCGGTACGAGGACAGGGGCGGCTGCCAGGTAGAGGGGTCCTGGTCGCCCTTGGCCTGGTTGACGTTGTCCGTCACCGCGATCAGCTGCGGGCGGGTGAGGTCGTTGGCGAAGCTCTGCCGGCGGCTGGTGGTCCAGGAGTTGGCGCCGGAGCGCCACGCCTCGGCCAGGGGCACGACGTGGTCGATGTCGACGTCGGAGGCCGCCGTCCAGGTCGCCCCGTCATACGGGCTGTACCAGCGGCCCGAGGTGGCAGCGCAGGAGCTGTCGACGACGACGGAGGTGCCGTCGCGCTTGAGGACCTGCTCGCGGGTGTTGCAGCTACCGCTGACCGTGATCCAGTGCGGGAACAGGTCCCGGGAGTAGCCGCTGGTCGAGCCTTGTGACGCCACGGTCAGGGCGTTGAGCTGCGACTGCGCCGTCGCCTTCGACGGGATCCCGGGAGGCGTGGCGGAGGCCGGCTGTGCGGTCACGGCTGCCAGGCAGGTCCCCGCGAGGGCGGCGACCGCGAGGACGGCGACGCGGTGCATGACACGGGGGAGGAAAGTGCTACAGGACGCGATCGGCATGAGCGGCGACCTTTCGTCATCGGATGGACGGCAACCATCCCTGACGATCATGTCAATCGACAGTCATGCGCGTAAAGGATGCCAGACAGGTCATTGACCATCCGGCATCTCCTCGCGCCCGCACTCCTCAGGACCCATGACAGTCCTATCCAACGTTCTGCTCGCCCGTGTCGCTGTCGGTAGCGGCTGGTCATCGCTGGTCAGTGTTCGTCGGCCCCGACGGCCCAACCAGCCCGGGCCGAACCTTCGAGGCGTCACCGCCGAGCGCGTCATTGGGTGGCCGCAGGGCCTCTCAGAACTCCAGGGTTATGTCCGGTTGACTTGTCAGCACCCAGACAGAACTACCCGCAACACTCACGGTGCGCGAAATGTGCGGTGCGGCGATTTTGCGACGAGGCGAACAAGCTGATGCAAACCGCCGCCGACACATAGGCCGCACAACTACTCACGTCGATGGCGATCGTGATCCACTCCGCCGCCGCCGCCCGGGATCAGACCGGACGCCAAGGGAGCCACGTGGACGCAGCGGGACGGAGGGGATGCTCGTCGGACGAGCAGCCACCGAGCAGCCAAGCCTCCACAAGGGACAGTAAGCAAGAGAGCCGGACCCACGTTTCCGCAGGTCAGGCTCTCTTGATCTTGTGCGCCCGAAGGGACTCGAACCCCTAACCTTCTGATCCGTAGTCAGATGCTCTATCCATTGAGCTACGGGCGCTCGTGCTCAGCCAGTCTACACAACCAGCTTTCGCGCGGAGACTCCGGGATTCGAACCCGGGAGGGGCTTTAAGACCCCAACCGCATTAGCAGTGCGGCGCCATAGACCAGACTAGGCGAAGTCTCCCCGGTGATCCGCAGACCACCGCGCCCGAGGATACAGGTCGCCACCCGCCGGGAGCAAAACGACTTCCGGGGTACGCCGACCAGGGCCACCTCGCCTCCGTGTTTCAGCGGTGTGCGGCGGCGTGATCGGGACTACGCTCCATCGATATGCAGGAGCAGCCGCCCAGCGAGCCGACCCGTCGAGAGCCTGCTGAAAGAGCGCGCCGGCGCTCCCCGCGGCCCACCTTCACACCGCCGACCGCCGCTGAGCAGCCCGGAGAGACGGTGCCACCGCCGGCAGCCGCGCCGGTCAACCCGCGTCCTCGGCAGGCCAAGGCCGCCCCGGCGGTGCTCTTCCAGCCTCCGGAACCGGACCGCCCCCTGCCTCGGCAGCCGCTCCGCTCGTCCCCCGCACCGAGCGCACCGCCCGAGGACGCAGCACCCACCACCGACCCGGCCGGCCCACCCGCGAAGGCTCGGCGCGCCGCGGACCAAGCCACCCATTCCGCGAAGGCCCGGCCCAACCCGGACCAAGCCGACCCACCCGACAAAGCGGCACCCGCCGCCGACCAAGCCAGTCCACCCGCTTTAGCCGCACCCGCCGCCGACCAGGCCGGCCAACCGGGGAAGCCCACCGCGGACCAGACCGGCCAACCCGAGCCCGTGCCCGCCGCGAACCTGACCGGCCAACCCGAGCCCGCAGCGGCCGCTGACCAGGCCAACCCACCCGCAGGCGGCCGGCAATCACCCGCCGCGGCGTCGGTGCGCACGCCGACGGCTCGCGCCACCCCCCGTAAGACCAACGCCCGCAAGGCCACGAAACCGACCGCCACGGCCCCGGCCGTACCCGCCGCGGCCACCACGACCGACAGCCCGACCAGCCAGGCGCCAACCCCGGCCACGACGACCGCACCGCCCGAGAAGGCCACCCCGGCCAGCACGACGACCGCGCCGACCAAGAAAGCCACCCCGGCCAGCACGACGACCGCGCCAACCAGGAAAGCCGCCCCGGCCAGCAGGACGGCCGCGTCGCCCAGGAAAGCCACGCCCAGTAAGGCGGCCACCCCGACCACCCAACCCGCCACCCCCGCCAGACGAGCCGCCTCTCCGGCCAAGCGGGCGGCGACCCCACCCGAGAGCGCCCCACCCCAGAGCGCCCCACCCACCGAGGCCACCCCGGCATCGCAGCCCACGGCGACCCCGGCGCTGGTCGGTGACCTGGTGCCGGCCCTGGGGCGTACCCCGGAGTCGGAGCTGCGGGCGGTCGCCGCGCGCGTACTCGATCACCCGGGCTTCGCGCCGGAGCTGTTGGCGCTGGCCGCGGTACGGTCTCTCGGACCCGGCGCGGGCGAGTGGGCCGCGCGGCTGCGGGACAGGTATCCGGACGCTCCGGCGGACGGCCTGGCCCGGCTGGTGACCCGGCGGTACGTGCGGGCGGCGGGCGCGGGTGGGGCAACCGCGGCGCTTGCTGGTTTCTTCGCGCCGCTCGCCGAGCTGGCCTCGGTGCTGTGGACGCAGGCGAACCTGGTGTTGCACCTGGCGGCGGTGTACGGCAAGGATCCGGCGCATCCCGACCGGGCCGTCGAGCTGCTGGTGCTGACTCAGGTACACCCGGACGAGGCGAGCGCGCGGGAGGCCCTGACTGCCGCGCAGTCGACGGGCGACCCGGTCGAGGGGGCCTGGCCACGGGCGGCGGAGGCGGCCTGGCGGCTGGCCGCGCCGCTCACCGCGCAGGCCGGCGGTTGGGTGGCGTTGCGGCTGGTGGCTCGGCTGCTGCCCGGGGCGGCGGTGCTGGCGGCGGCGCTGGGGGACGCGGCGGCGGCCGATCGGCTCGCCGCACGGGCGGTGGCCGTCTACCGGCGCTGACCCGTCAGAGCCAGTCGAACCACTCCCGGGGCAGCGACGCGTAGCCCACGAAGGCGACCACGTCGAGCAGGGTGTGGGCGATGATCAGCGGCAGCACCCGCCGGGTACGCAGGTAGAAGAGGCTGAAGATCACGCCCATCACCGCGTTGCCGACGAACGCGCCGAAGCCCTGGTAGAGGTGGTACGAGCCGCGGAGCAGCGCACTGGCCGCGATGATCGCGGCGAGCCGCCACTGGAGCTGGCGCAGCCGGGTGACCAGGTAGCCGACCACGATCACCTCTTCCAGCACGGCGTTCTGCACGGCGGCGAGGATCAGCACGGGGATCGCCCACCAGACCGGCGGCAGCGCGGCCGGCACCAGCGTGGCGTTGAGGCCGAGCTGGGCCGCGACGAAGAACAGGGCAAGTCCGGGCAGGCCGATCAGCGCGGCCAGACCGGCGCCGCGGGCCAGGTCCTGGCCGGGCCGCCGGGCGTCGACGCCGAGGGCCCGCGCCGGGTCGCCGGGGTCGCGGCTGAGCAGGTGTACGGCGAGCAGCACCGGCAGCAGCGCGAACACGATGCCGAGCAACTGGTAGGTGAGGTCCAGCCACGGCCGGGCCGATGCCGAGGTGTTCAGTGAGGCGGTCTGTTTCGAGAGCGGACCCTCGGCGGTCAGCTTGGCGATGATCGAGACCACCGCGTAGACCGCCGACTGGCCGAGGGACAGGCCGAGGACCAGCAACGTTTCGGTGCCCAGCAGGCGGCGGGACACCGGTCGGGTCAGCTCAACTGTCACCGCACCACTCTGCCCGACGGGCGGCACCGGTGGCACGGCCGACCGGTCAGCATGAGCCGATCGCACATTCTGTGCGACCAGTGGACACTCTCCGTGGAGATTCTATGGGCGCCCGATCCGCTGTCGACTGGAGGAGGAGCGCCCCGTGGACAACCTCGCACGGTTGCTGAAGGAGAGCTGGACCTTGGTCGAGGACGATCGGGCCCGACTGACCGAGCACTTCTACGCCCGGGTGTTCCTGCTCGACCCCGCCCTGCGGCACCTCTTCCCGGTGCAGATGACCGGCCAGGGCGACCGGCTGCTGGAAGCGATCATCAGGGCGATCCACACGGTCGACGACCCGGAGAGTTTCGCCGAGTTCCTCCGGGGGTTGGGTCGCGACCACCGGAAGTACCACGTCGACGAGAGGCACTACGCGACGATGGGCACCGCGTTGCTGGACGCACTGCGCCGGATCGCCGGCGACGGCTGGAACCTGGAGTACGACCAGGCGTGGCGGGAGGCGTACGAGGCGGTCACCGCCCTGATGGTCGCCGGGGCGGCGGATGACGACGGCCCGCCGTTCTGGCACGCCGAGGTGCTGACCCACGAGCGCTACGGTCCGGACACCGCCGTGTTGACCTGCCAGGCGTTACAGCACCCACTGCGTTGGCAGGCTGGGCAGTACGTCAGCCTGGAGGTGCCGCGCCACCACCCCCGGGAGTGGCGGAACTACTCGGTGGCGAACGCCCCCAACGACGACAGCGTGCTGGAGTTCCACGTGCGGTCGCCGGGAGCCGGTTGGGTGTCCGGTGCGTTGGTGCGTCGGGTGCGGCCGGGCGACCTGCTCCGCCTGGCGGCGCCGATGGGGTCGATGACCCTGGACCGCACCTCGGAGCGGGACATCCTCTGTGTGGCCGGCGGTGTCGGCCTGGCGCCGATCAAGGCGCTCGTGGAGGATCTCGCCACCTTCAACCGCACCCGGTGGGTGCACGTCTTCTACGGCGCCCAGCAGGCAGCGGACCTGTACGGCCTGGCCGGGTTGCAGGAGTTGGTCGCCGTACACCCGTGGTTGTCGGTGACCGCGGCGTGCAGCGACGACCCGGACTTCGACGGTGAGCTGGGCGACATCCCGGAGGTGGTGGCCCGGTACGGCCCGTGGACCGCGCACGACTGCTACGTCTCCGGCTCGGCCCGGATGGTCCGGTCCACGCTGCGGGTGCTCGCCGCGGACGAGGTGCCGCCGCCGCGCATCCGCTACGACACCTTCGGTGACCTCTAGACGTTCCTCCCCCCACACCGGGGCGCGTGCCCCTGCCCCCTGGGGCACGCGCCCCGGTCCCCTCGCCTGTCAGTAGCGCCAGGGGTGCCCGGTCTCGCGGTATTCCTCGACCGGCACCAGCGGCACGCCCGGTGCCATCCGGTCGACGTAGAGCCGGCCCTCCAGGTGGTCGATCTCGTGGGCCACCAGCCGGGCCATGCCGAACTCGAACGAGGTGATGATCCGGCTGCCGTCCCACTGGGCGTGTTCCACGTCCAGGCGCAGCGGCCGGGACACCAGACCTCGGTGATCGAAGAAGGACAGGCAGCCCTCGTACTGCTCGTCGGTCTCCGGGTCGGCGTCGACCACCCGGGGGTTGAGCAGTACGACCGGCTCCGCCGACCGGTCGGGGGGCCGCACCACGGCAGCCGCGCGGCCGATGCCGAACTGCGGCGCGGCGACGCCCACCCCCTTGCTGAACGGGTGCAGCTCGTCGAGCCGGGCCAGGGCCATGGTGAGCCGGTCGACCACATCCCGGGCGACGTGTTCCTCGCCGGGCAGGTCGAACGGGCGGGCGCGTTGCCGGAGCAGGTCGTCCCCGCGTTGCACGATGCCGAGGCCGCGCATCCGGTCGCTGGGTCGGACCCGGGTGCCACCGGGGCCGATGTCCGGTTCGGTGTCCGGGCGGGCGCGGAACCGCCACTGCATCCGGTAGCGCGCGTTCAGCGGGGGGTCGTCGGTCTGCCAGTCGTAGATCACCCGGTCGCCCTCGTCGTGGCGTTGCGGCGCCGTCCGCAGCGGGCCCTCCTCCGCGCTGAGCGAGGTCTCCACGCCCCAGACCTGCGGGTCGAGCGCCACGGGCAGGTCCAGGCGTACGGCGAGCTGCCGGGTGGGCAGTCGGACGGCTCGTTGGAACCAGGGACCCCACTTCTCGTGCCCGACGCTGTAGGCGTACTCGATGGTGGCCCGGTCGCCCGGGTAGAGGGGGAAACGTCGCTCCCCGTTCTCGAAGAGCAGCCAGATCTCCTTGAACGCGTCCCGATCGTGCTTGGCTCGCCAGTGCATCGGCTCCGGGTCGCCGCCGCCGTCGTCTCGGCGGGCCTGTAGTTGCAGCTCGGCGAAGGTGAGCGGGTGTTCCCGATGGTGCCGGTTGGAGCGGCCGGGGTCGTTCGGGAAGCGGTCGACGGCGACCCGGACCAGGTAGCGGGTGACCGGCTCGGTACCGGCGTTGTACAGCTCACGGTGGATGACGCAGCGGTAGCCGTCGTCGGTGTGGGTGAGGGTGGCCAGCTCCCGTTCCACGACCAGGCCGGTGCCGGGTGGCAGCCACTGGCCGGGCAGGTGCGACTCGCGGTGCGGCTGACCTGCCCGGGCGTGCCGCAGGTCGTCGTACTCCCGGAAGCGCTGCCAGATCGCGCCGCTGGCCTCCAGGACGGCCTCCGCGCGGCGGGCGAAGTCCTCGGTCGGGCGGTGCCGACGCCCCTCGACGTGGCTCACGTAGGACGGGTCGAACCCCATCAGGACGGCCAGTTGCTTCTTGGACAGCCCGCGCCCGGTCCGTTGCCTGGCGAGTTCGGCCGCGAAGGAGTCGGCAGCCCGTTCGAGGGGTGAGGTCGTCATCGGCTTCCTCGTGGCCGGGGCTATAAGTTTCACGTTCCGTACGCGAGCACACACGCAACTGGCATCTTTTCGACACTCTGCTTGACAATCCACCGATGGTCATCGATCGTGCGGCGGTGTTTCCCAGCACTGACTCCGGGTAGTACGCGAAGCGCTACTCCCGTCGAATACGGATTGACCTGGGCGTCTGGGATGTGACCAAGGTGAGGCTTCCCTTACGGTCAGGGGCTTGGTTAGGCTAGCCTTAGCTCAGGACGGCACTGGTTCGTCCGCCGGGGCGCACTCCTCGGTCACACAGACAGGGGACGACTCAGGTGACAGCGGTGATGCCACGGCGAGAGGTCTCCACCACGCCGCTCGCCCCCGTCACCGCGGCGCTCCGGGCCATGTTCGGCACCGACGACGTTCCCGGGCTCGCCCGGGGCCTCGTCGTCGACGACGAGTTCGGCTGGGCGCCCGCCACCACCCTGATCGACGGCAGTCGGCTGCCGGAGTTGCTGCGCGGCGCCGCCGTCCGCTGGGGTGGCACCCCGCACGCGTGTGCGGCGCTGGCCTGGAAGTCGTACAGCTACTGGACGGCGCTGCCGGTCGTGCTCGGTTGGGCCTCCGCCCGCCGGGTGCCGCTCGTCGATCCGGCCGACGTGCTGATCCACTTCGAGGACCACCGGCAGCTGCTCACCATGGGTCTACGTCGTGGGACCACCGTCGCGGTGCTGCCGAACGACCCGTTGGCTCTCGCCGGCCTGCCGGAGGTGCGGGTCGTCGCCGACGAGACGGAGCTGCTGGCCGCGCTGCGCGCGGCACTGCTCGACGCGCACCTCGCACCGCTCATCACGGCGATCCAGTCGGAGGTCCGGGTGGGCACCCGGACGCTGCTCGGCTCGGTCGCCTCCGGCATCGCCCACGGCATCCTGCGGGCCGCCGACGGGCTGCCCGGCTCGACGGTGCAGAGCATCGACACGCTGCTCGGCGCGCTCGACCTGGCCGACCTGATCGAGCTGGTGCCGGGGCCGACCGGCGAGCCGAGCGTGCAGCGGCGCACCTGCTGCCTCGCGTTCACCCTGCCCCGCCCCAAGGTCTGCCAGGGCTGCTGCGTCCGCTAGGCCGGAGCTGGGCCGCACTGCTCAATCAGTCGGTCAGCGACCGGACGTCCCACACCCACACGTCCCCGGTACGGACCGGCTGGATCCCGGTCAGCTCGGTCATCCCCCGACGCAGCGCGGTCTCGTGCTCGTGCGGCCCGAGGATGACCACCCCGGCCCGCCAGAAGCGCAGATCGTCGACCGCTCGGACCCGTGCCTGCGGGGTGATCGGCGGCACCGCCCCGGTACGCCTGATGGTGGCGAAGAAGCTGCTGGTGGGGCGGGGCGTGGCACCGAACAACGCGACGCGCGGCGGGTCGGCGCTCGGGCGGGTGTCCGGACCGAGGAAGTAGCCACGGGCCAGGGGCATGTCCAGCCGGGTCTCCGCAGCCCATCGCAGCGGCTCCGCGTAGGTGCTGTCCGGCAGCGGCAGGGTCACCACGCTGCGCCCACCTGTCACGTACGGACGCCAGGCCCCACTTGTCACGAACGTGGGAACCGGGTCGAGGTGGGTCACGGGTAGCGGAGTGGGGACGATCGGCAACAGCGCCATGGTGAGCACGGTTGCGGTGACGAAACGGACCTGCCCCCTGGCGGCCGGGTGCGAGCCGGCCAGCTCGCGGGCACGTTCGGCGCCGTAGGCGAGGAGCAGCCCGATGATCGGGGTGATCGCCAACGCCCACCGGGTCGGCACCACCGAGTGCAGGATGGGCAGGTTCTCCAGCGCCGCCCAGGGTCCCGGCACCCCCGTACCCCGGTTGTCGAAGCGGACCTCCCGACCCAGCGAGAGCACCGCGAAGAGCAGCCCGAGCGCGGCGAGCGCGAGCACCACGACCGAGCGCCGCAACCACCAGACCAGGGCGATCACCAACACCAGCAACGCCCAGCCGAAGAAGCTGTTCTCCTCGGTCGGGTTCTTGGCCAGACCGGCGGCGGTGCGCGGGCTGCCGGCGAGCGCCTCCCGGGAGTACGCGACGAACGACGCCAGGTCGCTGGAGTAGCCGCGGATCAGCCGGGACAGCCCGGAGTACGCGTCCGGTCCGAAGAACTGCACGTACAGGGGGTACGCCAGCAGCAGCGCGGCGAGGCCGGCCGCGACGGCGAGGCCGGCGAGGAAGGACCGGGTACGCGAGCGTAGTTCGGCACGACCGAGGGCGAGTACGCCGATGACCAGGCCCAGCCCGATCGCGGTCATCAGCAGGATCTCCAGGTTGAGGAAGGCCTGCCAGACGATCACGAGCGCGAGGAGGATCCCGTTGCGGAGCCAGCGGCCCGGTTCGCCGAGTCGCAGGGTCCGCCAGATGATCAACGGGACGACGAACTGGGACACGATGTTCGGGTGCCCGTTGGCGTGCGACACCATGGCCGGCGCGAACGCGCAGAAGCCACCACCCAGCCACGCCGGCCCGCGGCTGCCGATCAGGACCCGGGAGAGCAGGAAATACCAGGCGGTGGCGGTGGCAATCATGCCGACGGCGAGAAAGACCAGGAATGCCACTCTCGGCCCCAGCAGCAGGGTGACAGGCGTCAGTGGGAGCGAAACGGATAAGACGGACGTATTGGCCATCAGATTCACGCCGTCCGGGACGTTCATCTGATTGGAATGGAACGGATACGCAAAGTGCGTGACGACTCGCGCACCGTGGGCCATCATCCATTCGAACTGCGACTGATCGGACTGGTTGTCCCGTACGCCACTGCCGGGGTCCAACCAGAGCCGGGCGGTCACCCACAGGCCGAGAACCACGAAGCTCAGTACGGCGACCAGATCCGTCCACTTCCCCCTGCGGGGAGGCCGAGCGCGACCCGGCTCCCCCTGCACCGACGGCGCGACAGTCGGACCGTCGCTGTCGCTGGGCGCGTCCGGCTCAGGAGTAGTCATGACAATTCTCAGAGTAGTCAGGGCATGGCGCTGCCGTGACATGTTTCGGGGTACTGCCGTACTATGTGCCGGGTTCGCCGACCGCCGATCACGAACCCACCCCCGACCATAATTCGGCCACCCCCGATGCCCCGATTCTTCTGCCGTCCCAGCGGATGATTCACTCTGTCGGTCCAGGCACGGGTCGAGTTCATATCGTGAGGAATCGACGCATGGCAGAAATCACTGGGGATCAGCGCGTTCAGTCCGAGGTGTTGGAAGGCCTGGCGACCGCTGTCAACCACCGTCGCTGGTTCATCGAGCTGGCCCTGCCGTACCTCGGCGACGACCCGATCGAGATCGGCAGCGGCCTCGGTGACTACGCGCTGGAGTGGTCCGAGCTGCTGCCCCGGTTCACCGCGACCGAGGCCGACCCGGACCGGCTGGTGCAGCTCAAGGAGCGCCTCGCCGACCGGCCGAACATCGACGTCCGGCAGATGCTGCTGCCCCACAACGACCGGGGCGACTACAGCGCCGCGGTCTCGTACAACGTCCTGGAGCACATCGAGGACCACGTGGGCGCGCTGAGCAGCATGCGCGACCTGGTCCGACCCGGCGGCGCCGTGATCATCATCGTGCCGGCGTTCCAGTTCGCGATGGGCCCGGCCGACGTCGCCACCGGGCACGTCCGCCGCTACACGAAGAAGACGCTCGGTGCGGCGATGACCGAGGCCGGGCTGACCATCGAGAAGATGCACTACGCCAACGCGCTGGGGCTGATCGGCTACTTCATGGCCACCAAGGTCTTCCGGCTGATGCCGAAGGAGGGCCCGATGGTCAAGGTGTACGACACGCTCGTCCTGCCCGCCACCAAGGCCGCCGAGCAGCTCGTCCGCCCTCCGTTCGGCCAGTCGGTCTTCGCGGTGGCCCGCGTCCCCTCCTGACCCGCCCACCCCCGTCGCGTCGGGGCAGACGG
The DNA here is from genome assembly GCF_040649915.1 of Micromonospora sp. NPDC048839. Classification (NCBI taxonomy): domain Bacteria; kingdom Bacillati; phylum Actinomycetota; class Actinomycetes; order Micromonosporales; family Micromonosporaceae; genus Micromonospora; species Micromonospora sp. NPDC048839. Next base: position 16,039 of record NZ_JBEZGL010000019.1, read on the forward strand.
GGCACCTCATGCGGCAGCCCGCCTGGCGTGTGCGCGACGCCCCGTCGGAGCGGTGCCACTCCGGTGAGCGGTATACCTCTGGGGTATGAATATGACTCCTTGGTATACGGCTCACCAGCAACACGCCCAGCCCAGGAGGCACCAAGGCCGCCACACCCCGGCGGGCGGGTCGAGGAGCAGCAGCGACACCTGACGCGACGTGCCGCTCACCCGTCCTCCCGCGATCTTGCACCTCGGTCACCCTCACATCCCGTGCGGCGGAAATGTCGGGTTAGAGAAGTGCAAGATCACGGGGGCGGAGGGTTACTCCTTGATCTGGTACGTCGGGCGGATCACCGCTCTTGCCAGGGTGTGGAACGTGAGGTTGAAGCCGACGTAGGCGGGGCTGGCGTCCGGGGTCAGGTCCAGCCGGTCGACGTCCACGGCGTGCACCGCGAAGACGTACCGGTGCGGGCGGTCGCCGGCCGGCGGGGCCGCACCGCCGTAACCCTGCTCGCCGTAGTCGTTGCGGACCGAGAACGCCCCACCGAGGTCGGTGCCGGCCGCGCCACCGGCGCCGCTGGGCAACTGCGTGACCTCGACCGGCACGTTCACGAGCACCCAGTGCCAGAAACCGCTGCCGGTCGGTGCGTCGGGGTCGTAGCAGGTCACCGCGAAACTCTTCGTCTCGGCCGGGAAATCCGACCAGGCGAGCTGCGGCGAGACGTTGTCACCCCCGGTGCTGCCATGCGCGTGCCGGGCATCCATCGGCTCACCGTTCTGCACGTCGTCACTTGTCAGCGTGAACGAAGGCAGGGTCGGCAGCAGCTCGTACGGGTCCGGGGCGATCGGTCGTTCCAGGGTCATCAGAACGCGTCCTTCCGGTGTGCGGAGATATCAGCCCCTTCTTACCCCGTTCCAGGGCCGCCAACGACCGGTTGGGGCACTGTCGGGACCACCCGCGCGGATACGATCATCGCCGCAACGTCCACGGGGGAACTTCTTGAGCATCTGGCGTGACTTCCTGGTCGCCGTCGTCACCGCGCTCCGCAAGCCGGACGAGCAGTCACTTGCCCGGGAACGCCGACGCGCGGTCGAACGACTGGCCGAAGAGACCATCCGCGAGGATCGACGGGCCGCAGACCCGCCGGAGTGACCGGGGTGCCGGGTGCCGGACTCACCACCGGGCAACCGGTGAAGATGACCCGATGGGGTGGATCGTCCGGTCGCGGCCGGTAGTCACGTCGGAGACACACCGCCCGACGCTGTTCGAGGTCTTCTTCGACCTGGTGCTGGTCTTTGGCCTCATCCGGGTCACCACGTTCATGAGTGAGCGGCCCTCGTCGGTGGCCCTGGCGCAGGGACTGCCCGTCCTCGTGCTGCTGTGGAACTCCTGGTTGGTCTACGCCTGGCTGGGCAACTACGTCCGGCTCGACGTCGGGCTGATCCGGGGCGGCATCGCCGTGGCGATGGCAGCCGTCTTCCTCATCGGGCTGGTGCTCCCCGAAGTCTGGGAAACCGGCCCGGGTACAGGGACACCCCGGCTGATCCTGGTACTGGCGTACGTCGTGGTGCGGTCGACCCAGTTCGCCCTCTTCTACTGGGTGTCGGTGGACGACCCCCGGCGACTCAGAACCGTTCGGCTCTACGCCCTCACCACCGCGCTGTCCGGGATTCCGCTCGTCCTCGGTGCGGTATTCGGCGGCACCGCGCAGATCCTGCTCTGGGCGGCGGCGCTCATCATCGACATGGGCGGTGGTGTGCTCGCCCTGCTGCTGGGCGGGTGGCCGGTACGTAGCCCCGGCCACTTCGCGGAGCGGCACGGCCTGGTGGTGATCATCGCTCTCGGAGAGTCCCTGATCTCGGTCGGCGCCGGGGTCGGAACCCGGATGGTCCACTGGCCGACCCTGGCGGCGGCGCTGCTCACCCTGACCGTCACGGGTTGCCTGTACTGGCTGTACTCCCCAAGCGCGGCGAGCGCCGGGAACGCACTGACGACGGATTCCGGGCTGCGTGGACCAGGCGATCCGCGACGTAGATGATCCACTCGGGTTCAGTGGCGTCGGGGCATCCCTGAGCATGGGACACCCCGACATCCTGAAACCCGAGTGGATCACGCTCGGCGTCCGGGTTGGCGGAGGGTGTGGGATTCGAACCCACGAAGACATCGCTGCCTTACCGGTTTTCAAGACCAGCGCCATCGGCCACTAGGCGAACCCTCCTGGGCCGCCACCCGCGGGCGTACGGCCACGCACAGTCTGCCACGGCTCCCGCCGGACGGCCCGGCGTCCCTCCCCGAACGCGGCGACCAGCCCGTCCGGGCCGTCCACTGTGGCCTTGCGGTTGCGCCTGCGACACCGGCGGAGATCGGGAAGACTGGGTTCATGCGAGCCATCACCATTCCGCAGCCCGGTGGACCCGACGCGCTGGTCTGGACCGAGGTGCCCGACCCGGAGCCGGGCCCCGACGAGGTGATCGTGGATGTGCGGGCCAGCGGGGTCAACCGCGCTGACCTGCTGCAACGGCAGGGGCACTACCCGCCGCCGGCGGGCGCGTCCGCGTACCCCGGGTTGGAATGCTCCGGGGTGATCACGGAGGTCGGGTCGGAGGTCGCCGGGTGGGCGGTCGGGCAGCAGGTGTGCGCGCTGCTGGCCGGCGGGGGGTACGCCGAGCGGGTCGCGGTCCCCGCCGGGCAGTTGCTGCCGGTGCCGGCCTGCGACCCGGTGGACGCCGGGGCGCTGCCGGAGGTGGCCTGTACGGTCTGGTCGAACCTGATCCAGGTGGGTCGGCTCGGCGCGGGTGACACGCTGCTGGTGCACGGCGGGGGCAGTGGAATCGGCACCTTCGCGGTCCAGTTCGGGGCGGCCCTCGGCGCGACGGTCCTGACCACCGCCCGGGAGGCCAAGCACTCCCGGCTGCGTGAGCTGGGCGCGTCCCACACGATCGACTACCGGGAGCAGGACTTCGTCGAGGAGGTCCGGCAGGCGACCGACGGTCGGGGCGCGGACGTCATCCTGGACATCATGGGCGCGTCCTACCTGGGCCGGAACGTCTCCGCGCTGGCCAGCGGCGGCCGGCTGGTGGTGATCGGAATGCAGGGTGGACGCAAGGCCGAGTTGGATCTCGGCGCGCTGGTGGCGAAGCGGGCCAGTGTCGCCGCGACGTCGCTGCGCTCCCGACCGCCTGCCGAGAAGGCGGAGATCGTCCAGGGCGTACGGGACGAGGTGTGGCCGTTGATCGAGGCCGGCACGGTCCGACCGATCGTGGACCGGCGGGTGCCGATGAGCGAGGCGGCGACGGCGCACCGGCTGGTCGAGTCGAGCGACCACTTCGGCAAGGTGCTGCTCACGCGCGGATGACGCGGCGAGCACCCGCCGAGCGGCGGGCCGGGCCGAGCAGCCGCCGAGCGCACCGACGGTCAGACGAGCGTGTCGTCCGTCGGTCGGGGCAGCATCAGGCGGGCGCCCGGCCCCTCGCCGGCCAGCGCGTCACCCGGGTTGTTGAGCGTGCAGCGTTGCAGGGACAGGCAGCCACAGCCGATGCAGCCGTCCAGGTCGTCGCGGAGGTTGGTGAGCAGGCGGATCTTCTCGTCCAACCGGCCCCGCCAGCTCGCGGAGAGCCGCGCCCAGTCCTGCGGGCTGGGCGTGCGGGCCTCGGGGAGTGACTCCAACGCCGCCCGGATCTCGTCGAGCGAGACGCCGACCTGCTGGGAGATCCGGATGAAGGCGACCCGGCGCAGCTCGGCGCGGGCGTAGCGGCGCTGGTTGCCGCCAGTGCGGTCGGCGCGGATCAGCCCGAGCCGCTCGTAGTAGCGCAGCGCCGACGGCGCCACGCCGGAGCGGGCGGACAACTCGCCGATCGTCAGCAGATCCTGCATCACCAGGTCCTTGAGTTGAAGTGCACTTCAAGTCACACAGTAGTGGCATGACCACCACACTGCCCACCGACACCGGGTCCCGGCTCCCCGGGCTCATCCGACGGCTGACCGGCGACGAGAAGCACGCACCCAGTGCGCACTCCACCATCGACGTACTCCAGGTGCTCTACGACCGGGTGCTGCGGGTCACCCCCGACACCGTCGACGACCCGGATCGGGACCGGTTCCTGCTCTCCAAGGGGCACGGGCCGGCCGCCTACTACGCGGTGCTCGCCGCGCACGGCTTCATCCCGGACGCCTGGCTCGACGACCTGGCCGGGCCGCACAGCCGGCTCGGCCACCACCCGGACCGACTGCTGGTGCCCGGGGTCGAGATCGGCTCCGGCTCGCTCGGCCACGGCCTCGGGCTGGCCGTCGGCACCGCCCTCGGCCTGCGGGCCCAAGGGCTGCACACACCCCGGGTGTACGTGCTGCTCGGCGACGCCGAACTGGACGAGGGTTCCAACCACGAGGCGATCGCGTACGCGGGAGCGACCGGCCTGGATCGCCTCACCGCGATCGTGGTCGACAACTCGTCGGCAACCCACGGCTGGTCGGGTGGCATCGCCAGCCGTTTCACGGTCAACGGCTGGACCGCCGACACCGTCGACGGCCGGGACCACACCGCCCTCTACCGGGCGCTGACCGGGCACCGCCCACAACGGCCACACCTGGTGGTCGCCCGCATCGAGAGCAAGGGATGACCGCCATGCGCGCCGCCTTCATCGACAGCACCGACACGCTCCTCGACGAGGATCCGCGTACCGCACTCGTCGTGGCCGACATCTCGGCCAGCCAGTTCGCTCCGGCCGCTCGACGGCACCCGGATCGGGTGCTCAACGTCGGCATCCGGGAGCAGCTCATGATCGGCGTGGCCGGCGGGCTCGCCCTGACCGGGCTCCGCCCGATCGTGCACTCGTACGCGACGTTCCTGGTGGACCGGGCGTACGAGCAGATCAAGTTGGATCTGGACCACCAAGGCGTGGGCGCGGTCCTGGTCAGCATCGGCGCGTCGTACGACGGCTCGGCCGAGGGCCGGACCCACCAGTCACCGGGGGACGTGGCCCTCTTCGACTCTCTTGGCGACGGCTGGACGGTGCGGGTGCCCGGCCACCCGGACGAGGTCGCCCCACTGCTCCGGCACGCCACGGCCAGTGACGACCCGGTCTACCTGCGGCTCAGTGAGCAGCGCAACGCCGAGGCGCACCCGAACGCGGACCGGTTGCGGGTGCTGCGGCAGGGCGGGACGAACGCGCCGCTGGTGGTGGCCGTCGGGCCGATGCTCGATGCCACGTTGGCGGCGACCGAGGCGATGGACGTGACCGTCGCGTACACCCACACGCCCCGGCCGTTCGACACCCAAGGGCTGCGGGCGCTCGCCGGGACCGAGGTGGTGCTCGTCGAGCCGTACCTGGCGGGCACGTCGAGCGCGGTCGTCAGCCGGGCGATGGCGGACGTGCCGCACCGGCTGCTCGCGCTCGGGGTGGGTCAGACCGACCTGCGGCGCTACGGAAGCCCGGCCGACCACACCCGGTGGCACGGCCTGGACGCCGCCGGTCTGCGGCTGTCGATCAGCGCGTTCCTGGGCTCAACGCGCGGCTGAGGTGGCGGGACGGCGGCGTGCGCGCTCGCGACCGAGGATCCAGATCGCCTCGACGCCGTCCTTCCAGGTGATCTTCTTGCCCTCTTCCCGGCCACGTGCCCGGTAGCTGATCGGCACCTCGTACGGCCGGATCCGCTGGCGCAGCAGCTTGCCGGTCACCTCGGCCTCCATGCCGAAGCCGCGCGAGCGCACGTCCAGCGACCGGTAGAGCGCCACCGGCATCAGCTTGAAGCAGGTCTCCAGGTCACCGATGTACGAGTTGAACAGCACGTTGGCCGCCATCGTGACGCCCTTGTTGCCCATCACGTACCAGAAGCTGTAGGCGCTGTGGCTGCCGAAGGTGCGGTTGCCGTAGACCACCTCGGCCCGCCCGTCGAGCACCGGGTCGAGCAGCTTGGGGATGTCCTGCGGGTCGTACTCCAGGTCGGCGTCGAGGATGACCATGTAGTCGCCCTCCGCGCTGTCGACGGCCGTCTTGATGGCGGCACCCTTGCCGGCGTTGCGCTGGTGGGTGATGACCCGAAGGCGTGCGTCGTCGGCGCGACCGAGCACCTCACCGGTGCCGTCCCGGCTCCCGTCGTCCACGACGACCAGCTCGATCTCGCAGGGGTAGTCCACCGCCAATGCCTGCTTGAGGGCATCCGCGATGCGTTCTTCCTCGTTGAAGACCGGCATCAGGATCGAGAGCTTCACGGGAATCTCCACGGTGGCGACGACACGTCGGGCATAGCCTAGCCTGGCTGGTCAGCACAACGTTGGCCGCCACCGCCGGGCAGTCGACGTGGCGGTCCCAGACCGATGGTGTTTACTTCCCGCCATGTCGGCTGCCGGCTCCCTGCTCGCGGTGGTGCCCGCCGCCGCGGTGCTCCTGCTCAGTGTCGCGACGAGGCCGCGCAGGTCCGCCGGGCTGGCGCCGCTGCGGCTCGCGGTGGTGCGCGCCGCCCTGGTCAGCGGGGCGTACGCGGTGCTTGTCGTCGAGGTGTTCGGCGCGGCCCACGCGCTGACCCGACCGGCGTTCGTCGCCGCCTGGCTGCTCTTCCTGCTCGCCTGCGCGACGGCGGCGTGGCGGCGTCGGCGCCGGGACGCCATCCCCGCGCACCAGCCCGCCACGGCGCTCCGGCCGGTACCGGTCGGCGCGGCGGTGTCCGCCGGCACCGGCCCGGGGCTGCCCGCGCCAATCGCCGACGACAGCCGGGCCGGATCCGAACACCGGCCGGTCCAGGCCGATCGGGTACGCGGCGGCCTGCTCGCCAGGGCTGTCGACACCTGGCGGACGGCGGGTCGGGGCGAGCGCCTGCTCGCCGGCACGGTCGGCGGCCTGGTCCTGGTGGAGTTGCTCGTCGCGCTGCTGGCCGAGCCGAACAACTTCGACTCGCAGACGTACCACCTGCCGAAGGTGGAGCACTGGGTGGCCCAGGGCGATCTGGACTTCTGGCCGACAGCCATCCACCGGCAGGTGACCATCCCGCCCGGAGCCGAGTACCTGCTCCTGCACCTACGCCTGCTGACCGGCGGGGACCACCTGTACAACCTGGTGCAGTGGGCCGCCGGGGTGCTCTGCCTGCTGGTGGCCGCACGGATCACGGCGCAGCTCGGCGGTGGCCGCCGGGCTCAGTTGATCACCGTGTTCGTACTGACGACCACGCCGATGGTGGTGCTCCAGGCGACGAGCACCCAGACCGACCTGGTCTGTGCGGCATGGGTGGCCTGCGCGGCGACGCTGGTGCTGGACGGGCTGCGCCGGCGGACCGGCTGGGGCACCCTGCTCGGGTTGGGTGCGGCCGCCGGGCTGACCGCGGTGACGAAGACCAGCGGCCTGATCGCGGTGGGTCCGTTGCTGGTGCTCTGGGGGTTGGCGCAGCTCCGGCTGGCCCTGGCCGCCCGGGCACCGGCCGGCGAGGTGGCCACGTCCCGGTCGGTTGCCCAGGTGGCGCGCGTCGTCTGTGGTTCGGTGCTGATCGTGCTGGTGGCGGCCGTGGTCGTCGGCCCGTTCCTGGCTCGGGTGACGGCCGAGTTCGGGCATCCGCTGGGTCCGCCCCGGTTACGGGAGTCGATCCCGATGGAGCGCCACGATCCACCGTCGATCCTGATCAACGCGCTGCGGATCGGGCACACGGCGTTCGACACGCCACTGGCACCGCTGCGTCAGCTCGGCGGGAAGGCGATCATCGGCGGGGCGGACGCGATCGGCGTCGACCCCCAGGACCGGGCGATCACCTTCGGCCGGGAGCGCTTCCCGGAACCCGCCTGGTACCCGGACGAGGACCGGGTGGCGTTCCCGGTCGCCGGGGCGTTGGCGTTGATCGGCGCGGTGGTCGCGCTGGCCCGGCCGCGTCGGATCGACAGCGGGCAGGTCGGGCCGCTGCGCGCGTACGCGGTGGTGGTGTTGGCCACCGTCCTGCTGCACACCTCGATGATCAAGTGGCAGCCGTGGGGCAACCGGCTGCTGCTCTACGCGCTGGTGCTCGCCGTGCCACTGGCCGGGCTGTGGCTGGACGCGCTGCTGCGCCGCCGGGCCAGCCGCGCAACCGGCACGGCCAGCGGTCGGCGGCGTTCGGTGGCCACTCTCGCGGTGGCCGTCGTGTTGGCCACCTCCGCGCTGGCCGGGGTGCTCGCCCTGTCGTACGGCTTCCCGCGCCGGCTCGTCGGCTCCGGCTCGGTCTTCACCACCTCGGACTGGGACACCCGGTTCCTGCGCCGCCCACAGTGGGCCGACGAGTTCCGTTGGGCCGCGGCGGCGGTCCGCGACAGCGGTGCCCAGCGGATCGGGCTGGTGGAGCAGAACGACAACTGGGAGTACCCGTGGTGGTTGGTGCTGCGCCAGCCGGACGGCCGCTCGCCGGATCTGGTGTCGTTGCAGTCGGTCCTGCCCGATCGGCCGCCGGCCGATCCCACCTCGGTGGACGCGATCGTCTGCACCGGCAGTCGGCCGGCCTGCGCCAAGCTGGTTCCGGCCGGTTGGCGGTTGGAGTTCCGCGGCTACGTCGGCTACGCGCTGCCACCCGGCCGGTGACCGCGCGCCCGGATCGTCCGATCCGGGCGGTTCGGCAGCCTGCGCGCAAGGATCCGAGGCGCATTCACATCCATTGATTCGCACGTTACCGTCTGGTAACTCAGTCGACGTCCCGCGACTGGGCCGAAAGGAGTGCGTCGATGCCTGCAATCCCCGCCAGGCCCGAACGCGCGACCCGACGACGGGCCAGCACCATCGCCGTCGCCGTCGCCGCTCTCGTCCTACCGATGCTCGCCGGACCAGCCACCCCCGCCGCCGCCGCCGACCGGCCCGCCGTCCAGCCGCTCCCCGCCAACCTCGAAGCCGTCCGGGCCGCCGAAGCCACAGCCCTCTACGGCAGCCCCGCGATCCGTCCGATCGAGCAACGTCGCACCGCGCTGATCACCATGGGCGACAGCGAGATCTCCGGCGAGGGAGTCGGCAACTACGTCCCCGGCACCCACCAGGACGGCAACTGGTGCGACCGCTCGTACGACCAGGCGGTCTTCCGGACCGGCATCCCGTCGGACGCGCAGTACAACCTGGCCTGTTCCGGTGCCACCCCGTGGAACCTCATCGCCGGCGGGCCGACCCAGCACAACGAGCTGAACCAGGGCGACCACCTGGGCATCAAGGCGCGCAACACGCACGTGAAGCTGATCTGGGTGGTGGTCGGCGCGAACGGCGACGGCACCATCCAGTTCGGTCCGGTCGCCACCGACTGCGCCGTCCGTCGGGTCCTCTTCCAGGGGGCCTGCTACCCCACCTACACCGACCAGTGGACGATCCGCACCGACGGCAGCCGGCAGGCCGTGACCGACGCGCTCACCGACATCCGGCAGACCATGACCGACGCCGGCTACCTGCGCTCGGACTACGAGCTGGTGCTCATGTCGTACCCGAGCCCGGGTAGCCCGGACGTGGAGGACAACCCGAACTTCCCCGGCTGGTACTCCGGTGGCTGCCTGCTCTACCTGGCCGACGCGGCGTTCGCCCGGAACAAGGCCGTGCCGCTGTTCGAGTCGGCGCTGCGGACAGCCGCCGCGAACACCGGCACCCGCTACCTGGACGCCAGCCGACTCTTCCACGGCCACGAGGTGTGCACCGACAACACCTCGGTCCGCGGCCTCTTCATCGAGGTCGGGATCTGGAACGAGAACGCCGCCCGGCAGTCGTTCCACCCCAACGCCCGGGGGCACGGCATGTTCGCCCAGTGCATCACCCAGTTCTGGAACTCCGGCCAGGAGCGGGCGAGCTGTGTCGACCCGGCCAGCACCGGCGGCGGCGTGCTCTACCCCGGGCTGCTGGAGTTCAGGCAACTGCGCAACCTGGCCACCGGCACCTGCGTCGACGGCAGGGGCTACGACTCCCGCAACGGCACCGTGCAGCAGCCGCACGCCTGTCACGGTGGGCGTAACCAGGGCTTCTGGTACGACTCGACCCGACGGTCACTGCACTCGGAGCTGTCCCACGACCGCTGCCTGGACGTCTCGAACAGCTCGATGACCTCGGGCACGGCGGTCAACATCTACGACTGCAACGGCACGGGCGCCCAGCAGTTCGTCTTCGTCGGCAACCAGCTCCGGCCGGCGGCGGCGAGCAACCTCTGCGTGGCGTTCGACAACCCGTTGCTGGGCAGTTCCCGCCTGCGGTTGGCGAGTTGTTCCAGCAGCACCCGACAGCAGTGGTCGTTCGAGGCCCGTACCGCCGCCAACCCGGTCGGCTACGGTCACGACGACTTCATCGGCTCCCGCGTCTACTGAGGGAAGGGGCCTCGAGTGAGGCCCCTTCCGCTCACTTGGCGCCGGGGATGAGGATCAGCCGGGCCACTCCCCTGTCGCCGTCCCTGGCGCCGGCGACACCGACCGTCGCGCCGACCTTCACCTCGCTCGGCTGCACGGTGGCGCGGCGCTCGACGACCCGCAGATCGTCGCCGAAGCTCCAGGTCAGGGTGAAGCCGTCGGTGGACTTGACGGTCATCGAGTCGCCGTCGATCGCGGTCACCTCGCCGCGCTGGACGGCGACGGTCTGCGTACCGCCGTCCTTCACCTTCACCACCGCCTCACCGTGCAGCGTGTTCTTGCGCAGCAGCACGCGGGCCTGGCGGCGCTTGCGCCACTCCTCACCGCGCTTCTCCCGGGCCTTGTCCTTGGCGGTGGGGGAGGCACCCGGCGTCGGGGTGGCCGGCGCGGCGACGGTCCGCACGTCCAACTCGTCGGGGTCGAAGCCCATCGCGGTCAGCGCCTGACCCTCCACCCCCAGGGCGGCGGCGACGTCGACGGCGGCGTCCCGGGCGGGCTGGCTGGCCACCTCGGCCGCACCGCAGCCGGTGACCCCGAGCGCGACCGCCGCGAGCAGTGCCGTGGTGCCGGTGGCGAATCCCCAACGTGGCATGACGTTCCCTCTCGTCCGTGGAGTCCTCAGCATTCCGGCCAAGGACGAGCGGAGCGTCAGGCCGACGTTCGAGTCAGGTAAGGATCACCGGGCAGCCGGACCGTGAAGGCCGCGCCGCCCTCCGGCGCGTGTCCCGCGGCGATCTCCCCGCCCAGCCGACGGACCAGGCCGGCGGCCAGCGCCAACCCCAGCCCGCTGCCCACCTTGCGCACCCCCCGGTACCGCTCGTGCAGCGCACCGCGTTCGAACGCCACCGCCAGGTCGTCGTCGGTGAAGCCGGGTCCGCCGTCCCGGACCTCCAGCTCACCGCCGGAGGCCGGGTCCGCGCCGGCCGGCCGGACCGCGAGCACCACCGGCGACCCCGGGGGTACGACCCGCAGGGCGTTCTCCAACAACCCGTCCAGCACCTGTCGGATCCGCCCCGGATCGGTGTACGCGGGCACCGGCCGACCGGGCGTCTCCAACCGGAACGGCACGCCCACCGCCGCACACCGACCGGCCCAGGTCGGCTCCGCGTGCACGGCCAGTTCGGTCAGGTCCACCGGCACCGGTTCCAGCGGGAAGTCGGCGGCCTCCAACCGGGCCAGCGCCAACAGGTCCCCGATCAGCCGGTCCAGGTGTTGGGCCTCGGTCAGCATGGTCCGACCGGTGACCACCGTGTCGTCCGCGCCGAGCACCCCGTCGGCGAGCGCCTCGGCGTACCCCCGGATCGCGGTCAGCGGGGTGCGCAACTCGTGCGAGACGGAGAGCAGGAACTCCCGCTGCCGGCCCTCGCTGGTGGCCAGTGCGCCGGCCAGACCGTTCAACGCCTCGGCCAGGTCGGCGACCTCGTCCGGTGACTCGACAGGTATCCGCACAGCGCGGTCGCCGGCGCGTAGCCGGGCGGCGGCGGTGGCCGCCACCCGGATCGGCCGAGCCAACCGGCGGGCCAGCAGCAGCCCGGCCACCACACCGGCGGCCAACCCGGCCAGCAGCGGCAACCAGAGGCTCAGCAGCACCTGCGCCCACAGCCCGGGTGACGCCGCACGGGAGAGCACCACCCCGTTGCCGTTGGGTAGCGCCCGGCCCTCGACCAGGGCACGCTCCCCGTTGACGATGCGCCGCACCGACACGTTGCGGCCCTGTTCGATCCGCTGCACCACCCTGGGTGGCAGCCCCGGCCGGTCGACCGTCCCGCGCCGGATCAGGTACGCGCCGATGCCCTGGTTGCGGAGCTGCTGGATGAGCCGCTCCTCGTCGGCGCTGCGACCCCGGTCCAGGCGGGTCCGCAGCACCTCGGCCGCGAGCCGGGCCTGGGCGGCGAGCGCGTCCTGATCGCGTCGCTCCGCGCCACGGATCGCCAACGGCACCGCGACGATTGCGGTGACCAGCACCGACACCAGCGCCACCGCGCAGGTGACGAGCACCGCGCGGGCGGTCAGCGTACGGCCGAGTCGGCCTCGCCGAGGTGCGGCGGGCGGGCCGGCGCCGACCACCGGCAGGGTCATGGTCGGCGACCCGACGCGCCCGGAGTGGTCAGGCATCGACCGCGTACCCGACGCCACGGTGGGTCTTGATGACGCTGGCCGGGCCGAGCTTCGCCCGCACCTGGGCGACGTGCACGTCGACCGTGCGGGTGCCCGCGTGCGCCGCGTAACCCCAGACCCCGGCCAGCAGCTCCTCCCGGGTGAAGACCCGACCGGGCCGGGCCATCAGGTGCGCCAGCAGGTCGAACTCGGTGGAGGTGAGCTGCACCGGCGCGCCCGCGGCGGTGACCGTGCGCCGGGCCGGGTCGAGCGTCACCGGGCCAACGACCCGCGGCCGGTCCGCGCCCTCCGGGCCACCGGCGGAACGCCGCAGCACCGCGCGCACCCGGGCGACCAGCTCCCGGGGGCTGAACGGCTTGGTGACGTAGTCGTCGGCGCCCAACTCCAGGCCGACGATCCGGTCCACCTCGTCGTCGCGGGCGGTGAGGAAGATGACCGGAGTCCAGTCGCCGGCCTCGCGTAGCCGGCGGCAGATCTCGGTGCCGGGCAGGCCCGGCAGCGCGATGTCCAGGACGCAGGCCACCGGGCGCAACCGGCGAGCCGCGTGCAGACCGGCCTCGCCGTCGCGTTCCAGGTGGACGCCGAATCCGTCCCGGGCGAGGTAGAGCCGGACCAGGTCGGCGATGGCCGGCTCGTCCTCGACCACGAGGACGAGCCCGCGGTGCGGCGGTTCGACGGTCACCGGCCCATGATTGCCGACGGCGAGGCTCGGCGCGATCGGCGCATGTTCGAGTTCGGTAAAGGCGTCGCGAAGGTCGGGTGTCAGCTCACCAGGATGGAGCGAACATGCCGGGCCGCGCGCCGGCCGGGGCGTCACCGATGCTGGCGACGACCCGCGCGCCGGGCGGGCGCAGGCGGGTCCGGAACGCCTGGTTGAGCAGCGCGTCGAGCTGCCAGACCTGCTTGGGGTGGCTGGTGCGGATCAGGAACCGCTCACGGATCCCGTCGATCGCGGTGGCCGCCATCTCGACCGAGTGCAGTCGGGGGTCCGGGCTCCAGGTCACGTTGCTCAGCTCGCGCAGCTCGGTGTTGAGGTGCAGGCGCAGCCGGTGCAGGAGACGGGTCTGCTGGGTCACCACCAGCCGACGGTGCGTGAGCAGTAGGAGGTAGTCGCCGGTGACCGGGCGGTCGGGGCGGCTGCAACGGGTGACCAGGATGGTGGCGTCACCGGAGCCGACGCAGCGTCGGAAGACCGGCATGTGCCGGCTCACCGTCTGCACGGCCAGGCCAGCCTCGGCGGCGGCCGGAAGGAACGTTCGGGAGAAGACGTCCATGACCTGCCCAACGACGCCACCAGCGGGGTGACGTGGGTCACGCCGTTTTTTTGGAAGTTCCACGCCGCGCGTCGCACTGCCTGTCCGACTTCCGACTCGGACGGATCATGGTCAGGAGTTGGGCCGAATCGGGCTGGCGGCGAACAGCTCCGGCAGCCAACCGGGGACCGCGGCGGCGTACTCGGACCGTGACTCCTCGGTGGTGTCCAGGGCTCGACGCCAGGAGAGCGACCGGCTCACCGGCCCCAGGGTGATCGCCAGGTCGGCGGCCTCCAGGAGAGTCCGCCGGTCGTACCGGTCGGTCCACGCCTCCAGGTAGGCGTCCCGCAACCGGGCCAGCCCGGCGTCGTCGACCGCCAACTCGTCGTTGTATCGGATGGAACGCAGGGTCACCAGCAGCGTGCCGAACGGGTGCGCCACCGAGGCGTCCCCCCAGTCGAAGTAGCGGTACCCGTCCGGGCCGGCGAAGACATTGTCGTCGTGCAGGTCGTCGTGCTGGACCGTGGCCGGGATGCCGAACTCGGCGAGCCGACGGCACCGCTCGGCGTACGACGGCACCTCCGCCCGCAGCCGGTCGTACATCTCGGGGTCGAGCCCCTCCTCCGTACCGAGCAGCAGCGACGCGCGGTCGTCGAGCAGCTCGACGAACAGGTCGGCGAGCACCTCGGGCCGATGGTCCGGTACGCCGGAGGCGACCAACTCGTCGGCCTGCGCCGCGGTGGCCAGTTGGAGGGCGGCGTACCCGGGCAGCGCCCGCTCCCAGTGCGTCAGGTCCGGGTCGCGGCCCAGCAGGCCACGCAGTGACTCGCCGCCGTCGGGCAGCAACGACCAGCCCCGCTCCGGGTCCACCGCGATCGGGGTGAGCACCCGTTCCGGCGTGAGCCGGGCCAGCGTCGCGATCAGGGCGGCCTCGTGCGCCGTGCCCGGATTGTTGGCCTTGAACCAGACCGGACCACCGTCGGTGGGCACCCGCCACACCAGCGACCACGGACGGACCCGCGGCTCCACCGGCCCGGTCACCCGCCGACCCGCGCGGGTCAACTGCTCGTCGACCCAGGACCGGGCCTGTGTCCGCCACTGCTCTCCGGACCAGTCCGGGGCACGCTCGATCGTCGTCACGCTGGGCACCCTAGGCCGCCGTCCGGGAGTTGGGGACCACTTTTCCGGCGCCGGCACGGCACGGCGTCCCACCGGAGGCCGCGACATCCGCCGACTGCGCAATCTGCGAGATGCGCCAAGAAAGCTCTGAGCGACATCATCGCTGCGCAAAGTCACCATGCTCGAATCGGCCCGGGGAGTAGAGCTATGACGGGAACGCCAACCACAGCCACCCGAGACTTCGTGCGCCCCTCGGTCGAGCGCCCCCAACGCAACGGCGTCATCATCGCTTTCAGCGTGGCGGCCGGAGTCCTGCTGGCGGTGCTCTGGTCCTACGAGTTCGTCGACTCGGTCATCGGTGACAGCGTCGCCAGCGGACTCCTCGGTCACGACGCGAAGGCGACGGCGATCTCCGGTACCGCCGCCGGGCTGGTGTTCGCGTTCGTGTCCGGTCTCGCCGGCACGTTCACCGCGTGCAACATCGCGATGCTCGCGTCCATCGGGCCGCTCGGCGCGGCAAGCTCTGGCACCGGTGACCGGCTCCGGCTGCTGCTACGGCCGGTCGGCTACCTCACCCTGGGCATGGTCGCCGTCGCCGCGGTGTACGGGTTCGTCGGAGTCCTGCTGGGTGACCGGCTCCCCCAGCTGTCCACCGACACCGCCGGTGGGGTGCCGGTACGCATCATCCAGTCGTCGGTGGTGTTCGGCGTCATCGGACTGGCCCTCATCTACCTCGGGCTGGCCGCGATCCGGGCGGTGCCGGACGTGTTCGCCGACCGGCCGGTCGCACGGGTGATCACCCTCGGCGCGCTCATCGGCGGCTTCCTCATCGGCCGGCCGTACCCATTGTTCAACAAGCTGTTCCACTGGGCGGTCGACAGCGGCAACCCGCTGTACGGTTCGGCCGCGTTCGTGCTGCAGTCCCTCGGCAACATCGTCGTGGTCACCGCGCTGTTCGCCCTGCTGATCATGGTCACCCGTGGCCGGTTCATCAGCTGGCTCGCCGCCGACGTACGACGCAGCATGGTCCTCAGCGGCGCGCTGCTCATCGCGCTGGGCGTCTTCACAGTCGTGTACTGGGACGTCCGGGTGCCCTCGATCTTCGGCTTCGGCTGGTTCCCCACCATGTTCTACAACCACTGACACCGATCCGGATCTGCCACCGTCGGAGCACACGGCACGTCCGAAGATGTCCCCGGCATGGTGGGCGATCGATGCTATGGGGATGACTGGCGTGGCAGATCCGGACCGATGGAGTGTGGCCAACACGGCACTGCGGACGGCGACCGACAGGTTCACCGACCTGGTGGCCGCAGCACCCTCGCCCACCGTCATGGCGACGGCCGACTGGACCGTGGCCGACACCCTCGCGCACGTGGTGTCGATCGCGGTGCTGTACGAGTCGAGACTGGAGGGCACCGAGGTCCCCATCCGCGTGCCAGGGCTGGAGAACATGCTGGCCATCACGAACGTGGACACGGTGGCCGACGTCAACGCCCACGTGCTCGCCCACTTCGACGAGCGCGACCCGGAGGTGCTGCTGACGCAGCTGAACGCCGTGGTCAGCCGCCTCCTGACCACGTCGGCTGATCCGCACTCGACGGTGAGTTGGCTGGGCAACGCGCGGGTGACGGTCGGCGGCCTGTTCGCCCATCTGACAAACGAACTGCTCGTGCACGGCTGGGACATCGCGCGGGCGCTCCGCCGGCCGTGGCCGATGCCGGACGAGCACGCCGCGCTCTACTGGGACCTGTTCATGTTCGACATGATGCGCGACACGTACGGGGTGCTGCTCAACACCGAGCTGCCGATGCCCCGGCACCCCGTGTCGGTGCAGTTCCGCTCGCGGTACGCGACGACGACGACGCTGACCCTGGGCGACCGCCGGGTGTGGATCGCGCCACCCGACGCCCCGTTCGACGCGAGCGTGACGTTCCGCCCCGCCCGGTTCAACCTGATGATGTTCGGCCGGATCAGCATCGCGCAGGCGGTGCTGCGGCGCGACGTCGTCATCGGCGGGCCGAGGCCGTGGCGGCTACCCGCGTTCCTCCGGGTCGTGCACATGCCCAACGGCCGGCTCGCGCCCCCACCAGCAGCCGGGCGCCCGCGAAGGTGAGCATCGCCCGGACGTGTAGGCGGAGGTGTCCTCAGATCAGCTCGACGATCGTGGCGTTGGCCATGCCGCCGCCCTCGCACATGGTCTGCAGGCCGTAGCGGATCCCGTTGTCCCGCATGTGCTGGAGCATGGTGGTCATGATCCGGGCGCCGGAGCCACCGAGCGGGTGACCGAGGGCGATCGCCCCGCCGCGCGGGTTGAGCCGCTCCGGGTCGGCCTCGGTCTCCGCCAGCCACGCCAGCGGGACCGGGGCGAACGCCTCGTTCACCTCGTACACCCCGATCTCCTCGATGCCCAGCCCCGCGCGGCGCAGCGCCTTCGCGGTGGCTGGGATGGGCGCGGTGAGCATGGTGACCGGGTCGTCGGCGGCGACCACGGCGGTGTGGATCCGGGCAAGCGGGCGCAGGCCGTGCCGGCTGGCCCAGTCGGAGGTGGTCACGGCGAGCGCCGCCGCGCCGTCGGAGATCTGGGACGCGGACCCGGCGGTCACCACCCCGTCGGCGCGGAACGGGGTGGCCAACTCGCCCAGCTTCTCCAAGGAGGTCTCCCGGCGGATGCCCTCGTCGGCGGCGAACTTGCCCCCGTCGCCCAGCGGCACCGGAGTCAGCTCCGGATCGAACGCCCCGGCGTCCTGTGCGGCGGCGGCCTTCTCGTGGCTGGCCAACGCGAACTCGTCCAGTTGGGTGCGCGAGAGGCGCCACCGCTGGGCGATCAGCTCGGCCCCGACCCCCTGGTTGAACGGCAGCGGCGCGTCGTCGGCGAAGCCCTCGACGCCCCGGTAGCGGGCGCGCAACTGGTCGCTGAACGGCATCCCGCCGGCCACGCTGGAGCCCATCGGCACCCGGGTCATCGACTCGACACCACCGGCCACCACCAGGTCGGCCTGGCCGGAGAGCACAGTCGCGGCGGCGAAGTGCAGGGCCTGCTGACTGGAGCCGCACTGCCGGTCCAGGGTCGTGCCGGGCACCGTCTCGGGCCAGCCGGCGGCGAGCACGCCGTTGCGGGCGATGTTCCACGATTGCTCGCCGACCTGGGACACGCAGCCCCAGAAGACGTCGTCGACCTGCTCCGGGTCGATCCCGGTGCGCTCGGCGAGGGCGCGCAGCACGTGCGCCGAGAGATCTACCGGGTGGACGTCGGCGAGGCTGCCCCGCCGCCGTCCGACCGGGGTGCGCACCGCGCCGACGATGACCGCGTCACTCATGTTTACTCCCCGGTAACCTGGGCTGCCCCGATCCTACGTCCTCGCTGGAGCGGCTGACTGCCCCCGGGGTTCGCTCTCCCTCTGCCGGCACTCCGGTGCGCCCGCGCCGGTGGTGCGGGGGACCCGCGGACCGGGCCGGGACTGCCGGGCCGGCGGGACCCGCGGACCGGGCCGGGACCCGCGGACCGGGCCGGCACTGCCGGGCCGGGCCGGGACTGCCGGGCCGGGCCGGGACTGCCGGGCCGGGCCGGGACTGCCGGGCCGGGCCGGGCCGGGACTGCCGGGCCGGGCCGGGACTGCCGGGCCGGGACCCGCGGACCGGGCCGGCACTGCCGGTAGCCGGCAGCCGCTGGCATGCTGGGCGGGTGGATGACATCTCCCCGGTCCGGCAGTGGCGAGTGCCGGCGAGCCTACCGGCGGCGAAGCTGGCCGGTGGGGTCCTGCTGGTCGCGCTCGGGCTGCTCTTCGCCGACGGCGACCCGGTGCGGTTGGTGCTGGCCGTCCTGGCCGCCGCCGCGCTGGCCGTTTGGGCGGTACGCGACCTGATCGCACCGGTCCGATTGACGGTGGATCAGGCAGGGCTGACCGTCATTCGCGGGTTCGCTGGTCGCCGACTGCTGCCCTGGGCGGCGATCGAGGCGATCGCCGTGGACCGGCGACCGCGGTTGGGGCTCACGTCCGAGGTCCTGGAGATCGACGCGGGCGAGTCACTGCACCTCTTCGGCCGATACGACCTGGGCGCCACACCGGAAGAGGTCGCCGCCGCGCTACGCGTCGCCCGCCGCTCCTGACACGGAGATCTTGGAAGGAAACCGCCCCTCCAGGGGCACCTTCCTTCCAAGATCTCGATCGAGAGGTCAACCGAGCAGGGCGGCGGTGCGGAAGAGGACCAGGCCCAGCAGGATCAGCAGGATGATCGCGCCGCCGACGACCTGCACAAGCGTGCGTCGACCACGCGGCGCGTACGCGAGCACCAGCGCCATCAGCGCGCCGACCACCAGGCCACCCAGGTGCCCGGGGATCGAGATGCCCGGAACGGCGAAGGTGAAGACCAGGTTGATGACGAGGATCGGCACAATCGCCGAGGTGTTGTGGCCGAGACGTCGCATGATCACAAAGATCGCGGCGAAGAGCCCGAAGGTGGCCGTCGACGCGCCTACGGTTGGCGACTGGTTGGCGGCGCTGAACAGGAAGACCGCGACGTTGCCGCCCAGGCCGGCGATCAGGTAGAGGGCGAGGAAACGCACTCGACCCAGCACCGCCTCCAACTCGCGGCCGAGCACCCACAGCGCCCACATGTTCAGCAGCAGGTGCAGCAACCCGTAGTGCAGGAACATGGCGGTGACCAGGCGGTACCACTCACCTGCCGCGACCCCGTGCACCGGGCCGAAGGGAACGTAGGAGGCGTAGCCGAGCACGCCGCCCCAGAGGGTGAGCGGTGTCTCGCCGCCGGCCAACCCGCCGAAGCCGGAACCGCCCGCTGCCGCGTCCCCACCCCGGTCGGAGGCGATGGACAGCAGCATGAGCAGCACGTTCAGCGCGATGAGCGCCTTGGTGACGTAGCCGTGCCGGCCGGCGGCACCGCCACCGAAGGCGGTACGCGCCGGCCGGACACTGCGACGTCCCTCGTTGACGCACTCCGGGCACTGGTGCCCGACGGACGCCTCCCGCATGCAGTCCGGGCAGATCGGCCGGTCGCAGCGGGTGCACCGGACATAGGTCTCCCGGCCGGGGTGCCGGTAGCAGACCGGGGTGGTCGGCGGAGACTCGCTCACCGGGCCGACCCTCCGTCAACCGCCGCGCGATCCACCGACTCCGGCCGGTGCGGTGCTCCGGAGCGCTCAATCATGCGAGCAAAGGTACCTCGCGAATCGCTCAGGAAGCAGACTGCTCGATCTCGACCCGCTCGATGACGACGTCCTGGAGGGGACGGTCGCTCGGGCCGGTCGGGGTGCTGGCGATCGAGTCGACGACCTTCACCGACTGCTCGTCGGCAACCTGGCCGAAGATCGTGTGCCGGTTGTTGAGGTGCGGCGTCGGGGACACGGTGATGAAGAACTGCGAACCGTTGGTGCCCGGTCCGGCGTTCGCCATCGCCAGCAGGTAGGGACGGTCGAACCGCAGTTCCGGGTGGAACTCGTCGGCGAACTTGTAGCCCGGTCCGCCCCGACCGGTGCCGGTCGGGTCGCCCATCTGGACCATGAAACCGCTGATCACCCGGTGCGAGATGGTGCCGTCGTAGTACGGCCCACTGCCCGGCTGACCGGTGCGCGGGTCGGTGTACTCACGGTTGCCCTCGGCCAGGTCGACGAAGTTGCGGACGGTCTTCGGCGCGTGGTTGGGGAAGAGCTCCAGCCGGATCGGGCCAGCGTTGGTGTGCAGGGTGGCGTAGACAGCCTCGGCCACGGGTACTCCTCACTCGTTGGTCAGTTCCATGCGGATCCTCCCATGTGCCCGATCTGGCATCGCGGAGGCATCCGAAGGTGGAGGATGACGAAGGAACAACTCCCAGGAGGTAGGACCGTGTTTGGATTCGGGCGGCGTAAGTCCCAGGGGCAGTTGGCCAAGGCCGAGCTGAACCAGAGCATCAGCCACCTGATGCAGGCAGCCAACCACGCCGCGAAGGGTGCTGGCGCGACCGTCGGTCCGCGGGTCCAGGTGGCCCGGGGCTACGTCGGGCCGGCTGCGGCGAGGGTTCGCGACCAGGCGTCGACCGGCTGGGGGACGACACTCACCACGCTGGCACCGCTGGCCGCGGCGGCCCGTGACGGCGCCGCGCAGGCAGGGCCGCTGACCAGGAAGGCCAAGTCGAAGACCATGCGGATCACCGGTAAGAAGAAGCAGCCGCGCCGTCGCGGCTCGATGATGACCGGCCTGCTGGCCGCGGGTGTCGTCGCCGGCCTGGCCGGCGCAGTGGCGATGCGCCGCCGCCGGGAGCAGCAGGAGTGGGCCGAGTACGACCCGACGCGCAACCTCGAGCCGATGCGCGACGAGGTCGACTCGATCGAGGTGCGCACGCCGTCCGCCTCCAAGGGGACCGACGGGGCGGCCATGACCGGCGCGGCGGGGATGACCGGCGCGGGCAGCTCGGCGGTGGCCGGCGGCAGCAGCGCCAGCACCACCGCCCCGGCGAAGCAGACCGGGATCCGCCCGACCGACAAGGTCCCCTCGGTCTCCGAGGGCGCCACGGACGTCACCGGTCGGCCGACGGACGACCTCACCAAGGCACTGGGCAAGGACACGGCCCGCACCAACGGCCGCCGCTGACCAGCGACAACGCGTTCAGGTGCCGACGAGCGGGCTGCCCCCGCTCGTCGGCGCTTCCGCGCGAGCAGCGCCGTGCGGTCAGAGCCAGCCGTTGCGGCGGAACCAGCGGTAGAGGGCCAGTGAGACGCCGAGCATGAGGGCCAGGGCCACCGGATAGCCGTACGTCATCTTCAGCTCGGGCATGTTGTCGAAGTTCATGCCCTCGACGCCGGCGATGGAGGTCCAGACCGCGGCGATCGCCGCCCAGGCCGCGATCTTGCGCATGTCGTTGTTCTGGTCGACGGTGACCTGGGCCAGCCGCGCCTGGAGGATCGAGTTGAGCAGGTCGTCGTAGGAGTTCACCTGCTCCACGGTGCGGCTAAGGTGGTCCTGCACGTCCCGGAAGTACTTGCGGATCTCCTTGGGCACGTCCCGGTTGACCTGGGAGGTCAGCGTCATCAGCGGCCGTTGCAACGGCACCACCGCACGCTTGAACTCCACCAACTCCCGCTTCATCTGGTAGATCCGCTGGATCCGCCCGTGGCCCTGCCGGTCGAAGACCTCCGCCTCCAGCACGTCGAGGTCGTCCTCGATCTGCTCGGCCACCTCCAGATAGAGGTCGACCACCCGGTCGGTCACCCCGTACGCCACCGCCCACGGGCCGTGCAGCAGCAGATCGTGCTTGGTCTCCAGGTCGGCGCGGATCGGGGCGAGCCGGCAGGCATCCCCGTGCCGGACGCTGATCACGAAGTTCGGGCCGATGAAGAGCATCACCTGGCCGGTCTCCACGACCTCGGAGTTCTCGGTCAACTCGGCGTGCTCGCAGTACCGCGCCGTACGCAGCACCAGGAAGACGACGTCGCCGAACCGCTCCAGCTTCGGGCGCTGCTCGGCCTTCACCGCGTCCTCGACGGCCAGCTCGTGCAGACCGTAGGTCTCCGCGATGGCGGTCATCTCGGCCAACTCGGGTTGGTGCAGACCGAGCCACACGAAGCCGTGTTCCTCGCGGCGGGCCGCGGTCAGCGCGTCGGCGTACGTCCAGTCGCCGGGTTGCCGCTTGCCGTCGACGTAGAGCGCGCAGTCGACCACGGCGCTGCGGTCGGTGCCCGTGGGCGTCGGCACGGGCGGCGAGCCGTCGGCGTTGAGGATCCGGGTCATCGCCCGGACCGGGGAGGGCCACGCCCGGGGCCGCAGCACCCGACCCGTGGTCGGCGGTGCCGTCCGGTCCCGCTCTGTGCGATCCGTCATCGCGTCACCTCCCACGCTCGGCTGCGGCTTGCAGGCTACGCCGACCGCGGTCCGGGTCACGTGTGACGGCGGTCGCGTGGGGCGGCGCCGGGCGGGCCGGGCCGCATCGGGGGGTGTGCGGGGACGACACGGCCCACCCGGCACCTGTGGGGGCGGGAGGTTGTGCTGCCGCGGCACCCAGGTCGCCGCCGGTCCGAAGGTCGCGACTGACCTCCGTCACAGCTGATGGGTGACGCTCGCAGCATTGTGGGCCGCCGACCGCCCCGGGCGGGAGCCCCGAGGCGGCCGGCGTCGTCGTTCTGTCGGGAACCCGACAGCTCAGCTACGGATCGCCTCGACGGCCTGGGCGAGCCGGCGGACACCCTCGTCGATCTTGTCGGCGGTCACCGCCGAGAAGGCCAACCGAAGGGCGTGCCGGCCACCTTCCAGCACGAAGTCGCTGCCCTTGACCACGGCGACCCCACGCTCGGCCGCGGCCGGGGCGAGCCGATCGACAAGCACGTCCTCCGGGAACTCCACCCAGAGGAAGTAGCCGCCGTCGGGCTCCACGAACCGCGCCTGCGGCAGGTGCCGGCGCAGCGACTCGGCGAGCACCCGGGCCCGCTCGCCCAGCGCCGCCCGGACCGTCTCGATCGAGCGGTCGATGTCACCGGAGACGCAGAACTGGTGCACGATCGCCTGCGACACCATGCCCGGCGAGATGTAGAGGCTCGTCGCGTTCTTGGCGATGTCGGCGATCAGGTCCGCCGGGCCGACCAGGTAACCGACCCGCACACCGGGGCAGACCGTCTTGGTGAAGCTCGACGCGTGCACCACCACGTTGCGGGTGTCCAGCGAGAGCATCGACGGCAACGCCTCGCCACGGAACCGGACGTCCGCGTACGGGTCGTCCTCGAAGATCGTGAACTCGTACTCGGCGGCCAGGTCGAGCAACTCCCGACGCTTCTCCAGCGAGAGCGTCATGCCGGCCGGGTTCTGGTAGTTCGGGATGACGTGCGCGAGCCGGGGCCGCACCCCGGACTCCAGCAGCTTGCGCAGCTCGGCGGTGTCCAGGCCATCCGGCTGGACGGCGATGCCGTGCAGCTCACTGCCCATGCGCTGGAGGTTGAGCAGCGTCCGGTCGTACGTCGGGCGTTCCACGACCACCGCGTCGCCGGGGCGGACCAGGTGGTCGAAGAGGAACGCGTCGGCCTGGAGCGACCCGTTGGTGACCAGCACCTGGTCGGCCTGGACGCCGTGCTTGTCGGCGATCCACTTCCGCAGCGGAAGGTAGCCGACGGAGGTGCCGTACGCCGTGACCCCAGCGGGGTCGGCGTCGAAGGCGCGGACGGCGGCGGCCTTGAGCCCCTCGACATCGACGATGTCCAGCGAGGGAGCCCCACGGGCAAAGGAGATCAATTGCTCGGCGGTCATGGATGTTGAGCGTACGGGCGGCGACGGGGCACGCGCGGACGGCACGGCGATGTCCGCATCCTGAGCCACCGGGACGGGTGACCCGACCCCACCGGTCGGCGACAGATCAGACCGGAAGTGCGAGCGCGTCGTGGTGCGCCACCCGGGAAAGTCCCTCAAACTGCACGCCGAGCGCGTCGAGGAGCTGGCTCCAGTCGAAGTAGGAACGCCAGGCGGTGATCTGACCATGACGAGCCCGGACCACGTCGGCCACCTCCCAGCTCACCAGCCGGCCGGTGGGGGCGACGGTGCCGTACGGCGAGTGCAGCGTGCCGGTGTGGGTGCCGGTCAGGCGCAGCTCGACGGCCGCCCCACCGCCCGTACGGACCGCGCCGATCGGGTCCACCCGCAGGTCCGGGAAGGCACCGGTCCAGGTACGCAGCAGCGCGGGCAACTCGATCGGGCGGACCGTCACACCCGGCATGGCGTAGAACGCCTCCGGGGCGTAGAGGTCAGGTAGACGGGCCACGTCCCGCGACAGGAGCATGGCGTACTGCTGCTCGACAAGGCGCTCCGCGTCACGCATCGGGCCCTCCCTCGCGGGCCACGGCACCTCCGCGCCCGCAGGGGATCCTTACCCGTCGATCCGGCCCGCCACACCTGCGCGGCTCAGGTCGTGGCCCCCACCTGACTCTCCGACCAGACCCGCATGATGTCCCGCACGGAGATCACCCCGGCGACCTCGCGGCCGTCCAGCACCACCAGGTGCCGGAATCCACCACGGGCCATGGCGGCGGCCGCCTCGGCCACCGTCCATTCCGGCCCCGCGTAGACCACGTCCCAGGTCAGATGAGCCCCGGTGCGTTCCACGTCGCAGTCCAGGCCAGCGCCGATGGCCTTCAACACGTCTCGTTCGGTCATGATCCCGACCCCCTCGGAGTCCGGGTCGATCACGACGGCCGACCCGACACCGCGGGCCGACATCATCCGGGCCGCCTGGCGGAGCGTGTGCTCCGGACCGACGACGAGTACCTGGCTGGACATGGCATCCCGTACCTGCATCACACATCACTCCTTTGGGACGGTGGCCTCCGGTACGGACATGGTCGTCCGTGGATGTTTCCGGGACAAGACCGAACATCGCCGTACCAGCGGGCGCTCGCTACTGTCGGAGCGTGTCAACCGAGCCCCTGCGCTGCGCCGGCGCGCTGATCGTCGACCACGACGGTCGCATCTTCTTCCAGCGCCGCTCACCGCACCGACGCCTCTTCCCCGACTGCTGGGACATCGTCGGTGGCCACCTCGAACCAGGCGAGGACATCGACGAGGCGCTGCGCCGGGAGATCACCGAGGAGACCGGCTGGGCCCTCTCGCACGTCCTGGGCCAGGTGGGCGAGTACAGCTACGTCGGTGACGACGGCCTGGCCCGGACCGAGTACGACTTCCTGGTCCGGGTCGACGGTGACCTGGACCGCCCGACGTTGGAGGTCGGCAAGCACACCGAGTTCCGCTGGCTGGCCGAGCACGAGGTGGCCGTACTGGACGAGCACCGCGACATCAACGACGGGCTGATCCGACGGATCGCGGAGGAGGGCTTCGCCGTCCTGCGGTCGATCGGTCTGTGAACACCGTCGAGTTGGCGCCGCACCGCGTCGCCGGGCTGCTCGCCCCGGCCGTGGACCGGGTCTTCCGCGCCGGCATGCTGGCCGGCCGCGACTGCGGAGGCGCCGAGCTGAGCCAGCGCTACGGCGGAGTGACGGCGACCGGTTTCCTTGTCGACCTGCGTACCCGGCTGGCCGCACCCGGTGGCACGGTCGACGGGGCCGGGTTCGCGGCGATCACCCGGTACCACGACCCGGTCGTCTG
This sequence comes from Micromonospora sp. NPDC048839, assembly GCF_040649915.1. Lineage (NCBI taxonomy): Bacteria > Bacillati > Actinomycetota > Actinomycetes > Micromonosporales > Micromonosporaceae > Micromonospora > Micromonospora sp. NPDC048839. The sequence continues at coordinate 41,893 of NZ_JBEZGL010000019.1, forward strand.
CCGGCGGACCGTCGACAAGCAGGTGGCGCACGGGATGCTCCACCGCCGCCCGGACGGCGCGCTTTCCGCCACCGAGCGGGGCGCGGCCTTCCTCACCGAGCTGTACCAGGTGCACGCGGAGGTCACCGAGGAGCTGTGGGCCGGGCACGACGAGCGGGTGTCCCGGCTGGTCGCGCTGCTCGGCCGGCTGCTGTCGTACGCCCTGGTGCTGGCCGACACCGACGGCGACCGGGGCGGCTCGGCCTTCGCCGCGCTGGCACCCCCCTACGAACCGGACGGCACCCCTCCGGGTGTGCTGCTGCTCAACCGGCTCGGCACGCTGCGCTACCACCGCGCCGACGCGCACGCCGACGCCTGGGCCGCCGCCGGGCACACCGCGTCCAGCATCGCCGCCCTGCCGTCCGGCCCCGAACGGCTCGCCATCGAGCTGGAAACCGACCGACGGGCCGCCGGCCCGTACTCCGTGCTCAGCGCGGAAGAGCGGTTGACCATGCTCGCCGACCTGGCCGCGCTGCCCGGCTGACCCGGTTGGCCGGAGCGGCGAGGCCGGCCGGCGCTATCCTCCAGCGGTGACGGGGAGCAGGACGAGGGAGGATGTCGCGATGATCGGAATGGTGCTCGCGGCCGGAGCGGGACGACGGCTGCGTCCGTACACCGACACCCTGCCCAAGGCGTTGGTGCCGGTGGACGGCGAGACGACGATCCTGGACATCGCGCTGGGCAACCTGGCCGAGGTCGGGCTCACCGACATCGTGATCGTGGTCGGCTACGCCGCGGACGCGGTCCGCGAGCGGCAGGCCGACCTGGAGAAGAAGTACGGGGTCACGCTCACCCTCGTGCACAACGACAAGGCCGAGGAGTGGAACAACGCCTACTCGCTCTGGCTGGCCCGGGAGTACTTCGCGCGCGGAGTGCTGCTGGTCAACGGGGACACCGTGCACCCGGTGAGCATCGAGAAGACCCTGCTGGCCGAGCGCGGTCCGGGCATCCTGCTCGCGGTGGACACCCTCAAGCCGCTGGCCGAGGAGGAGATGAAGACCACCTTCGACGCCGCCGGCCAGCTCACCCGCATCACCAAGCTGATGGACCCGGGCGAGGCGTACGGGGAGTACATCGGCGCGACGCTCATCGAGCCGCAGGTCGCCGACGCCCTCGCCGACGCGCTGGAGGCGACCTGGCGGCGGGACCCGAACCTCTACTACGAGGACGGCTACCAGGAGTTCTCCGACCGGGGCGGGGAGGTGCGGGCGGCGCCGATCGGTGACGTCCCGTGGGTCGAGGTCGACAACCACGCCGACCTGGCCCGCGCGCGGGAGATCGCGTGCCGCTACTAGCTCGGAGCGTCCTCACCCCACTGCACATCGACGTGCGGCGGGGGGCGGTGGCCGACCTGGGCGCGATCCTGGCCGACGGGCGGATCTCCGCCGGTGGGGACGTCGCGGTCGTGGTCGGACCCGGTCAGGGCACCCAGATCGCGGAGCTGATCCGACCGTCACTGCGGACGGCGGACGTCTTCACCGTCTCCGGGGGGACGCTGGACGCCGCCGACGACCTGGGCGGCAAACTGCGCGCCCGGTCGTACGACGCGGTCGTCGGGATCGGTGGCGGCAAGACCATCGACGTGGCCAAGTACGCGGCGACCCGCCGGGGCCTCCCGATGGTGTCGGTGGCGACGAGTCTCGCCAACGACGGGATCGCCTCCCCGGTGGCCAGCCTCATCACCGACGGGCTCAAGGGCTCCTACGGCGTGCACATCCCGATCGCGGTGATCGTCGACCTGGACTTCGTGGAGAGCGGCCCGGACCGGCACAACCGGGCCGGCATCGGCGACGTGATCAGCAACATCAGCGCGCTCGCCGACTGGGAACTGGCCCGCCGGGTACGCGTCGAACCGTTCGACGGGCTCGCCGCCTCGCTGTCGCGGGCAGGTGCCGAAGCGGTGCTCAACCACCCCGGCGACATGGCCGACGACGCTTTCGTCACCGTGCTGGCCGAGGCGTTGATCTCCAGCGGCCTGGCGATGGCCATCGAAGGCACCAGCCGCCCGTGCAGTGGCGGCTGCCACGAGATCATGCACGCCATCGACGCGCTCTTCCCCGGCACCGCCTCACACGGTGAGTTGGCCGGGCTGGGCGCGCTGTTCTGCACCTGGCTGCGCGGGGACCTGCGCCGCTTCGGGGAGATGTCGGCCTGCCTGGCCCGGCACGGTCTGCCCCGGCTCCCCGCCGAGGTGGGGCTCAGCGACGACCAGTTCGTGGAGGCGGTGCAGTTCGCGCCGCGTACCCGACCGGACCGGTACACCATCCTGGAACACCTGGCGCTGTCGCCTACCGAGACCCGGGAGCGGCTGGCAGACTACGCCGGTGCAATCCGCGACCAGCTTGGCTGACCCCCGTCCCACCGTCGCCGACTTCCACCGGGTGAACCGGGGCGGCGGCCTGTTCAGCGAGTCGATCAGCCAGTGGCTGGGCGCCGTCTTCGCACTCGTCGCCCAGCGTCTCGGCCTGCGTCCCACGGCGCTGACGATCACCAACCTGGTGCTCGGACTGGCCACCTCGGTCACCGTGGTGGCACTCGCCGGTCCGGTCGCCGCCGGCGACACACCGGCCTGGGTGGTCGGCCTGCTCGCGCTGGTCGGCTGGCAGGTGGCGTACTCCCTGGACTGCGCCGACGGGCAGCTCGCCCGGGTGACCGGCCAGGGCAGCGCGGCCGGCGCCCGCGTCGACGTGCTCTGCGACGTGGCCGCGCAGATCGCCCTGGTCGCCGCGCTGGCCGCCACCGCCGTGGCGCAGGAACCGTCCACCCCGACCTGGCTGGTGGCGACGTTCGCGGGCACCTGGATGGTCAACCTGGTCACCTCGGTGATGCAGGCCGGCCCGAACGCCGCCAGCATGGTCACCTCGACCTCACTGCCGGTACGCCTCGTGAAGCTGGTCCGCGACTACGGCGCGGTGGTCTTCGTGGCCGCCCTGGTGCTCGCCGTGGCCCCCGCGCTGGTCCTCTGGGTGATCGTCGCGTTCACGATCGTCAACGGCGGCTTCCTGCTGGCCAGCATCGCCTTCTCCGCCCGCGCCTCCCTGTAAGGACCCTGTGGCACGTCGACGGTCGGGCTGACCGGTGGCGTTGCCGCTTGCCTCAGCACTCGCAGTTCTCGCCTAGATTGCGCCGAGCGCCCTTAGCAGGTGATGCATGCCGGAGGACGGGTTGTCGTCGGGAAAATTGCTGTCATTGTTTTTGTGACGCTTTTCTAGTTGCTCGGAGCGGCGGGCCGCCTGCTTTCGGAGCGGCAGGTAGACGCTACTGTCGATGCTTTTTCCAGCGCGGCCGTCAAGGCTGCGGCTCAAACTTTCCGCTTCGGCCGTGCTGATGAACCGGGTGTACCCACGGTTATGCAGAATGAGCCACAACTCAAAGCACGGATTCGAGATCACCAGCCTCACACCCTTGCCCTGAGCGAGCTGCTTGGCGCGAAGCAGGTTGGGGTGGTTCTTCGGCCATTCCACATCAAAGATGCACCAGCATTCGTCCACCTCCGGGTCGGCAAGACGTTCGGCCGCCATCTGCACAAGTGTGAGCGGGACGCCCTGTTCGGGGTGGATTTCGAGGTTCAGAGCGGTGTTGTCCGCGATTTCGGGCAGCTTCTTCAGCCCGTTGATGTAGTCGGGCTCGGAGTTCTTGCCCTCGCAGAATACGACGACCGTCCGCAACTCTGGACGTCGAGCGACAGTGCGCCTGAGGGCTTTCGTCTCCCGGCGGCGTGGCCTCATCGTATTCCTCAGCCGATCAGACCGAGCGCCCGCAGGAACTCTGTCTGGTCAACCTGGGGGAGCGCTCCGAACCGGCCGTGCAGGTAGGCACTCTCGAGGTTCTGCGATTTCCGCACCCGCTCACCGGCGAACTCGGCGAGCGCGCCGAGCCGGGTGGAGCCGTCGAGCTGCTTTTCCGTGAGCCAGACCTCGTCCCGGTTCAGGTGGTTGAGCAGGCTGGTGTCATGTGAGGTGAAGATGAGCTGAGCGCCGTGGGGGTTGGTGACCGGGCTCTGAAATACCCGCAGTAGTTCTGCGGACAACGTCGGGTGCAGACTCGCGTCCAGCTCGTCAAAGATGACGATCGACCCTGCCTGTAGTGCTGTCAGCACCGCCCCGATCAGGCCGAACCACGTTCTCGTTCCTTCCGATTCAGCAGAGAAATCGAGCGGTGCGGAGTCGTTTCCGGACCTGTGCAGAAGACGTAGGCGACGTTGGGTCATGGTCTCGCCGGTGCCGGAGACAACTTCCTGCCTGTCGATGACGACATCTTCGATACCCAGGTCGGCAAGGCGTAGCAGCGCCAAGGCCTGTTGCCGTCTACTCAGGGTCGACCATTCTTTGCGCTCATCACCGAGGACAACCTCTCCCTCGCTGAAGAGGGAGAACAGCAATGGCTGGTCATTCTCTGGACCATCGAACCACCGGGTCGTGTCAGCCCTGCCAGAGTATCGCGGCCTAAACCTGTTGTAGAACACTCCTGAACGGCCCCGGCGCGGCAGTTGGCCGAGTACCTGAATGCGCAGGATATCCCTGGCGAAATTCGTGACGAGCGGTTCGTCGAAACGTCGCGCGCCGGACAGGGCGAGTGTCCGTTCCGTCAGCAACTCGCGAGTGCCGGACAGTGCGCCCAGGCCACGCTGAAGCTTAAGCTCGGAACCTTCTCGCTCAAAGATCCGGCGACGCTTCTTCTCGGGATAGTGGAAAAGCCCTTCATAGATGATATGGCGGGCGTCGAGTTCGACGATGTACTCGAAGCGCACGCCGTCAACCGTAGTTTCTATGACGAATTCGCTGGAATCGGCCAACCCCGAGCCGAAGGCGAAAGGCTCCAGCGGAATCTCGTCCTCCCACAGGCGAAGCGAGTCTTCGACCGCGTCACGCAGCCAGGCGAGCGCACCGACGACGTTCGACTTACCGGACGCGTTCGGCCCGTAGATTGCGGCTCGGGTCAGCAGACTCTCGCCGAGATGGGGTGCGTCCCGGGCTGCCTCGCGGTCGCGGTCCACCGCCACCATCGACAACTCGACACCCTCGGCGATCGACCGGTAGTTGCCGGCTTCGAACCTGATAAGCACATGTGCACGCTACCGCAGGCCAGGCGCAATCATCGCTGACATTTCGCAGGACTTTGACAAAAAACGGCATGTTCCTGCATCCGAGGCGCTGCTGAAGCTCCGCACTCCCGTAGAGCGGGTGAGGTGGCTCAGCGGGGCGGATCAGGGGCGGGTGACCCCGGCATAGATGTCGAGGAGGCGCTTGGTGACCACGTCGGGGTGGAAATTCTGCTCGTACCGCAGCCGGGCCGATGCGGAGAGCGCGGCGGCACCGGCCCGCGCGACCGGGAGCGCGGCGGCCAACGCGGCCGGGTCCGGCGGGACCACCCAGCCGGCGGTGCCGGTGACCAGGCCGGCCGGCACCGCAGGCGGACCTGCCGGCGGCGGGGGATGGCCGGCGACGGCCGAGGCGACGGCGGCCGGGCCGGTGCCGGCGGGCTCGTGCGGGGCGTCGGCCCCGACCAGGTACGGAATGCCGCCCAACGCCGTGCCGAGCACCGGCCGGCCGTTCGCCAACGCCTCGATGATCACGGTAGGCAGCACGTCGTGCCACATGGAGGCGGCGATCACCACCGCGCTCGCCTCGACGGCCGCCCGCACCCCCGCCCGGTCGAGCTGACCGAGGTAGACCACGTCGGGTCGCTCGGCGGCGGCGGCCTCCACCAGCGGGCGCAGCTCCCCGTCGCCCGCCACGCGCAGCGTGCCCAGGGCACCCACCGGGTGCCGGCGCCACGCGTCCAGCAGCAGGTCGACGCCCTTCTCCGGCGAAAGCCGGGCCATATAGAGGAAACCGTCACCCAGCGGTGCCGGCCGACCCGGGTCGGGGACGGAGTTCGGCTTCACCACGATGCGTTCGTCCGGAATGCCGTAGTCGCGGAGGTGATCGGCGATCGCCGAGGTGAGCGCGACGTACCGGTCCACCGAGCGCCAGGTGCCCCGGTGCACGGCCAGGGTGGTCGCCATCAGGGCGCTCTGCGCCGCCGAGTCGCGGTAACAGCGGTGCTTGATCGCCGGCACCCCCAACACACGACCCTTGCAGTCCTGACAGATCACGCCGTCACGGAAGTAGATCCCCGACGAGCAGACCTGCCGGTAGTTGTGCACCGTCTGCACCACCGGCACGCCGTGCCGGTGCGCGGTCCGCACCACCCAGGGCGACAACAGGGGGTACGGGTTGTGCAGGTGCAGAACGTCCGGTCGGTGCTCGGTGAGCAGCCGGCTCAGGTCGTGCTGGGCGCGCGGCGCCCAGATCGGCGAGATTGGCAGGAGTGCCTTCGCCGCCTTCGACATCGACGGGATCTCGTCCGAACTGCGGATGAAGGGCAGCACCTCGACGCCAGCGGCGGTGAGCTGAGCGATCTCCGAGTCGACGATGGTGTTCTCGCCGGACGGTTGGGCTTCCCGATACCGGTTGTGCGCCACCACGATTCTCACGGGAAGAAAGGCTACCGTTGACTGGTGCCCGAACTACCGGAGGTTGAGGCGCTCGCGGGTTATCTGCGACAGCGCGCGGTGGGCCGGCGCGTCGATCGGCTGGAGATCGCCGCGATCAGCGCCCTGAAGACGTACGAACCGGCACCGACCGAGGTCGCCGGCCGGGCGGTGGTCGACGCCAGCCGGCACGGCAAGTTCCTCGACGTGCTCTTCGAAGGTGACCTGCACCTCGTGGTGCACCTGGCCCGGGCGGGCTGGCTGCACTACCGGGAGGCGTTCCCAGCCACCACGCCGCTGCGTCCCGGCAAGGGTCCGATCGCGGTCCGGGTACGCCTGGACGACGGCTCCGGCTTCGACCTCACCGAGGCGGGCACCCAGAAGAAGCTGGCCGCGTACCTGGTCACCGACCTGGCGGCGGTGCCCGGGGTGGTCAAGCTGGGTCCGGACGCGCTCGCCGCCGACCTGCCCACCTTCGCCGAGCGACTGCGCAGCCGGCGGGGGCAGGTCAAGGGGGTCCTGACCGACCAGTCGGTGCTGTCCGGGGTGGGCAACGCGTACTCCGACGAGATCCTGCACGCCGCGAAGCTGTCCCCGTTCGCGATCACCGATCGGCTCACCGACGCCCAGATCGCCACCCTGCACGCGGCCACCCGGCAGGTCCTCGGCGACGCGGTCGATCGGTCCCTCGGTCAGCGGGCCGCGGAGCTGAAGGGCGAGAAGCGCTCCGGGCTGAAGGTGCACGCCCGCACCGGGCTGCCCTGCCCGGTGTGCGGGGACACCGTGCGGGAGGTGTCCTTCGCCGACTCCAGCCTCCAGTACTGCGCGACGTGTCAGACCGGTGGCAAACCGCTCGCTGACCGACGGTTGTCCAAACTCGTACGGTGAGTAATTCCACTCGGCGACTACGCAGCGGAATCGCCCACGGTGAGCGGAACCTCCGGTCCGCCGTTCTGGCCACGCGCGCATCCATCGGTATAGTGGCCCGGTCCCCGGCTTCTGAAATGGTGCGGAGCCGGCCAGATCGCACCGGCACCAGCGCTCGCCAATCTCCTTCGGGGCGGCGACCGGTCGGAGCCCGCGTGGGAGACTGGGACGGTGGGCGACCCGGGTCCTCACTCCGAGTGAGCGGCCCGTGTCATGCGGGAGGACATGGGTGAGGTGACGGCAAGCCTCCAGCGCCCGGTAACCAACGAAGGCCGGAGCAGACTCGTGCGGCACGTCGACAGCTTCGAGATCCAGCCGCCGACGCCGACGTCTCACAACGGCGTCCCTCGGTCGGCGTGGACGAGGTCGCGTCGCCGGGTCTCCCGCTGGCACCGCCCCTACATCGCCGTCCTGCTGCTGCTCGACTTCGGCGCGGCGGCGTTCGCGAGTTGGATCGCGATCCAACTCTTCGACCAGGCCGCCTCCGGGTTCTCCGGCACCCAGCAGGACCCGACCTGGTTCCACACCGTCTCCTACCTGCTGCTGCCGCTCGGCTGGGTGACCATTCTCTGGAGCAACCGGGGGTACGACCGGCGCTACCTGGGGCTGGGTCCGGACGAGTTCAAACGGGTGATCCGGGCCGGGGTGACGGTCGCCGCGAGTGTCTCGTTCCTCGCCTTCGCCACCAAGACCGAGTTGTCCCGCTGGACGGTCGGCACGGCCCTGCTCGGGGCGCTGCTGTTGATCCTGTGGGGCCGTTTTGTGGCCCGGTGGGCGCTGCACTACATCCGGCGGCGGGCCGGCCAGGCCGCCCACCGGATGGTGCTGGTCGGCACCCTGCCCGAGTGCCTGGAGGTCTACGCGGCTGTCACCCGCAGCCCGGCCGCCGGGCTGATGCCCGTCGCCATCCACATCACCGACGGGTACGCGGCGGCCCGAGGCATGCCCACGCCGGTCCCGGTGTACGCCGGACGCGACGTCCTTGCTCTCGTCCGTGAGGTCGGCGGGGACACCATCGCCGTCTGCGGGTCGGCCAGCGCGGAGCCGGGTGAGCTGCGCCGACTGGCCTGGCAGTTGGAGGGCTCCGGCGTCGATCTGGTGGTCGCCCCGCAGTTGACCGACATCGCCGGCCCCCGGGTGCACATCCGCCCGATCGAGGGTCTGCCGCTGCTGCACGTCGAGGAACCGACCCTCTCCGGGCCGGCGCTGCTGGCCAAGAACCTGATGGACCGGGTCGCCGCCGGCCTCGGCCTGCTGGTGCTGGCCCCGCTCTTCCTGGCCATCGCCCTGGCGATCCGAATCTCCGATCCCGGGCCGGTCTTCTTCCGCCAGCCCCGGGTGGGGCACGAGGGGCGCACGTTCCGGGTGTGGAAGTTCCGGACCATGTACGTCGATGCCGAGGACCGGCTGGCCAGCCTGGTCGACCGCAACGAGACCGACGGCATGCTGTTCAAGATGAAGCAGGATCCCCGGGTCTTCCCGGTGGGCCGCTTCCTGCGGGCCTCCTCGCTGGACGAGCTACCGCAGTTGATCAACGTGCTCTGGGGTGAGATGTCGCTGGTCGGGCCACGCCCGCTGCCGGCCGACGACGGCGACTTCCTCGGTGACGTACGCCGACGGCTGCTGGTCCGCCCCGGCATGACCGGCCTGTGGCAGGTCTCGGGCCGCTCCGACCTGTCCTGGGACGAGTCGGTCCGGCTGGACCTCTACTACGTCGACAACTGGTCGTTGGCGTACGACCTGAGCATCCTGTGGCGCACGGTCGGCGTGGTGCTCGCCCGCAAGGGCGCCTACTAGGGGCTTGGCGCGCAGGCCCGCAGGGGCAAGGATCACTGCGTGGGCGCCAACCTCTCCGCCGTGGTCGGCGTCGTCTCGCTCGTCACCGCGCTGACCGCCGCCCTGTTGGCGGTGCTGCGGCTGCGGGCCCGCCGGGGCATCGCCACCGCCACCCAGCGAGCCACCTACGAGGTGCTGCACACCGCCGGCCTGGCCGCCGAGCCGCTGCGGGCGGGGCTGAGCGCGGCGGGCGCGGCGAAGGCCGTACGTCATCTGCGTGCCCTGGTGGGCGCGGTCGGGCTGGCCCTCACCGACGTCGACCGGCTGCTGGCCCTCGACGGGCGGGGCACGCACCACGGCGACCAACTGCTCGCGGCGGCCCGGCGGACGGTGGACACCGGGCGGTCGACGGTGCTCGGCGAGCAGGAACTGCACTGCGACCGGGTCGACTGCCCGATCCGCGGTGCGGTGGTCGCGCCGTTGCAGGGGGCGGACGGCCGGGTGGTGGGCGCGCTGGTGGCCATCGCCGACAGCCCGCCCCCGCCCGGGTTGGTGCAGGCCACCCTGGAGACCGCGCACTGGGCCGGCAACCAGCTCGCCCTGGCCGAGCTGGACTCGTCGCGGGAGCGGCTGGCCCGCGCCGAGATCCGCGCGTTACGGGCGCAGATCAGCCCGCACTTCATCTACAACGCGCTGACCGCCATCGGTTCGTTCGTCCGCACCGACCCGGAGCGGGCCCGGGAGCTGATCCTGGAGTTCGCGGAGTTCACCAGGTACTCGTTCCGGGCACACGGGGAGTTCACCACCCTCGCCGAGGAGCTGCGCTCGATCGACCGGTACCTGACGATCGAGCGGGCTCGATTCGGTGACCGGTTGCAGGTGCGGTTGCAGATCGCCCCGGAGGTGCTGCCGGTGACGCTGCCGTTCCTCTGCCTGCAACCGCTCGTGGAGAACGCGGTTCGCCACGGGTTGTCCCGCAAGCCGGGCACGGGCATGGTGAGCATCGAGGCCCGGGACGCGGGCGCCGAATGCCACATCACGGTGGAGGACGACGGAGTGGGAATGGACCCGTCCACGCTGACCGCCGGCATCGCCGAGCTGGCCCGGGGCGCCGGCGACCCGGGCGACGACCCGGGTCAGCACGTCGGCCTCTCCAACGTCGACGAGCGGCTGCGGTCGGTCTTCGGGGACCGGTTCGGCCTGGTGGTGGAGACCGGGCTGGGCTCGGGTACGAAGGTGAGCATGCGGATCCCGAAGTTCCACCCGGGCGTACGGGCAGGCTCGTGACTACTGGCTTTCTCCGGGTCCTCGCGGTGGACGACGAGCCGCCCGCGCTCGACGAGTTGGCGTACCACCTGCGGGCCGACCCCCGGGTGGCCCGGCTGCACACCGCTGGGGACGCCACCGAGGCGCTGCGGCTCCTGCGCGACGGTGACGTGGACGTGGTCTTCCTGGACATCCGGATGCCGGGTCTGGACGGGATGGAGTTGGCCCGGGTGCTGCGCCGCTTCGCCCGGCCACCGGCGATCGTGTTCGTCACCGCGTACGACGACGGCGCGGTGGACGCCTTCGACCTCGGTGCCACCGACTACGTGCGGAAACCGGTGCGCGCCGAACGGCTGGCCGAGTCGCTGCGGCGGGTGATCGGGTCGCGGGTGGTGCCGTCGCATCCGGCGGCGCTGGCCCGCACCGAGGAGGACCCGACAATTCCCATCGAGTTGGCCGGCACCACCCGGATGCTGCCCCGCTCGGCGGTGCGGTGGGTGGAGGCGCAGGGCGACTACGCCCGGCTGCACACGGCGGACGGGTCGCACCTGGTGCGGGTGTCGCTGGCCACGTTGGCGGAGCGGTGGGCCGACGCCGGCTTCGTCCGGGTGCACCGGTCGTACCTGGTGCAGCTGAAGCTGATCGCGGAGCTGCGGCTGGTCAACTCCGGCTATGTCGTGGTGATCGACGCCACCGAGCTGCCGGTGAGCCGGCGGCACACCCGGGAGTTGAAGGACAAGCTGGTCCGGGCGGCGAAGCAGGACTGGGGCCGCTGACCGGCTCTCTTCTCGTTGCGGCGGGAATAAGCGCGCCTGTCCGTACGTTGTACGGTACGTTGCTTACGACGAACGGAGCTGCCCGTGTTCGACGCCGCCACCGAGTTCGACAGTCAACTCGACCGCCTGGTGCACCTTGGCTACCCCGCGCTTGCGGGGCTGTCCGAGAGCGCCTTCCGTAACCTGGTCGCACCGCTGCGGGCCAGGGCGATCGAGGGCACCGTCGACCTACCCGCCCCCACCGACGCCCGGGTGCCGTTCCTGCTGGTGATCACCCGGGACCTGATCGGGGTGCCGGAACGAGTCAGCCGCACCACCCTGGCCGGCAAGCGCAAGCCCGGCGTCGTCGACCGCAACTACGCCGACGACGACCTGCCGCGCTTCGACCCGATCAAGGAGTTGGAGGTGCCGGCCGGGTCGGCCTACCTGCTCTTCGACATCGACCGGGGTGAGGAGTACCGCAGCCTGCCTCCGATCACCGCCATGGAGGGGATCACCGCCCAGGGCCGGCTGCCGCTCACCATCGACGAGGGTCTCGCCTTCGTCACACTGCACCCGGCCGCGCTGGCGAGCAACAGGTGCTTCTCGCTGGTCGGCTCCCGCTGCGGCGACAAGCGGGTGCCGGCGATCTGGATCAGCCAGGGGGCACCGAAGCTGGGTTGGTGCTGGTACGGCAACCCGCACACCTGGCTCGGCTCCGCCTCGGCCCGCCCGGAGCGCGTCGGCCTGGAGTGACAGTCCGCTGAGGAGGGATGACCGGCCGTGCGGATCCGTCCGACCGGCCCTGCCGGCGGATATCGCCGGTGACCTATCCTCCTGCTACCGATTCCCGTACGGGGCGCAGGGTCGGTGTGGGCGAAGCCTGCTCAGGTCGCCCCACCACCCTCACATTGGGACATCGATGCAGCTAACCACAGCTCGCCGCGCCCTGCTGGCCGGTGCCCTCGTGGCGGCACTCGTGCTGCCCGGCGCCACCCCGGCTCAGGCCGCGGCAACCGGTGCGGTCAGCGGACGCCTGAGCACCAGCACCGGCGCCGCCGCCGCCGAGGTCCTGGTGCAGGTCTACGAGTCGGAGAGTTACGACTACGTCCGCAACGCCAGCACCGACGCCGACGGCAACTACACAATCGCCGGGCTGCCCGCCGGCTCCTACCTGGTGGGCTACTTCCCACTCGAGCAGCCCGGGCAGTACTACCGCCAGCAGGCGACGATCTGGAACGCCAACCCGGTGACCGTCACCGCCGGTGGCACCGCCAAGGCCGACGACCAGCTCTTCGCCGTCGGCACCCTCACCGGTCAGATCGTCAACACCGCGGGCGACCCGATGCCGAACCTGTTCATCAACGCCCGCGAGGTCGACACCGGCGCCGTGACCGGGGGCCAGACCGACGACCAGGGTCGGTACACCTTCGCCACCCGGCCGGGCCGCTACGTGCTGAGCCTCCAGCCGATCGAGGGCGTCGACCAGGTGCAGTACGTGCCCGGGAAGCTCGACCAGGAGAGCGCCACCGTCTTCGAGGTCAAGGCGGACGAGGCGACAGTGGTAAACGAGACCGCGCTGCCGGCGGGCACCCTCAGCGGTCGGTTCACCACAGCCGCCGGTGCCCCGCTCACCGACGCGCAGGTCAGCATCAGCACCGGCGGCGGCGCCAGCGGGGCGTACACGGAGACCGACGCGAACGGTGAGTTCACCGTGCAGCTACTGCCGGCCTCCTACCTCGTCGGCCTGTACGCGGGTGATCGCCAGCAGTACTACCGCGGCAAGTTGACCTACGAGGACGCCGACCGCGTCGAGGTACGCGGCGGGCAGCAGACGAGGATCACGGACAGCCTGCTCGGCACCGGTTCGGTCACCGTGCGGGCGGTCGACTCGGTCAGCGGGGCCCCAATCGCCAACTTCTGCGCCCAGTCGGTCTGCAGCAACGGCACCGGCACGGTGACCGTCACCGGCCTGCCGCAGGGCAGCCACACCATCTACCTGGACGCGGAGGACCGGCTCCACTTCAACCGCGAGGTGACCGGGGTACGGGTGAAGGCGGACCGCGACACCAAGCTGACCGTGAAGATGCGGCCCGGCGCGCTCATCAGCACCACCGTCGTCGACCGGCAGACCGGCACGCCCGTGCCGGACATCTGCCTGGACACGTTCCTGCCGAAGCAGGCGAAGCTCTCGGACGGCTACGGCTACTGCAGCGACCAGACCGGCAAGATCACGGTGGGGCCGTTCGCCGCCGGCAGCTACAAGCTCTTCGCGGTGCCGCGGGACGACAACTACGGCCGCCAGTGGGTAGGCGTCGACGGCGGCAGCGGCGACGAGCGGGAGGCAGCGGTCGTCACCGCGACCGTCGGCCAGATCGCCACCGGGCCGCAGATCAGGCTGGACCGGGCCGGCACGGTCACCGGCACGGTCACCGACCCGGCCGGCAAGCCGGTGCAGAACGCCGACGTGTCGGTGCTGACCGCCCACCCCGGGGTCGGTGCGGAGGACGCCAGCACCGACGAGCACGGCGTCTACACCCTCGAACGGCTCGGCCCGTACGCCTGGCCGGTGGTGGTCGGCGCCAACCCGTACGCGAGCGTGTGGTCCGGCGACAAGCCGAGCCGGTTCACCGCCACTCCGGTGCCGGTGACCGCCGGGGCGGCCGCCACCCACAACGTCCAGCTCGACCAGGGCGTCCAACTGACCGGCACCTTCCGTACGCCCGACGGCACCCCCTTCACCAGTGGGTTCGTCATCGCCCGCAACGTCGACACCGGTGACATCGCGGGCAGCACCTGGCTGACCGACGGGCGGTACAGCATCCGCCTCAAGGGTCCGCAGCGGATCTTCTTCACCTACAACGTCTCGCTCGGGGAGAAGCAGTTCGACGGTCGCTACCTGGCGACCCAGCCGGACGGCACCCGGAAGCTGGCCCGGTTCACCGTCCCGGCCAGCGGCAGCATGTCCGTGGATCTGGTCGTCCCGACCAGCTGACGGTTCGACGAAGCGGGGCCGGTGGCACCACGCCACCGGCCCCGCTTCGTACCCGCGCTCAGTCCGGGAGTGGTAGGCGCGTCCAGGCGGTGCCGTCGCGGGTCAACTGCACGTGGTCCGCGCCGCCAACCGTCAGGTCGTCCCGGCCGTAGAGCCAGGCGTATCCGGGCGCGGCACCGACGCTCCCGTCGCGTCGGTCGTACTCGCGGACCGTCTTGAAGTGTCGCCCGGCATCCAGGCTGATCATGGCCGTGGATCTGTTGCCGGTGGGCTGCCGGTTTCCGGTCTCGACGAGCAGCAGGGACCCGTCCGAGCCGACGACCAGGAACCGGTTCTCCAACGAGTTGGGCAGGTTGGTGCCCACATCCGCCCAGGTTCGCCCCCCGTCCGTGGTACGCAGCAGCTGCGCCGTGCCCTCGACCCTCGTCGGCTGGGCACCGGCCGACGCTGGCGGCCCGATCAACAGGTACGCCTCCTGCGCGCTGACCCCGGCTAACGCGATCACGTCCGCCCCCTCGGGCGGCTGCCAGGTGGTCCAGGAAGCTCCCCGGTCCACGCTCCGGGCCACCACCATGACGCCGAGGTCACCCGGCCAGTAGGTCGCCCAGATGGTGCCGTCCGTGCTCGGATAGATGATCGCGGGTGGATAGGGCGACGGCTGCTTGCCTCCGAGCCGGTAGACCGTCCCCGTCGACGAGACCGCCAACGGTTCACGTAGCGCCCCGCAGCCCTGGCCCCACTGACAGAAGACCGGCTGCGCACTCGCCGGGAAGGCCGGCACCGTCACCATGGCCTGCTCGGCGTCCCGCCAGGTGCGGCCGTAGTCGGTGGAGAGCCGGAGCTGGTCACCATCCCGGACCAGGTAGGAACGCTCGCTCAGCACCGAGAGCTCCGGGTGGGCCAGCGGATTTCCCTCTGCATCAAGTCCGCACTGGTTGGTGGTGCGGTACCGGGTCATCTCGTCATCGGTCCAGCTCCGCCCGCCGTCGTCGGTGTGCCGGAACCGCACCGTGAAGCAACCCTCGTCGGCGTCCCACATCCCCGCGACGACTGCCGACTCCGGCCCGGTCAGGAAGAGCTGGCCACTGCGGTCCGGCTTGACCGGCGGCTGGTCCGGACCGGTCCATCCACCCCGGCCGGTGTTGCCGACCAGTGGCAGCATCACCACGCCGGCCAGGGCGACAACCAGAACGAGCGCCACCCCATTGGTACGCCGCCGACGCCGGGCCCGCGCCGCCGTCCGCATGTCGTCCAGGGGTGGCTGGCGCACCGCGTCGGCGATGGTGTCGACGTCGAAGCCGGTGAACTCAGGTTTGGACATCGATCCTCCCGATGTTCATGCTCTCGCTGATCTCTGAGTCGGTGAGCAGCGCCTTCAACGTCTGCCGGCCCCGGGACAACCGGGACTTCACCGTGCCCGGCGAAACGCCGAGGGTCGCCGCCACCTCGTCGATCGGCAGGTCGACCAGGTAGTGCAGGGCCAGCGCGTGCCGCTGCCCCCGGGGCAGTTCACGCATCGCGGCGAGCAACGCCAGGTGCTCGGGCGAGCGGTCGGCGACCGCCGGCGGCGGGCCGATCCGACGCAGCAGTCCGTCCAGCACCCGCCGCCGCCGGTGACGACTACGGGAGACGTTCACCGCGACCCGACGTAACCACGCCTCCGGGTTGTCGAGGCGGGTGAGCCGGCCAGGTGCCGCCAGCGCCCGGGTGAACGCCTCCTGGACCGCCTCCTGCGCCTCGCACAGATCGCCGGTCACCGCGTAGAGCTGGACCACCAGGCGTCGGAAACAGCCGGCGTAGAGCTCGGCAACCAGATCACCGTCGGACACCCTCACCACCCCCCTTCACCTGTCCCACTCGTGGGCGGAGGGAAAGGTTCCGGGCGATGGTCAGAAGATGTCGGCCAGCGGCAGGGCGAGGGGGAACGGCTGCTCGGTGCGGTAGACCTCATCGACCGGGAGAACGGCCTGCTCGCGGTAACCACCCGCGCCGTTCGCCAGCACGGTCAGAGTCTGCTTACGGGGCTCGACCAGCCAGTAGAGGGGAATGCCGACGGCCGCGTACTCGTGACGTTTCAGCACCAGGTCTCGGCCCGCGTTGCTCGGTGAGATCACCTCGACGACGAGGAGCACGTCGGCCGGGTCGAGCGCGGCACCGCCGCTGTCCAGTGCGCTCTCACCGGCGACGAAGAGATCCGGCACGAAGTACGACGAGCGCTTGGCACTGACACCGATGTCCTGACCGACGAGCACACCGGCCGGGGCCTGCCGGTCGAGGATCCGGCGGAGGCGATTGGCGACGGCGCCGTGGAAGACGTCCGCATGGGGGGACACGAGCAGACTCCCGTCGAAGATCTCATAGACCTGGTCGTCCTCGGGGAGGCTCTGGAGGTCGTCCACCGTCCAGGCGTCGCCCCAGCCGGGCCGGGCGGGGTTCGTCACCGTCACACCTCCTCTCTACCGGACCACCCTGACAGCTCATCCGGTCGTCCACAACGAGCCTCGGGAGTTCACCCACGCCAGCCGGCACGGTCACGGAGTTATCCACAGGCGTGAACGGTTCTCCACAGGTTGTTCACAATGCAACCCACTGATCTCCACGGGGGCTCCCTACAGTCGTCACCCATGAGGGAACGCCGGATACTGGTCGTCGAGGACGAACGGACCATCGCCGACTCCATCGCCGCCCGTCTGCGGGCCGAGGGTTTCGCGGTGCAGGTCGCGGCGGACGGACCCAGCGCCGTCGAGCGGTTCCGCACCGGTCAGCCGGATCTCGTCGTCCTCGACGTGATGCTGCCCGGCTTCGACGGCCTGGAGGTGTGCCGCCGGATCCAGGCCGACCGGCCGGTGCCGGTGCTGATGCTCACGGCCCGGGACGACGAGACCGACCTGCTGGTCGGGCTCGCGGTCGGCGCGGACGACTACCTCACCAAGCCCTTCTCGATGCGTGAGCTGGCCGCCCGGGTGCACGTCCTGCTGCGGCGGGTGGAGCGGGCCGCGGCGCCGACGCCGCCCGCGATCCGCCTGGGCGACATCGAGATCAACGAGGCCGAGCGGCGGGTTCGCCGGAACGGTGCCGACGTGCACCTCACCCCCACGGAGTTCGATCTCCTCCTCCACCTCGCCGGGCGGCCCCGCACGGTACTCCCGCGGGAACGGCTGCTCGCCGACGTGTGGGGATGGGCCGACGGGAGTGGCACCCGCACGGTGGACAGCCACATCAAGGCGCTGCGCCGCAAGCTCGGCGCCGACCTGATCCGGACCGTGCACGGCGTCGGGTACGCCCTGGAGGTGCCCGCGTGACCGGTCGGCTGCTGGACTGGCTGGAGCGGGCGTTACCCCGTCCACTGGACCCGGTCCGCTCGATCAAGATGAAGCTCGGCGTGCTGCTGGTCGCCGCCTGGGCGGTGGCCATCGGTTACTTCTGGTACGGCATCGGATGGCTCCCGCCCGGCACGGCGGTCACCAGCATCTGCATCGCGCTTGTCACCTCGCAGGTGCTCGCCCACGGAATGACCTCGCCGCTGCGCGAGATGACGGCGGCCGCCGGTGCGATGGCCCGTGGCGACTACACCCGGCGGGTACGCGCAACCTCCCGCGACGAGGTCGGCGAGCTGGCTCAGGCGTTCAACAAGATGGCCGAGGATCTGCACGCAGCGGACCAGCGCCGACGTGAGTTGATCGCCAACGTCTCGCACGAGCTGCGGACGCCGATCACCGCGTTGCAGGGCGTGCTGGAGAACATGGTGGACGGGGTGGCCGACCCCGAACCGGCGGCGCTGCGCTCGGCGCTGTCGCAGACCGAGCGGCTCGGGCACCTCGTCGCCGACCTGCTCGACCTGTCCCGCCTCGACGCCGGGGTGGTGCCGCTGCGCCGGGTACGCATCGACGTCAACGACTTCCTTGATGAGGCGGTGGAGCACGCCACCGCCAGCGCGTCCGGAGCGGCGCTGGACGTGCGCTTCGAGCTCCGCGAGCTGCCGGCGCCGCTGACCGTCCACGCGGACCCGTGGCGGCTGCACCAGGTCTTCGCGAACCTGCTCGACAACGCGGCGCGGCACAGCCCACCGGGGGGCACGGTGCGGCTGAGCGCCGAGGAACACGCCGACCAGCTCCGCTTCGAGGTCAGCGACGAAGGCCAGGGCATTTCACCTGGCGAACGGTCCCGGGTCTTCGAACGGTTCACCCGCGGCGACCGGTCCGCCGGTGGCGGGACCGGGCTCGGCCTGGCCATCGCCCGCTGGGTCGTCGAACTGCACGGTGGTCGGATCGCTGTCCTCGACCCCGTCAAACCGCACCGGGTCGATCGGCCCGGCTGCCGCATCCAGGTCACCATCCCGAGCGACGGGCCACATCGGAAAGAGGTCGCATGACCAGCCCTGGCACCACCCCGCTTCCGGCCACCGGACCGACCGGACCGCAGGTACTCCCGCCGCCGGTCAGACCGGGTCCGGCCGCCGCACCGGCCGCCGGTCAGCCCCAACCATGGCCGGCCGCGCCGGTCGCACCCAGGCCACCGTCGGCGATCGCGCGGCGTTGGCCGGGGCCGTCCGGCTCCGTCCGTCCGCTGGTCCTGGCGGCGTTGACGGCGGCGGCGGTCGTCGGCGCGGCCACGCTCACGATGGTTCGTCCTGGCCTCGGCTGGCTGGTGGCCACGCTGGCCGGCACCGCCGCCCTGGTCACCGCCGCGGTCGTACGTCCCAGGTCAACGCTCCCGCCGGTGGGCGGCACCGCGCCCAGCCCCGCAGCGGTCGGGCCGACGACGCCGACCGCCACCGCCACGGCGGCCCCCGTCACCACGCCAGCACCGACCACCACCGGGCCGGCACAGCCAACCGGCAACACGCCGGCACGACCGACCGGGAGCACGCCACCGCCGAGCACCACACCGGCGGCGACGGCGACCACTCCGGCACGGCCGACGGCGACCACTCCGGCACGGCCGACTGCGGGGGCGGCCACCCGTCCCGGTGCCACGGGGGCACCGGGACGGGCGGCACAGATCGCCTGGGCCGTCGCGACGATCGCGTTGGTCGCCGTCGGCACGGTCCGCGCGGCCGGCTGGCTGTTCGCGCTCTGCCTGGTCGCGGCCGCGGCAACCGGGACGTTCGCGGTGACCGGCGGGCGAAGCCCGCTCGGGATGCTGGTCGCCGCGACGCTGCCGCCGGCCGCGACGGTACGGGCCCTCCCCTGGGCGGTACGCGGACTGCACGACACCCGCCCAGCCGGGGCGGGGATCGGGCTCGGGCGCGTCCTGAAGAGCGTGGCGATCTCCGCTGGTCTGTTGCTGCTGTTCGGTCTGCTCTTCTCCTCCGCCGACGCGGTCTTCGCCGACCTGGTCACGGGTCTCCTGCCCGACATCTCGCTGGACGGTGTCGTCGGCTGGTTGCTGCGTCTGGCGCTGATCGGCGGTGGCCTGCTGGGTGCCGCGTACCTGGTCAGTCGCCCACCCGACCTGGAAGGTCTGCGGCCGGGGCCGGCCCGACCGGCCCACCGGCTGGAGTGGACCCTGCCGTTGGTGTTGCTCGACACCCTGTTCGCCGCGTTCGTGCTGGTCCAGCTCACGGTGTTCTTCGGCGGGGCGGGGCACGTGCTGCGGACGGCCGGGCTCACCTACGCCCAGTACGCCCGTGGCGGCTTCTGGCAGTTGCTCGCCGTCACCGCGCTCACCCTGCTGGTCATCGCGATCGCAGCCCGCCGGGCACCGAACGCCACCCGGGCCGATCGACTGCTGGTCCGCGTACTGCTCGGCACGCTCGCCGCGCTCAGCCTGGTGGTGGTCGCCTCGGCGCTCTACCGGATGCAGGTCTACACCGACGCGTACGGCGCCACCCGCCTCCGGCTCTTCGTGACGACGATCGAACTCTGGCTCGGGCTGCTCTTCGTCCTGGTCGGGGTGGCGGTGGTGCGGCTGCGGGCGGCCTGGCTGCCCCGGTTGGTGGTCGGCACGGCGGTGCTGGCGCTGCTCGGGTTGGCCATGGTCAACCCGGACCGGTTGATCGCCGAACGGAACGTCGACAGGTACCTGGAGACCGGCCGGTTGGACGTCAGCTACCTGTCCGGGCTGTCGGCGGACGCCGTACCGGCCCTGACCCGGCTGCCCGAGCCGATGCGGGCGTGTGCGCTGGGGCAGATCGCCGCCGAGTTGCCCCGGGACGGGCTCTGGGCGACGAACCTCGGCCGGGAGAGGGCACGCCGGGACCTTGCCGCGATCCCGACGACCACCGGGGTGACGGACTGCCTCGTTGCGCGAGGCTGGTGAGCGCCACCGCTTGACAATCGCGCGCGGCGGGCAAGACTGCCGGGGTGGCCAAGCAACTCCCTGACGTGGGGTCGGGCAGTGCGGTACCGCCGCCCCGGCGGGCCCGGATCGTGCTGGCCGAGATCAGCCGGCAGGACACCCGTGCCGAGCGGACCCGCGCCGAGCTGGCCCAGCAGACCCAGGTCGGCGAGGCGCTGGTCCGCGGCCTGGTCCGGGCCCAACTGGCGCTGGCGCTGCGGCTCTCGCTGGTGGTGGCCATCGGGCTGGGTGGGCTGCCCCTGCTGTTCGCCATCGCACCGTCGCTGGGCCGGACCACCGTGGCCGACGTCAACCTGCCGTGGCTGCTGCTCGGGGTGGCGTCGTTCCCGTTCCTGATCGGGGTGGGCTGGGCGTACGTGCGGTTGGCCGAGCGCAACGAGCAGGACTTCACCGATCTGGTGCAGCGGCCGGAGCGCTGAGTGGGCAACGACTTCGTGGTCCCGGCCATCGTCGCGGTCACCCTGGTCACCGTCGGGATCGGCTTCTACGGGCTGCGGTTGGCCCGGACGACGTCGGACTTCCTGGTGGCGTCCCGGGCGATCAGTCCGACGTGGAACGCCGCCGCCATCGGCGGGGAGTACCTGTCGGCGGCGAGCTTCCTCGGCATCGCCGGTCTGGTCCTCAAGTACGGCGTGGACGTGCTCTGGTATCCGGTCGGTTTCGCCGCCGGCTACCTGGCCCTGCTGCTCTTCGTGGCGGCGCCGCTGCGCCGCTCCGGCGCGTTCACCCTGCCCGACTTCTGCGAGCTGCGGCTGGGGTCCCGTCGGCTGCGCATCCTGGCCACCGCGTTCGTGATCTTCATCGGTTGGCTGTACCTGGTGCCGCAACTCCAGGGCGCGGGGCTGACCCTGGCCACGGTCGCCGGCTCCCCGTACCCGGTCGGTGCCCTGCTGGTGGCCGCCGTGGTCACCGCCAACGTGGCGCTGGGCGGGATGCGGGCCATCACCTTCGTGCAGGCGTTCCAGTACTGGCTCAAGTTGACCGCGCTCGCCGTACCGGTGATCTTCCTGGCGTTGCAGTGGCAGGCCGACGGCCGCCCGGCGGTGACGCCGCCGGACGGGCCGACGTTCCGGACCGCGACCACCGTCGTGGTCGAGCACCGCGCGACCCTCACCCTGCCCGACGGTGACATCCGCGAGGTACGCCCCGGCGACGAGCTGACCTTCGCGGCCGGCGACCCGGTGCCGGACGTGTCCGGGGTGGCCACCGCCGCCAACGACTGGCTGCTGCCCAGCGCCGCGGGCAACGACGACCGGGGACTGTTCGCCACGTACTCGCTGATCCTGGCCACGTTCCTGGGCACCATGGGCCTGCCGCACGTGCTGGTCCGCTTCTACACCAACCCGGACGGCGCGGCGGCCCGCCGGACCACCCTTGTCGTGCTTGCCCTGGTCGGCGTCTTCTACCTGCTGCCCACCCTGTACGGGGTGCTCGGCCGGATCTACACGCCGCAGTTGCTGGTCAGCGGGCAGACCGACGCGGTGGTGGTGTTGCTGCCCGGTGCGGCCCTCGGCGACGGGACAGCCGGGCGAATGCTCGCCGCGCTGGTCTCGGCGGGCGCGTTCGCGGCCTTCCTCTCCACCTCGTCCGGGCTGCTGACGAGCGTCGCCGGGGTGATCTCGACGGATGTGCTCGGCCGGGGCTCGGTACGCGGCTTCCGGATGGCGACGGTGATCGCCGGAGCGGTGCCTACGCTGCTGGCGCTGCACGTGTCCGGACTGGACGTGTCGCAGGTGGTCGGGCTGGCGTTCGCGGTCGCCGCGTCGAGCTTCTGCCCGCTGCTGGTGCTCGGCATCTGGTGGCGTGGGCTGACCGACGTGGGCGCCGCCGCCGGTGTGGTGGTGGGCGGTGGTGCGGCGATCGGGGCGGTGCTGGTCACCGTGCTCGGGCCGCCGCTGTCCGGCTGGCCGGGCACGCTCACCACCCAGCCGGCCGCCTGGACGGTGCCGCTGGCCTTCACCGTGATGGTCGTGGTGTCGATGGCCACCCGACGGCGGGCACCGGCCGACGTCGCGGCCACCATGCTCCGCCTGCACACCCCCGAAACCGTCCGCCTCTAGACGAGTAATTCCTGGCCCAGGATGGGGTGGCGGCGCAGCCGACAGCCGGCGGTGACAGTCGGTCACCTCCGCGGGGGGCGAATGCGGTAATGAGCGGTATACCTCAGAGTCATATTCATACCTCTGAGGTATACCGCTCACCAGCACATCGGCATGGCGGGCAGCCACAGCGGAAGGCGGACACCCATGTGCTCGACATCTTCCGGCGGCAAGAACCGCACCCACGGCAGCACGGTCGGCAAACATCAGCACCAGGTCAGGCGCGGCGTGTCCACCTTCAGGATGGTCGCTTATCCGCCTGCCGCTGGACGGCGAGACTGGCGATCGACGGATAACGTCAGCGCATGACTGTTGCGCACCCCGCGCTCGCACTGCGTGGCCTGGCCAAACGCTTCGACGGCACGATCGCGGTGGCCGGCGTCGACCTGGACGTCCCCGCCGGCTCCTTCTACGGCCTGCTCGGCCCGAACGGCGCTGGCAAGACCACCACCCTGTCGATGGCGGTCGGGCTGTTGCGACCGGACGCCGGCTCGGCGTGGGTGCTCGGGCACGACGTCTGGCAGGACCCGGTGACCGCCAAGCGGTTGCTCGGCGTCATGCCCGACGGGGTTCGCCTGTTCGACCGGCTGACCGGGGCGGAGTTGCTGGCGTACAACGGGTTGTTGCGGGGGATGGACCCGACGGTGGTCGACCAGCGGGCCGCGGAGTTGCTTGACGTGTTGGCGCTCGGCGATGCCGGCCGGACGCTTGTGGTGGACTACTCGGCGGGCATGAAGAAGAAGATCGGCCTGGCCTGCGCGCTGCTGCACGGCCCTCGGGTGCTGGTGCTGGACGAGCCGTTCGAGGCCGTCGACCCGGTCTCCGCCGCGCTGATCCGGGACATCCTCACCCGTTACGCGAGCGGTGGCGGCACGGTGATCTTCTCCAGTCACGTGATGGAGGTCGTCGAGCGGCTCTGCTCGCACGTGGCGATCCTGGCCGGCGGCACCATCAAGCGGGTCGGCACACTTTCCGAGGTACGCGGGGACCGCTCGTTGGAGCAGGTCTTCGTCGAGGTGGTCGGCGGTCGCACCGCGACCGGTGAGGAGCTGTCGTGGCTCTCCCAGTGAGCGCCGCCGCCGAGCCGTCCGCGCCGGTGCGGCAGGTCTCGGCCCGGCACTTCGCGCGGCTCAAGCTGCGGGTGATGGGCAACAGCTTCCGGGGCCAGGGCTGGCGGATCGCCCTGTTCATCGGTGGTGCGGTGGTCGGGCTCTGGTTCGCCGTCAGCGGCTTCTTCCTCTTCGCCGCGCCCGGCCTGGCCGGCGACGGCACGTACGCGGTGCTCATCGCGGCGGCGGGCGGCGGGCTGCTGGTGCTCGGTTGGCTCCTCCTACCGCTTGTCTTCTTCGGTGTGGACGAAACCCTGGACCCGGCCCGGTTCGCGCTGCTGCCACTGCCCAGCCGGACGTTGGTGACCGGCCTGTTCGTCGCGGCCCTGATCAGCGTGCCGGTGCTGGCGGTGCTGGTCGCTTCGTTCGGGCTGGTGCTCACCGCCCTGTCCCTGGGCGGTTGGTCGGCCGGTTTGGTCGCCATCGTCGGCGTGCTCGCCGGCCTGCTGCTCTGCGTGGCCGCCAGTCGGGCGGTGACCAGCGCATTCGCCAGCATGTTGCGGTCCCGTCGGGTCCGTGACCTGGCGGCCGTGCTGCTGGCGGTGACCGCCGCGCTGCTCGGGCCGTTACAGGTGTTCGGTCTCGCGGCGCTGCGCGAGGCGGACTGGGACCGGCTGAACGGGGTGGCGACGGTCATCGGCTGGACTCCGCTCGGGGCGCCCTGGACCGCCGGCATCGACGTGGCCCAGGGACGGGTCTGGGCCGCACCGGTCAAGTTGCTGATCACGGCGGTGGCGATCGCTGCCCTGCTGCTCTGGTGGTCCCGGTCGCTGGAGTCGGCGATGGTGGGTGCGGTGAGCGCCGGCAAGGCGCCGGTGCGTCGCGAAGCCACCGGCGGCGCGGTCGAGCAACTGTTCCCCAAGTTCGCCGGCTGGGCGCGGCGGGACCGGTTCGGTGCGCTGGTCGCCAGGGAGGCCCGCTACTGGTGGCGGGACGCCCGCCGCCGAGCCAACCTGATCACGATCGCGGTGGTCGGCATCTTCGTACCCGTGTTGATCAACGTGACCGGCGGGGACTTCGCGGTCGAGAGTGACGCGGGGTTCACCTCGGCTGCCGCCGACAGCTCACCGGTCGTGGTCACCATCTCCATGCTCCTCGTGGGCGTGCTCGCCTCGGTCACCCTGGCCAACCAGTTCGGCTTCGACGGCAGCGCGTACGCGGCGAACGTGGTGGCCGGCGTGCCCGGCCGGGTGGAGCTGCGCGCCCGCATGGTGGCCTTCTCGCTGTACGTGCTGCCGATGCTGGGGTTCGTCGCGGTGGTGCTGTCGGCACTGCTCCGCCGACCGGAGTGGATCGGGCTCACCATCGGCGGCCTGGTCGCCACCTACGGTGCCGGGCTGGCGGTGAACAGCCTGATCTCGGTGCTCGGGGCGTACTCGCTGCCGGAGACGAGCAACCCGTTCGCGATGAACAGCGGTGCCGGCGTGGCGAAGGGGCTGCTCACCCTGGTGGCCATGCTCGCCTCGGTGGTCGCGGCGGTGCCGATGGTGGCCGCTGCGGCACTGCTCGGCGACGCCTGGCTCTGGCTGGCACTGCCGGTGGGGGCGGCGTACGGGTTGGGGGCGGCGCTGCTGGGCGCGTACCTGGCCGGCGACGTGCTGGACCGCCGTCAGCCCGAGTTGCTGGCCACGGTCACGCCGCGCCGTTAGCCGACGCGCCGGCCGGAGGCCTGAGAGGTGTCGGCGACGAAGCCACGCCAGGCGGCCGGCGCGAAGGTGAGGGTCGGCCCGGAGCGATCCGCCCCGGTGGGCGAACGGTTGCCGCTGGTTGCGGATGCCGCCGGGAAGGGTGTCATCACCACGAGCGGTATACCTCTGTGTCATAAATATGCCCCAGAGGTATACCGATTGTTCGGGCATCGCCCTCCGGCCGGCGGACCGCGCCGCAGCCGGTGGGCACCACCGCCGCGCCGGGACGGAGCGCTGAGGTGACCCGGCGGCACCTGCCGATGCGCCCGCTCTGGCGGTGTCGCGGCTGCGGCGCGCTCTGGCCGTGCCAGCCGGCGCGCTCTGGCCGTGCCAGCCGCGCGGCTGACGCTGCTCGCCGAGTACCGGCACGACCGCGTGGCGCTGCTGATCTACCTGGGTGCCCTGATGACGGAGGCGGGTGATCAGCTCGCCCGGCTCGGTGGCCGACCCACCGACCTGCACGAGCGCTTCGTGGGCTGGGCACGCGGTCGGGGCGGCACAATGTTTCACGTGAATCAAGAACCGGGTGCCGAGATCCATTCCACCGACCCGTTCGCGGTGCCGAGCGGGCAGCGGTCGCCGGTCCGCCGACTGCGCGGTCGCCTCGCCTCGCCGGTGACGCTCTGGACGGCGCCCGGCCCGGCCGGACTGACGGTGTCGTCCACGCTTGTCGCCGAGGGAGAACCGGACCGGCTGCTCGGGCTGATCGACCGGGAGTCCGACCTCTGGGCGGCGGTGGACGAGGCAGGCCGGTTCGCGGTCACGCCGCTCGGCCCGCCGCACCGGCAGCTCGCGGACCGGTTCGCGGGCCTCTTCCCCGCTCCGGGCGGGCTGTTCGCCAACGGTGCGTGGATCGACACGCCGTTCGGGCCGGTGCCGGGGGACGCCGGCGGCTGGGCCGGATGCCGGCTGGACAACGCCCGGGAGTACGGCTGGGGCCTGCTGGTGGAGGCCACCATCGAGACGGTCGAGCTGACCGGGGAGGCGTCTCCGCTGCTGCACTACCGCGGTCGGTATCACGACCTGCCGGTCTAACGGACGCTCAACCCGACCGACCGGTCACCGGGGTGATCTGGGTCACTTGGCGCAAGCAATCAACCGCTCGGCGCACTCGTCTACCGGTGTCGATCTCAGCCTTCCCTGCCGGGGAGCGCGCTCTTTACGGTGCGCGAAACTCCTCTGACGCCTGTGAAGGTGGTGATCCACAGATGTCCACGGACACACCCACTCCGGCCGCTTCCCAGTCGGACAAGTACCTGGCCGTACAACGGTCGGACGAGTTCGCCGGGCTGCGGCGTGCGCTGCGCGGCTTCGTCTTCCCGATGACCGTCGCTTTCTTCCTGTGGTATGCGCTCTACGTCATTCTCTCCGCGTACGCCCGGGACTTCATGGGCACGAAGCTGTTCGGCAGCAACATCAACGTCGCGCTGGTCTTCGGCCTGCTCCAGTTCGTCTCCACGTTTCTGATCGCCTGGCTCTACTCCCGGTACGCGGACCGGAAGATCGACCCCATCGCGGACCGGATCCGCGCCGAGATCGGGGAGGTGACCCATGAAGACGGTCCACGCGGTTGAGACGTTCCTCGCGGCTGAGGCGGGCAACCACACTGCCCGCAACCTGACCATCACGCTCTTCCTGGTCTTCGTCGCGGTGACCCTGGGCATCACCATCTGGGCCAGCCGGCAGACCAAGACGGCGACCGACTTCTACGCCGGCGGCCGGTCGTTCTCCGGCTTCCAGAACGGCATGGCGATCGGCGGCGACTACATGTCGGCCGCCTCGTTCCTCGGCATCGCCGGCATCATCGCGCTCTACGGCTACGACGGCTTCCTCTACTCGATCGGCTTCCTCGTCGCCTGGCTGGTGGCCCTGCTGCTGGTCGCGGAGCTGCTGCGGAACTCTGGCCGGTACACGATGGCGGACGTGCTGGCCTTCCGGATGCGTCAGCGTCCGGTGCGGACGGCGGCGGCGGTCTCCACCATCACGGTGTCGATCTTCTACCTGCTCGCGCAGATGGTGGGTGCCGGCGCGCTCGTCGCGTTGCTGCTCGGCATCAAGCCGGGGACGACCTTCCTCGGCATGGACGCGTCCACCGCGAAGATCGCCACCATCATCATGGTCGGCGCGCTGATGATCATCTATGTCACCGTGGGCGGCATGAAGGGCACCACCTACGTGCAGATCGTCAAGGCGTTCCTGCTCATGGGCGGCGCGCTGTTGATGACGATCCTGGTGCTGGCGAAGTTCAACTTCAACCTGTCGGCACTGCTGGGCCAGGCGGCCGAGGCATCCGGCAAGGGCGGCGCGTTCCTCGAACCCGGGTTGCGGTACGGCGTCGAGGTCGCCGGCAACTCGACACAGACCTTCTACAACAAGGTGGATCTGCTGTCCCTGGGTATCGCCCTGGTGCTCGGCACCGCCGGTCTGCCGCACATCCTGATCCGCTTCTACACGGTGCCGACCGCGAAGGCCGCCCGCAAGAGCGTGCTCTGGGCGATCGGCATCATCGGCACCTTCTACCTGCTCACCCTGGCCCTCGGCTTCGGTGCGGCGGCGCTGGTGGGCAGCCAGGCGATCACGGCGCAGGACAAGGCGGGCAACACCGCCGCGCCGCAGTTGGCCGAAGCGCTCGGCATCGACTTCTTCGGCGGCGAACTGGGAGGTGCAGCCCTGCTGGCGATCATCGCGGCGGTCGCCTTCGCCACCATTCTCGCGGTGGTCGCCGGGTTGACGCTGGCCTCGTCGTCCAGCCTGGCGCACGACTTCTACGCGAACGTGCTGAAGAAGGGTGAGACGTCGGAGCGGCAGGAGGTACGGGTCGCCCGGATCTCCGCCCTGGTGATCGGCGCGGTCTCCATCCTCCTGTCGATCTACGCGCAGAACCTCAACGTGGCGTTCCTGGTGGCGTTGGCCTTCGCGGTCGCCGCCTCGGGCAACCTGCCGGCGATCCTCTACAGCCTCTTCTGGCGGCGGTTCAACACCTCCGGCGCGGTGTGGGCGATCTACGGCGGTCTACTCTCGGCCGTCCTGCTGGTGTTCTTCTCGCCGGTGGTCTCCGGCGCGGCGACCTCGATGTTCCCGGATCACGACTGGCAGTGGTTCCCACTGTCCAACCCGGGCATCCTCTCCATCCCGTTCGGTTTCCTGTGCGGGTGGATCGGCACGGTCATCTCCAAGGAGCACGACGAGGACAAGTACGCGGAGCTGGAGGTGCGCGCCCTCACCGGCGCAGGCGCCCACTGATCCACGCACCGAGAGGCCCCCTGTTGACGCCACGCGTCGGCAGGGGGCCCCTCGCCGTAATCGGGGGTCGGTAGGCTGACCAGCATGAAGGTTGCTGAGCGCTTCGGTTCCGGTCACCGCGTTCTCGTCACCGGCGGCGCCGGTTTCGTCCCATCGCACCTGGTGGATGCCCTCATCGCCCGTGGGTGCACGGTGGTGGCGCTCGACAACTTCGTGACCGGCTCCAAGGAGAACGTCGCTCACCTGCTGGACCGGCCGACCTTCACGCTCGTCGAGGCGGACATCTCCGAGGGTCTGCCGACCCACCACCCGGCGCTGGCCGAGCGGTTCGACGCGATCCTGCACATGGCCTCGCCGGCCAGCCCCACCGACTTCGCCCTGCTGCCGGTGGAGATCCTCCGGGTCGGCTCGGTGGGCACCCTGCACCTGCTGGAGCGCGCGGTCGCTGACGGCGCCCGGTTCCTGATGGCCTCCACCTCCGAGGCGTACGGGGACCCGAAGGAGCACCCGCAGCGCGAGACCTACTGGGGCAACGTCAACCCGATCGGCGTCCGCAGTGTCTACGACGAGGCGAAGCGCTTCTCCGAGGCCGCGACGATGGCGTACCACCGCTACCGCGGGCTCGACGCGGCCATCGTCCGGATCTTCAACACGTACGGCCCCCGGATGCGCCCGGACGACGGCCGCGCCATCCCCACCTTCATCTCCCAGGCGCTGCGCGGCGAGCCGATCACCGTGCACGGCACCGGCAACCAGACCCGCTCAATCTGCTTCGTCGAGGACCTGGTGCGGGGCATCCTGCTGCTGCTCGACTCGACCGAGACCGGCCCGGTCAACTGCGGCACCGAGCACGAGATGTCCATGCGGCAACTCGCCGAGTTGATCGTGTCGCTCTCCGACAGCACCTCGTCGGTGACCTACGTCACTCGCAGTTCGGACGACCCGGAGATGCGTCGACCCGATCTCACGCTCGCCCGCGAGCTGCTCGGCTACGAGCCGACGGTGGCGCCCGAAGATGGCCTGGGACGCACGATCGCGTACTTCCGGGAGCGGCTGGGATAACCAGATCGTCGACGCCACCGGTCTCTGAGTGTCGGCTGAAGGCGGCGGTGGCTTGCGCTACGTACCCTGAGTGACATGTCTGCGACCTCGTCAGCCGGCGTCCCGCACCCGCACCTGCACCGCAGCGCCGGGCGCGCGTCGGTCCCCGGCCCCGACCGGGGCGCCTCCGGGCGCGCCCGTCCGACCGAGGCGCGCTTCTACCCGCCGTACGACGAGGAGCAGCCCAGGCCCGGCGGCCCGGCGGGGCCACGGGGACCCGGCGGGCCGGGCGGCCCCGGCGGGTCGGGGCGGCGTGGGCCGCGCCCCCGGTGGGGTCGGATCGCCCTCGTGTCCGGGGTCGCGGTGCTGGTGCTGGCGCTGCTCGGCAGCGTGGGCGCCTGGTTGTACGCCCGCAACCTCGACAACGACCTGGCCCGCACGGACCCGTTCGCGGAGATCACCGGTGGCCGTCCGGCCAAGACGGTGGATGGCGCGCTGAACATCCTGCTGGTCGGCAGCGACTCACGGGACCCGGACGCGCCGGTCGACAGCAAGAGCCAGTGGCGCGCCGACACGGTCATCGTGATGCACATCCCGGCCGACCACCAGGAGGCGTACCTGGTCTCCATCCCGCGTGACCTCTACGTGCCGATTCCGGAGAGCGCCGGTGCGGCCTGCGACTCGGGGCAGCGCGCGAAGATCAACGCTGCGTTCGCGTTCGGCGGGCTGCCGCTGGCGGTTCGCACGGTGGAGTGCTTCACCGACGTCCGGATCGACCACGTGATGGCGATCGACTTCGGCGGGTTCAAGGAGGTCACCGATGCCCTGGGCGGGGTGGATCTGAAGGTGGAGCGGACCATCACCTCGATCCACAAGCCGTACCGGACGTTCACCAAGGGCACCAACCACATGGACGGCGCGGAGGCGCTGGACTGGATCCGCCAGCGCAAGCAGTTCCCGGACGGGGACTTCGCCCGGATGCGGCACCAGCAGGAGTTCCTCCGCGCACTGATGGACAAGGCGGCGAGCACCGGCACGCTGGCGAACCCGGGGAAGCTCAACAACTTCCTCAAGTCGGTGACCGCGGCCGTAACCGTCGACCAGGATTTCTCGGTTACTGATATGGCGTTGCAGTTCCGCAACCTGCGCGGCCAGAACCTCACCTTCGTGACCAGCCCGAACTCGGGCAGCGACACGATCAACGGCGAGTCGGTGGTGGTCTCGGACCGGGAGAAGGCACTCGCGATGTACCAGGCCATGACTGCGGACACGATGGCGGAGTGGGTCAAGGCCAACCCGCCGAAGGGCAAGGACGGCGGCTGACCGCACCCGGTCGGCCGGTGGTACGCCGGGCCGACGGTCACCCACCGATCGGGTCATCGAGGCGCACCGATCGACCTGATTCGTGTGAATCGGCGTCGGGATTGACCCAGGATGAACTCGCCAAGACGATTTGATGTACGTACAGTGGTGCCGCCCCCTCCTGATCACGAGCTGGAGCACGCATGCCGGTTCAGGCCAGTCGCCGCCCTCCTACCCCCGGGTCCGCCGCCCCCAGCGGCCGCGTCTCTGCGGCCATACCGGCGCAGGCACACC
Source organism: Micromonospora sp. NPDC048839 (assembly GCF_040649915.1). Lineage (NCBI taxonomy): Bacteria > Bacillati > Actinomycetota > Actinomycetes > Micromonosporales > Micromonosporaceae > Micromonospora > Micromonospora sp. NPDC048839. The sequence continues at coordinate 73,202 of NZ_JBEZGL010000019.1, forward strand.
CCTCGCGTGGTGGGCCGGGCGGTCGCCCGCCCGGCAGCGGCGACGGTGGCCGGGTGGGTGGCGGAGGGTCGGCGAGCAAGCGGACCAAGCGCAAGGACCCGCTGTGGGCCCGGCTGACCGTGGTGTTCGGGGCGGTGCTGATGCTGAGCAGCGGCGTGGGCATCGTCGGCGGCAAGGTGCTGATCGGCCAGGCCACCGGTGACATCGCGCAACGCAACCTGCTCGGCGACGCGAGCAAGTCCGACGCCGAGGGCGGGGCCAGCCTGGACGGCCCGATCGACATGCTGCTGCTCGGTGTGGACGCCCGGGAGCGCTGGGCCGCCGACAACGTCCGCTCGGACAGCATCATCATCCTGCACATCCCGGCCACGCACGATCAGGCGTACCTGATCTCCATCCCGCGGGACACCGAGGCGCAGATTCCGGCGTTCCCGAAGAGTCGTTACGCCGGCGGCACCGAGAAGATCAATGCCGCGTTCGAGGTCGGCGCCCGCAACGGCGGCGGCTGGGAGGGCGGCGCCCAGTTGATGGCCCAGACGATCAAGGGTCTCACCGGCATCAGCTTCGACGGTGCGGCGATCATCAACTTCGGCGGCTTCAAGAACGTCATCGACACCCTCGGCACCGTGCGGATCTGTGTGAGTCACGAGGTCAAGTCGAAGCACATGTCGATCGTCGACGGTAAGCCGATGTGGAACGCCGACGCCAAGAAGACCGGCAAGCCCCGCACCGTCGTGGTGCACAAGAAGGGCTGCCAGCAGATGGAGGGCTGGGCGGCGCTGGACTACTCCCGGCAGCGCTACGGGTTGCCCGGTGGCGACTACGACCGGCAGCAGAACCAGCAGCAGCTGATCAAGGCGATGGCGAAGAAGGCCACCGATGGCGGGATGTTGACCAACCCGACCAAGCTCCAGCAGCTGATCAAGGCGGCCGGCAAGGCGTTCGTGCTGGACACCGGCGGCGCGTCGATCGAGAACTTCATCTTCACCATGCGCGGGGTGACCGCGAACGAGCTGACCATGCTCAAGACCAACAACGGCACGTACAACGGCGCCGGCAACGGCACCGAGGCGTTGAACGACGTGACGAAGGAAATGTTCCGGGCGGTCAAGCAGGACAAGCTCGCCGAGTTCGTCTTCAACCACCCCGAGGTGATCTCCACCCGCAAGTGAGGGACGCTTGCCGAAAGTCCCGGAAAGCCGGCGACCATCCGGTCACCGCCCGTAGCCTGACGTGAGCAGGTTTCACGTATCGGCTGCGGGGAGGCGGTCACGTCCAGGTGGGGACGGAACGTGGCGGGCCGGGCCGGAGCGGCCCCGCCCAGCCGAGCACGCCGCGCCCGAGGGTCGCGGATCATGCTGGGCATCGGCCTGGCCCTCGTCCTGCTGGCCGGGCTCGCCGTGGTCGGGCTCAAGACGCTCACCAACCGGTACGACCGCACGGTGACCAAGGAACAGTTGCTCGACCCCGACGCCCGCACCGACCGCACCGACCTGGACGGGCCGCTCAACTATCTCCTGGTCGGCTCCGACCGCCGACCCGGCGGCAGCGGACCGGACCAACGCTCCGACACCATCCTCATCGTGCACGTGCCGGCCGGCCAGCGGGAGGCGTACCTGGTCTCCGTCCCGCGTGACCTACTGGTCGCCATCCCGCCCGCGAACGGCTTCGGCGGCGGTCAAGACAAGATCAATTCGGCGTACGAGCACGGCGGTGGCGGGCAGGCCGGCACCCAACTGCTCTCCGCCACCCTCAACCGGCTCACCGGAATCCGGTTCGACGGCGCCGCGCTCATCGACTTCTCCGGCTTCCGGAAGGTCATCGACCTCCTCGGCGGGGTGCAGATGTGCGTGGACACCGAGGTCCGATCCATCCACACCAACCGCGTCTTCCCCGTGGGCTGCCAACAGATGGACGGAGCGCAGGCCCTGGACTACGTCCGGCAGCGCTACGACCTGCCCGGGGGCGACTACGACCGGCAGCACCACCAGCAGCAACTGCTCCGGGCGATGCTGGACAGCGCCGGCAGGGCCGATCTGCGGAGCAACCCGGTCAAGTTGGACCAGGTGCTCCGGGCGGTGGGCGGCTCGTTGACCGTCGACACGAACGGCGTACCCCTGGCGGACCTCCTCCTCGCGCTCCGCGCGCTGCCGCCCGACGGGATGCGCGGCGTCCAGGTGCCGTCGTCCCCACAAACAATCGACGAGGTCTCGTACGTGGTGCTGGACAACGGGGGCAACGGGCTGTTCGAGGCTGTTCGCGGCCGCCAGATGCCGTCCTGGGCGCAGGCCAACCCGCGCTGGGTGACCCGGTTGTGACGGTGCCGACGGCCAGGTCGGTGCGGAACCGGTCGACGAGGATCTAGTGTTGCTTCCTGTGTTCGGACCCCAGGTTCCCACCGTGCCCGTGACCGAGATCGCCGACGACACCTACCTGCTGGATGTGCGGGAGGCCGACGAATGGGCGGCCGGCCATGCGCCCACCGCCCACCACCTGCCGATGATGGAACTGCCGGCCCGGCTGGCCGAGGTGCCCACCGACCGGGAGGTGGCAGTCATCTGCCGCTCCGGGGGGCGTTCCGCCCAGGTCGTCGCCTACCTGGCCAACAACGGCTGGGAGCAGGTGCGTAACGCCGACGGCGGAATGCGCCAGTGGGCTGCCGTCGGCCGCCCGGTGGTCGACGCGAACGGGCAGCCCGGCCAGGTCATCTGAGGCGGCCGCGATGGGTGGTCCACTTGTCTTCGCGCACCGCGGTGCCTCGTACGACCTGCCCGAGCACACCCTCGCCGCGTACCTGCGGGCTCTCGACGAGGGCGCCGACGGCCTGGAGTGCGACGTCCGGCTGACCCGGGACGGGCACCTGGTCTGCGTGCACGACCGACGGCTCGACCGCACCAGCAACGGTCGCGGTCTGGTCAGCGCGCGCACCCTCGCCGAGCTGGAGGCGCTGGACTTCGGCTCGTGGCATCCGGGCAGCGCGCCGGACGGGGACGTACCGCCGGACGACTCGCACACCCGGCTGCTGACCCTGACCCGGCTGCTGGACGCGGTGCTCGCCGCCGGGCGGCCGGTCCGGTTGCTGGTGGAGACGAAGCACCCGTCCCGCTACGGCTCGAACGTGGAGCGGCGACTGATCACCCTGCTGCGCCGGTACGGGCTGGCCGACCCGGCACCGGACGACCCGGTGCAGGTCACCGTCATGTCGTTCTCGCCGCTGGCGGTCCGCCGGGTGCACGAACTCGCTCCGAAGCTGCCCACGGTGCTGCTGCTCGAGGTGTTGCCACGCTGGCCGCGGTTGGGTCGGCTGCCGTTCGGCACCCGGATCGCGGGGCCGGGCATCGGCCTGGTCCGGGCCCGCCCGCAGCTGCTGCCGGCACTGCGCACGGCCGGCAACCAGGTGTACGTCTGGACGGTCAACGATCCGACCGACCTCGAGTTGGTGCTGGCGGCCGGCGCGGACGGGATCATCACCGACCGGCCTGGGTACGCCCTCGCCCGACTGAACCGCTGACCTGGCCGAGGTGCCAAATCCCGGTCGGCGGGGCAGACTCGGCACATGCCGGAGCGTATCGATTTCCCCGCTCTCCTCACCGGTCACACGATCATCATCGAGATGATCAACTCCGGGGAGGCGGGCCTTCCGGTCCTCACCCAACTGCTCCGGGTGGCCCAGCCGGCCCTCGGTGCGACCGGGATGGCCTTCGTCGAGTTCGGTCCGACAGGTGGTCGGGTGATCGCCGCGACCGGCGCGGCGGCATGGGCGCTCGGCCGTCCGCTGGCGGTCGACGACCCGGACACGGTCTGCCTGCTCAACGGGCCACGGGTACGCAACGTGCTGGTGGACCACCTGAACGGCAAGTTGGCCGGGGAACTGGCCGGCAGTGACCTGCGCTGGATGGTGGTCTCGCGCGCCGAGATCGGCGGCCACACCGTCGGCAGCCTGCACGCGCTCTACCTCGGCGACGACGAGCCGGACGCCGAGCGGCAGGGGGTGGTCGCCTACCTCGCGTCCTGCGTCGCCCACATGTACGGCGACCAGAGCGGCCTGCCGGTGCACGGTGACGGGCCGGTGGTGGCGGCCCTCGCCGACGGGCTGGCCGTGGTCGACCGGGACGGGCACGTCCGACTCTGGAACCCGGCCGCCGCCCAGGTCACCGGTCGCCCGGTCGAGCAGGCGCTGAGCCGTCCACTGCCGTTTCCGCTGCCGCCCTCCGGTCAGGTCCGGGACCACCGGATGCCGGACGGCCGCTGGCTGCGGATCACCTCCGGCGAGTTGCCCGGTCCGGGCGCGCTGCGGGTGGTCACCTTCCGCGACATCACCGACCAGCAGCGCCGCGACCATGACCGGGAGCTGTTCGTCGCGGTGACCAGCCACGAACTCCGTACCCCGGTCACCGTGATCAAGGGGTACGCGGACACCCTCACCGACCACTGGGACTCGCTGACCGAGGTCGACCGGCGGCAGGCGGCCCGGGTGATCGGGCAACGCGCCAACGAGCTGGCCCGGTTGGTCGACCGTCTCCTCAGCTCGGCGGCCGAGGCCGGGCCGGGCGACGATCCGCCCACCCCGTTCGACCTCGGCGAGGCGCTGCGCTCCGCCGTCCTGGACCTGCCGACGGACCTGCGTCGCCGGTTGGTGCTCCGCCTCCCGGCCGACCTGCCCAAGGCGCTCGGCCACCGGCCCAGCCTGGCCACCGTGCTGACCGAGCTGACGACCAACGCCGGCAAGTACTCCCCACCGGAGTCGCCGATCGAGATCGCCGCCGCAGTGGACGGTCAACTGGTGGCGTTCCGGGTCAGTGACCGGGGCATCGGCATCCGACCGGAGCACGTGGAGCGGGCGTTCGACAGGTTCTGGCAGGGCGAGTCCGGCGACCGGCGCGGCTACCCGGGGGCCGGGCTCGGCCTCTATCTCGTCCGCCGGATCGTTGAACAACAGAATGGATGGGTATCCCTACGTCCGAGGACCGACGGCGGTACGGTCGCAGAGGTGCGGCTACCGCGCGGTTGACCCAGGTGGCGCGACGTGGAGGCGACGGTGGCAACGGCAGCGGCGGCGAGGGATCAGGCGTGGTGCGTGGTGGTGCCCCACCACCCGGCCGGGGCACGGCTGGCCCGGCACCGGCTCGCCGGTGAGCTGGCGGGCGTCGTACCCCCGATGCTCCTCGCGGACCTGATCGCGGTGCTCGCGGAACTGGTGGGCAACGCGGTGCGGCACGCCAGGCCACTGCCCGGCGGAGTGGTCCGCGTGGCCTGGCGGTTGCGGCCCTCGACCCAGGGTCCACTGATCCAGCTCGGAGTCACCGACGGCGGCGCGAACACCGCGCCACGGATCCGGACGGCCAGCGCGGACGCGGCGGACGGGCGGGGGCTGCACATCGTGGCCGGTCTGGCCACCCGCTGGGGTGTCGAGCAGGACGGCATGGGCCAGCGCGTCTGGGCGGAGTTCGCGCCCGCGCCGGCACCCCGATCCGACCTGGTGCCGGCGGGCTGAGCCGGGCTCGGGCGGGTCCGGCCCACGGTGGGCCGGCCGGGGCTCTAGGCTGTGACGCCGTGAGCAAGCGTCGAAAGAGCCAGCGCACCACCACCGACACCGCCCCCCGCCGCGACAAGGTACGCGACGTCTTCGTGCCGCGTCCGTTCGACGGGCTGGTCGACGAGGCCGAATGGATTGCGCTGCGCGAGTTGGTGCCCGCCGCCTCCGCGCCGCTGCGGCTGGCACCCGCCCTGGTCGAGGAGTTCGGGGACCGGTCGGCGACGCTGGCCACGGTGCTGCCGATGGCCGCTCCGGCGATCACCAAGCCGGACGGTCGGGTGCTCATCGGCCTCCAACGCCACCAGCAGTCCGGTGACGTCTCCCGGGATCTGGCCGAGGCACTGCTCTGCGCGCTGCGGACCGAACCGGGTGGCCAGGTGGCCGTGCCGCCGCTGCCCGGCCCCGGACCTCGTCTGCAGGACATCCTCGTGGACGGGCCACTGGACATCACCATGCACGAGGGCTTCGAGTTCTGGCTCGACCCCGGTGCCGCCGACGATCCGACCGTCCAGGCGTCACTGGAACGGGCGAACGCGGCCATCTACCCGACGGTGCGGCTGACCGCGGCGAAGGCCGCGTACTGGTGTCAGGTCCCGGAGAAGGCACACGTGCGTTGGGTGCTGCCGGACGACGAGGACGCCGCCCTGGACGCTCTGGCCCGCCTCGGTGCGGCCGGCTCGCTGACGCTCGGCGAGCAGACCAAGTTCGCCGGCATGTTCCGCGCGCACGGTCGGCTGGTGCCGGTCTGGGACCTGCCGGAGGCCGCTCCGGCGGCCGACTGGGAGGAGCCGGTGGCGCAGTTCGCCAAGCGGTACGCCGAGGCGCTGACCGCCACCGATCCGCTCGACGCCGCCGGCCGGCGCTCCCGCCAGGGGCTGCTCGGCCGGCAGCTCACCCTGCGCTGAGCTGCGTTTGGGCGCCTTCTCCCGGAGAGGGCGCCCATTCTCACAACGGATCGCGGGTGATCGGGCAGGACATGCAGCGCGGCCCACCCCGGCCGGAGCCCAACTCGGAGCCGGCGATCGGGATCACCTCGATGCCGGCGCGCTCCAACTGGGCGTTGGTCTCGGTGTTGCGCTCGTAACCGACGCAGAGCCGGGGTGCCAACGCGAGGGTGTTGTTGCCGTCGTCCCACTGTTCGCGTTCCGCGGTCACCGGGTCCAGTCCGGTGTCGATGACCCGCAGCAGGTCGAGGTCCATCGCGTCGGCGGCCGCCCGCAGGAAGGGCGCGGGACCGTCCACCCGCGGGTCCTCGCCGTCCGCGCCGGCGATCACCGTGTACGCGGACAGCGTGCTCGCGATGTTGGGATACATCAGTACGGCGTCCACGTCGACCATCGTGCAGACCGTGTCGAGGTGCATGGTGGCGCGCTTCTGGGCGATCGGCACCACCAGCATGGTGTGCGCCAGGCCGGCGGCGAAGACCTGCCGGCCGAGTCGTTCGGCACCGGCCGGTGTGGTCCGCTCACCCACCCCGACCGCCAGCACCCCGGGCGCGAGCAGCAGCACGTCCCCGCCCTCCAGGTGCTCCAGGTTCGGGCGGTAGACGAACTCGGTGCCGGCGAAGCGTGGGTGGTGGCGGTAGATGGCGTCGGTCAGGGTGGTCTCGCGGCTGCGGGCCGGCATGGCCAGGCTGGTGACACCGACCCGGTCGCCGATCCACAGCGACGAGTCGCGGGTGAACAGCAGGTTCGGCAACGGGTCGATGACGAAGTCGTGTCGGTCCATCAGTGTGTAGACCAGCCCGCCCGGCCGCTCCGAGCTGATCCGCAGCTCCTCGTGGGCCAACCCGGCGGTGAGCACGTCGGCCAGGGCGGCCGGGTCGAGGTAGGCGAGGTGGTCGGCGACGCGGGCCCGCAGGGTGTCGCCGAGCCGCCGGGAGCGCAGCACCTGCTCGGTCAACTCGGCCCGGGCGTCCGCGACGGCAAGCGTCTCGGTCAGCAGGGTGGCCAGGTAGAGCACCTCGACTCCACGGTCGCGCAGGGCGGCGGCGAACGCGTCGTGCTCCTCCTGGGCTCGTCCGACCCAGGGGATCGCGTCGAACAGGAGTGAGTCGTTGTTGCGTGGGGTGAGCCGGGCCAGTTCGGGGCCGGGCCGGTGCAGCAGTACAGTGCCGAGCCGGCCGACTTCACTGTCGACGTAGTGGGTCACTCCCGCAGCGTAGGGCAGGGTTTGGCGGCATCCGAGAAAAGAACTGTGGATGAATATGGCATTCATCCGTAGTCACTCCGGCGCTCCGGCTTGCCGAACACCGGTAGTGGCAACGTAGGGTAGTGAGGACATAACTTCGAGGGACCTTTTGCCGGAGGTCGCGATGACTGTCTTTCCCGCACGACGAGCCGTACCGTCCGCTCGGGCACTGCCGCCCGTCGCGGTGCCACACCCCCGCGTCGAGTCGCCCGGGGTTCTCGAACCGGTCCGTCCGACACCGCTCGAATGGGCGCGCCGACGTCGCGCCGAGCGGGGTGCGCGCCGCCTGGAGGCGGCCGGAGCGCGGGCACTGGGTCAACTCGACCACCTCGGGCCTGCCTGGCACGTCATCGAGTGGCCGCGCACCGACGTCACCGACGTCCTCGACCGCGGTCAGGACGAACGCGCCGGGTTCCTCGCCATCGGGCCGAGCGGCCTGTTCGCCGTGACCATCGCCGACCACGGCCGGGCCAGGGTGCTCGTCGCCGGGGACGTCGTGCAGATCAACGGCAAGCGTCCGCCGTACGTGGCGGAGTCCCGCCGGGACGCCAAGCGGGCCAGTAAGGCCCTCTCCGACGCGGTGGGGCTGCCCGTCCCGGTCACGCCGGTGCTGACCTTCGTCGGCTCCGGCGTGATCAGTGTCTACGGCCTTCCGAAGGACTGTCTGATGGCCACCCACCGAGAGCTGGACCGGCTCCTCGTGGCCGGTGGCAGCCGGATCAGCCCGGCCACCGCCGAAAAGCTTTCCCGGGTCGCACAGCACCCCGGCACCTGGCTGAACGGCACGTACCGTCCACCAGCCGACTACCGGTGGTACGACGAGGGCCGAACGGCCGCTGACAAGCCGGCCCGCCGCCGGTAACGTCACCGACGACGCCACGCGGCTCCGGCCCCCCTTCGACCTCACCGGTTTCCGCGCCGTCACCGACCGCCCCGGTTCACGCTGCGCGGCTCGGTGACCCGGTGCGCTCGGTGATTCCGTCGGCGACCCGCTAGCGTGGACAGTCGATCGGTGCACATAGGAGGCGCGGTGGCCCACGTCGAACTTTCGCTCTCAGAAGCGTTCGTGCCGGCGGCGCGGGCCTTGACAGAGCCGGAGTCCGGCAACGTCGGCCAGTGGTCCTCGACGGTCTCCCGGGCCGACGAGCCGTGCCTGCTGATCGACGCCGACACCCTGGTGGTGGCGATCTCCACCGCCGGCTGCGAGCTGCTCTGCCTGGGCGAGCCGGACGGCCTGATCGGGCGACCGCTGCTCGACGGCGGGCTGCGCCTCCTCGACTTCACCGCCAACCGGGGCGAGCTGACCGAGGCCGAGATCGACAAGATCCCGCCGTTGCTGGCGCTGTCCTCCGGTCGACTCGCCCGCGGGTTACTCCGGGTGCAGGCCGCCTCGGCGAACAGCTCCGACGCGACAGTCGACGCGATCTCCACCCCGGTGCTCACCGACGGGGCCGTGGCCGGCTCGCTCACCTTCTTCTCCGAGGTCTGACCAGCGACAAAGCGCACACGGCGTTGCTGGCTCAACCGTGCGCGAGTAGGCCGTAAGGTGCCCTCATGCTCGATATCGCCGTGCTGCCAGGGGAATACGCGGTGTGCCGGCTGACCGCCGGCACCGCCCTGCCGTACGCGTTGTCGAGCGGGCTGGGCGGCACCGACGTGGTCACGGTGAGCTGGACCTCCGACGGGATCTCGGTGATCTGCCCAGCAGATCGGGTGCCGGCGCAGGCCGTGATGGAAACCGTCTGGCGCTGCCTACGGGTCACCGCCCCGGTGCAGTTGGCAAGCACCGGCAGCCTGGCCGCGCTCGTCGACCCGCTCGCCGAGGCACGGGTCAGCGTGCTCACCTTCTCCACCTTCGACACCGACTATCTGCTGGTGCCGACCGTCCGGCTGACCGAGGGCACGGCCGCCCTCCAGCGCGCCGGGCACCGCGTCACCGGCTGACCTTCACCCGATCAGTCACTGACCCTACGATGAGGCTCGGCCACCCCGGCCGCGACGAATTCTCCGATGTCCCGAGGATCGGCCCGTGCCGTTCGCCCCGCTCCGCCCTCCGTCTCCCCCACCACGGGCGACGTCCCACCTCCCACCGGCGCCTCGCGACCGGGCGTCCGATCACGCCCCCGCGCGGCCCACGGTCCAGGTCCGACCGATCGCGCTCGCGGTGCTCGCCGTCGCGGTGCTCGCCGGCTGTGGCGCCCCACCCGGGTTGTCCGAGCCGACGGCCGCGCCCACCCGCACCGCAGCCCCGACGGCATCCGGCCCGAGCACCCCACCCACCACCCCGCCGGCCAGCGCACCGCCACCCGGCGTGGTCACGCCCACTCCGGACGCCGGTCTGGTCGCGACGGCCTGCCGGAACGGCCCGACCGGTCAGCGGGTGGTGCAACTGCTGCGGGGCCGGGCCGGAGTGCTTCCGGCCAACGTCCGGGTCCAGGTCCGCACCGGGCCGCTCTGCGCCGGCGAGTGGCAGTACACCGTCCTGGAGGTGACCGGACACGAGGAACTCCAGGTGGTCACCCGCGGCCAGGCCACCGCGCCGACCCTCGTCACCGCCGGCACCGACGTCTGCACCATCGAGGTACGCGCCACCGGCCCGGTCGGAATCCGAGCCCTCGCCTGCGACGCCGGTCCAGCCGTGCGGCCGAGTGCGTAGGCTGACCGACATGCCGGGAACACCGCCGACACGCTTCGTCTACCTCGGGCCGGAGGGCACCTTCGCCGAGCAGGCTCTGCGCACACTCCCCGCCGCCGAGCGCGGCACCCGTACTCCTGCCCGCAGCGTCGGGGAGGCGCTGGACAGCGTCCGGATCGGCGACGCCGACGCGGCGCTGGTGCCGCTGGAAAACTCGATCGGCGGCGCGGTGGGCGTCACCCTGGACGAGATGGCCGAGGGCGAGCCGTTGGTGATCACCCGCGAGGTGATCCTGCCGGTGGAGTTCGTGCTCGGTGCTCGGCCCGACACTCCGCTGACCTCGATCCGCTCCGTGGCAGCCCATCCGCAGGCCTCCACCCAGTGCCGGGGCTGGCTGCGCGATCACCTGCCGGACGCCGTGGTGATCGACGTGCTCTCCAACGGTGCCGCCGCGGCGGGCGCCGGTGCCGGCGAGTACGACGCGGCCATCTGCGCGCCGATCGGGGCGGCTCGGCACCGGCTCGCGACACTCGCCGACAAGATCGCCGATCACCCGGACGCGGTGACCCGGTTCGCGCTGGTGTCCCGTCCCGGTCCACCCCCGCCGTCGACCGGCGACGACCTCACCTCGCTCGCCGTCTACATCGCCCACGACCGGGTCGGCGCGCTGTTGTCCGTGCTGATGGAGTTGGCCGTCCGGGGCATCAACCTGACCCGGATCGAGTCGCGCCCCACCGGCGAGGCGCTCGGCCGGTACGTCTTCTTCCTGGACTGCACCGGGCACGTGGCCGACGTACGACTGGGCGAGGCGTTGCAGGGGCTGCGCCGGGTCTGCGCGGACGTTCGCTTCCTGGGCTCGTACCCCCGGCACCGGTGGGCCGAGGCAGCGGGCGATCGGCCGGTGCCCGCGCCGGCGGGCCTCTCCGACTTCGACTACGTCGACGCGGCGGCCTGGCTGGCCCGACTGCGCACGGGCGAGCTGACCTGACCGGTGCGGGCGCCCTCCACGTGGGGGCCGCCCGCACCGAAGTGGTCAGCTCAGCAGGTGGTCAGCTCAGCAGACCGCCGAGCAGACCGCCCTCCTGCTGCTGCTGGCCGCTGCCCATGATCGGCGGCTCCTCGGACGGCTGCACCACCACGAAGCCCTGGCCGGCGAAGCTCATCGTGAACGACTCGCCGGTGCGTCGGCCCAGCAGCGTGCCGAGGCCCAACTGCTCGGCACGGTGGTAGCCGGTCTGGAGGTTTGCCGACCAGCAGACCGCGGCCTGCGGGTCGACGTACGTGGGGGCGTCCACGTTGAGCACGACCGGGGTGCCCTTGGTGGTGATGGCGATCCGTCCGTGGCCGCTGAACACACAGTTGAACAGCCCGGACGACGAGGCCATCCCGGCGCCGCCGACCATCCTGATGTCGTACTGGAGGGTCGAGTCGAAGGCGAGCACGCTGGAGCCGTTGATGGAGAGGGCGTCGCCCGGCTCCAGGTCGATGATGTGCACGTCCTTGGCGAGTTCGGCGAGGAAGACGTCACCGTGGCCGGAGACCTTCATCAGCGGGACGCCCTCGCCGGTGAGCTTCTGCTTGAGGAACTTGCCGAGCCCGCCCGAGCCCAGCGCCTGGAACTGCACGTTGCCCTGGTAGGCGACCATCGACCCGACCCGGGCCATCGCCTCGCCGTTGAGTTCGATCTTCAACATCTTGGAGTTCTGCAGCCGCATGCCGGGCTGCGCGGACTCCTTCTCCAGGTTCTCGGCGGAGAACAGCTCACTGCGCATGAAAGGGTGCCTCCTGACAGGGTTGCGTTCGCTGCACCGAAGGTAGGCGACCAGGGCAACCACGGGCCATCGGCCAAGCGGCGACGCGCCGCCGCCGGCGGGCTCAGCCCCAGCCCAGCGCGTGCAGCCGTTCGTCGTCGATGCCGAAGTGGTGGGCGATCTCGTGCACGACGGTCACCGCGACCTCGTCGACGACGTCGTCGTCGTTGTCGCAGATCCGCAGGATCGGGCGCCGGTAGATGAAGATCCGGTCCGGCAACACCCCGGAGTAGTCCCAGCCGCGGCTGGTGAGGGCGTGGCCCTCGTAGAGGCCGAGCAGGTCCGCCTCGCCCTGCGGCGGGTCGTCCTCGACGAGGATGACCACGTTGCTCATCAGGCCGAGCAGTTCCTCGGGCACCTCGTCGAGGGCGTCGCCAACCAGCTCCTCGAAGCGCTCACGGGTCATCTCCACCGGCACGTCACCCATTCTGCCCGATGCCGGACCCGGCTGGTCCCTCGTGACGTACCGCTGGCCGGCCCCGCAGGCTCACGGAGAGAGCACACCACCCAGCGGTGGGCGGATGCTCTGTCCGTGAACGAGCGGTTGTGGGTCGACCGGGCTGTTCGTGGGTCGACCGCTCAGGAGGCCAGGCGCGCGCTGAGGGTGATCTCGGCACCCGGCGAGAGCAGGCGGGAGATCGGGCAGTTGGCCTTGGCGGCCTCGGCGAGCTTCTGGAACTCCGCGTCGTCGATGCCCGGGACCTGGCCGACGGTCTCCAGGTCGATCCGGGTAACGGTCATGCCGGCGTCGGTCTTGTCCAGGTGGACCTTGGCGGTGGTCTCGACCGACGTGGCCGTCGAGCCGGCGTCGGCGAGCGCCTTCGAGAACGCCATCGAGAAGCAGCCGGCGTGCGCAGCGGCGATCAGCTCCTCGGGGTTGGTGCCCTCGCCCTCCTCGAAGCGCGACTTGAAGGAGTAGTTGCCGGACAGGCCGCCCTTACCGGTGCGGACGGTGCCGGCACCCTCGGTGAGATTGCCCTGCCATTGTGCTGAAGCGGTACGGATAGGCATGAGGAGAACGCTAGCGGAAAGGTGACCGCCGAGCGACCGACCGGCACGGACGCCTACTGTGCGATCCCGGTCACCACGGGCTGGCTGTGTCATGATGCGACCAGGTCCGTGACCGGCGGAAGGATGGCCGATGCCCGACGAGCTTCCGATCCCGCGGCAGGGCGACCGGTCCGACGGGCCGGCCGTGATCGAGTGGGGTGCCGTCGACCCGGCTCCACGACGCCGGTTCGGCCTGTCCCTGGGCGGCCTCGCGCAGGATCCTCGGCTGCCCCTGCTGCTCGCCGCTCTGGGCGCGGTGGCCGGGGTCGCCTCGCTTGTCGGCGAGTGGCTGGTGATGAGCCTGCCGAACAGCGGGCCGGACGGTGAGAGCACGATCGAGGTGCCGGTCGGGGTGTCCGAGGTCGGTGGCTTCGGCGTCGGCTACCTGGTCGGGCTCCTCGGTCTCGTCTGCACCGTGGCGCTGGCCCTGCGGGGCACGGCGGCCGTGCGGCCGAACGCCCGGCTCGCCGGTCTCACCCTCGCCGGTGCCCTGCTGGCGCTGCTGGTCGCCGCCGCGGCCACCCTCGACAACCCCGCTCAGCGCAGCTTCTTCTACGCGCCGCAGGATGGATTCCGGGCCGAGTACGGCCGCGGTGTGGTGATGGCGTTCGCCGCGTGCGTGCTGTTCGCGGTTGCCCTCCGACTGGCGCCGGCCGCATCCCCTGGCGCGTTGGCCGGGCCACCGGACGAGGACCGGCCCGCCGACGCGCCGGCATCGCGACCCTGGCGCCGCCGCCGCACCCCCGACCCGGCCGAGTACGGCCCACCCGCCCCGGCCGACCTGACAGTCACCCCGGCCGCCCCCTTCGCCCATCCCGACGCCCAGCCCTGACCCCCGCCCCCAGCGGAGGGCGGGGGCGGTTGTTCGCGTTCGATTCGCCTGGAAGCCAGAGATGCGGCCCGTTCCGCGAGGTACGGTTGCTGCCCGCCACGACGCCAGGGTCTCCTCACCAGAAGGGGACGGCAGGCGCGACGGCGGTGGGCGAAGGAGGAACGATGACCCGCCCGGGACTACCCAAGCTGATCGCGACCGACCTCGACGGGACGCTGGTCCGCAGCGATGACACCGTCTCCGCGTACACCCATGGGGTGCTCGACCGGGTGCGGGCCGCCGGAATTCCGGTGGTCGGCGCGACCGGTCGCGGCCCTCGGCTGGCCGAGTTGACCCGCAACGACATCCGGGCCGCCGACTTCCTGGTGATGGCCGGCGGCGGTCGGGTGGTCGACCAGAGCGACCCGGCCGGCCCCGTGGTGCTCCGCGACGAGCGGCTGCCCGCCGAGGTGCTGGCCCGGCTGCTCGCCGACCTGGAGGCCGAGGTCGGCCCGCTGACGGTGATGGTCGAGGCGTCCGACGAGCACGACGCCCCGCTGTGGGGCGACTATCACGAGAGCTGGCCCTACCAGGACCGGTTCGAGGCCCGCACTCGCGACGAGTGCCTCGCCTGCGACGTGATCAAGGCGTTCGCCCGGACCGCCGACCACCACGTGGACGAACTGCTGGCGGTGGCCCGGCGGATCATCTCGCCGCAGGTGGCCACGCTCACCCAGGCCGGGCTCGGCTTCATCGAGATCTGCCCGCCGGGCGTGGACAAGGCGACCGGGCTGACGGTGGTGGCACAGAGTCTCGGGGTGGACCCGGCCGACGTCCTGGTCTTCGGTGACATGCCCAACGACCTGCCGATGTTCGAGTGGGCCGGTTGGTCCCGGGTGGCGGTGGCCAACGCCCACCCCGCCCTGCGCGCCGCCGCCGACGAGGTGACCCTGCGCAATGACGACGACGGGGTGGCGGTGTATCTGGACCGGCTACTGTCCCGGTAATGGGAGACACACCCCGCCTCATCGCCACCGACATCGACGGCACGCTGATCCGCGACGACCACACCGTCAGCCCACGCACCGCCGACCTGCTCGCGCGGATCTCCACGCGGGGCACGCCTGTCGTCCTGGTCACCGGACGTCCGGTCCGCTGGCTCAAGATGGTGTACGACCAGCTCGCCCGACCGCTGCCGGCGGTCTGCGCCAACGGCGCGGTGGTCTACGACCCGTTCGAGGACGAGGTGGTGCGGGCTGACCCGCTCGCCCCGCACCACCTGGCCGAGGTGGCCCGCAGGCTACGGGCCGAGGTGCCCGGGATCAGCTTCGCCGTGGAGATCCTGGACAGCCGGGAGATGCGGCACGAGGCGCACTACCCGCTGCGCTGGGACGCCGACGCCAACGGCATCCGGCCGATCGAGACGCCGGAGGAGTTGCTCTCGGTCCCGGCGGTGAAGCTCCTCGCCCGAGCCGGCGAGCAGGACCCGGATGCCTTCGCCGAGCTGATCGCCACGGCGGTGGCGGGGTTGGCCGAGGCCACCCACTCGTCGTCCTCCGGGCTGGTGGAGATCTCGGCGGCCGGGGTGACCAAGGCGGCCGGGCTCGCCTGGTACTGCGACCAGCTCGGGGTGGCCGCGGCGGACGTGCTGGCCTTCGGCGACATGCCCAACGACGTGCCGATGCTGACCTGGGCCGGGCGTGGTGTGGCGGTGGCCAACGCGCACCGCGCCGTCCTGGCGGTCGCCGACGACGTGACGACGGCGAACACCGAGGACGGCGTGGCGGCGTACCTGGAGAAGATCTTCGGGGTGGACTGAGCCGGTCAGAGGTACTGGCCGGTGTTGTGGCCCTCGCCGCCGCCCGGCTGGCCGATGCCCGACATCCCGGGGACGATTCCGCCGGGACCGCTGGGCAGCGCCTGCCGGCCGCCGCGCATCTGCTCCAGTTGGACCCGGGCGGCCATCTGCTGGGCCACCAGGGCCGCCTGGATGCCGTGGAACAGGCCCTCCAGCCAACCGACGAGCTGGGCGTGCGCGATCCGCAACTCGCCCTCGCTGGGGGCCTTGTCCTCGGCGAAGGGCAGCGAGATGCGCTCCAACTCGTCGCGCAGCTCGGGGGCGAGGCCCTCCTTGAGCTCGACGATCGACCGCTCGTGGATCTCCCGCATCCGGTTGCGGCTGGCGTCGTCGAGAGGTGCGGCTTTCACCTCCTCCAGCAACTGCTTGATCATGCTGCCGATCCGCATCACCTTGGCCGGCTGTTCGACCAGGCGGGTCGGGTCCTCACCCTGGCCCTCGTCGGTCTGCATCGTCCCGATCGGCCGGCCGTCCGGACCGACCACCACGACAGTGCCGGAGTGGCCGGAGTCGTCGGTGCCCGGCTCGTCGTCGTGTCCCGCTGAGCGCGCTTCGGTCATGGGGTCCATCTTTACCCAGCGGACGGGACCCATGGCATCCGGGACCGACTACCGGGCCCGAACCACCCGCGCGAGCGCGCTACCGTCGCGCCATGCCTGCCGACCCGCGCGCCGTGTTGACCCGGCCCGCACCGGAGCCCGACCGGACCGTGGCGTACGGCGACCACCCGGACCAGGTGGCCGACCTGCGGTTCCCGGCGGGAGCTGTCGCGGCGGCACCGCTTGTCGTCGTCCTGCACGGCGGTTTCTGGCGGGACGAGTACGACCGGCGGCACACCGATCCGCTGGCTGCCGCACTCGCCGCGGGTGGCTACCCGGTGGCGCAGCTGGAGTACCGGCGGACGGGGCAGCCGGGGGGTGGTTGGCCGGGCACGTTCACCGACGTGCTGACCGGGGTGGCCGAGCTGCCCCTACTGGCCGCCGAGGCGTTGCCCGGCCGGGTGAGTGGGGACGCGCCGATTCTGGTCGGGCACTCCGCCGGCGGCCACCTGGCGCTGTACGTGGCGGCCACCGCCACGGCGACGGTGGGTGGGGTGCTCGCCCTGGCCCCGGTGGCCGACCTGGTCGAGGCGTACCGGCGGGACCTGGACGCGGGCGCGGTGGCCGTGTTGCTCGGCGGTGGCCCGACCGAGGTTCCGGACCGGTACGCGGTGACGGATCCACGAATGTTGGTACCCACGCGAACACGCACAGTAGTTCTGCACGGCTCTGAGGATCAGCAGGTTCCGGTGGAGGTGAGCCGGGGATTCGTGGCGGCAGCAACCGCCGCAGGATCCGATATCTCCCTTCTGGAACTGCCCGGATGCGAGCATTTCGGTCTGATCGACCCGGAGTCCGCCGCGTGGCCTCAGGTCCTTGATTCGTTGCGGTCCCTGCACGTTGATCACTAGCCATTGACGCAGCGTCGCGGACCAGGTAGAACGCCGGAGGGGCGGAGTTCAGCCCTGCAACGCTCCTTGGAAGGAACTCGGTGTCACAGATGAATCGCAGGCGCGCGCTCCAACTGTTGGCCGCGCTCGGTACCACCGGGTTCGTCGCGGGGTGTGGCTCCGACACAGACGCCCAGCCGACCGTCAACCGCGGCCCGATCAAGATCGGACTGATCACGCCCCAGGCCGGCGGCCTCAAGAGCATCGGCGATGACATCACCAACGGCTTCCAGCTCTTCCTCGACCTGCACGACAAGCGGCTGGGCGGCCACCCGGTGGAGCTGCTGACCGCCGACGAGGGCGACACCGCGAAGACCGGCAAGGCCGCCGTCGACGGGCTGCTCAAGCAGGGCGTGCTGGCGCTCACCGGCGTGGTCAACTCGGCGGTGATGGTCGGCATCCGCGACACCGTCGAGCAGGCCAAGGTCCCGCTGATCGGCTCCAACGCCTCGCCGAGCAGCCTGCAGAGCGTCTTCTACATCTGGCGGACGTCGTACGTGCTGGACGAGGCCGGCAAGGCGCTGGGCCGCTACCTGCGTGAACAGCTCCCGACCAACGGTCGCGTCGCGATCATCATGCCGGAGAACGTCGGCAGCCCGGACGTGGTGCGTGGCTTCCGGCAGGAGTTCGGCCTCACCGACCCGCGCATCAGCGACCCGGTCACCTACACCAGCGCCAACCCCAACCCCGGCAAGACCACCTACACCGCAGACATCACCAGGGCGCTGGCCAAGGAGCCCTCGGCGGTCTTCTGCTTCTTCGCCGGCGCGGCCGCGGTGGAGTTCATCAAGCAGTTGCGGGAGAAGTTCCGTGGGCCGGTCTACGCGCCCGGCTTCCTCACCGAGGGCAACGTGCTGGAAAGCCTCAAGGACAACGCGCTGGGCATCCAGACCGCGCTGAACTACTCGGCCGACCTGAACAACACGTCGAACCGGGTCTTCGCCTCGGCATACCGCAAGAAGTACCAGGTCACCCCCACCACGTACGCGATGGCGTCGTACGACGCGGCGCAGGTGCTCGACCAGGCGATCCAGCTGACCGGCGGGGCACCCAACCCGCAGCAGGTCAACCTGGCGCTCGGCCGGATCGGCCAGATCGACAGCCCGCGCGGCATCTGGCAGTTCAACCAGCCGCGCACCCCCCAGCAGAAGTGGTACCTGCGGGAGGTGCAGCGCGACGGCCAGGTCATGTCGAACGTGCTGATCAACGAGCTGGCGACGCTGGGCTGAACGCCCACCCGCGGCACGACTCGGGGCCGGTCTCCCACTGGGAGGCCGGCCCCGGACCATTCACGGATCAGTGCCGCAGCTCGGCGATGCAGCACTTCACGCTGCCGCCGCCCTTCTTCAGCTCGGCCAGCTCGACGGGGACCGGGGTGTAACCGGCTGCCTTCAACTTGCCGGCCAACCGGGTGGCCTCGCTGTTGAGCACCACGTTCGCCCCGTCGCTGACCAGGTTCAGCCCGAAGGCCAGAGCGTCCTCGTCGTCGGCGATCACCGCCTCCGGAAAGAGCTGGGTGAGCACCCGCTGGCTGGCCGCCGAGAACGCGCCGGGGAAGTAGACGACGTTCGAGTCGTCGATGGCCGCCAGCGCCACGTCCAGGTGGTAGAAGCGGGGGTCGACCAGCCGCAGCGACACCACCGGGCGGCCCAGCGCCTCCTGCGCCTCGGCGTGCGCCGGCAGTTCGGTGCGGAAGCCGTGCCCGGCCAGGATCAGGCCGCCGTGCGCCTCCGGCACGTACGCGAAGTCACCCTCGCCCTCGTTGGTCTCGCTCGGCGCGACGAACCGCCAGCCCTGCGACTCGTAGAAGGCGTGGTGAACCGCGGCCTCGGCGGCCCGCTGCTCGTGCTTGAACCGGGCGCCGTAAACGCCGCCGTCCACCACGAAGGCGCCGTTGGCGGCGTAGACCATGTCCGGCAGGCCCTGCTCCGGCGTCAGCAGGTGCACCTCGTGGCCGAGGCTGACAAGCGTCTCGCGCAGCCGGTCCCACTGTTTGACGGCCAGGTCCCGGTCGACCGGGGTGGTCACGTCCATCCACGGGTTGATCGCGTACTCGACCGCGAACTGCGCGGGCGGGCACATGAGATATGTCCGCTTTCGCGGGACTCGCTGCTGGTTCACGGTCACCAACAGTAGGTACCGTGGAACTTTGGTAACAGCCACAACCGTTGCTTCTCAGAGGCGGAACGTTGCAGATAGACGCGGTAGACCAGCGGATCATTGCGTTACTCGTCGCGGACGCTCGGGCGTCGTACGCCGACATCGGCACCCGCGTTTCACTCTCCGCCCCGGCCGTCAAGCGTCGCGTCGACCGACTACGGGCCACCGGAGTGATCAGGGGATTCACGGCCGTCGTTGACCCGGCCGCCGTCGGCTGGACCACTGAGGCGTTCGTCGAGCTGTTCTGCGCCGGCCGGACCACCCCGGCGCAGATCGGCGTGGCCGCCCGGCGGCACCCGGAGGTGGTCGGCGCGTACAC
Source organism: Micromonospora sp. NPDC048839 (assembly GCF_040649915.1). Lineage (NCBI taxonomy): Bacteria > Bacillati > Actinomycetota > Actinomycetes > Micromonosporales > Micromonosporaceae > Micromonospora > Micromonospora sp. NPDC048839. Next base: position 93,061 of record NZ_JBEZGL010000019.1, read on the forward strand.
CGTCTCCGGGGAGGCGGACGCGCTCGTGCACCTGCGCGCCGCCGACATCGCCCACCTGGAGGCGGCGCTGGAACGGTTGCGCGCCGAGTCCTTCGTGACCTCGACCCGCAGCACGATCGTGCTGTCCCGCCTGGTCGAGTCCCCCGGCGTCGGCCCGTCCCCCCGCACCGCTTGACCTCAACCCTGGTTGAGGAGGTGGAGTGGTCGGAAGCGTGGGCGTGCCGCCCACCGCAGCCGAGGGGGATGGAATGCGGGCGGTCTGGTTACGTGAGTTCGGTGGACCCGAGGTGCTGGTGCCCGGCCCCGCGACCGACCCGACGCCCGGCCCCGGCCAGGTGCTGATCGACGTCGCGCACGCGAACATCACATTCGTCGAGACGCAACAACGTTCCGGCCGCCCCGGGCCGTTTGCGATCACCCCACCCCTGATTCCCGGCAACGGCGTGGGCGGGGTGATCGCCGCCGTCGGCCCGGACGTCGACCCGGCACTGATCGGGCGGCCGGTGGTCAGCGCCACCGGCGGCTCCGGCGGATACGCCGAACGCGCGGCGGTGGACGCCACCGCGCCGATCGAGGTGCCCGACGGGTTGGCCGTGGACGAGGCGGTGGCACTGCTGGCCGACGGGCGTACCGCCAGCATGCTGATCGAGGCCGTCGGCGTCCGCCCCGGCGACCGCGTGCTGGTGGAAGCCGCCGCAGGTGGCGTCGGCAGCCTGTTGGTGCAGCTCGCCGCCCGGGCCGGCGCCCTGGTGATCGGCGTCGCCGGTGGGCCGCGCAAGGTGGGCCTGCTGCCCGGCCTCGGCGCCGACCATGCCGTCGACTACCTCCAACCCGACTGGGCCGACCGCATCCGGGCCACGACCGGCGGTGTCGACGTGGTGCTCGACGGGGTCGGCGGGGCGGTGGCCCGAGCGTCCTTCGACCTGCTGGACCCCGGCGGCCGCATGACCAGCTACGGCTTGGCGAGCGGGGAGTGGTCCTCGGTGTCGGCGGACGCCGCCACGGCACGGCAGGTCACCCTGGTCCGGCCGAACACGTCGCCCGAGCGGCTGCGGGCGTACACCCGGCAGGTCCTGGCGGACGCCGCGGCCGGCCGCCTACGACCGCTGATCGGCCAGCGGTTCCCACTGGAACGCGCCGCCGACGCGCACGCCGCCATCGAGGCGCGCGCGACGGTCGGCAAGACCCTGCTGGATCTCTAGAGATACATTCCCGTGCGGTGCTCCGACTCGTCGCGCCGAACCGGCTTGTCGCCCTCACCGAAGAACCGCTTGCCGCCGAACTCGCCGTGCAGCCGGTCGTCCAACTCGTCGGCCAGACCGGTCATCACCTGCACCGCCAGCATCAGGTGCGTGGCCTGGAAGTTGCGGCCGAAGACCGGGATGGACGCCCAGACCGTGTCGTCGGCGCAGTAGAGGCGGCCGATCGGCATCCGGTTCGTCAACTCGGAGAGCCTGACGTAGAGCCGCTCGGTCGGCTCCACCTCGGTGAGCACCGGCGAGAACACATCCACCAGCGGCGGATTGTCCCGTACCCGCACGAAGACCATCGCCGAGCCGGCCCGGATGGTGATGTCGCCGTCCGAGTCGACCTGCAACCGGTCCGTGTCCGACTTCAGCATCGTGGAGACCACGGTCCGGACCCGATCGGCCAGGTCGAGCACGTCTTCCCGCTCGATCTGCGCGGAGGCCGCCTCGGCCAGCGCCTCCTCCAGGTCGGCCTCGACGTCGGCGTCCGGGCCGAACTCGCTGCGCGCCGTGCCCAACGGGTCCACGGCCAACGGCTCACCCTCGCCGTCCTGCACCAGGTAGACGAGGAACGCCGGGTGCGGAGCGCCGTAGACGTCCCGCAGCGTCCGGGAGAGCAGCGCGGCGATCCGGGTCGACTCGCTCGTCCGGTCGTCCAACCCGAAGAAGCCGCCGGAGCCGGCGACCACCCCGGGCGGCGACCAGCCGAGCGCGACCATCTCCGCCACCGCACCGCGGTCCAGCCGGTAACCCGCCGGCAGCGTGGCGTTCCCGACCGCCCGCGCGGACAACCCGCCGCCGTCGCGTACGTCCACGCTTACCGAGTAGACGGCGTCCCCGGTGCCGGAGGCGGTCGGGTCCAGGGTCACCTCCAGGTGCGCGCCGACGGGAAGCTCCCGCAGCCGGAGGGCGAGCGCACGGGCGAACTCCTGCCAGGCCTCGGTCACCTTCGCCCGCAGATCGGTCGTGCTGGGTTCGTCGAGCAGGATCGATTCCGCCGGCTCAGTCGTAGCGCCAGATAGGTCATCGAGCGGCGCCGAGGGGTGGTCAGCCGTCATGATCGCCTCCGTCCGTCACGATCACCCTACCCACGCCGCTTGAGTGCCCCGTCAGCCCGGACCGGGATCGGACAACGGCGGTCAGGGGGCCGTCGGATTCGCGGGATCCGCGCCCAGGTCGACCGGCCAGGTGCCGGCCAGGGCGCTGAGCCGGGCCGCGGCGTCCGCCGGGTCGGCACCCCGGCCGACCGCAAGGCCCAGCAGGTACGCGGTGACCGGCGCGCCCGGCCGCAGCACCTGGTGGGCGACGTCGCGAGCCAGATCCAGCACCGCCTGCACGGGCACCCCGGCGGGGTCCAGCTCCAGCTCGGTGCACGCCGCCGTCACCCAGTCGTCCATCACCGTCATCGCGTCCACTCCTCCGCCCGGCGTACGTCCTCGTCAGTGTCGCAGTCGAACCACGGCGGTGGGCCGTCGCCGGACCAGGGGACCTCCCGCACGACGAGTCCGGCCAGCAGCGCCCGGACCGGGGCTCCGGACAGGCCGCCCCGCTCGGCGGCCAGTCGGTCCAACGCGGCTCGCAGCGCCGCGACCCGCCAGACACCACAGAGCGACTGCCGCCGCCCGTTCTCGTCGACGAAGCACGCCCCGTCGGGCTGCCGCCCGCTCCCGACGAGGCCGATACCGGCCGTCGGCGCCGCGTCGGGCCTCGCCGGGGCGGGATGGCCGGGGCTTTCCTCGGCGAGGTGGGTCAGCAGCTCGCCGATCGCGGCGCGGGTGAGCAGCGGCAGGTCGGCGGCGAGCAGCGCGACAACTGCGGTGTCCGGATCGAGCAGCGCCAGCCCGGCAGCCGCCGCGGCGACCGGACCTCCGCCCGGCGGGTCCTCCCGGGTGACCCGCACACCCTCCGGAACGACGTCGGCCGGACCGACGAGCACCCGTGGGCTGGCGTCGCTGACGGCGGCCAGCACCCGGGCGCGCATCGGCCGGCCACCGACCGGGAGCGCGGGCTTGTCCACCCCGCCCATCCGTCGGGCGGACCCACCTGCGAGCACCACTGCGGCATACGTGACCACCCCGTCACGGTAGCCGTGGGGACGCCCGTTGGCATCGCGTCGGGTGCGGGCTGCCCGGTGGCCGTGCGGGCGTGCCGGCGGGAGGTGGAGGATGACGGGATGGGACGGGCAACAGATCGGCGGGGCGTACTTCGGATCGACCTGGACGCGGCGACCGTCGGGCGCGGGTCCATCCGTCGACAGGACACACTCGCGGTGGAGGAACCGCTGGAGATCCGGGTCGGCGCGGCCGGCCCGGGCCGGCGAAAGCCCCTCGCCGTGACCATGCGTACCCCCGGTGACGACCTCGATCTGGCCATCGGGTTCCTGCTGACCGAGGGGCTGATCCGGTCGACCGACGACGTGTTGACCGCGCAGCTCTGTGCTGGCGCGGAGACACCGAACACGTACAACGTGGTGGACGTGACCCTCGCCCCCGGCGTGCCGGAACCGACCACCGACCCGTCCCGGAACTTCTACACGACAAGTTCCTGCGGCGTCTGCGGCAAGGCCAGCATCGACGCGATCCGCACCCGGTCCCTGTTCCCGGTCGCCGCCGATCCGCTCAGCGTGCCGGCCACGCTCCTCGCCGAACTGCCCGACCGACTGCGTGCCGCCCAGCGTGGCTTCGACCGCACCGGCGGGCTGCACGCGGCCGGTCTGTTCACCCCCGACGGAGAGCTGGTGGTGCTGCGGGAGGACGTGGGCCGGCACAACGCGGTGGACAAGGTGATCGGCTGGGCGGTGCGCGAACGTCGGCTGCCACTGGCCGGGCACCTGCTGCTGGTCTCCGGACGGGCCAGCTTCGAGCTGACCCAGAAGGCATGGATGGCCGGGTTGCCGCTGCTGGCGGCGGTGTCCGCACCGAGCACGCTCGCCGCCGAACTGGCCGACGAGGCGGGGATGACACTCGTCGGTTTCCTGCGCGGCCGGACCATGAACGTCTACACCGGGCCGCACCGGATCACCCTGGAACAGCCGGCCTGACGAGGGCAGGACCGCAGGCCGCACGCGCGAGGACCATCGGGCCTCACGCGTGCGGCCCTCAGCGACCGATCAGGTCGATCAGCTCCAGCCGCGCGGCGGCGTCCCGGGCGATCAGGAAGCCGGCGATGCCGAGGATCCAGCCCAACGCGCCGCCCGCCTTCGAGACGATCCAGGTGTTCAGCCGGGCCAGCACCGGCTCGACCATCGCCGGACGGGCCAACCGGGCACCCAGCAACACCACCGCCGGCAGCACCATGACCAGGCAGTATCCGGCGAGCAGCGCCACCACGGTCGCCGACCCGACCCCCGAGGTGGCCAACAGCCCCACCGCGCCGAGGTACGGAAGCATGGTCGCCACCTCGGCGAGCGCGGCCAGCAACGCGAGCCCGACCAACCAGCGGGCCGAGGAGTCGCCGGCGGTGGCCCGGTCCCGCCAGCGCAGCACACCACCGCCACGGGGCCGCCGTTTGCCGTCGTAGCGGAAGCTCAGCACCAGCATCGCCACGCCGAGGACGAGTTGCGCCCAGAGCACTCCCCGGTTGTCCAGAGCACCGCCCAGCGCGTCGCCCAACCGGCTGCCGCCCCAGACCAGCAGCAGCCCCACCGCGAGATAGAACACCGCGATGGTGGCGAGGTAGCCCAGGATCCGCCGGGCGTTGACCGGCCCGGGGGCGAGCAGCAGCCAGACCGGGATGAAGAGAGTGCCGATGCTGGTGCTGTCCACCAACGCCAGCCCGGCCAGCGAAAGCAGAAGTTCGGGGGTCACTCGATCATTGTCGGCTGGCGCGCGACCCGCCGAGTCGGCCGCGATCAGGAGAAACGCGTACATCGTTCGACGGAGGCCGTGCGTGCGGGACCCTCCCCGGGCGATCGACCTCGGGGGACGAGGGATCAGCGCCGGGGCGGGGAGCGTTGCGGCTGGCGCTCGGTACCGTTGGCTAGACCTCGCCCCGTCGCGGACTCGTCGCGGCACCCACTGACCGTGATCGACTCGGGTTTGCTGATCCCGGGGTGTCCGGGTAGCGGGGATACCCCGACTTTCAGGAAGCCGAGTCGATCGTCGATCTATCGACAAGCCGCCGGCTATGCGGCGACGATCTCGACGACGCCGCGGGAGATCTTGACGTCGAACTCCATGCCGGTGCCCTTGGAAAGCCTGACGAGGGTCGAGATCGACGGTGGCTGGTCGCCTGATTCCAGTCGCGCGATGACCGACTGGGTCATCCCCACCTTGCGAGCGAGCGCGGTCTGGGTCAGCTGGTTCTCGGCGCGGTACCCCACGATGCGGAGCGCGACCTCGCGCGCGAATGCTGTCCGATCCCACTCTGCGCGGAACACCGGGTCCTGACGGCTGGCATCGCCGATGACCTGCTGCGAGGTGTTGAGCTCGGAACGTTTCATCACTCCGCCTCCACGTCCATGATCCTTCGGCCTGCGGTTGCGACGGCCCGGGCGAAGTTCCGCGGACGGGTATGGCTCGCAGCTCGGTTACGGCCTCCGGGTGGAAGAGAACTGACCAGGGCCGACTATAGCAAAATTGCGATTCGGCGGCTGGGGAGTCTCCGGCAGTCCGGCGGCGACCGGAGGCCGGCTCGTCAGCGGCGGCCACGTCGCCTCCGCTTACGCGGACGGACGACCCCCGGCATCCCGACCGACGGCCAGCCGTCCAGCTCGGACGGGGGCACCCCACGCCGAAGCATGTCGTCCAGCAGCACGGCGAGCGAGTAGTCCGGGTGCAGGCTCAGCGTGCGCTCCAGCGCCACCGCCGCCAACGCCCCCTGGCCAGCGCGCCAGGCCGCGAACGCCAGCAGCGCGCCGGGCGCGGCGGCCAACTTCGGCTCGGCCCGGCGCAGCACGTCGGTCCAGAGGGCGATGTCCCGGTCCCGACCGTCGGTGCGTTCCCAGGCGTGATCGCGAATCGGCAGGTGGACCATCAGAAGGCTCAACCAGGCCACCTCGTCGTCGTCGAGCCCCTCACCGCGGCGCTGCCGACGCTGGGCCTCGCGGACCGCCGCGACCCCGGCGGCGCACATCGTCCGGCTGCCGAGCAGATCGCTCGAGGGCGCCTGCTCCAGCAGCTCGGCCAGGCGCAGCTCGGCGCGGGCAGTGGCCGCCCGCAGAGCGTCCCGGGCCGGGCCGTCCACCGGTGCCACCTGCGCCACGAGGGCGGCCCGGTCGGGGAGCGCGACCTGGCCGGCGAAGACCGCCGAGGCGGTCACCGGGTTGGCGGACGGGTCGTAGCGCCGGCCCTCGGGCGGGCAGCAGTCGGGCTCGGTGCAGAGGTAGGACCACCAGCGGCCCTCGGTCACCCGCAGCGCGTCGAGCACCCCCAACCCGGCGGCGGTCAGTGCGGCGCGCACCGCGTCCACGGTCGGCGTCACCCGATCGGGTGGCCCGTAACCGACCACGGTGGCGGCCTCCGCGCCCTGCCGACTGATCACGCCGACCAGGTGCCGGGCCCGCTCGACCAGATCAGCCGACGGGTCGGGGAGGTCCGCGCGAGCGGCGAAGATGATCTGCCGCCCGCGCAACGCCACCGCGACCACGCTGTCGGTGGGATGGAAGCCGAGCAGGTACGGCACAGCGGCGATCAGGTCGGCGGGCGAGCGGACGGCGAGCTGGGGGCGGTCGGTCGAGGTCATGTCGGAAGCCTGCGGCGGGTCTACCGGCCTCAACAGCCCCTGTGGATGACACGCGGCTTATCCACAGTTACTGAACGTGTTTAGGCTGCTCACCGCTTATCCACGAGTGCCGAAAGAGGCCCGATCTCATCGGGCGGCACCGTGGCGTCACAGGGAACGGTTACCGTGCGCTGATGGACCTGGCGTACCTGCGCGCGCACCCGGCACACCTGCCGACCTTCCGGACCCACCAGCGGATCCGGGAGACGCCGGTCGCCGGTGGGCACATCTGCGCCGCCGCCCGCCTCACCCTCGACGACGGCCACTCCGTCTTCGCCAAGTCCTGGCCGGAGGGGTCCGGCCGGCAGGCGCCGGAGGGCTTCTTCGCCGCCGAGGCGGCCGGGCTGCGCTGGCTGCGGGAGGCCGGGGCGATCGGCGTACCCGAGGTGATCGTGGCATTGCCGGGCCTGCTCGCGCTCGACTGGGTGGAGCCCGGCGAGCCGACGCCGGAGGCCGCGGACCGCTTCGGCCGGGAGTTGGCCGACCTGCACCGGGCGGGAGCACCCACCTTCGGTGCGGCCTGGCCGGGTTTCATCGGGTCGCTCCCCCAGGACAACACCCCCACCGACGGGCCGTGGTCGACGTGGTTCGCCGAGCGACGCCTCGTCCCCTACCTGCGACGCTCGGTCGACGGTGGCGCGCTGACCAACGCCGACGCCACCCTGGTTGAGCAGGTGATCGATCGGCTCGACGGGCTCGGCGGCGACGAGCCACCGGCGCGCGTCCACGGCGACCTGTGGCCGGGCAACGTGCTCTGGGGTGCCGCCGACCGGGCCTGGCTGATCGACCCGGCGGCGCACGGCGGGCATCGGGAGACGGATCTGGCCCAGCTCGCCCTCTTCGGCGGCATCCCCTACCTGGACCGGACGCTGGCCGCCTATCAAGAGAGCTGGCCGCTGCCGGACGGATGGCGCGACCGGGTCCCGCTGCATCAACTGCATCTGCTGCTCGTGCACACCGCGCTCTTCGGCGGCGGCTACCGAGACGCGGTCCTCCAGGCCGCCCGCGCCGTCCCGGGCCGGGTCGAACGCGCTACGGTCGACAGGTGAGCGTCGCCCCGGGGACCGATGGCGTCCTCGTCGACCGGTACGGCCGCGTCGCCCGTGACCTGCGCGTGTCCCTCACCGACAAGTGCAACCTGCGCTGCACCTACTGCATGCCTGCGGAAGGGCTGCCCTGGCTGTCCGGCCCGGATCTACTGACCGACGAGGAGATCGTCCGGCTGGTCCGGGTGGCCGTGGAGCGGCTCGGTGTGACCGAGGTGCGGTTCACCGGTGGCGAGCCGCTGATCCGGCCCGGCCTGGTCGGCATCGTGGCCGCGGTGGCGGCGTTGCAGCCCCGCCCCCGGGTCTCGCTGACCACCAACGGCATCGGGCTCGACCGGCTGGCCCCGGCGCTGGGCACGGCCGGCCTGGACCGGGTGAACGTCTCACTGGACACCCTGGATCCGGACCGGTTCACCCGACTCACCCGCCGTCCCCGCCTCGACGCGGTGCTGGCCGGGCTCGCCGGGGCGGCCGCCGCCGGGCTCAAACCCGTGAAGATCAATTCTGTGCTGATGCGCGGTGTCAACGAGGACGAGGCGCCCGCCCTGCTCCGCTTCGCCGTCGATCACGACTACCAGTTGCGGATCATCGAGCAGATGCCGTTGGACGCTCAGCACGGCTGGGACCGTGACACCATGGTCACAGCCGAGGAGATCCTGGCCTCTCTGCGTACCGTCTTCGATCTCAGCCCCGACCCGACCGAGCGCGGCGCGGCACCGGCGGAGACCTGGCTTGTCGACGGAGGTCCCGCCCGGGTTGGCGTGATCGCCAGCGTCACGCGACCGTTCTGCGGCGACTGCGACCGCACCCGGCTGACGGCGGACGGCCAGGTCCGCGCCTGCCTCTTCGCCACCGAGGAGTCCGACCTGCGGGCGGCGCTGCGCACCGGCGCGGACGACGACGAGTTGGCCCGACGCTGGCGCGTCGCGATGTGGGGCAAGCGCGCCGGGCACGGCATCGACGACCCGACCTTCCTTCAACCGACCCGGCCGATGTCCGCGATCGGGGGTTGAGGCGTGACCCCACTGACCGTCCGCTACTTCGCGGGTGCCCGCGCCGCTGTCGGGCACGCCGAGGAGGTCCTGCCCGCCGGCCGGTCGCTCGACGACCTCAACGCCGAGCTGGTGCGGCGACACGGCGATCGGCTCGCCGCCGTGCTGCGAGCGGCGAGTTTCCTGGTAAATGGCGTCACCTGTCATGATCGTGATGCACCCCTGCCGGCCGGGGCCACGATCGACGTTCTGCCCCCGTTCGCGGGCGGCTGAGGAGGCGCACATGTTGGCGGTTCTGGGATTCGTGGGCGTCCTGGCGCTGACCACCGGTCTCATCCACCTCTACCTGTGGAAGCGGCTCGTTCGGGACACCACCAAGCCGGGCCGTTGGCGGCGGGTCGGCGGGATCGCCGCCCTGGTGCTGGCGCTGCTCGTGCCGGCCACCCTCATCGGGACGCAGGCCGGGCTCTACTGGCTCGCCTGGCCGGGTTACCTGTGGCTCGCCCTGATGTTCTACCTGCTCGTGGTGCTCGCCGTCCTCGAAGTCCCGATGCTCGTCACCCGTCTCGCGCTGCGCCGCCGGCTCGTCACCGCCGAGCCGACCACCGCCGCGCCCGAGCCGGTGCTCGTCGGCGCCGCCGGGCCGCCCGAGCCGCCCGCGACCGACGCCGTCACGGCCCCGGACCACGACCCGGCCCGCCGGCTGCTGCTGTCCCGTGGGGCGGCCATCTTCGCCGGCCTCACCGCAACGGGCATCACCGGGTACGGCGTGCGAACCGCCCTCGGCCCGCCCCGCCTCGACCGGGTGCAGATCCCCCTCGCCAAGCTCCCCCGCAGCATGGACGGCCTGCGCATCGCTACCGTCTCCGACATCCACCTCGGTCCGCTGCGCGGCCGGGCACATACCGAGCGGATCGTCGCCGCGATCAACCGGCTCGACGCCGACCTGGTCGCGGTGGTCGGCGACCTGGTCGACGGCTCGGTCGCCGAACTCGGCCCGGCCGCCGCGCCGCTGCGTGACCTGCGCTCCCGGTACGGCAGTTTCTTCGTCACCGGCAACCACGAGTACTACTCCGGCGTGGAGGAGTGGGTCCAGGAGGTCGACCGGCTCGGCCTGCGGGTGCTCCAGAACCAGCGGCAGGAGATCCGTGCCCGGGGCGGCGTGCTCGACCTGGCCGGCGTGAACGACCTGGACGCCACCGGAAGCAGCGGCCTCGCCGCCGGTCCCGACTTCGCCGCCGCCCTCGGTGACCGCGACCCGAGCCGTCCGGTGGTGCTGCTCGCCCACCAACCGCTGGCAGCGGTCGAAGCCGCCCGGTACGACGTCGACCTGCAACTGTCCGGGCACACCCACGGTGGGCAGGTGGTGCCGTTCAACCTGGTCGTCCGGCTGGCGCAGCCGGTGGTCAGTGGCCTCGGCGAGGTCGACGGCACCAAGGTCTACGTGACGAACGGCGCCGGCTTCTGGGGGCCGCCGGTCCGGGTCGGGGCGGAGCCGCAGATCAGTCTCGTGGAGTTGCGCTCGGCATAGCGGACGTCACGTCCGCGCGTGGCGGCCGGCGACCGGCGCGGCGGGCGTGACAGGATGCGGCGTGCCCCCGTTCAGTGCCGTACCCTCCGGTGGCCTCTCGCCATTCGTCGCGGACCTGCACATCCACTCGAAATACTCGCGCGCGTGCAGCCGCGACCTCACGCTGCCGAACCTCGGGTGGTGGGCGCGTCGGAAGGGCATCGGTCTGCTCGGCACCGGCGACTTCACCCACCCCGCCTGGTACGACCACCTGCGGGAGACCCTGCGCCCGGCGGAGCCGGGGCTGTACCGGCTCGACGCCGAGGCGGAGCGGGACATCGCCCGGCGGCTGCCGCCCCGTCTCGCCGGCGCGGCGGAGGCGGACCCGGTCCGGTTCATGCTCAGCGTGGAGATCTCCACGATCTACAAGCGGGACGACCGGACCCGCAAGGTGCATCACCTGATCTACCTGCCGGATCTGGACGCGGTGGCCCGGTTCAACACCGCCCTCGGCCGGATCGGCAACCTCGGCTCGGACGGCCGGCCGATCCTCGGTCTGGACTCCCGCGACCTGCTGGAGATCACCCTGGAGGCCAGCCCGGACGGCTACCTGGTGCCGGCGCACATCTGGACGCCGTGGTTCTCCGCGCTGGGCTCGAAGTCCGGCTTCGACGCGATCGCGGACTGCTACGCCGACCTGGCCGACCACATCTTCGCCGTGGAGACCGGCCTCTCCTCCGACCCGGCGATGAACTGGCGGGTCGGCAGCCTCGACGGCTACCAACTGGTGTCCAACTCGGACGCGCACTCGCCACCGGCACTGGGCCGGGAGGCGACAGTACTGACCGTGGAACGGGACTACTTCGCCGTCCGGGAGGCGCTGCGGACCGGTGACGGTCTGGCCGGCACCATCGAGTTCTTCCCGGAGGAGGGCAAGTACCACGCGGACGGGCACCGGCTCTGTGGGGTCAACTGGTCCCCGGAGCGCACTCGCGCGGCCGGCGGGCGCTGCCCCGAGTGCGGCAAGCCGCTCACGGTGGGCGTCCTCAGCCGGATCGAGGAGCTGGCCGACCGGCCGGCGGGGCACCGGCCGGCACAGGCCCGGGACGTCACGCACCTGGTCCCGCTGGCCGAGATCCTCGGTGAGATCAACAAGGTGGGTGCCCGCTCGAAGAAGGTCGAGGGGCGACTCAACGAGTTGCTCGCCGCGCTCGGGCCGGAGCTGGAGATCCTGACCACGACGCCGCTCGCCGACATCGCGCAGGCCGGTGGGGAGCTGCTCGCCGAGGGCATCGGGCGGCTGCGACGAGGCGACGTGCGCCGGGTGCCGGGCTACGACGGCGAGTACGGGGTGATCACGCTCTTCGACCCGGCGGAGCTGGGCGGCGAGGGCTCGGCACAGGAGACGCTGTTCGACGTACCGGTGCCGGCGCAGCGCCGACCCCCGGAGCCGGCGGCCCGATCGACGGCCAAGCGCCCGGCGGCGAAGGCGGAGCCGAAGCGTAAGCCGGTCCCGGCGCCCGCACCGCCGATCGCGTCGCCGCCGTCTCCGCACGAGCCGTTCGAGCCGATGCTCTCCGGCATGGAGGAGGTCGGCACCGGCCTGCTGGACCGGCTGGACGCGATGCAGCGGGTGGCTGCCTCCGCGCCGGGAGGGCCGCTGCTGATCGTGGCCGGGCCGGGCACCGGCAAGACCAGGACGCTCACGCACCGGATCGCGTACCTCTGCGCGGAACTGAACGTCTTTCCCGAGCACTGCCTCGCGATCACGTTCACCCGCCGGGCCGCCGAGGAGCTGCGGCACCGCCTCGACGGCCTGCTCGGCCCGGTCGCCGAGGACGTCACCGTCGGTACGTTCCACGCGCTGGGGATGACCATCCTGCGGGAGAACGCGGACGCGGCGGGTCTGCCGGCCGACTTCCGCATCGCCGACGACGCCGAGCGGGCAGCGGCCCGTTCCGCGGCCGGCGACGACAGCGCCAGCTACACGGCGCTGTTGCGCAAGCAGGATCTGGTGGACCTGGACGAGCTGGTGAGCTTGCCGGTGGAGGTGCTGCGAGCCGACCGGAAGCTTGTCGAACGCTACCGGGACCGCTGGCGGTGGATCTTCGTCGACGAGTACCAGGACGTGGACGAGACGCAGTACGAGCTGCTGCGGCTGCTCAGCCCGGCGGACGGCAACCTCTGCGCGATCGGTGACCCGGACCAGGCGATCTACTCGTTCCGGGGCGCCGACGTCGGCTACTTCCTGCGTTTCTCCGCGGACTTCACGGACGCCCGCTTGGTGCGGCTCAACCGCAACTACCGCTCGTCCGCGCCGATCCTGGCCGCCGCCGTGCAGGCCATCGCGCCGTCCTCGCTGGTTCGGGGCCGGCGACTTGACCCGGCCCGACTCGACCCGGAGGCCCCGCTGGTCGGGCGTTATCCGGCGGGGTCGGTCGTCGAGGAAGCCGACTTCGTGGTGCGGACGGTCGACGACCTGGTCGGCGGGCTGTCCCACCGGTCGCTGGACTCGGGCCGGATCGACGGCCGGTCCACTTCGCTGTCCTTCTCCGACATCGCCGTGCTGTACCGCACCGACGCGCAGGCCGCGCCGATCGTCGACGCCCTGACCAGGGCCAACATCCCGGTGCAGAAGCGGTCCCACGACCGGCTGCGGGACCGGCCCGGGGTGGCGGCCATCGCCCGCGAGCTGCGGCACGCCGACGGGTTGGCCGGCTCACTGGCCGCCCGGGTGCGGTTGGCCGGGCAGGTGGTCGCCGAGCGGTTCGCGGTGCCCACCCTGGATGGCACCGGTACGGTCCGCCCGGAGGACGTCCGCTCGGCCGTGGACCTGCTGACCCCACTGGCCCGGCGCTGCGGCGACGACCTGGAGGCGTTCCTGTCGCAGTTGGCCACCGGCGCGGAGGTGGACGCGCTCGACCCGCGCGCGGAGGCGGTCACGCTGCTCACCCTGCACGCCGCGAAGGGCCTGGAGTTCCCGGTGGTCTTCCTGGTCGGCGTCGAGGACGGGTTGCTGCCGCTGCGCTGGCCCGGCTCGACGCCCGACGAGGACGCGGTCGCCGAGGAGCGCCGGCTCTTCTTCGTCGGCCTGACCCGTGCCCAGGACCGGCTGTACGTCAGTCACGCCGCTCGTCGCTCCCGCCACGGCACCGAGCGCGACTGCGCCCCCTCGCCCTTCCTCGGCACCATCGACCCCGGCCTCTTCGAACGCTTCGGCGAAGCCGAGCCCCGCCGACCCAAGGACCGCCAACTCCGCCTGATCTGATCGGAGTCGGCGGCGGCCGACCTGGGCGCGGCGGCCGACCGCTACGCACGGTGAGGTAGCCGATCAGTCGAGTAGGCAGGCGAGCCAGGCACCCACCAGCAGGGCCGGGCCGAGTGGCAGCAGGGTGTGCCGACGGACCCGCCGCGCGGCAAGGAGACCGAGCACCAGACCGCCGTGCAGCACGTGCGGCAGGAGCAGCCCGGTGAGCAGGGCATCCCGGCCCAGCCAGCCGAGCGGCAGGCCGAGGACGGCGGCGAGTTTCACGTCCCCGAAGCCCAGTCGTGAGCCGGGCAGCAGGGCCAGCAGCACGTGCGCCGCGCCCGCGACCGCCGCACCTCCCAGCGCGCCGAGCAGCCGGCCAGGAGTGCCGGACAGCAGCGCCGCCGCGGTCAGCCCGCCGAGGGCCAGCAACCCGGCGACGAGGACCAGCGGGTCGGGCAGCCGCAGGCAGGCCAGGTCCACCCGCGCCAGCACCAGACCGACGGCCGCGACCGCGAGGAAGACCGGCAGCGCCGGGTCGTCACCCACAGCGACGGCAAGGCCGACAAAGACGCTGGCCGCCACCATCGGATCGACCCAGGGCCGTCGGACCGGCTGCGGCCCTGGACACGCCCACGGCCGGGCGTCCGCCGTGGCGAAGCGCCGCGACACCAGCGGTACGACGAGGCCGACCAGCGCGCCGAGCAGCGCGATCGACACCAGCGCGGCGGCCGACATGGGCCGGACGTTACTGGCGGTCGCGCACCGGCGTGTCCCCCGATCGTGATCCCGTGCCCACCCGGCGCGGCCGTTCGGTGCTCACCACCAGAGCGACGCCGGCGACGATCACCGCACCGCCGAGCAGCACCTGCGCGGTGATCGGCTCGGCTACCAGCAGCGCGCCGAGCGCGACCGCGACCGCCGGGTTGACGTAGGCGTACGTCGACACCAGCGAGATGGGCGCGTTGTGCAGCAGCCAGACGTACGCGGTGAAGGCCACCAGCGAGCCGGCCACCATGAGGTAGCCCAACGCCAGCCAGGACCGGGTGCTCACCGCCGCCGGGTGGAAGTCGGCCAGCTCGCCCCGACCGGCGGCGACGACGGCCAGCACCAGCGCGCCGGCCAACATCTCGTACACCGTGGCCACGAACGGGTCGGCGGGCATCCGGATCCGGCCGGACAGGAACGACCCGACCGACCAGGCGACGGCCCCCACGACCACTGTCAATGCCCCGACCAGCGGCACCGCGTCCGCGCTGCCGGCGGGCAGCACCAGCAGGATCAGGCCGACGAAGCCCAGGGTGACCCCGGCGAACGTCCAGATCGGCGGCCGGTCCCCGGTGCCGGTGCGCAGCAGCACCACGAGCAGTGGCACGGTCGCCACCAGCAGTGCGGCGATCCCGGACGGCACCGCCACTCCGGGCGGCCCGGATTCGGCGAGCACCACCAGGCCGTTGCCGCCGGCGAGCAGGAGCACCCCGACGAACGCCGCCGAGCCGAGTTGCCGCAGGTCCACACGCAGTGCGCCGGGGCCTCGGCGCAGCCGCAGCACCACCGCCAGGATCAGGCCGGCGACGGCGAACCGCAGTGCGGCCGACAGCAACGCCGGCAGCGTCTCCACGGCGATCCGAATGGCCAGGTAGGTGGATCCCCAGAGCAGGTAGACCACGATCAACGCGGTCCAGATCAGGGTCGGCGCGACATGTGCGCGGCGGCCGACGACGCCTGCCGCGCTCGGTGGAGGTGAGCTCATCAGTGGACCACGCTACGGTGACGTCGGAGTCGGCGTCGCGTACCGGTGGCGGGACTCACCACTCGTGCAGGAGGGCGGCATGACCAACTACGGACCACCCGGGGGCGGCAACCCGGGACCGTGGCGCGGGCAGCGACCGGACGAGACGCCGGGCCGGCCGGCGCAGCAGCCCTACCCGCCGGCACCCGAGCCGTATCCGCCGGCGGTCCCGTCGTACCCGCCGCCGGGTCCGCCGTACCCCCAGGCGCCCCAGGGACGACCCGGGCCGTACGGCCCACCGACCGCGCCGCACGGAGGCGGTCCGGGTACTCCCTACGGCGGTGCCCCCGGCGCGCCCTACGGCGGCGCGTACCAACCCACCGGGGCGCCTCCCGGGTACGACCGGCCGCCGTACCGGACCGACGAGACCCCGTACGGCCCGGACCCCACACCGGCACCGGGCCGGCGCGGTCGGGGGCCGCTGATCGCCGTGCTGGCGGTGGTACTGCTGCTGGTGGTGGCTGCCGGTGGTGCGTTCTGGTTCCTTCGCGGGCAGGACGACCTGGCTCCGGTGACGGCACCGGCCAACTCGACCACCGCCGCGGAGCCCAGCGCGGACGCTGACGGGGCCGAGCCGCCACCGAGCGCCCCGGCCCCGGAGTCGTCGGCTGATCCCCGGTTCGCCAAGGTCGGTCAGTGCGTCCGCAATGACGCCGCGGCGGGTGGCAAGCCCAAGCTGCTGATCACCGAGTGCGCCGCGAAGTCGTACGAGGTGTTGAGCCGGATCGACGGCGCGACCAGTGGTGAACGCGATGCCGAGGCCAAGTGCGACAAGGTCCCCGGTTACACCAACTGGTACTTCTTCGACAGTGAGTTGGACACTCTCGACTTCGTCCTCTGCCTGAAGCAACGCTGAGACCACCCACCCCGGGAATGACATGACGACCTACGGATCGGCGGGCTCCGGTCAGCCGGACGACCCGTACCAGCGCCCGCCCGGCGAGGATCCGACCAGGCAGCAGTGGGGTCCGCCGCCATCCGACGCGGAGCCGCCGACCGTGCCGATGTGGGCACCGCCGCCGGCTTCGGGCCCGGGCTACCCGCCGCCCGGGCCGTTTCCGCCGGCTGGACCGACGCCGGGTCAGCCGCCCGCACCGTGGGGCCAGCCGCCTGGCGGGTACGGGATGCCACCCGTCGCGCCGGTGAAGAGGACCGGCCGCACGGTCGCCCTCATCGTCGTGCTCGTGGTGCTGCTGGTGCTCTGTCCGTGCCTCGGCCTGGCCGGTTGGGCGGTCTGGAGGGTCGCCGGCGCCGACAACGACGTCCGTACGCCGGCAACGAGCGCGCCGGTCGTCCCACCGGTCCTGCCCAGCGACGTGCCGAGTTCGGCCGTGCCGAGTTCGGCCGCGCCGACGCCCGACAGCGAGTTCGCCACCGGCGACTGCCTGGTGAACGATGGCACCGAGGACGCCGCGGAGCTGCGCAAGGTGCCGTGCGGCCCGAACACCTATCAGGTGTTGCTGCGGATCCCGGCGACCACCGACTCGGCCCGGTGTGACGCGCTGCCACCCCCGATCAGCGCGACCTACGTGCACGACAACGCCGTGGACCTGCTCGACTACGTGCTCTGCCTACGGAAGCGGTAGCTCCGATTGCCAAAACTAAGGCTGTCTAGCATGGACGCTAGACAGCCCTAGTTTCTTGTCGACGACTCAGACACGCCGGTAGCCCCATCTATCCATCTCTAGCCTCGCAGCTAGACGGCCCGATACTCTGCGATGCGTGGATCCGGTCCGCAACCCGTACGCGCCGGGCGCCGGCCAGCGTCCGCCCGAACTCGCCGGGCGGGGGCGGGAGCTGGACGTCTTCGACATCGTGCTCGAACGCATCGCACGGGGACGACCCGAACGCAGCCTGATGCTCACCGGGCTGCGTGGCGTCGGCAAGACGGTTCTGCTCAACACCCTCCGGTCGCAGGCGATCAACCATCTCTGGGGCAGCGGCAAGATCGAGGCGCGACCGGATCAGTCGTTGCGCCGTCCGGTTGCCGCCGCGCTGCACATGGCGGTCCGGGAGCTGGCCCCCCGCCACCGCGCACCCGACCGGATCGACGCGTTCCTCGGCGTTCTCAAGGCGTTCGCCCAACGGTCCGCCCCGACCGGCCGGGCCGGTGCCGCCCCGAAGCTGCGCGACAGGTGGCAACCCGGCATCGACGTGCCAGCCGCGAGCGGCCGGGCCGACTCCGGCGACATCGAGATCGACCTGGTCGAGTTGCTCAGTGACGCCGCCGCGGTGGCCAGTGACGTCGGCACCGGCATCGCCATCTTCATCGACGAGATGCAGGATCTCGGCCCGGAGGACGTGTCGGCGCTCTGCGCGGCCTGCCATGAGCTGTCCCAACTCGGCGCGCCGCTGATCGTCGTCGGCGCCGGCCTCCCGCACCTGCCGGCGGTGCTCAGCGCGGCCAAGTCGTACTCCGAACGGCTGTTCCGCTACCAGCGCATCGACCGGCTCGACCGGATCGCCGCCGACCAGGCGCTCTGCGCGCCGGCCGAACGCGAGGACGTCGAGTACGAGCAGAAGGCCCTCGACCTGCTCTACGAGAAGTCCGGTGGCTATCCCTACTTCGTCCAGGCGTACGGCAAGGCGACCTGGGACCACGCGCCGCGCTCGCCGATCACCGCCGCGGACGTGCGCGTCGCCGCACCCGAGGCGGAGGCCGAGCTGGCGGTCGGGTTCTTCGGCTCCCGGTTCGAGCGAGCCACCCCCGCCGAACGCGAGTACATGCGGGCGATGGCCATGATGTCCGCGGTCGGGGACGAGTCCGGGGCGGTGACCCGCGACGACATGGACGCCGCGGTGCCCACGGCCGAGATCGCCCGGGCACTCGGCCGCAAGCCCGCCAGCCTCTCCCCGGCGCGGGACGCGCTGATCAAGAAGGGGCTGATCTACTCCGGCGAGCGGGGCACCGTCGCCTTCACGGTGCCGCACTTCGGCAGATACCTGCGCACCCAGCCGGCCTGACCGCCGATCGGGGTGACGGTGCCGTCAGACCTTCGACCAGGGCGGCGGAAAGAGCACCTCGCCGCGCGGTGGGGGGCCTTCCTCGCTCGTCGACGGCGGCAGCACCAACGCCTGCCAGGGCTCACCGAGACCGGCCCACGGGCTGGTCAGGCCCAGCTCCGTCGCGGGGCTGAAGCCGAACCGGTGGTAGAAGGCCGGGTCGCCGAGGACCACGACCAGCCGCTCACCCAGCTCGGTGGACGCGTCCAGGGCCGCCTGCACGACCGCCGTGCCGTGCCCGACGCGCTGTCGGTGTGGCGCGACCGCCACCGGACCGAGCGCCAGGGCGGGCACGTCCGAGCCCTGATCCGGCCGCACCCGCACCCGGGTGAGCAGTGCGTACCCGACCACCTCGCCGCCGTACTCGGCGATCATTGCCAGCCGCGGCAGCCAGGCGGCCGTGCCGCGCAGCTCGTCGACCAGGCTCACCTCCGGCGGCGTCGCCACGTCGGGGCGGGCGAAGGCGGTGGCCAGCACGCGGCGTACCGGACCGGCGTCGGCCGGGTCCTCGGGGCGTAGCCGCAGCGTGGTCACCCGCGCGACGTTACCCGCCGAGGCCGGTCCATCCGTGACTGTCGCTCGAATCGGCGTGGCGCAGGTGTATGAACACCGATCCGATCCGACGGTTGCCGGGGTAGCAAACGCCGCGAGGGGGTATGACTGATCCATGACGCCCGTACGCTCCCTCGCCCGCGCCATGTTGAGCGGCATCTTCGTGGTCAGCGGGTATCGCAACATCCGCAACCCGGCACGGCTGGCGCAGGCCGCCGCACCGGTCACCGACAGGGTCGCGCCGCTGTTGAAGAAGGCGCACCCGAGCTTCCCCACCGAGACCGAGACGTTGATCCGACTCAACGCGGCGGTGCAGGTCAGCGCCGGACTGATGCTCGCCACCGGGCGGCTCAGTCGACCCGCCGCGCTGGTCCTCGCGGGCACGTTGGTGCCGGTGACCATCGCCGGTCATCCCTTCTGGAACAACGACGATCCGATCGCCAAGAACAACAACCAGATTCACGCCCTCAAGAACCTCGGTCTCCTCGGCGGTCTGCTGCTGGCCGCGGCCGACACCGGCGGCAAGCCGGGTCTGCGCTGGCGGACCGGCCATCGCATCGGCCACTCTCGACGTTCCATGCAGCGCGCCGTCCGTACCGCCCGACGGGAAGCCCGGATCGCTGTCCGATCCGCGTCCACCGCACGTCGACTGCCCGGCTGAACTGCATCGATGCCTCTCCGCGCCACCCCCACCCCCCGCTAAGGCCGCGAATTACCTGAACCACCCGGTAGGCGTTAACGCGGTGGAAATGTCAAAAACATGTGTGGGATCGGACACGGTCGCATAACGCGGGAGGCACTGACGTGAGGCGCCGTTCTAGGCTCCGTGCAGGACCTGGACGGGTAGGACGACCTTGGTATGGGGGTGGCCACGCCATGCCGACGGCTGTCGGTAGTCGGGCGGACCGCCTCGCCCCAATCCAACGCGTGACACGCGGCATCGACCGCGTGTCACGTCGGATCGATCGCAAGAACGTCGTACGGGGTGCCATCGTGGCCGCCGTCGTCTACGCCGCATGGCTCGCCATCGGTGCTTTCGGACGGCCGTACAACTTCTTCGACATGAAGATCTACCACGGTGCCGTGGTGTGGTGGGCGAGCGGGCATGAGCTCTACGAGTTCATCGCGCCCGGCACCACCCTCGGTTTCACCTACCCGCCGTTCGCCGGGCTGGTCATGCTGCCGATGGCGCAGCTTCCGATCGACGCCGCCGGCATGGTCAACGCTGCCGCCAGCATCGCCGCGCTGGCGCTGGTGCTGGCCGGGCTGCTCCGCCCCATCGTGGACCGGCTGGGCTGGCCACTGTGGTTCACCGTGGCCGTGGCGGTGCCGCTCGCGGTCGCCATCGAGCCAGGTCGGGAGACTCTCGGCTACGGCCAGGTCAACATCCTGCTGTTCGCGTTGATCATGGCTGACCTGATCGGCCTGCGCTGGCGTTCCCGCCGGGGCACCCACTACGCCGCGACCGACGGCCCCCTGCTGCGCTTCCTCTACGGCGGAGCGTGGGCCGGCGCCGGCATCGGCCTGGCCACCGCGGTCAAGCTCACCCCGGCCCTCTTCATCGCCTACCTGCTGATCACCCGTCAGTGGCGGGTGGCGGCCACCGCGATCGGCACCGCGATCGGCGTGACGGTGGCGACGTTCGGGATCGTCGGCGACGAGTCGCGGACGTACTTCGGCAGCGTGCTCTGGCAGACCGAGCGGGTCGGTGCGGCGGACATGACGCCGAACCAGTCACTCGCCGGCCTGCTCGCCCGCCTGTACGACTCGATCGAGACCCCCGGGCTGCTCTGGCTGGCCTTCTCGGTGCTGATCCTGGCGCTGGGCCTCTCCCGGGCGGCCAGCTCCCGCGCCGACGGCGACGAGTTGACCGCGTTCACACTTGTCGGTCTCACCGCGAACGTGATCAGCCCGATCTCCTGGACGCACCACCTGGTCTGGGTGATCCCGGCGATCATCGTGCTGGCCGACGCCGCCGTACGCCGCCGGGAGGCGAGCCGGACGATGCCCTCGCGCGCCGGCCAGGGAGCCGTGTTCGGCGGGTTGCCCGGGGTCAACGGGCTCCGCCCGCCGATCTGGTATCCAACGCTGACCGGGCTCCGGCACGGCGGCGCCGCGATCGGGCTCTACCTGCTCTTCCTGATCTCCCCGATCTGGCCGTACGAGCACCAACTGCCGGAGATGTCGCACTACCAGGACGGTCTCTTCGGAGCCCTGATGGAAAACTCGCTCGCGCTCGCGCTCATCGTGCTGGTCGCCGCACTGCCCTGGCGTCCCGGTGCCGAGCCGGCGTTCTACGGCGACCGGCTCGCCCGGACCGTGGCGGTCAACAGCCGCCGCTGAGCGGTCAGGGGCAGTTGACCCATTCCTCGGTGCCATCGGCGAAGACCTGCCGCTTCCAGATCGGCAGGCGCGCCTTCGCCTCGTCGACGAGCCGGGCGCAGGCCGCGAAAGCCGCCGCCCGGTGCGCGGTGCTCACCGCGGCGACGAGCGCGACGTCACCGATCGCCAGGGGGCCGACCCGGTGGGAGACCGCCACCGCGTACACGTCGGGCTCCGCGGCGATCTCGGCGGCCACCTCGCGCAGCACCTGCGCGGCACTCGGGTGGCCCTCGTACTCCAGGCTCGTGACCTGCCGGCCGTGATCGTGGTCGCGGACCACGCCCTGGAAGGAGACCACGGCGCCGGCCCTCCGGTCGGCGACCGCAGCCTCGTGGGTGGCGAGGTCGAGTGGCTGGTCGGTGATCTCACCGAAGGTTATCGTCGGTGCGGTCATGGCGAGCGCTCCCCAGGAAGTAGTGGCAACGGCACGATCGGCACCCGGTCGCCCGGCTCACCCCTGGTGTCGGGCCGGATGACGGCGAACCCGTCCGCGCCGGCCAGGCCACGCAGCATCGCCGAGCCGACGTGTCGCACCGGGTACGCCGTCCCGGCCTCCCGGTCCAGCCGGACCAGGGCCAGGTGGGTGTGGTTACCGCGACCGGGCACCGCCTCGGCCAACGTGGCGTGCGGCAACACCGGCATCGAGCGGCCCTGCAGGCCGGCGAGCAGCGGCGCGACGAGCGAGACCAGCGCGACGATGGCGGACTGGGGGTTGCCCGGCAGCCCCGCCACGAACCGGATCCGCCCGTCGTGGCCCGCCAGCCGGGCCAGCAGCATCGGGAAACCCGGGCGAACCGCCACCGTGTTGACCACGTAGTCGGCGCCGAGCGCTTCCAGGGTCGGGTGCAGGTGGTCGACCGGGCCGTTCATCGTGCCACCGGTGGTGCAGACCAGGTCGGCACCTGTCAGCGCCGAACGCAGGGCCGCCACGTGCGCGGGCAGAGTGTCGGCCACCGGGCCGACCACGTCCGACGGGCGGACCTGGCAGCCGTAGCGCCGCAGCCACGCCGGCACCGCAGGACCCAGCGCGTCGCGGACCCGACCGGCCGCCGGTGGTCCCGCGGTCAGCAACTCGTCGCCGAAGACCAGCAGCGCGGCGCGCGGCGCCCGCCGGACCCGCAGCGTGTCGTGCCCGCAGGAGGCGGCCAGGCCGATCACCGCCGGATCGACAGGCGTGCCGACCGGCAACAGCTCCTCGTCGGCGTACGCCTCCTCGCCCGGCTCGCGCCACTCCGGCGTCTGCCGCGGAGTGCCGCGGACCAGACCGTCGACGGTCGTGGACTCCTCCACGCGCAGCACTGCGGTGGCACCCTCGGGCACCATGGCCCCGGTCGCTATCTCCACGGTCGTGCCGTCAGCGGTGAGCGGCGCGGGGGTGCTGCCGGCCAACACCCGGCCGACGATGCGCCACGGACCAGTGCCGCGCACCGCCCAGCCGTCCACGCTGGAGGTGGGGAAGGCGGGCAGGTCGGTGCGGGTGGTCAACGGCTCGGCCAGGGTCGACCCGTCGATGTCGGCAAGTGGCCGGGCGACGGCGGGCAGCGCGGCGGCCAGACCGACCGCGTAGACCCGCGACCGCGCCTCCTCCCAGCCGGCAGGCGGAGGTGCGGTGACCCGATCCGCGGTGGGTGCGGTTTCCGTGCTCACCAGCCGAGCCTATCGGCCCGGACCAACACCCGTCGGTGCGTGGCGTGGACCGATCGGCGGTCGCCGCGGCAGCTTCAGTGGTCGCCGCCGCGCAACTGGTCGACGGTGTGCCCGAGGATCGGCCCGAGCACGGCCAGGCCGTCCCGGGCGCCACCGGTCGAGCCGGGCAGGTTGACCACCAGCATCCGGCCGACCACCCCGGCCAGACCCCGGGACAGCACCGACGTGGGCACCCGCTCGCGGCTGTGCGCACGGATCGCCTCGGCGATGCCGGGGATCTCGTAATCCAACAGCTCCCGGGTGACGTCCGGTGTCCGATCCGTCGGCGTCACTCCGGTGCCACCGCTGGTCAGCACCACGTCGACACCGTCGGCGTGGGCGGCCCGCACGGCGGTGCCGACCGGCTCACCATCGGGCACCACGACCGGCTCGTCGACCTGGCACCCCAGCTCGCGCAGGCCGGCGACGAGCAGCGGCCCGCTGGTGTCGGCGTAGACACCGGCCGCGGCCCGGTTGGACGCGACGATCACCCGGGCCCGGATCACGGTCGGTCCTCCGGCCGGACCCACTCGCCGGTCTTGCCGCCCTCCTTGCGCAACACCCGGACCGCCTCCACCGACGCCGCCGGATCGACCGCCTTGACCATGTCGACCAGAGCGAGACCGGCGACGGCAACCGCGGTCAACGCCTCCATCTCCACGCCCGTTCGGTCGGCCGTGCGGGCGGTGACCGTGATCTCCACGGTGTCGGCGGTCAGGTGCAGGTCGACCGTGACGCCGTGCAGGGCGATCGGGTGGCACAGCGGGATCAGATCGGGGGTGCGCTTCGCCCCCATGATCCCGGCCAGCCGACCGACCGCCAGCGCGTCGCCCTTGGGTAGGCCGTCACGATGCAGCAGGTCGATGACCTCGGGCGTGGTCCGCAGACGGCCGGCCGCGACGGCCAGCCGGCCCGTCACCGCCTTGGCGGAGACGTCGACCATGCGGGCCGCGCCAGCACCGTCGACGTGGCTGAGCTGTGCGGGTTCGGTCACAGCCGTGAGCCTATCGGTGCGGTACGACGGCGCTTGGAAGGAGCGGCGTCGCGCTGACCGCCGCGCCGGTGCCAATGGCGCAAACGGTCGACGCCGCTCCTTCCTCACCGACCCGCCGCCGAGGTTGCTGGGGGGAACCTGGCGGCGGGTACGTGTCAACGACCGGATCTGCCCAAGGGCAGAACCTCCCCCGTTCGTCGCTACGGCGGAGAAGTTACCGGGCGTGGCGATAAGAAATCGATAAGCGACGTTCTAGCTGGTCAGCGCTCCGCACCCAGCTCGGCGAGGCGGCGTTCGGCCTCGAAGCGTTCCGGCACGCCCATCCGCCGGAAGATCGCCAACGCCCGCTCCCAGTGCCGTCGGGCCTCGGCCGGGTCGGTGCGGGCGAAGTGTTCGGCGAGCCCGGCCAGGGCTCGACCCTGCTCGTGCGGGTGCGCGATCCGGGTAGCCAACCGCAACGCCTCCTGGTGCACCTCGAACGCCTCGCCACCGCGTCCCTGCGCCCGCAGAGTGCGCCCGAGTTCGTTCAGCGCGGACGCCTCGACGTGTCGTTCCCCCGAACCGATCGACAGGTTCCGGGCCAGCTCGTGTTCCCGCTGTGCCTCCATCAGACGACCCAGACTGCGGTAGGCGATCCCGAGGTCGTTGCGCACCTCGGCCTCGGCGTACCGGTGGCCGGTGCGATCCCGTAGCGCGAGTGAAGCCATCAGGATGCGGATCCCCTGTGGAAGATCACCCATGCGAACCCGCACTCCGCCGATGTGGCTTAGTGCGTTCAGCGTGTGGAACTCGTCGGAGTTCGTCCGGGCCCAGGCAAGGTGCAGGCGGTGCATCCGCAACGCTTCCTCGTAACGCCCGAGGGCCGTCAGCGCCAACCCGAGGTTCGGCAGCAGGAAGGGGCCGCCGACATTCGCGTAGACATTGTCCCGCAGACACTCGAGGCCGAGCTCCACCGACTCGGACAGGTGGCCGCTCCACCAGTAGACGGCGGCGAGGTTCGCGCGGTACCGGGCGGAGTTCAGTACGTCCCGCGAGTTGCGGGACAGGTCGACCGAACGTGACAGGTGATCGAGCGCCCCTTGCTTGTTGCCGGTACGGACGTAGGCGGAGGCCAGGTAGTTGTTCATGAGAGCCAGGGCGTCAGCGTCTCCGACAGTCTCCGCAGCCTGGAGCCCATGGCGGTGGATCAGAATAATGTCCTCGAAGTACCCGCGGATGTAACAGAATCGCCAGAGGGCACGGGCCAATTGCCAGCAGTGCCGGTAGAATCCTGACTCGAGCGCCGAAACCACCATCGTCACGAGGTCCGTGCGCTCGGCCTCCAACCAGTCAGCCGTCGGCTCTCCGACGGCCTCGACGAGCTCACGCTGGGCGGACGGGCTGTTCGGGATCTGGGATCTGATCACTTCGGGCTCAAGCAGCTCGGCGACGTTCAGAACCGCCTCCAGTGTGAAGTCGAACAGTCGAGCCAGCCCGCGTCGGCGGTCGTCGGAGGAATCGGCGTGGGTGCAGAGTTCGATGGAGTACTGACGCATGAGGTCGTGCAGCCGATACCGCGTCGAGTCCAGGTCCTCCACCAGATTGCGGTCGACGAGGTCGTCGAGTGCGGCGTGAGCGTCCGCCAGGGTCAGACCGGTCAGTGCGGCGACCAGCGGCGGGCTGAAGCGGTTACCGGGATACAGGCCCAGGAATCGGAAGACCCGCTTGGTCGAATCCGGGAGAGGCTCGTAGGAGGCGGCGAAGGCCCCGGTGACGCTGCTCTCCTCCTGAGCCAGGTGGTGCAGCACCAGAGGCTCGCCGGCCAACTGTTCGACCAGTTCCGCCAACCGCCAGCCGCGCCGATGCGCCAGTCTGGCACCGGCCAGCCGAATCGCCAGGGGAAGGTGACCACACCGCCGGACCACCTCGGCGGCCGCCTCCGGCTCTGCCTCGACCCGATCCCGGCCAACGCTCAGGCTCAGGAGATCCATGCTCTCCTGAGGGCTCAGGAGCGGTAGCGTCCGCGACGTTCCGACATCCGGGTGGAACAGACGTCGTCGCGAGGTCACCAGCACGACGGTGGTCGGCTCGGCCGGCAGCAGGGGCATTATCTGCTCGCTGCTCGCGGCGTTGTCGAGAACTATCACCGACCGCCGACGGGCCAGCTCTTGTCGCCACAGTTCCACTCTTGCCTCAAGCTCGACCGGAACGCGCACAGCTGGCACTTCAAGCTGTCGAAGCAGCGTGACCAGAGCGTTCGCCGCCTCCACCCGGTTCTTTTCGTCGTGCCCGCGCAAGTCGATGAACAATGCGGCGTCCGGGTATCGATCGGACAGCCGGCGGGCCAGGTGTACGGCCATGGTCGTCTTTCCACTGCCCGGCATGCCGTCGATGACGTGCACCGCCGGAACCCGCTCCTCGACCCGACGGGTCTCGGCCAGCAGCCGCGACATGACGTCCTCGCGACCGACGAAGTCGGTTACCGCTCGAGGAAGATGATCTATCGGGTGGGGCCGACGCGGTTTCTCGAGGGCATGGACACCCGCCGCATGCGGTGTGTTCGGGGCGGGGAGCGCACCCCGACCAGCCGGACGGGTTGCGCCGCTGATCGGCGAGCGCCGGGGCAGACCCGCCCTCACGATCGTGCGGTGGAGAGTATGGAGGTCAGGACTCGGAGCGACTCCGAGCTCAGCCGCCAGCCTCGTCCGGACCTCGTCGTACGTGACGAGCGCGCCGGCGTGATCACCGCGCTCGTACAGTGCACGCACGAGCAGGGCGTATGCCGGTTCCCGGAGGGGGTGACGGACGATGACCTCCCGCAGCAGCGGGATCGCGAGGTCATCCCGCCCCGATCTCAGCTGTACGTCGGCGAGCAACTCCACGGCCAGCAGCCGCTCCTCTTCGGCCGCCGCCACGCGTGCGCTGAGCACGGGTCCGAGCGGAATACCGGCGAGCATTGCCCCCTGCCAGCGCGCCACGGCACGCCCCAGTAGTTCCGAGGCGCGGTCCAGGTGGCCGATCATCAGGGCTTGCCGGCCTGCAGAGCGCTCCAACTCGAACTGAAACAGGTCGATACATTCCGGCCTCAGGACGAGCCGGTAACCGATTTGCTGCCTAACGACGACACCCGCACCGCCTTCGAACGCTTCGAAGGTCCGCCGCAGATTGGCGGCATAGGTACGGACGTTCGCCACCGCCGAACGCGGCGGACCATCGGGCCACAACTCATCAACCAGGTCTTGAACGGTCACCAACTGCCCAGGTTGGACTGCGAGCATCGAAAGGACGGCCTGCTGCTTAGGCGTTCCGAGGTGCAGTGTGCGAGCGGGCAGTTGCACCGAGAGGCCGCCCAGAAGTTGAATCTCCATCCGTCCCCCTGCTCCAGCGGGGTATTCAGCCGATCACGGACGAAGCTTACGGGCACCGAGCGTGACGGGCCGATGTCAACGGGCCGGTTGGTCATCGACGGAAGCGGCGAGTGGCGCCGACCACCGACACAGCCTGCCTGTTGCAGGTTGCAGCTTTCTTATCCGAGCACGAGCTGCAGGATGCGTAACCCGTACGGGTCGACCATTGCCTGCGCCGGCCGGCATTCCTGGCGTGTGCGATGCCCAACCGGTGGTTACCGCTGGCCGAACTGCAGATGATGCAGCCGGCCAGAAGCCGGCAGACTTGAGAGAATGCGCAGGCTCAGCCCATCGCATTAGGCCCGCAACAGCCCGCAACGACTCTTGGAGAGAAGCCGCGAACTTCAACGGTGTGCTCCCAAGTGGGGACAGAACGTTACAAACCATCGTTCAGTTGGCTGATGTTGCGCATAGCGACATATGACGGGAGCTAACCACTCATATCTCCGCTACGCTATCCCTGTCAGCAAGTCGGTGCATTAATGGCTAATCCACGAGTTGCCACTAATGCCTGATCTTCGGGGAGGTAGTCATGCGCGGCAACGAGTGGACCTGAGGACGCGAGGGCCTGCCGCTGGCCCCTCGTCGTGCGCTACGGTGCCAGGAGCGAACCGGGCACCCTCGGGAGCGGCATGCGAATCCAAGCGCAGAACGACCGAGAAGATCATCGACGACTAACTCTGCTCATCGGTGTCATCGTCGTTGTAGCTTCGGCAGTCTGTGCGTTATCCCTGGTGGCGGCGCTCACCGCGCTTCCGGCAACCTCGACCGAGGTTGCGACTGTAATAGCGCTCATCCCCATGATCGCCGTTGCCACGATGGTCAATGCAAGGGTGAGAATCCGATCGACCACGCACCAGATCACCTGGAGTGAGACCGCGATCGTCGTCGGAGTGGCGATCGCTCCAGCGCCCTGGGTCGTGCTGTGCACTGCCGTTGGAGTGGCGGCGGCTTTCGCCGTTCAGCGCCTGGCACCGATCAAGATGGCGTTCAGCATCGGCAAGAACACCATCGTTGCTGCCGGCGCGGGGCTGACCCTCGTAGCGCTGGACTGGACCTGGCCCCCCGCAAAGCTCACCGACCTCATTCACCTTGTCGGCCCAATAGCCCTCGCCTATCTCGTCGCCACGGTGCTCGACGAGCTCATCGCGATCCCGGTCATCGCGATAGCCTCCGGCAGCAGCATTCGCCAGCAATTCCGCACAAACTGGGACCTACGAGGCGTCGGTGTGGCGCTGCGGTTCCTCGTCACCATCTGCACCCTGCTCCTCCTCCAAGCCGACCTGCGACTCCTGGTCGCCGTTCCACCGCTCGTGTTCAGCCTGCACCTGACGTACTCCACGAGAATCCGTTCCAGGACCGAGCAGCAGGCGTGGCAGCGCCTCGCCCGCACCACCGACGCGCTCAACGTGGTCGACCTGGACAACGTTCTCACCACCGCCGTCACCCAGGCCGCCGAGCTGTTCTCCGCCGACGAGGTCGAGATCGAGCTGCGCGACGGCGACCGCGCCGTGCGCGGCGGCACCGGCGGCATCACCTTCGACGGCCCCATCGGTACGCCCAGCGACGTGCACGGCACCGTCGTCCCCACCCCGCTCGAAGGGCACGACCGGACCGTCGACGTCGGCGTGCTCCGACTGCGCTTCCGCGGCCCGGTGCAGCTCTCCGAACGGGAGCAGTACACCCTGCGCACCTTCGCCTCCGCGCTCTGCACAGCCGTCCGCAACGCCCAGGCGTACGCCGAACTGGCCCGGGTCGCCAACGAACACGCGTACGCCGCCACCCACGACGCGTTGACCGGGCTGGCCAACCGCCGGCACCTCCTCGACGAGGGCACCGAGCAGTTGAGCGCCCGACACGCCGACGGGGTGACCGCGCTGGTGCTGATCGACCTCAACCACTTCAAGGAAGTCAACGACACCCTCGGTCACGCCGCCGGCGACCAGGTGCTGGCGCAGGTAGCCGACCGGTTACGGGGCGCCGCACGGGCGAGCGACCTGGTGGCCCGCCTCGGCGGCGACGAGTTCGCCGTACTCCTGCGCGGGTTGCCGGCCCCGGCGGTGGCCGCGCATCGCGCCGAGACGCTCCTCGCCGCCCTGCACGAGCCATTCGAGCTGGACGGCATGCGGATCAGCGTCGAAGCCAGCGGCGGCATCTCCGTCGCCCCGTCCAACGGTGGCATGACCGAGCTGCTGCGCCGCGCCGACGTGGCCATGTACCAGGCGAAGCGTGCCGGGCAGCGAATCTCCACCTACGCCACCACCCGCGACACCGCCGACCTGGGCCGCCTCACCCTCGGCGGTGACCTGCCCCGGGCGGTCGCCGACCACGAGTTCATCGTCAACTTCCAACCGATCGTCGACCTGGGCACCGGCGAGGTGACGAGTGCCGAGGCGTTGGCCCGCTGGCGCCACCCCACCCACGGCATGATCGACCCGCTCCGCTTCCTGGAGGCGGTGGAGCGCTCCGGTCTGCTGCCGGCCTTCGCCGAGGCGATCCTCGACCAGGCACTGATCGCGGCCACCACCTGGCGTGACGCCGGCTTCGACGTACCGGTCGCGGTAAACGTGTCCCCCCGCAGCCTGCTCGACGCGCGGTTCCCCGGCTCCGTGCTGGCCCGTCTGCGCGCTCACGACCTCCCCGCGGACCGGCTGGTGCTGGAGTTGACCGAGACGCTCACGCTCAGCCAACTCGACGTGGTCGACCGGGTACTCAGCCGGCTGCGCGACGAGGGCGTCCGGTTGGCGCTGGACGACTTCGGCACCGGCTACTCCTCGCTCTCACTCCTCTCCCGCATCCCGGTGCACGAGCTGAAGATCGACCGAAGCTTCGTAACGACGATGGACAGCTCGGCGGAGGCCGCCGCTGTCATCCGCTCCACCCTCGACCTGGGTCGCAGTCTCGACCTGGCGGTGGTGGCCGAGGGGGTGGAGAGCGAACCGCAACGGCGGGCGCTCTGGGAGTTGGGCTGCGTCGCCGGTCAGGGCCACCTGTTCTCGCGGCCGGTGCCCGCCGGCACCCTGCTCGCGGCGATGCAGCGCGGCTCCGGCGGACGTCCCGGCACCCTCGTCGCGCCACTGCACGACGCCGGTGCGGTGATCCGGCTGAGCCAGAACCGCCGCCAGGCCGCCCGCGCCCGCCTCCCGCACCTGCCCGCCTGACCGGGCACCGGCCGACCGCACCACACGGTCCGGTGCAGGTGCCGCCCGGTCTGCCAGACTGGCGCCCGTGATCGCCGACGCCCCGACCGCCCGCCGCCGCCCCTGGCACTGGCGGACGCTCGACACCGCCGCCGGCGGGCTCGCCGTCGACCTCAGCCTCTACGCCGTCTCGACCATCTTCGCCGCGATCACCGCAGTCACGTCGACCCTCCTCCCGCACCGGGCCTGGGGCGCGGTCGCCGCCGTCGGATACCTCGTGGCGACGCTTGCGGTGCTCACCCAACTCCTGCTCCGCCGACACCACCCGACCGCACGGCTGGTCGGGCTCGGAGCCCGCTGGACGATCACCGGTCTCACCTGGGCAGGCACCGCACTGCTCCCCCTACTCTGGCAGAGCATCGAGCGGGCCAACGGACGTACCGATCGGGCACAGGAAGAAGTCCTGGTCGTGGAGCACGCCGGCACCCGCCTCCTGGAGCACGGCACCCCCTACCTCGGACCCGACGCGATCGCCGCCCTGCCCCCCGGCGAACAACTGCTCGGCTACACGCCATACCAACCCGGCATGGCGATGTTCGGCCTGCCCAGGGCACTGGCCGACACCTGGTGGACCGACTCACGGGTCTGGTTCGCGGTCGGCACGGCGCTGGCGCTCACCCTGGCCGTGACCGCCCTGCGCACCACACCAGCCACCGCCCTCCCCGCCCCGGCGGCTCACCGGCGAGACTCCGCGCTGCTGCGCGGCGTGCAGGCCGCCACCGTACTGCCCATCTGTGCCCTCACCCTCGCCACCGGCGGCGACGACCTCCCCGTACTCGCGCTCTGCCTGCTTGCCCTCGCACTCGCCGCCGCCGGCCGACCCGGCCGGGCCGGCCTCGCGGTCGGGCTCGCCGGCGCACTGAAGCTCTTCGCCTGGCCGGTGGCGCTGGTCCTGATCGTCTGGGGCCTGACCCGGCGCGCCGGCACCCGCGTCGCCGCCGGCGCGATCGGCCTGCCCGTCGCCGCCCTGATTCCCGCGATCCTCGTCGACCGCGACGCGCTCACCGAGAACGTGCTGCGCTTCCCCCTCGGCCACGGCCTGGTCACCAGCCCCGCGCAGTCCCCCTTTCCCGGCTACCTGATCGCCACCGCGCTACCCGCCGGCCGGCTCGTCGCCGCCACCCTGCTGGTCGCCGCCGGCGCGGCCATCGCCGTCCGGCTCGCCCGCCGCCCGCCCCGCACCGCCGTCGCCACCGCGCTCATCAGCGGGTACGGGCTACTCGCCGCCATCGCCCTGATGCCCTCGACCCGCTTCGGGTACCTGCTCTACCCGATGGCCCTGCTCACCTGGGCACCCGCCCTGCACCGCCCGGTCGACACGCCGGCCGCCCCGCTTCCCGACCTGCCCGCTCGGACCACATCGGCGTAACTGCTGGGCGGAACGCCCCACCAGGGCGTAGACCTGAAGGCATGACGACGTACCGCGACCGGGCCGACGCCGGCCGGGTGCTCTCCGAACGGCTCACCGCACTCGTCGGCGATCCGGACGTGGTCGTCCTCGGCCTCGTCCGCGGCGGCGTACCGGTCGCCCGGGTCGTCGCCGAACGACTCGGCGCACCACTTGACGTGCTCGTCGTCCGCAAGCTCGGCATGCCGTGGGCCCGGGAGGTCGCCTTCGGCGCGCTCGGGCCGGGCGGCGTCCAGGTGCTCAACGAGGCGGTGGCCAGCCGACTCAGCAGCGACGACATCGCCGAGGTCAGCCAACGGGAACAGGCCGAGCTCGCCCGGCGGGAGCGGCTCTACCGAGGTGGTCGCGCACAGCTGGACCTCACGGGGCGGACCGCCGTGATCATCGACGACGGCCTGGCCACCGGTGCGACCGCCCGCGCCGCCGTGGAGGTCGTCCGCCACCTCGGAGCACACCGGGTCGTGGTCGCCGTCCCGGTCGGCGCACAGGAGGCGTACGAGCTGCTCGCCGCGGAGGCGGACCAGGTCATCTGCGCCCAACGCCCACCGGACTTCGGCGCGGTGAGCGTCTACTACGACGACTTCCACGAGGTCTCCGACGAAGAAGTCACCGAGGCGCTCACAGCAACTGCATAGGTCCACCAGGTACCGTCGGGCGATGAGTAGTCTCACCTGCCCCAAGTGTCACGGAGAAATGCGTCAGTACGAGCGCAGCGGCGTCGTGATCGACCAGTGCGGGGAATGCCGAGGCATCTTCCTGGACCGCGGCGAGTTGGAGAAGCTGTTCGAGGCGGAGGCCAACTGGAGCCGCCAACAAACCGGTGGCGCACCGCCGCAGCCCACCCACCAGCCGGCCGGCTACCCGCCTCCGCCGCCCCCGCACCAGCCCGGATACGGTGCCGTCCCGCCGCCGCCCCCGCCCGCCCACGGCTACCCGCCGCAGCCGGCCTACGGCCAGCAGCAGCACCAGGGCTACCACGGCCACTACCGGCAGAAGAAGCGCAAGGGCTTCCTCGACGACATGTTCGGCTGATCCAGGACGGCCTTCCGCCCGGGTCGATCCACGTGTCGGCCCGGGCACACCACCCGGCCGTCGAACGTTGGCGGGCGCGATGGTTCATGCGAGGCTGAATCGCATGACCACGATCCGACCGGACGAGGCGCTGGCCCAGGCGTACGACGGGATCACCGCAGTGGTCGGCGACCTGGACGACGCCGGTCTGCAACGAGCCACCCGCTGCCGGGGCTGGCTCGTCGCGGACCTTCTCCTGCACGTGCTCGGCGACGCCCAGCGTGCGCTAGTCGCACTCGCCAGCCCCGTTGACGGGCCGGCCGACATCGACGACGTCAGCTACTGGCGCGACTTTCCGGCCGGCGACGACGAGAGCGACCGGCACGCCTGGTGGGTCCGCCGGTCGGCCGCCGCGTTCGACCGTCCGACCGGCATCGTCCAGCTCTGGCGGGACACCGCCCCCGCAGCGGTCCGCGCCGCCAGGTCAGCAAACCCCGAGGGGTACGTGACCACGCAGGGGCACGTGCTGCGCGTACCCGACTTCCTCGCCACCCTGACCACCGAGGCTGTCGTACACCACCTGGATCTGACCCCGGAACTGCCCGACGCGCCGCCGCCCGGGCCGCTGGCCGCGCGTGTCGCGGTGACCACCATGGAGGGCCTGCTCAGCGACGACACGGTACGCCCCGTTGCTTGGGACGACCAGGACTTCCTGCTGAAGGCCACCGGCCGCGTGCCGCTCACCGATCGGGACCGACTGGAACTGGGCGAGTCGGCGGGCTGGTTTCCGCTGCTCGGCTGACCGACAGCGGGTCTTCGTACCGGTCAGCCGATGGCCATGTCCACGAACCGCGACAGGTGCAACTGCGCAGCGACGGTCACCGTGTCAGTTGGTCCATTCCGATGCTTGGCAACAATGAAATCCGCCTCGCCCGCCCGCGGCGACTCCTTGTCGTAGTAGTCGTCGCGGTGCAAGAGGATGACAACGTCGGCATCCTGCTCGATCGAGTTGTGGGTGGCGATGCCGTTGGCGATGAAGTTGTGCTTCTCGAGCACAGTCGCGTCGAACACCTCCTGCTCACCAATCGACTCGATAGACACGATCGAGTCCCAGAAGATGTCGTTGGTGGCGTGCAGGTCCAGGTCGGCCGCATCAAGAACGGTGGCGATCGCCGGCAGTCGGGAGCGGCTGGGCGCGTGCTTCCAGAGGGTGCTGCCGCAGAACTGGGTGCCGATGGCCTTCGCGAACTCACGGTGGGTCATGCCCTGCTCGACCAGGATCTCCTTGACTCTGGTCCACACCTCGCGTGGCACTGTGTCAACGTTTGTGTTGCTCTCCGTCGATTCCAGCGCGGCGAGCAGAGCGGAACAGCCCTCCGACCGCTGCCCGTAGACGCCGATCTCGCGCAGGAACCTCAGCTGGTCATCCCGGCCGGAGATGTCGAGCGTGTACTGAGGGCGGTGCCCCACTACTGGTACGACCCGCAGCCGGGCCGTAATGCCGTACCTGAGGAGCAGTCGAGAGATGTCCTCAAGCATTCGTCGGCTCGTAGAGGCGAAATAGACACGCCCTCCGCGGCCGGCGCTATTGACGGTCACCGAGCCGTCCGTAGCCCAGAGATGCCGCAGGAAGGCGGTGATCTGCTCTTTGGGCAGGCTGAAAACGGCCGAAGGAAGGAACTTCTCGTGTGACCTCAGACCGAAGAGGCCCAGGCCGTCAAGCCAAGCCGCGATCGGGTTACGCCGACCGCGAGCCAGGCGGTAGGGCGCAGGCAGCCGGAGGGTGGTCACCCTCGCGGCCGCGTAGTCGTCGCGCACGGCGGTGATACCGAAGTGCTTCGCGGCTTCCGCCACAGCCTGCAGATTCAGCTCATCGCAGCTCGCGTATCGAATCGGTTGGCGCCGCACGAACGAGCCGTCGCCCAACAGGTGCGCCAACATGACGACCTCCGCGTCGGCCCAGGGGCGGGTGACCATTGGCGGCGGCAGGTGACGTGGTGTGGCAAGGCGATCCCCGGGCGACAGCTCACCGAGCGGCACCCACCCGGTGAACGCGAGAAAGGGGTGGTTGGCTGTGGCATCGATCTGCTTGCCCGATGCGAGGGTCAGCCGGAACACCTCGCGGCTCCCGCTCGGGAAGACGTGGGTCATCGTGCGTGGCGTGTAGCGAAGGCTCTCGTCCAACGCCCAGACGGGAGTGTCTTTAGCGTTGTTTGACAACAACTCACCGAGCGTGATTTCGGTATTGTTATCCGCGCGAACCACTCGAGTCTCGGCCGTGAGGCAGCCTGACTCCCGCAGGTCGGACAGTTGGGGCCGCTTGTCCGTTCGTTGCTCGGGGCCACGGTTCAGCTGGCTGACCGCGATCACCGGGCACTCGACCTCCTTGGCCAGCAGCTTCAGGCCACGGGACAGGTCGGCGACCTCCTGCTGGCGGCTCTCGGTGCGCTTCGGCGAGGTCATCAGCTGGAGATAGTCGACCACGATCATCTTGAGGTCGTGCCGTTGCTTCAACCGCCGGGCCTTGGCCCGGATCTCCATCAGGTTCATGCTCGGCGTGTCGTCGACGAAGAGCGGCGCCTCACTGATCTCACCCATGCACCGGGCCAGCTTGGTCCAGTCGTCGTCGGAGAGCTGCCCACTGCGCAGCACGTGCAGCGGGACCCGCGCCTCGGCGGAGAGCAGTCGCATGACGATCTCGACCTTGCTCATTTCCAGCGAGAAGATCGCGGCAGCCTGGTTCGCGCGAATAGCAGCATTTCGGGCGAAATCCATGCTAGCCGTCGATTTTCCGAGACCAGGTCTGCCTGCCACGATAATAAGTTGGCCGGCGTGCAGGCCGTTGAGCAGTCGGTCCAGGTCGCTGAAGCCGGTGGGGACGCCGGTCATCATCCCGCCGGTCGCGCCCACCGCCTCGATCTCGTCGAGCGTCGGCTGCAACATGTCGGCCAGGATCGCGAAGTCCTCGCTGACCCGCCGTTCGGTGACGTCGTAGACGGCCTGCTGGGCGAGGTCCACGACGTCGTCGACGTCGCGGCTGCCGCCGCTGGCGGTGCCGTAGCCCAGCTGCACGATCTTGGTGCCGGCCTCGACCAACCGGCGCAGCACAGCGCGTTCGCTGACGATGCGCGCGTAGTAGGCCGCGTTCGCGGCGGTCGGCACGCTGGCGATGAGGGTGTGCAGGTAGGGCGCGCCGCCGATGCGGGCCAGATCGCCGGAGTCGGTCAGGGCGGCGGCCACGGTGATCGGGTCGGCCGGCTCACCTCGGCCGTAGATGTCGAGGATGATGTCGAAGATGGTGGCGTGCACCGGCCGGTAGAAGTCGTTGGTCTTGAGGATCTCGACGACGTCGGCGATGGCGTCCTTGGAGAGCAGCATGCCGCCGAGCACGCACTGCTCCGCAGCGACGTCCTGGGGTGGAGTCTTGTCGAACTGACCGTCTCGCGGCGTGGATGTCTGGCCGCCACCGGATCGTGACTCCGCCCGCCTGTCGTCGGTGACCGACACGGGTCCCCCTCCACTGCGTCGGATCTGATTCCAGCTCTACCGCTGGGGTCTGACACTTCCGTCCGACCGGGCCGGTCGATCGGGGGCCATCGCGCCGGCGGTCGGGGGCCAACCATACGGACCCCGAGGTCAGAGACTCAACAACGCCGGTGGACGAGCCTCGGGACAACCTGTGGATGTCGGGGGACATGATGTGCGCAGGGTGTGCACAGCCTGTGGATAACCATTGGGGAATTCTTGGCTCTAGGCCGCTGACCTGCGAGAACATGCTCCCCAGCCTGTGGAGGAGAATATTTCGGTCGGGCCTGTGACACGATCGTCCCGTACTATCTCCAGCGAACGGCTACACCTGGACAGCGGATTCCGCTTTCGGTTCAGAAGGGTCACACTCCGGCCGTGAGTTACCGGGACTGGGGACGCGGGGATGGCAGCCCGCGCGAGCGCCAGCCGACCGCCTCGTGGGGTGAGCGCGCGGCGTCTCTTCCGGTTGATCCGTACGACGAGGACGGTCGCTACCGCACCTCCAGTCGGCGGCGCGCGTTGGACCGCGGCCAGGACGAGCCCGTGGACGCCTACCTGCCCCGGTGGGCTCTGGAGTCGGGTGTTCGGCACGCTGACGGCGGCGGTCGCCACGCGGCACCGGACGAGGATGAGGCCGAACCCGAACGCGAGGCCGAGCCGCCGATTTCTGGTGCCGGCCGGCGGTCCATCGAGTCGTCGGGCGGTCGTCGGCGGGGCAGCGAGACGAGTTGGCGGGAGCAGGCGGCGATCGGCGCGGCCCCCGTGTCGGACCACACCCGGGAGTGGACGCTCGACCGTCCGCAGGACCAGGGGTACGCGGGCCGCCGACGCGCGAACGCCGGGGAGGACGAGCCGGTTTCCGGTGTCTTCCCGGACCGCCGTCCCCGCCGCGCGCCGGCTGGCCGTCCGCAGGTGATCTGGTCGGGCGGGGAGGTGGAGTCCGCTCCGAGCACGCCGGTGCCGGATCCGGAGGTGACCCGGCCCACCCGGCGCAGCCGTCGCGCGGCGGAGGAGTCGTGGTCCCGGCCGGCGGCCGATCCGTGGGCACGCGGGTCGGATCGGGTGGTCGAGCCGGAGCCGTCGTACCCGCCCGCGGTGGATCCGTGGGACGCCTCGGGGGTGCACGCGTGGCCGCCCGGGGCCGGTGCTGACGGCACGGATCTGAGCGAGCAGTGGTCGGCGGTGGAGAGCGTCGGTGGTTGGGAGCGGTCGGACCGCACCGGTCAGTGGGAGCGGTCCGTCGTCGAGGACGACAGTTGGGACCGTACGCTGCCGCCGCGCTCCGATCGAGCTACCGAGGCGGAGGGTTGGCCGGCCCGGGACGACAGCTTCTGGCCTGGCACCCGGCTGGCCGGCGATGATCCCCGCTGGACTGATCCGCTGCCGTCGGCGCCCCGCTCGCCGGTGGTGGGCTACACGGCCCCGAGGCCGCGCAGCGCGGCTGTGCCACCTGTGGGTGCGCCGCGGCGTCGGGCGGACCGGCCGGCGGCCGGGGCGGCGTCGGTTCGTCAGCGGGTCGAGTCGGCGGCCACGGGCGCGTGGGCTCGCCGCTTGGAGGACGACCTGCTCGACCCGGATCCGGGTGGGCCGTTCCGGCCGTTGCTGTACACGGCGGCCTGTTACCTGACGCCGGCGGTGCTGATCTTCGTGTGGCTGTTGACGTTGGACAGTCAGGCGCCGGCTGGTTGTGTGACCGACATCAGCGGGGGTGGGTGTGATTCACCTCGGTCCCGCGCGTTGGAGTCGCTGCTCGCCGGCTCGCCGCGTTTCGGGTTGGCTCTGGTGAGCAGTCTGGTGGTGGCGGCGCTGCTGCGTCGGGTGGGCACGACATGGCGTTCGGCGACGATCGCGTTGGCCGCGGCGGTGGTGGGCGGTGGCCTGTCCACGGTGCTGATCAGCGTGGTGACGGGTCAACCGATCGGGTGAGCGGCTGAGAGTCGGGGCCGTGTCGCGCGGGAGCAGCACCTGAGCGTGGGGCGGACGACGTACGCACGAGGGCCCGCACCGATCGCTCGGTGCGGGCCCTCGTGGTGGTGTCGCGGACGTCAGCCCTGAAGCACGTTCAGGTTGAACGACGCGGTCACGTCGGGGTGCAGCTTGATCTTCACCGGGTAGGTGCCGGTCGACTTGATGTGACCGGGCACCTCCAGCCGGCGACGGTCGAGGACCGGGCCGCTGGCCGCCTTGACGGCGTCGACGATCTCGGCCGGAGTGACCGAGCCGAAGAGCCGCCCGCCGTCGCCGGCACGGACCTTCAGGTT
The DNA here is from genome assembly GCF_040649915.1 of Micromonospora sp. NPDC048839. NCBI lineage: Bacteria > Bacillati > Actinomycetota > Actinomycetes > Micromonosporales > Micromonosporaceae > Micromonospora > Micromonospora sp. NPDC048839. The sequence continues at coordinate 132,027 of NZ_JBEZGL010000019.1, forward strand.
GACCTTGAGACCCTCGAGCTGAGCCTTGACCTCGTTGGCGTGGTCGAGGTCGCGGATCTCGCGGGCCCCACGGGCCCGCTTGATGACCGTGACCTGCTTTTCCGCGCCCTTGGTCCAGGCGATCGCGAAGCCCTGCGGCAGCAGGTAGTTACGGCCGTAGCCGTCCTTGACCTCGACGACGTCGCCCGGGGCACCGAGGCCGGACACTTCCTGAGTCAGGATGATCTTCATATCGGTGCCTCCTCTCAGCGGGTAGTGGCCGTGTACGGCAGGAGCGCCATCTCACGGGCGTTCTTGACCGCACGGGCGATCTGCCGCTGCTGCTGCGAGGTCACGCCGGTCACCCGACGAGCGCGGATCTTGCCGCGATCGGAGATGAACTTGCGCAGCAGCGCGGTGTCCTTGTAATCGATGTAGGCGATCCCGTCCTTGTCGAGCGGGTTCACCTTCTTCTTCGGCTTGCGCAGTGCCGCAGCCTTGGCCGTTGCACGTGCTCCTGGTTTGCGATCGCGAGCGCTAGGCGCCATTAGAACGGTGGCTCCTCGTCAAAATTGGCGCCCGAACCGGCACGCGCGGGAGAAGGAGCAGCCGAAGCCCAGGGGTCGTCGAAGTTGCCTCCGCCGCCACCCTGGTTGCCACCGCCACCGCCGCCACCGAAGCCGCCGCCACCGCCGCCGGAGCGGGACATCTTCTGCACCTTCGCCGTGGCGTAGCGCAGCGACGGGCCGATCTCGTCGACCTCAAGCTCGATGACAGTGCGCTTCTCACCCTCGCGGGTCTCGTACGACCGCTGACGCAGCCGGCCCGACACGATCACCCGAGCGCCACGCTGCAGCGACTCGGCGACGTGCTCGGCGGCCTGCCGCCACACGGTGCATGCGAGGAACAGCGGCTCGCCGTCCTTCCACTCGTTCGACGCCTTGTCCATGAAACGGGGCGTCGAAGCGACTCGGAACTTGGCGACCGCAGCCCCGGAGGGGGTGAACCGCAACTCGGGGTCATCGGTCAGATTGCCGATGACCGTGATGGTGGTGTCTCCTGCCATGACCATCTCCTCGCGCACTCAGCGTCTCGTCGTACAGGCTCGCAGAGCCGTACGACAGAGTCGCGGAGGCTGATCCGGACGAACCGGGGTTGGATGCTCTAGCGCATTTCCGGTCGGATGACCTTGGTGCGCAGCACGGACTCGTTGAGCCGGAGCTGACGGTCCAGCTCGGCCACCGCAGCAGGCGTGGCCTGCAGGTCGATGACGGCGTAGATGCCTTCGGCCTTTTTGTTGATCTCGTACGCGAGGCGCCTGCGGCCCCACACGTCGGTCTTCTCAACCGAGCCACCCGCGGTCCGAATCACGTTCAGGTACGTGTCGAGCGACGGTGCGACGGTGCGCTCCTCGAGGCTGGAATCGAGGATGACCATTAGTTCGTAGTGACGCAAGACGTGCTCACCTCCTGTGGGCTAAGCGGCCACGGTCCTTCCGTGGCAGGAGGTCTTGTGTCGTTGCCCGCACGCGCCGAGGGAACCCGACCGGACGCGGACAACCTGACCAGGATACCCGGTCCGAACGATCATGCCCGGGGAGGTCGGGTCGGCACCCGGACATGCTGACGGGGGTCCACCGCCCGACCGTGCACCGGTCGGTGGTGGACCCCCGTCTTACGAGGCCGCGGGGCGTCCCGTCCGCATTCCTTGGGTGGGACCTGGGGAGGAACGACCACACCGATGAGGTTGGACCGGAGACGCCCCGCGGAGCTTTATCGTGTTGTTATCTGACGATACAACAGCACTCGTACCTTGTCGGAGGAAAAAGCACAAATTTCCGAGATTCTTCATCGGTTGGAATCTGCCGGACGAGGGGGCCGCCCCCGCCGCGCCGGGCCGCGTGGCGGAGGCAACCTCGCTGTCGGCCGTCGACCTCGGTCGCCGTACGCGGCGCTCGCGCCGCCTGCTGACCGGGCAGTGGTCGCCGGTTCAATCCCATCAACGACCGTCGGTCCGAGCGGTGACGTCAACGACCACGACACCGCCCCGACCGTCGCGGCGGCGGTCAGGGTCGCGACGTAGGCTCGCTCGCATGCGTATCGGAGCCCACGTCGATTCGACCGACCCGCTGGCGGAGGCGGCTGCCCGGTCCGCCGACACCGTGCAGTTCTTCCTCGCCGACCCGCAGGGATGGAAGGCGCCCAAGCCTCGGGAGGACGCCGAGCGGCTGCGCGCGGCCGAGGTCGACCTCTACGTGCACGCGCCGTACGTCATCAACGTGGCGACCCTCAACAACCGCATCCGGATTCCGAGCCGGAAGCTGCTGCTCGGGCACGCCAACGCCGCGGCCGCCATCGGCGCCAAGGGCCTGATCGTCCACGGCGGGCACGTCAACGCCGGGGACGACCTGGCCGTCGGCTTCGACAACTGGCGCAAGACCTTCGCGTACGCCGCCGACTCCGGCGGCTTCGGCGTGCCGGTCCTGATCGAGAACACCGCCGGGGGCGACAACGCCTGCGCCCGACGACTGGACGCGCTCGCCCGACTCTGGGACGCCATCGGCGATCACGAGGTCGGCTTCTGCCTGGACACCTGCCACGCGTACGCGGGCGGCGAGGAGCTGCTCGGGCTCGTCGACCGGGTCAAGGCGATCACCGGGCGGATCGACCTGGTCCACGCCAACAACTCCAAGGGCGCGTTCAACTCCGGCCAGGACCGGCACGACAACCTGGGCGGCGGAACGATCGACCCGGAGCTGGTGGTGGCGGTGATTCGGGCGGCCGGGGCGCCGGTGGTCGTCGAGACACCGGGAGGCGTGGCCGGTCAGGCCGCCGACATCGACTTCCTCCGTCAGCAGCTCGGGACGGAGAGCCGGGCAGCATGACGACCGGACAGCCCGGGACCGGTAAGGCCCAGCCCACCTCCGCCGGCCCGGATGCCGGGGAGCGGCCCGCCACCGCGTCCACGACGGGCAGCCCGACCCGGCCGGCCGGCACCTCCGACGCCGACAAGGCGCCCGCCTCCACCACGGCTGCGGCGACCGCGGACGGCCCCGGGCGACCCCCGCGATCGACCGACGGTGCGAAGCCCAAGCCCGCAGCGGCGACGAACGGCAGGCCCACGGGTGCCACCGCCGCCACCGGTGACATCGAACCCGGTCCCGCGAAGGACGACACAACCACAACCGGCGGTACGAGCAGGGCCACCGACGCGGCCGAAGCCAGCGGTACGGGCAAAATCAGCGACGCGGCCGAAGCCAGCGGCACGGCCCCGGACGTCACCGGCACGGACGCGCCGAAGCGGGGCTGGATCAGCCGCCTGACCAAGCGCGGCAAAGCGGCCAAGGGGGAGAGCGCCAAGGCGGATGCCGTCAAGGACGATGACCCGGTCAAGGACGGCGGCACCAAGGGCGGTGACGTCAAGGCTGATGCCGTCAAGGTCGGTGACCCGGTCAAGGACGGCGACACGAAGGACGATGCGACAAAGACCGGCGGTACGGCCAAGAGTGGCAAGGCGGACGACGCCGACGGTTCGGCACAGGCCGATGGCGAGACGAAGCCGGCCGACCCGGATCGTTGGGAGGCGTTCGCCTCCGCTCCGGAGCCGAAGCCGTCCGTCCTCACCCGATCCAGCCGGGCCGTCGGCCGGTTCCTGATCCACGAGTGGACGCTGGCCGCCCTCGGCTCGCTGGCACTGGCCGTGCTGATGACCTGGCCGACGCTGCGCTACCCGCGCTACACACTCCCGCAGGACTACTGGGATCCGAGCCTGCAGGCCTGGCAGATGGCCTGGTCGGGGCACATCCTGCTGACCGACCCGGCGCACCTGTGGCAGTCCAACACGTTCTTCCCCGAGCTGTGGAGCTTCGCGTTCTCCGACACGCTGCTCGGGTACGCCCCGGCGGGGATGCTCGGCAGCGGCCCCGAGGACGCGATCCTGCGCTACAACATCATGTTCGTGCTGGCGCACGCGCTCGCCACGTTCGGGGCGTACGCCCTGGCTCGGCAGCTTGGCGCCGGCCGGATCGGCGCCGCTGTCGCCGGCGTCACCTACACCTACGCGCCGTGGTTGCTGTCCCAGGCCGGGCATCTGCACGTGCTCTCCAACGGCGGGATTCCGCTGGCGTTGGCGATGCTGGCGCGCGGGCACGGTTGGTCACTGCGGCACGGTTACCGACCCGAGCAGCGGCACGACGGGTGGATCTACGGTGGCTGGCTGGTGGCGGCGTGGCAGCTCAGTCTCGGCTTCGGCATCGGGCTGCCGTTCGCGTACTTCCTCGGCGGCACGGTGCTGGTCGCCGTCGTCCTCTTCTTCGTGCGGCGGCTGCGCACCCGCCAGGCCGTGCCCTTCGGTCGCCGGTTGATCGTCGCGAACGTGCTCGGTGGGGTGTTGTTCGCAGGTGTGGGTGTGCTCCTGGCGTTCCCGTTCTTCCGGGTCACCGAGCTGCACCCGTACGCCGAGCGCACCATCGACGACGTCAGCATCTTCTCGCCGCCGGCGTCGGGTTTCGTGACGGCGCCAGCGGAGTCGCGGATCTGGGGTGGACTGCACGAGGGTGCCCGTGCAGCGCTGCCGTGGCACCCGGAGATGACCCTGTTGCCGGGCTACGTGCTCTACGCGCTCGCCCTGGGTGGGCTGTTCTTCTCGGTCTGGCGGCTGCGGCACCGACTGCTGCTGCTCGCCGGGGTGCTGGTGACGATGGCCTTCGCGATGGGGACCCGTTTCTTCGACGGCACCTTCACCTACGTGCCGCTCTTCGAGCACGTGCCGGGATGGAGTGCTCTGCGTACCCCTGGTCGGTTGATGTTGTGGACCACGTTGCTGCTGGGTCTGCTCGCGGCGGGCGCGGTCACCGCGCTCACCGACCGGGTGCGGGAGCTGACCGCGCAGCGGATCCCGTCGTGGCCGGGGCCGTGGCTGCGGATGGCCACGCTGCTGCCGCTGCTGCTGGTGACCGTCGAGGGCCTGAACAGCACCCCGCATCCGGTGGTGCCGACCCAGCCGGCCGCGCTGCGTTCGGCCGAGGGACCCCTGCTGGTGCTGCCCAGCAGCCAGAACCTGGACCAGCACGTGATGCTCTGGTCGACCAGCGGGTTCCCCGATGTGGTCAACGGCGGCAGCGGCTTCACACCCCGTCAGCTTGACGACGTCCGTCGGGTGAGCCAGTCGTTCCCCAACCAGACAAGCGTCGACTACCTCCGCACGCTCGGCGTCCGGACGGTGGTGCTGCTGCGCGACCAGGTGCCCGGCACGCCGTGGGAGATCACCATCGACGCGCCTGTCGAGTCGCTCGGCATCACCCGCCAGGAAGTCGGGGACGCGGTCGTCTACCGGCTCTGACGCTTCAGGGCGGGTTTTCGGGGGAGCCCACCCGGCTCCGGGCGGTCAGGCTTGATCCCTGCGCCGGGCGGGCTCCCCCGAAACCCTGACGTGGTGCAGGCCGCGTTCGACCTAACTGTCAGGTAGCTGCGACGGGCTCGGGTCGGGGTTCGCTGCTCGTCTCTCTGCGGCGCCAGCGGTCCAGCCACGGCGCATCCGGTGCGCCGTCGAGGACGCCGCCGTCGGGGTCGTCCGGGTAGGTGGCCCGCACCACGTCCCGCTCGGGGTGCAGGATCTCCTTGATGACAAACACGCAGAGCACCACCACGGTGGTCAGCCGCAACGTCGAGGCCAGCACGAACACCCCCTCCGGGAAGACCGGGCGGCTGGTCGCCGCGCCGAGCAGCTCACCGTAGAAGGCGACGAAGTAGCAGACCTCGGCGATCTGCCAGGCCAGGAAGGCTCCCCACTTGGGTCGGGCCAGCACCACCAGCGGCAGGAGCCACAGCACGAACTGCTGCGACCAGACCTTGCTGAAGATGAGGAACGCCGCGACCACCAGGAAGGCGAGCTGACCCAGCCGCGGTCGGCGCGGTGCCCGCAACGCCAGTACGGCCACCCCGAGGCAGGCCAACCCGAACAGCGCGTACGAGAGGGTGTTGAGGGTGGGGATGTTGGCGTTCAGCCACTCGAACGGGCCGAGTTGGCCGGGGTCGTTGCCGACCTTGCCGTCCAGGTAGCGCCCGATGTACCAGAGGGTGCCCCAGTCGATCGGCCGGGTGGTGTTCAGCTCGAAGAACCGGTCCCAGTTGTCCGGGTAGGCCCGCGCGGCGGGCAGGTTCACCAGCACCACGGCGGCGACCGCCGTACCGGTGGCGGTGAGGGCGGCCCGGAGCCGGTCGGCCCGCAGCGCGAGAACGAGGATCGGCCCGAGCAGGAACAACGGCCACAGCTTCGCCGCGCCGGCCAGCCCGAGTAGTACGCCGGCGAGCGCGGGTCGTTTTCGGGCCCAGGCCAGCAGGCCGAAGGCGGCCAGCCCGATGGCCAGCAGGTCCCAGTTCACGGTGGCGGTGATCACCAGCGCCGGGGCGAGTGCGAACAGCGCGGCGTCCCAGGGTCGTCTGCGGCGCAGCGCCAGGAGCACCGCCACCGTGGCCACCGCCAGCGCGCCCAGCACCAGCGCGTTGAGGTTGTAGAACCACTGGCCCTGGTTGATGCTCGGGTCGCCGTCACCGACGGCGTGCACCGGCAGGCCCAGCGCGCCCATGAAGTAGCCGGTCAGCACCGGGTACTCCACCGGGTGGTCACGGTAGGGCACCTTGCCCTCGTTGAGCCCTTCGGCGTAGTACAGGGCGAGGACGTCGGTGTAGCAGAACCGGGTGTACTGGACGTTGTTCTGCCAGGCACCGTCCTGACAGGGCGACTTCTGCACCCAGTGCAGCGCGAGGGTGAGGCAGGCCAGGGCCAGCACGATCCGGACGGCGGTCCAGAAGCGACGCTCCTGGCCGGCCGGCTGGTCCAGCGCGACCGCGTGGTCGCCCAGTGGGCCGCCGATCGCGCCGGAGAGGCCGCGGACGAACCCGTCGGATCGGGACGGGTGGTCGGTGGTTCCGGCGTCGTCGATGCCGGGCGTCGACTGGGTGCTCATGAGAAGGCATCCTGCCGTATGAGCGGGGTAGTCGTCCCGTCCCGACGCGGAGAGATCTGGGTACGGAAACGCCGCCGCCGGCCGAACAGATCGTCCGGCCGGCGGCGGCGTCGTGCGAAGTTGCGGGTCAGTCCCGGTTCGGTGGTACGCCGGGCAGCAGTCCACCGCCACCACCACCGCCGCCTGGCCCCCCGGGCCCACCGGGATTACCGCCCGGGTTACCACCGGGATTTCCGCCCGGGTTACCACCGGGATTTCCGCCGGGGTTACCACCCGGGTTACCGCCGGGGACCGTGCAGAACGGGTCGGTCAGCGGGTCGCAACCCGGCTGACCCGGGAGACCGGGCAGACCCGGAGTGGGGGGCGGCGGCTCCTTGCCGTTGCCCTTCGTGACGTCACCCTCGCCGGTGACGTTGGGCAGGGGGATCTCCTCCTGGCCCTTGAGGGCGGCGTTCATGTACTTCTCCCAGATCGGGCCGGGGAGCGTCGCACCACCGATGTCCTTGTCGTTGTCGAGCTTGATCTGCGGCTTCTTCGGATCCCGGCTGCCCACCCACACCGCGGTGGCGTTCTGCGGGGTGTAGCCGACCGTCCAGGCGTGCGAGTTGTCCTTGTCGTCGTACTCCCAGGTGCCGGTCTTGGCGGCGGCCTGACGGCCGTCTTCGAGGGAGATGTTGTTGGGGCGGGGAATCTGCTTCAGGACACCTGTCACCTCGTCGGTGATCTTCTTGGGGATCCGCTGCTCCGACTTGATGCGCTCGCTGCCGACGACCTTCCACTTGCCGGAGTCCTTGTCCTGCTGCTCCACCTTGAAGACGAAGTGGGCCTTGATGTACTTGCCGTCGTTGGCGAACGTGGCCATGCCGTTGGCATGGTCGAGCACCGTGATCGGGTACTTGCCGAAACCGGTGTAGTTGTCGAACGGGTTCGGCCCCTTCTTCGACAGGTCGAAGGCCTGCGGCGGGTTGACGCCCCACATGGTGGTCACGCCGGCCTTGTGGGCCATGTCGACGACCTTGTCCGCGCCGATCGTTTTGGCGACCCAGTAGAAGGGCACGTTGTACGACTGGACCGTCGACTCTTCGAGGGTGCAGTACTTGCCGCACTTGAGGTTGGTACGGCCGGCGTTGCCGATCGCCACCTTGGAGCCCTCGGGCTTGTACGGCGTGGGGTCCCAGTGCGACTTGACCGAGATGCCGGCCTCGATGGCGGCGGCAAGGGTGTACACCTTCATCGACGAGCCCGGCTGGTGGCCACCGGTCAGGTCGCCGTTCTTGTCGGTGTTCTTGCCGGCGTAGTCGAAGTCGGCGCCGCTGTCACCGCCGTAGTAGGCGAGCACGCGACCCTTCGACGGGTCGATCGACACCACCGCCGCCATCAGGTTCTTCGGCTGCTCGTTGAGCAACGAACCCTTCTTGGACTGCATCGCCGTGTTCTCGGCGGCGGTCTGCAGCTTCGGGTCGATGGTGGTCGTGATCCGGTAGCCGCCGTCCCGCAGCGCGTCCACGCAACTCGTCTTGCCCTCCGCGCCACTGTCGGAGCAGAGGCCCATCGCGTCCATCTCTTCGCGGACGTAGTTGATGACGTTGCCCCGCGGGCTGTCGACACCGAACCCGTTCCCGCCCTTCTTCGGCGGCAGCACCTTCGGGTAGGCGGTCGGCGACGCGGGCTCGCCCGGGGCGTCGACCCAGCCTTCCTTCTTCATGCCGGCGATCACGTAGTCCCACCGTGTCTTGGCGTCCGGCAGATTCTCCGCCGGGTCGAAACCCTTGTGGGTTTCGCTCGGCCTCGGCTGCTTGATGACCGCCGCGAGCACGGCGCCCTCGCCCACGGACAGGTCCTTCGCCGCCTTGCCGAAGTACGTCTGTGCCGCGGCCTCGATGCCGTAGGCACCGCGTCCGAAGTAGATGACGTTGAGGTAGTGCTGCATGATCTCCGGCTTGTCGTACTCCTCGCTCAGCTTGGAGGCGAGGATGGCCTCCTTCACCTTGCGGCCGTACGAGTCGTCCTGGAGGTTCTCGAACGCGTTGCGGGCGTACTGCTGGGTGATGGTCGAGGCGCCCTGCTTGTCACCACCGGTGATGTTGTTCCATCCGGCCCGGACGATGCCCTTGTAGTCGACGCCGGAGTGCCGGTAGAAGTTGCGGTCCTCGGCGGCAGCCACCGCGTGCTGCACGTGCACGGGAATCTGGTTGATGGTGACGAAGGTGCGGTTCTCGCTGCCCAGCTTGGCCAACTGGGTCTTGCCGTCCTTGGCGTACACCGTGGTGGACAGCGGCAGCGGCAACTCGTTGGGCATGACCACGTTCGTCGAGTAGTAGGTGAACCCGACCACGCCGACACCGGCCAGCATGATGAAGATCGCGACGCCGGCGATCAGCAGGTTCATCCGCTTGCGCTTCTTGGAGCGCGCCGCGCCCGCGCCGCCCGCACCGCGACCGCCCCGGCCCGGGCCGTTGGGTCCACCGGGACCGTTGGGTCCACCCGGCCCACCTGATCCTCCGGAGACCGGAGAGACGCTCGCCCGGGCGACCGCGGCCCGGCCACCCACCGACGCGGAGCCGACGCTGGCTCGACCCGCCGAGGCGGTACCGACAGAGGCGGCACCGACCACCGCCCGACCCGCCGGCGCTCCGGGTGCCGGGGACACCGGCACCGAGGCTCGTCCGGCGCCGGCACGTCCGGCAGCCGCGCCGGGTCCGGGCGACGCCGGCACCGAGGCGCGTCCCGGTGCCGGGGACACCGGCACGGAGGCACGTCCTGGTCGGCCTGGGACCGCCGAGCCCACCGAGGCGGATCCGGCCGCCGCGCCACCCCGCGGCGGCACCGACGCCGATCCGCCCACCGTGGCCCGCCCACCGGCGGCCGGCGGCGTCACCGAGGCGCGAGCCGGGGTTGCCGCTCCGCCCCCCGAAGCCGACCAGCCACCTCCGCGGGAGTCACCGCCGGGCCGGCGGTACGCGTCGTCCGCGCCCGCCCCGGGGTCGCCCGCCGGGGCCGGGTACTGGGCCCGGCCGCGCGCAGAACTGGGATCGCCGTACGAGTTCATTCCTCACACCCTGCCGGTCGCGGTGGGGCGCGACTGCGCCGCCACCGGGTTGCCGTGAGTTGCTTCACCCGGGACGACGGCACAGGGGTGCCGCCTCGTCGAGGTCAATGCTGTATCAATCGGGCCAATCGGACCAACGAGCGGTCGGCCGTCCCGGGTTTCGTCGATGGCCCCGGGGCCGGTCCAACCTGCTGCGATCACCGTTGCGCCTCTCGCCTCCGCCAACCCGCACCTTCGGCGGCCGCGACACTCTGCTCGTCGGTGCCGTCGCTGTCGCCGGTCAGACCATCCCGGCCGAGCAGGTACTGCTCGACGAGATGGTTCCAGTCGCAGCCGAGGCACACCTCCACCACGAAGACCTGAAACTCACGCAGTGTCATCGCCAGCACGGGCAACTCGGTGAGCGTCCGTGCCTGCCCGGCGGACTGCCTGAGCTCGTCACCGTAAATGTAGTGGACGAGGGTCAGGTTTTCACTGCGGCAGATCGGGCAGCGCCGGTCCGTCGGCTCTCCGTGGAACCGGGCGGCGTTCTTCAGGTACGGCGACGCGTCGCAGACGTCGTACGTGCCGACCCGGCCGGCCAGGAGCTCACGCAGCACTGCTCGCTTCTGAAGCGAGTAGTCGACGACCTGGCGCTGCGTACGCATGCGAAGAAGGGTACGCGGTCCGGCCCAAGCAGGCGACCATGCTCACGATCCGTGACGACAGGGTCTCGGATTGGGGGGTTTGCCCTGGCCGGCGCAACCCGCTAACGTGCGATGTATCGGTCCGATACATCGCGGCGGTTACCGCTCCACGCCGGAGGGGAAAAGGGAGGGTGGCAAGTGCTTGAGTTCGCCATCCTCGGCCTCCTGCAGGAGTCTCCGATGCACGGCTATGAGCTGCGCAAGGAGCTGACCGCCAAACTCGGCGCGATCCGGGCGGCGATCAGCTACGGCTCGCTCTACCCGACCCTACGCAGGCTGCAGGCGGCGGGTTGGATCACCGAAGCTGCTGAGACACCCGCCACTGCCGAGGAGGTTCCCGCGCTGACCAGCCGACGAGGTCGGGTGGTCTACAAAATCACCGCGGAGGGCAAGGAACGCTTCGCCCAGCTGATCGCACAGGCCGGACCCGAGACGTACGACGACACGGGTTTCGGGGTGCACTTCGCGTTCTTCGCCCGGACCGACCAGGCGACCCGACTGCGCATTCTGGAGGGTCGCCGCCGCAAGATCGAGGAGCGTCGCGAAGGGCTTCGTGACGTGCTGGGCCGGGCAGCCGAGCGCCTCGACGCTTACACCTTGGAATTACAGCGCCACGGCCTTGACGCCTGTGAGCGCGAGGTCCGCTGGCTGGAGGAGCTCATCGCCAACGAGCGCTCCGGCCGAGCCCCGACGGTCCCGCACATCGGGACGGCCGGTGGCCGACGAGAAGACAACAGCCCGCCTCCGCCTGGAGAGACCAGGAATGAGCGGCCGTGACAGAAAAGAAGGAGGCAGACGCTATGGGCTCCGTCCGCGTCGCCATCGTCGGTGTGGGTAACTGCGCCTCGTCCCTGGTTCAGGGCGTCGAGTACTACCGGAACGCCAACCCGAACGACCGCGTCCCGGGTCTCATGCACGTCGCCTTCGGCGACTACCACGTCAACGCCGTCGAGTTCGTCGCGGCATTCGACGTGGACGCCAAGAAGGTGGGCATGGACCTCGCGGAGGCGATCGTCGCCAGCGAGAACAACACCATCAAGCTCTGCGACGTGCCGCCGACCGGCATCACCGTCCAGCGCGGTCCGACCTTCGACGGTCTGGGCCAGTACTACCGCGAGATCGTCGAGGAGTCCGACGCCACCCCCGTCGACGTGGCGCAGGCGCTGCGCGACGCGCAGGTCGACGTCGTCGTCTGCTACCTCCCGGTCGGCTCCGAGCAGGCCGCCAAGTTCTACGCCCAGGCCGCGATCGACGCCGGCTGCGCGTTCGTCAACGCCCTGCCGGTCTTCATCGCCTCCGACCCGGAGTGGGCCCAGAAGTTCACCGACGCGGGCCTGCCGATCGTCGGTGACGACATCAAGAGCCAGGTCGGCGCCACCATCGTGCACCGCGCGCTGGCGAAGCTCTTCGAGGACCGCGGTGTCGAGCTGCTGCGCACGTACCAGCTCAACTTCGGCGGCAACATGGACTTCATGAACATGCTGGAGCGCAAGCGGCTGGTCTCGAAGAAGATCTCGAAGACCCAGTCGGTCACCTCGCAGATCCCGCACGAGATGAGCAAGAGCGACGTGCACATCGGCCCGTCGGACCACGTGCCGTGGCTGGACGACCGCAAGTGGGCGTACATCCGCCTGGAGGGCCGCTCGTTCGGTGACACCCCGCTGAACGCCGAGCTCAAGCTCGAGGTGTGGGACTCTCCGAACTCGGCCGGCGTCATCATCGACGCGGTCCGGGCTGCGAAGATCGCGCTGGACCGGAAGATCGGCGGCCCGATCCTGTCGGCCTCGTCGTACTTCATGAAGTCCCCGCCGGTGCAGTACGCCGACCACGACGCCCACCAGGCCGTCGAGGAGTTCATCGCCGGCGAGGTCGAGCGCTGACCCGCTGAAACACCAGCAGCACCGTCGAGGGCCGGGTCCGCATGGACCCGGCCCTCGACGCGTTCAGCCCGCCATCTCCAGGTACGGCGACAGCCGCAGCGCCAACTCGTCGACCGAGTCCACCTCACCGCTGGCCAGCGCGTCCGTGAGCGCCATCCGCTCCTTGGCCGGCATGGTCAAGATCAGCCCAGCCCGCTCGAATCGAACATCCGCGGCCCTCCACGCTAACTCGAAAATCGAACCGTGCGTAGACACGCGGCAGCATCCCGCGTCGCGAAGCGGCGTGGGATGGGTCGTGGTGTGGCGGTGGTTAGGCGGC
>NZ_JBEZGL010000020.1:0-20795 GCF_040649915.1 Micromonospora sp. NPDC048839
TCGTACGGACCAAGGAGATACGACGTCAGCGAGCGACCAACACGATTTTCAGCCCGGAACGGGCCGCATCGCCAGAGGCGACAGGGACTAACCCCGCGTTCCACAGGTCGAGTGGGCGCCAGAGCATGATCCCGTGAAGCAGAGCGGCAGCCTGGTCAAGCGAGGTCGGATAGACCTGACCGCTCAGCAGTTGGGCGTGTGGTCGAGCGGCAGCCGCAAACAAGATGCCTCCGTCCCGCACGATCGTCTGCGGACCGGTGCACTGCGCCAGCAGGAGCAAAAGGTCCTCGGCGTCCGGCCACCCCTGCCTCACCGGTCACCCAGCATCTCGTAGAACTCCGCATTGCGCTCCTCCACCCGCCGGACGGCCTGGCGGGTCCACTCGTTGCGCTCCTGACGTTCGAGGTACTCCTGGATCGCCACCTCCACGGTCTTGTGCATGGACCGCCGCTCGGCCTCGGCAAGCTCCTTGAGGCGCTGTTCGACTTCGGGCTTGAGCGTCAGGGTGAAGGCCATACCACTTTTGTATAACTCCTCCGGTGGCACGTCAACCACGCTTGGCACTGCTTCTACCTCCTCGCTTGCTGATCTCGGCTGCCGCTGGCAAGCCGCGCACCGATCAACGGCAGAACGCGAAAGTCAGACGCGGAGGACGGGGCATCGCAATGTGTAACAGCCGTCACATGTTCATCCGATGCGGAGGTCGTCCGACGCAGGTCAGGACCAGGCGTGTCGCAGGGCTACTCCGGCTTCCAACTCCAGCAGCTTGACCTTGCGGGGCAGACCCCCACCGAAGCCGACCAGCTTGCCGCCCGCGCCGACGATCCGGTGACACGGCACGATCACCGGGACCGGGTTGCGGTTGCAGGCCACGCCCACCGCCCGTGCCGCTCCCGGATCACCGACCAGGCGCGCCACCTCGCCGTACGTCAGCGTCTCGCCGTACGGAATGCGAGTCATCTCCCGCCACACCGCCCGCTCGAACGCCGAGCCGCCCGGCTGCGACATCGGCACCGTGAACGCGGTCAGCTCACCGGCGAAGTACGCCCGTAACTCGGCGACGGCCTGCCGGGCGGTGTCGTCGCCGGCTTCGTCGGTCGCCGACTCCACCCTGCCGAAATGCGCCGCACGAACACCCTCGGCCCCGGTGCCGACCGAGAACTCTCCGATCGGCGAGTCGAGCACAGTCCACCTCATCCCGACATTGTCCCGCGCGGTGAGGCAAAGTTTCCTGTCCGCCGGGCGTCTGAGCCACGGAGGTGGACGGTGGCGGAGATCGACGGGGAGTTCACCATGTTCGTTCGGGAGCGGGGTGCCGCTCTGCTGCGCGTCGCGTACGCGCTGGCCGGCAATCAGTACGCGGCGGAGGACCTGCTGCAGAACGCGCTGGCCAAGGCGTACGCCCGCTGGCCGCGGATCAGGGGTGACGCCGAGCCGTATGTGAAGCGCATCCTCTACCACGATCAGGTATCCGGCTGGCGTCGACGGGCACGGCGCGTGGAGGTGCCCGTGGCCGAGTTGCCGGAGCGGCCGGCGGACCGCGACGGCGGCCAAGAGGCCGACCTGCGGTTGCTGCTGCTGGAGGCGCTGCGGGCGCTGCCACCTCGGCAGCGGGCCGTGCTGACCCTGCGCTACCTGGAGGACCTGAGCGTCGAGCAGACCGCGACGCTGCTCGGCTGCCGTGCCGGCACGGTGGCCAGCCAGAGTGCCAAGGCACTGGCACGGCTCCGGCGCCTGGTACCAGGGCTGGACGAGCTGAGCAGCCGCTCGGAGGTGACCCGATGACCGCGCGACTGGACGAGACGCTCCGCAGGGCCGTACGCGACCTCGCCGACGGTGCCGCGCCCGCTCCGGACCTCGCCGTCCGCGCGATCGGTCGGGGTCGCCGGCTGCGTCGTCGGCGGCGGCTGACCGCCGGCGCGGCCGCCCTGGTCGCGGTCGCCGGGGTGGTCGTGCCGTTCGTGCTGCTCCGGCCCCGCCCGGCCCCGCTCCCCGCGACGCCACCGGCGACGCCGCCCGCGACCGCCAGCCCGTCGCCGTCGGTCCGGCCCACCCCCGGTGCGAACTGGACCGTTGCGCCCCTGGTCCTGCCGGGCGACTGGGTGGTGACCCGGGCACAGCTCACCGGTGGGTCGGGCAACGGCTTTCTGCTGGACCGGAGCCAGGGCCGGGGCCGCTACGTTGCCACCGACCGCTACGACGGTATCTATCCCGCGCCGACCGGCTCGCTGGTCGCCGTCGTCGAGGAGGACCGTCCACGCGAGGTCGGTCTGATCGACCTGGCCACCCGCAAGACCCGCTGGCACCAGGTCGGCCGCGCCCTGACCCGCCCGGCCTGGTCACCGGACGGTCGGCGTCTGCTGTTCACCACCGACCAGAGGGATCACTTCGGCTTCGTCGTCGTCGAGCCGGACGGCACGAAGCGCACCTACCCGGTGTCCCGGCAGCGCTACTTCTGCACCGACTACTGCTTCTTCGTCTGGACGCGGGACGGCCGGGAGGTGGCACTGCAGCAGACCGCCCAGGGCAAGGCCCGGTCCGAGTCGGCCCGCCACCCACGCAGCGGCGTGCAGATGTTCTCCGCCGAGAACGGCCTACCGACCCGATTCGAGCCGCTCCCCGGTGACCCGGCCGGGCCGTGGGCCTGGTCGCCGGACGGCACCCTGGCGGTCGTCCAGGGCCAGCAGGAGCCGCTGTTGGTGGAGACGGCCACCGGGCGGGTTGTCAACCCGCTGCCCACCGCCGACGTCACCTGGGTCGGCGGCGACCGGCTGCTCTATCGGCCGCCGGACGAGTCGGGCGACTTCGTGCTCGCCGACACGGCGGGTCGTGAGCTGATCCGCCAGCCACTGCCCGAACAGTTGGCCGAGTTGGAGGTGAGCGTGGCGCCACGCTGAGCCGTTCGGCCGATCATCGACTTTTGCGCGACGCCGATACCGTGCGGGTCGTGGCCACGGGAACGCTCATCTTTCTGATCATCGGCGGGGCGGGTGTCGGGGTTCTGGCGCTCGCCCTGCTCGGCAGCGAGCTGCTGCACTTCGGGCACGCCGACGTGGACGGGCCGATCTCCACCGAGACGGTCGCGGGGTTCGCCGGCGCGTTCGGGTTCGGCGGGGCGATCGTGAACGAGCTGCTCGGTGCGCGTACCCCTGCGCTGATCGCGGGCGCAGCGGCCGGTGGCCTGCTCGCGGCCGTGCCCGCCGCGTGGTTGGCGTCCCGACTGAGCCGGGCGGCGCGGAACATGCGCACCGACCCCACCCCCACCCGCGACGACCTGGTCGGCGCGCTCGGCCTGGTCGTGACCCCGGTGCCGGCCGAGGGCTACGGCGAGGTCCGGGTACGCCTCGCCGGCCAACCGGTGAAACTCAGCGCCCGCGCGGACCAGCCGATTCCGCTCGGCGCCCAGGTCTTCGTCGTGCAGGCGCTCAGCGAGACGAGCGTGCACGTCGAGACCTACTGATCTCCTCCTCGTAGACGGGAATTCCTTACATGGCTCTGCTCATCGCCATCGGTGGCGCGGTTGTCCTCGCGCTCATCCTGGTGCTCTTCGTGCTCTCCCGGATCAAGGTGGCCGGGCCGAACGAGGCGTTCATCGTCACCGGCCGCAAGGGCCGCACCACGCAGACCGCCGACGGCGGCCGGTCGACCGACAACTCCGGGCAGAAGGTCGTGCTGGGCGCCTCGGTCTTCGTACTGCCGGTGGTGCAGAAGCTCCAGTCGCTCGACCTGTCCAGCCGCCGGATCGACGTCGGCATCCGGGGCGCGGTCAGCAAGCAGGGCATCCGCGCCGACCTGCACGGCGTGGCGATCGTCAAGGTCGGCGGGACCGAGGACGCGATCCGGGCGGCGGCGCAGCGGTTCCTGCACCAACAGGACGAGATCGACAACTTCACCCGGGAGGTGCTGGCCGGCGCGCTGCGTTCGATCGTCGGCCGACTCACCGTCGAGGAGGTCATCCGGGACCGGGCGGCGTTCGCCAGCGCGGTCGCCGAGGAGGCCGAGCACTCGATGACCAACCAGGGTCTCGTGCTGGACACCTTCCAGCTCCAGGACATCCTCGCCGAAGGCTCCTACCTGCAGGACCTGGGCCGGCCCGAGGCCGCCCGGGTGCTCAAGGACGCGGCCATCGCCGAGGCACGCGCCCGCCAGCAGGCGGAGCAGGAACGCCTCCTCGCCGAGGAGGCCATCGCGGAGGCCAACCGGAACCTGGCCCTGAAGCAGGCCGGCATCCAGGCCGAGATCGACGCGGCGAAGGCGAAGTCCGCCGCCGCCGGGCCGCTCGCCCAGGCGGAGCGGGACCAGGCGATCCTCTCCGAGCAGCAGAAGGTCGCCGAGCGCAACGCCGAACTCAAGCAGCGCCAACTGGACACCGAGGTACGCAAGCCCGCCGACGCGGCCCGGTACAAGGTGGAGCAGGAGGCCGAGGCGTCCCGCGCGGCGGCGGTGCTGCACGCCGACGCGCAGCGGCAGTCGGTCATCGCGGCCGCGCAGGCCTCCGCCGAGCAGGCGCGGCTCACCGGTGAGGGCGAGCGGGCCCGGCGTGCCGCGCTCGCCGAGGCGAACGCGATCGAGGGCGCCAAGGAGGGCGAGGCCGAGCAGCGCCGCCGTTCCGCGATCGCCGAGGCGGTGGAGCGGGAGGGTCAGGCCGAGGCGGCGGCCATCCTGGCCAGGGGCGAGGCCGAGGCGGACGCGATGGCGCGCAAGGCCGAGGCGTTCGCCGCGTACGGGGAGGCGGCGGTGTTGGACCTGCTGGTCAAGGTGCTGCCGCAGGTGGTGGAGGCGGCCAGCGCGCCGATCGGGGCGATCGACAAGATGACTGTCATCTCGACCGACGGCGCGTCGTCGCTGACGAAGTCGGTGGCCGGCAACGTGGCCCAGGGGCTCCAACTCGGCAGTGACCTGACCGGGATCGACCTGGCCGGTCTGCTGGGCCGCCTCGGTGCGGCGTCGACCCCGGCCGGCAACGGCGCGTCCGCCGGCAAGGGCGCTTCCGTGGACGGGACGGCCGTCGAGACCCGCTGACACGGAAGACCAGAAGCCGTAAAGATCTTGGAAGGAAGGCGCCCCTCCGGGGGCACTTTCCTTCCAAGATCTTCCGCAACAGGCCAGCCGGCGGGCCGGGTTAGGTGATCAGGCCCTCGGCGCGGGCCCAGCGCAGCAGCTCCGCCTCGGCCGCATCGCGGTCCAGCGGGCCGTGCTCCAGGCGCTGCTCCTTGAGGTGCTTCCAGGCCCGCCCGACGACCGGCCCCGGCGGTACGCCGAGCAACTCCATGATCGCGTTACCGTCCAGGTCGGGGCGGACCCGGGCCAGATCCTCCTCGGCCTCGATCCGGGCGATCCGCTCCTCCAGCGCGTCGTAGTCCGCCGCGAGCTGGGCGGCCTTGCGCCGGTTACGGGTCGTGCAGTCCGAGCGGGTCAACTTGTGCAACCGGGGCAGCAGGTCACCGGCATCGGCGACGTAGCGACGCACCGCCGAGTCGGTCCACTCACCCCGCCCGTACCCGTAGAAACGCAGGTGCAGCGCGACGAGCGCGGTCACCTTCGCGGTGACGTCCTTCGGGTACCGCATCGCCTTCATCCGGGCCTTGGTCAGCCGGGCGCCGACCACCTCGTGGTGGTGGAAACTGACCCGACCGTCGGACCCGACCGCCTTCGTCGCCGGCTTGCCCGCGTCGTGCAGGAGGGCGGCCATCCGCAGGATGAAGTCGCAGCCCTCCTCCTCGTAGGAGACCGCGTTCTCGACGACCGTCAGGGTGTGCTCGTAGACGTCCTTGTGCTGGGCGTGCTCGTCGATCTCCAGCTTCAGACCGGTCAGCTCCGGCAGGAACCGCTCGGCCAGGCCGGTGTCGACGAGCAGCCGCAGCCCGGTGATCGGGTCCGTGCCGCAGAGCAGCTTGGTGAACTCGTCCCGGATCCGCTCGGCGGTGATCCGGTCCAGGTCGGCGGCCATCGCACTCATCGCCAGGTGCACGTCCGGGTGCACGGCGAAGCGCAACTGGGCGGCGAACCGGGCGGCCCGCAGCATCCGCAACGGGTCGTCGCCGAACGACTCACCCGGGGTGCTCGGAGTCCGGATCACCTTGGCCGAGATGTCCTCCAGGCCGCCGTGCGGGTCGGTGAAACGGTGCTCCGGCAGGCTGACCGCCATCGCGTTGATCGTGAAGTCGCGCCGCTTGAGGTCCTCGTCGAGGCTGGTGCCGTACACCACCACCGGATTGCGGCTGACCTGGTCGTACGACTCGGCCCGGAAGGTGGTGATCTCCAACCGGAGGCCGTCGCGCTGCGCGCCGATGGTGCCGAACTCCCGGCCGGTCTCCCAGATCGACTCGGCCCAGCCCTTGAGGATCCGCAGCGTCTCGTCCGGGTGCGCGTCGGTGCAGAAGTCGAGGTCGTCACCGAGTCGACCGAGCAGGGCATCCCGCACCGAACCGCCCACCAGGTGCAACTCGTGACCGGCGCGGACGAACCGGCGGCCCAACTCGTCGGCGACCGGGGAGACCCGGAGCAGTTCGGCGACGGCGTTGCGCTGCGCGGCGGTGAGTTCGCGGCGGTCGGCGGCGTGGGGAGCGGAGGCGTCGGACATGGGATCCCCAGCCTATCGGGCCGAGGTGTGATCCGATCCGCCGGGCGTGGGTAACGGGTGGGGGTTGACTATGGTCTGTGGGGTGCGGGTCGGTGTCCGACTCGACGTACCCCTGGGAGGCTGGAGATGAGCGGCGGGCTCTACCGCAGCGCCAACGCCACGCCGGACGGTAACGTGCCGCCGGCTGACGGGGCGATCTTCATCTCCGCGGAGCCGCTGAACCAGCCCGGCGTGGAGGCCACGGCGCCCCCGCCCGAGGTCGTCGGCGAAACCAGTGCCGCCGCGAACAGCGCGGTCATGGCGATCGGCAGCCTGGTGAGCCGGGGCACCGGCTTCATCCGGAACCTGATGATCGGTGCCGCCCTCGGCAACCTGATCGGCAACGCCTACACGACAGCCATCTTCCTCCCCAACCAGGTGTACGAGTTCCTGCTCGGCGGGGTGCTGACCAGCGTGCTGATCCCGGTGCTGGTCCGTCGACGCAAGAGCGACGCGGACCGGGGCGAGGCGTACGCCCAACGGCTGCTCAGCCTCGCGGTGTTGGCGCTGGCGGTGGCGGCCCTGCTCGCCGTGGCGTCGGCGTCCTGGCTGACCGCCATCTACGCCAGCGGCAAGGACCAGGCCTACACCGAGCTGATCACGCGCCTGTCGTGGCTGGTCCTGCCGATGCTGTTCTTCACCGGCGTCAGCGCGTTGATCGCCGCGGTCCTGAACACCCGGGGGCACTTCGCCGCGCCGATGTGGGCGCCCATCCTCAACAACCTCGTGGTGATCGGCGTCTTCGGTCTCTACATCCTGGTCTACGGGGCGAAGGGACTGCAGCCGGACGACATGGGCCTCGGCCGGATTCTGCTGGTGGGTGGCGGCACCCTGCTCGGCGTGGCGGTGCAGACCGCCGGTCTGCTGCCGGCACTGCGCAAGGTCGGCTTCCGCTGGAAGTGGCGGTTCGACTTCCGCGAGCTGGGGCTGCGCGAGCTGGCCAAGCTCGGCGCCTGGATGTTCTGCTACGTGGCCGTCAACCAGCTCGGCCTCTTCGTGGTGGTCAACCTCCTCACCCGCGCTGCGGGCACGGACCAGGCCGGCATCCTGATCTACAACAACGTCTTCCTGCTGCTGATGATGGCGCACGGCATCATCGCCGTCTCGATCATCACCGCGCTGATGCCCCGGATGGCCGCGGCGGCAGCGGACGGACGGTTCCACGACGTCACCGCCGACCTCTCCCGGGGTGTCCGGATGGTGACAGCGGTGCTCGCGCCGATCGCCGTCTGCTACGCCGTGCTGTCCACCCCGATCTCGGTCGTGGTCTTCCGGTACGGCGCGTTCACCGCCGAGAACGCGACGGCGACGTCCACCGTTCTGCTGGCCGCCGCGCTCGCCCTGGTGCCGTTCGCGATCAGTCAGCTCTTCACCTTCGCCTTCTACGCGCTGCCGGACACCCGCACCCCAGCCCTGATCAACATCCCGGTGGTGGCGCTGCGGGTCGGCGTACAGATCGTGCTGTTCGCCGCCTTCGCCGCGCACTTCGCGGCCGCCGGGATGATGATCGGCAACGCGGTCTCGTACGTGGCGGCGGCGGTCGCCTCCGCCTGGTTGCTGCGGCCCCGGGTCGGCCGGATCGGGCTGGGCGGCATCATGCGCACCCTCGGCCGGGTCGTGGTCGCCGCACTCGGCGCGGCACTTGTCGGATGGTTGGTGATCAGCCTGCTACCCGGCGGCGACCGGCCAAGTTGGATCGAGGCGGCCATCCAACTCGTCATCGGCGGCGCGGTGATCGGCGGCAGCTACCTGGGTCTGGCCACGCTGCTGCGGATCGGCGAGATCACCGAGGTGGTCGGCATGGTCCGCCGCCGCCTCGGTCGCTGACCGACAGTGATCGATTACAAAAAGTTTGTGTACACACGGAACGTGACCACGGATCACCAGGCTGGGGACACAGCTGTGGATAACTCCGCGATTCGCCGGTCAACCACCGCATCAGCCTGTGGATAACCAACCGTACGGCTGAGCGTGGCAAGCCGATCGGCGGGAACAGGCACGGTGGCGGGAGCGCCACACCAGCCCAGCCCCGGCGTCGGTTACTTGCGGTGAAGCCGTAGATTAGCTAGTACATGTGCCAGCAACGTGGCTGACAACGGTCGTAACCGGACGAGTTCTTCGACTGCCGGAAGCCCGTCGTGTACGGCGGGAAGATGACATGTCGGGGAGACGGGCAACCCGGGTAAGGTCGCTCTCGACGGGTACGGCAGGGGCCGACGCTGCGCGTCGACACCGGTCGGCCGGTTCCTTCAACGGCAGAGCGGGAAGCCACATGCCCAGCAGTGCGGGTCCATCGATCGACACGATCACCGAGGGAGGACGGGTGACCCAGGTCGGCGAGGGTCAGGAGGCGGACGAAAGCGCTCCTCCGGTCATGACCTTCGGTGCTCCCACGGCCGGTGAAGTCCTCGCCGAGCGGTACGAGCTGGTTGAGCACATCAACAACGACAGCGCGGGTCGGCTGGTCTGGCGCGGGGTCGACGTCATCCTGCGCCGTCCCGTCGCGGTGGTGCTGCGCTACCCGGGTGGCGACTCCGCCACCGAGATGCTCCAGGCCGCCGTCGCGGCGAGCCGGGTCATCCACCCCAACCTGGTCGGCGTCTACGACGCGATCGACGAGGCCGAGCGGGCGTACGTGGTGCGCGAGTGGGTCGACGGGCAGTCCCTGCGCGACCTGGCGGCCGACGGCCCCCTGGACCCGGCCCGCGCCACCGCGATCGGTAACGCCGTCGCGAGTGCCCTCGCCGCCGTGCACGCCACCGGCATGGTCCACGGCAACGTCCACCCCGGCACCGTCATGATCAGTGACGAGGGCCGCGTGGTCCTGGCCGACGCACGCACCGACGGCGCGGACAGCCAGGAGAACGACATCCGGGCGGTCGGCGGCATCCTCTACTTCGCCCTCACCGGCTCGTGGCCGCACGCCGAGGCGCCGCTGCACGGCGCCACCGCCGGTCACGGCCGGGCCGCCATCCCGGACGCCGTTCGGGACGCCGGTGGTGGCATCGCGGCACCACGTCAGGTCCGGGCGGGCGTGCCCGCGTACCTGGACGACCTGACCATGGATCTGCTCGACGCCGAGATCGCGCCGCCGTCCTCCGATGTGCTCGCCGCCGAGCTGGCCCGACTGGACGTGCCGGCCGAGGAGGAGCACTACCTCGAAAACAGCGGCCCGCTGCGGTTCGCCGGCGAGACCGGCGAAGAGCCGTCGCCGTTGGCCGCAGCCGGTGGTCGTAAGGTCGCCATCGGCATCGCCGGCCTGCTGGCGGTGGCTCTGGTCGGTCTGCTGATCGGGATCAGCACGCTCGGCGACAAGGAGCCACAGACCGGCCAGGGTCCCGCGCCATCGTCGAGCGCCCCGGCCAGCGATTCCACTCCGGCCGCCGCCACGGTCCGCAAGCTGCCCGTCAAGGGTGTTCGGATCATCGACCCGGACAGCCAGATGCGCGATGAGCTGGGCGGAGCCGACAAGGTGATCGACGGCGACCCGGACAAGGGCTGGGGCACCGACACGTACACGGCCGCCAAGTTCGGCAACCAGAAGCAGGGCATGGGGATCTGGCTGGATCTCGGCGCGCCACACACCGTCAAGTCGGTGCAGGCGGTCCTGTCGGCCCGCGGCGCCTCCGCCCAGCTCCTCACCGGCACCGTCAACCCGCCGTCGACCTCCAACGGCGACAAGCAACTGATCGCCAACTACAAGACCGAGAAGACCACCATCGGGCAGCCCTTCGAGGACCACGACGGCACCACGATGGCGTTCGACGGCTTCGACGCCGACGCGAAATACCAGTACCTGCTGTTCTGGATCACCGAGTTGCCGGCCAGCGAGCGGGGCTTCCAGGTCGACGTCGAGGAGATCACGGTCCAGGGGTCGTGATCCCGGCATCTCCGCCGTGGCACCGCATCCGCAGGACGTGGTGATGGACGGGCGCGCCGCCGCTTCGGATCTGGAGCTGCTGCGCGCCCACGTCGACGGCGACCGGCAGGCCTTCGCCGAGCTGTTCCACAGGCACCGCGACCGGCTCTGGGCGGTCGCCCTGCGTACGCTCGGCGACCGTGAAGAGGCCGCCGACGCACTCCAGGACGCGCTGCTCAACGCGCACCGGGCGGCCGCCCGCTTCCGCGGTGACTCCGCCGTCACCACCTGGTTGCACCGGATCGTGGTGAACGCCTGCCTGGATCGGATCCGTCGCCGACAGGCACACCCCACCGTGCCGCTGCCGGACGGCAACCGTGCGGGGGACGGCTCGGGCACCGGCGCGATCGAGCCGATCGCGCCCGCACCGGACCACGACACCGCGCTCGTGGTCCGCGAGGCGCTGGCCGCGCTGCCCCTCGAGCAACGTGCCGCGCTGGTGCTGGTGGACGTGCAGGGCTACGCGGTCGCCGAGGTCGCCCGCATCCTCGGTGTCGCCGAGGGCACGGTGAAGAGCAGGTGCGCCCGGGGGCGGGCGCGGCTGGCCGTGCTGCTCGGGCATCTTCGGCCCGCCCGCACCTCGCCGCCGTCGGCCCGACCGGACCCACCCGGCCCGACCAGGGAGGTGCCGGGCGTCACGCCGGGGAACCCAGGCCCGGCCGAGGGCGTCGGATCGGGATCGGGCCGGTACCGGCGGGACGCCAACCAGGAGGACACGTGACGACCGAGGGGTTCCGGGAGGTCGACGACGACCTCCTCGCTGACTACCTCGGCGGGGCGTTGGACGGCACCCCGCAGCAGGAGGAAGTCGCCCGGCTGGTGTCCACGGACCCGGCCTGGGCCGAGGCGTACGCGCTGCTGGCACCCGCGCTCGCGGAGGTCCACGCGGACCTGGGCCGCTGGGCCGAGCCGTCGCCGCGGATGCCGCAGGCGATCTTCGACCGTCTCACCACCGCGCTTGTCGACGCGGAGCCGATGGTGGAAGACACCACGACCGACGAGGCTGCCGACGTCGACCGCCCCACGACATCGCCTGTCGTACCGGTGCAGGGCGGGTCCGGTCGATGGGCAGCCATCCCCGTACCGGCCCGTTCTGGTCGCCGGGCGTCCACCGGCCCAGGTCGTCGGATCGGTTGGGTACGCCGTGGCACGCCGGTGGCCGCCGCCGTGATTGCCGTCGTCGCGCTCGCGCTGGGTCTCAACCAGCTGTCGATGCGCGCGGGCGACGACTCCGGCACCATCGCCATTGAACGGCACCCGGCCAACGCGCCCGGGGACGCCGCGGCGGCCCGCACCACCGGCCCGACGCTGCGCAGCGGTACGGACTACACCCCGCAGACCCTCGGCAACGCGCCGAACGCCGACCGGCAGACCACGCCCGGCCGGACGAGCGGTGCCGCCCCCGGCTCCCAGCCGGGCGTGGCCACCGAGCAGGAGCGACGCTCGTCGCCCGACGGGCTGGACCAGTTGGCCCGGCTGACCACCGAGGCGGCACTGAGCACCTGCCTGGCCGAGGTGACGGCGGAACACGGATCCGCTCCGCTGGCGGTCGAAGTGATCGACTACGCGCGTTTCCAGGGCGAGCAGACGCTGATCATCCGTTTCACCGACGCGACCGGGGCCCGCTGGGCCTGGGTGAGCGGCCCGGAGTGCGGAGTGCCGGGGTCCGGCGCGGACAGCCGGTATTCGGCGCGGGTAGGGTGAATCCACGGTCATCGGCACGATGACCACCCACGTGACCTGACCCACCAGATGCCCGTCTCGGGAATCCCCGCTTCGTACGATGACGTTCTGGAAGTCAGCTGTCGACCCCACCCAGGCGTCGGCAACTCGGATCAGCACCGGTGCGCTCACCGACGCTGAACACACACACTCGGGAGACGGCAGTGGACGAGGTCCGCAACCTGATCATCATCGGCTCCGGGCCGGCCGGCTACACCGCGGCGGTCTACGCCGCACGCGCCAACCTGAAGCCCCTGATCATCGAGGGCGTGCAGTCCGGTGGTGCCCTGATGACCACCACCGAGGTGGAAAACTTCCCCGGCTTCGCCGACGGCATCCTCGGCCCCGAGCTGATGGACAACATGCGCAAGCAGGCCGAGCGGTTCGGTGCCGAGTTCCTCACCGACGACGTGACCCGGGTCGAGCTGGTGGACACCGGCGACGCCGGTTCCGGCGCGGTGAGCACCGTGTGGGTCGGCGAGACCGCCTATCGGGCCCGATCCATCATCCTCTCCACCGGTTCGGCCTGGCGTCCGCTGGGCGTGCCCGGTGAGCAGGAGTTCCTCGGCCACGGCGTCTCCTCCTGCGCCACCTGCGACGGCTTCTTCTTCCGCAACCAGCACATCGTGGTCGTCGGCGGCGGCGACTCGGCGATGGAGGAGGCGAGCTTCCTCACCCGCTTCGCCGAGTCGGTCACCATCATCCACCGTCGCGACTCGTTCCGGGCCAGCAAGATCATGGCCGAGCGGGCGTTGAGCAACGAGAAGATCAAGGTCGAGTGGAACAGCGCCGTCGAGGAGATCCTGGGCGACGACGGCAAGGTCACCGGCGTACGGGTCCGCAACGTGCACACCGGTGACACCAAGGTGTTGGACGTGACAGGTGTCTTCGTGGCCATCGGTCACGACCCCCGCAGCGAGCTCTTCCGTGGTCAGGTCGACATGGACGACGAGGGCTACGTGAAGGTCCAGGCCCCCGGCACCCGCACCAACGTGCCCGGCGTCTTCGCCGCCGGCGACCTGGTCGACCACACCTACCGTCAGGCGATCACCGCGGCCGGCACCGGCTGTGCCGCCGCGCTCGACGCCGAACGGTTCATCGCGACGCTCAGCTGAAACAAGTAACACATCCCGGAGGAGGGGCACAGTGGGAAATACCAAGGCGGTCACCGACAAGAGCTTCGTCGCTGACGTACTGCAGGCCGACAAGCCGGTTCTGGTGGACTTCTGGGCCGAGTGGTGCGGCCCCTGCCGCAAGGTGTCGCCACTGCTCGAGGAGATCGCCGGCGAGATGGGCGACCGGGTCAGCATCGTCAAGCTCAACATCGACGAGAACCCGGAGACCGCACGCGCCTACCGGGTCATGTCGGTGCCGACGCTCACCGTGTTCAAGAACGGCCAGCCGGTGCAGTCGATCGCTGGCGCCAAGCCGAAGGGCGAACTGGTCCGGCTCATCGAATCGGCTCTCTGACCAGCAGAAACATTCACCGAACCCCGTACCCGCTCGTCGGGTGCGGGGTTCGGTGTCTTTCCGGCCGACGTTTTTCCCGGCCGTGCCACCTCGCCACCCCGGAACGCATAGCCTCAACCCTGGGCCGCCCGGCCAGCCAGTGTCGTGCAGAGGGGGTCGTGCCGTGCGTCCGATCCGATCCGGTGACCGGGGACCCGCGGTCACGGAGATCCGCAGCATCCTGACCGGCCTCGACCTGCTCACCGCCGCCGGACCGGCCGCCGAAGAATTCGACCTCGACACCGAGCGGGCGGTCCGCGCGTTCCAGCAGTCCCGGGGCCTCAGCGTGGACGGCCGGGTCGGGGCGGAAACCTGGCGCGCCCTGGACGCCGCCCGCTGGCGGCTCGGCGCCCGCACCCTCTACCACGCGGTCCCCGACCCGCTCACCGGCGAGGACGTGCGGTCACTGCAGGAGCGGCTGCTGGAGATGGGGTACGACGTGGGCCGGGCGGACGCCACCTACGGCATCCGAACGTCCCGGGCGGTCGCCCAGTTCCAGCGTGAGGTCGGCCTCGCCCCGGACGGATCCTGCGGCCCACACACCATGAACGCGTTGCGCCGGATCGGCCGCAAGGTCGTCGGTGGCCGACCGCAGTGGCTGCGCGAGTCCGACGCGATCCGGCAGTCCGGGCCGGCGTTGGTCGGCAAGACGGTGGTCGTCGACCCCGGACACGGCGGCACCGACCCCGGGATGGTGGTGCCCGACGGGTCGCTGCGCTGGACGGAGGCGGACCTGGTGCATGACCTGGCCAGCCGGCTGGAGGGACGACTCGCCGCGACCGGGGTACGGGTGCAGCTCACCCGCGGCCCGTCGCCCGACAGATGTCTGCCGGACACCGACCGGGCACTGCTCGCCAACTCGCTGGGCGCCGACGTGTTCATCTCGCTGCACCTGGACGGCCACGCCAACCCCGACGCGGAGGGCGTCGCCACCTACCACTACGGCACCGACAACGGCGTGACGTCGGCGACCGGTGAACGCCTGGCCGGGCTGGTGCAGCGGGAGATCGTGGCCCGCACGGGGCTCCGGGACTGCCGTACCCATGCCAAGACCTGGGACCTGCTGCGGCTGACACGGATGCCGGCCGTCCGGGTCGAGGTCGGCTACCTCACCTCGCCCACGGACCGCGCCCAACTTGTCGACCCGCGTTTCCGCGACCGGGTGGTGGAGGCGATCGTGGCGGCGGTGCAGCGGATGTACTACCCGATCGAACGGGACGTGCCCACCGGCTCGCTCGACGTCAGCGAACTGCGGGCCGTCGTCACCGCCGGCACGGTGGTCGACTGACCCGCCGGTTCGGCGATCAGGTGTGGGTGGAACGGGTGGCGGGAGCGGGACGGACCGGGCGAAGCAGCGTCTCCGGGCTCATCGAGCCGAGCAGCTTCTCCAGCGCGTACTCGACGTCGGACTTCCAGCTCAACGCGGTCCGCAGTTCGAGGCGCAGCCGGGGGAAACGCGGATGCGGACGGACGGTCTTGAACCCCACGGAGAGGAAGAAGTCGACAGGTGCCACGCAACCGCCCACGGGGTCGTCCGCGTCGCCGAACTTGGCGTCGCCGAACGCCTCGATGGCCTTGATCCCCCGCTTGGTCAGGTCCCGGGCGACACCCTGCACCAGCATCCGGCCCAGCCCGCCACCAGCGAACGCGGCGACCACGTTGGCGGTCATCAGCAGTGCCGCGTCAGCGGAGACCGGTGAGGTCGGGAACGCCATCGAGCGGGGCACGTAGGCGGGCGGCGCGTACGTCACGAAACCCGCAGGCATGCCGTCGACGTACGCGAGTTTGCCGCAGGAACCCCACTCCAGCAGCGTCTGGGAGACCCACGCCTCCTTCTCCAGGCCCGGATCACCGGCGGCGCAGGCCCGGTCCGCGGAGACCGGATCAAGCTCCCAGTAGACGCACTGCCGGCACGGGCGAGGAAGGTCTTCCAGGGTGTCGAGGGTCAGGCTGACCAGACGTCGCGACATATGGCGCATCCCCACAATAGGCTCGGTGGTAGGAGCGGCACGCAACGACAGCGCCGCTTTCCTGCTCCGACGAGCGATCGTACGCCGCCGATCGGCGATCCGGGAGGGGACGCGCAGATGCCCACCACATCGGGGGACGCCGACGAGGGTCCGCCATGTGGTCGATCCGCTTCGGTACGGCGACGACGCGACACCTGCGGATTAGGATCGACAATCGGTGTCCCTTCCGCCATGGTCATCAGGGGATGGGGTACCCCGGGGCGGCAGCCACCCGAGCAGCGATCGAGGTGAGGTCATGACCGGCACGACACTCGACGACTACACCGACCGGTACGCCCGGCGGGTCCGCGGAATGACCGCCTCCGAGATCCGAGCACTGTTCGCGGTCGCCAGCCGTCCAGAGGTCGTCTCGCTCGCCGGTGGCGCACCGTACATCGCCGCCCTTCCGCTGGACGCGGTCGGTGAGATGCTCGGCCGGCTCGGCTCGGAGCACGGCGTGACCACCCTCCAGTACGGCATCGGCCAGGGCACCCTCGAACTGCGTGAGCGGATCTGCGAGGTGATGTCGCTCTCTGGGATCGACGCCGCGTGTGGTGCCTCCCCCGAGGACGTCGTGGTCACCGTCGGCGGGCAGCAGGCACTTGACCTGGTGGCCCGACTCTTCCTCGACCCGGGTGACGTGGTGCTCGCCGAGGGGCCGACGTACGTCGGTGCGCTCGGGGTGTTCCAGGCCGCCCAGGCGCAGGTCGTGCACGTGCCGATGGACGCGGACGGGCTGATTCCGGAGGCGCTGGAGGCGGTCATCGCCGACCTGGCCCGTGCCGGCCGGCGGGTGAAGTTCCTCTACACGATCCCCACCTACCAGAACCCGACCGGCGTGACGCTCAGCGAGGAACGCCGCGAACGGGTGCTCGACATCTGTGAGAGCGCCGGCCTGCTCGTCGTCGAGGACGACCCGTACGGTCAGTTGGGGTTCGAGGGTGACGCGCCGGCGCCCCTGCGGGCCCGTCGTCGGGACGGGGTCTTCTACCTCAGCACCTTCTCCAAGACCTTCGCCCCCGGCCTGCGGGTCGGCTGGATCCTGGCGCCGCACGCGGTCCGCGACAAGCTGGTCATCGCCAGCGAGGCGCAGATCCTCTGCCCCAGCAGTTACGCCCAGGCCGCGGTCTCCACGTACCTGGGCACGATGCCCTGGCGGCAGCAACTCAAGGTCTATCGCGAGGTCTACCGGGAACGCCGGGACGCGCTGCTCGACGCGATGACGGACCTGATGCCCGAGGGCACCAGCTGGACCACGCCGGCCGGTGGTCTCTTCGTGTGGGCCACCCTGCCCGACGGGCTCGACTCGAAGGCGATGATGCCCCGCGCGGTCGCCGCCCGGGTCGCCTACGTGCCCGGCACCGGCTTCTACGCCGACGGCACCGGCACCGGCGCGATGCGCCTGAACTTCAGCTTCCCGCCGCCGGAGCGAATCCGCGAGGGCGTCCGCCGGCTGGCCGGTGTGATGGAGCAGGAGATCGCGATGCGCCGGGTCTTCGGCGCCGTGGGTGGCGGCGCCACCGGCCGACGCGGCCAGGCCGGCTCCGACGTGCCAGGACCCGACTTGGCATGATGCCGGCATGGGTACGACCGCCGCCGAGCGCCTCCTCGTGACCGATCCCGCCATTCCGGCCGACCTGCGGGTCGTCGTGCTCGCCGGTGGACTCTCCTACGAACGGGACGTGTCACTGCGCTCCGGTCGCCGGGTGCTCGACGCGCTGCGCGCCATCGGCGTGGAAGCCGAGCTGCGGGACGCCGACGTGGCCCTGCTGCCGGCGCTGGCCGCCGACCCGCCGGACGCGGTCGTCATCGCACTGCACGGTGCCACCGGTGAAGACGGATCGCTGCGCGGTGTGCTGGACCTGTGCGACATCCCGTACGTCGGCTGTGACGCCCGAGCCTCCCGGGTCGCCTGGGACAAGCCGTCGGCCAAGGCGGTGCTCCGCGAGAACGGCATCCCCACCCCGGACTGGGTGGCCCTCCCACACGACCGCTTCTCCGAGCTCGGCGCGGTCGCCGTACTGGATCGGATCGTCGACCGACTGAGCCTGCCGCTGATGGTGAAGCCCGCACAGGGCGGATCGGGACTGGGAGGCGCGGTGGTCCGGGAGGCTGCGGCGTTGCCCGCCGCGATGGTGGGCTGCTTCGCGTACGACTCCACCGCTCTGGTGGAGCGGTACGTGCCCGGGATGGACGTCGCGGTCTCCGTGATCGACCTGGGCAACGGACCACAGGCGCTGCCACCTGTCGAGATCGTGCCGCGCAACGGCGTGTACGACTACGCGGCCCGCTACACGGCCGGGCGCACCACCTGGCACGCTCCCGCCCGGTTGGACCCGGAGGTGTCCGCCACCGTCGCCGACGTGGCCCTCGCCGCGCACACCGCGCTCGGCCTGCGGGACCTGTCGCGGGTCGACATGATCGTGGACGCTGCTGGGCAGCCGCACGTGTTGGAGGTCAACGTCTCGCCGGGCATGACCGAGACGTCTCTACTGCCACTCGCCGTGCAGGCAACGGGGCTGGACTTCGGCCGACTCCTCGGCACCCTGGTCGCCCGAGCGGCGGCCCGCGTCACCACTGCCTGACCCACTCGCCACCGTCTCGGTGCGGCACCGCTCGCGGGCCGAACCGTCGCGGTGCGGCAGCGCTCGCAGGCCGAACCGTCGCGGTGCGGCAGCGCTCGCGGGCCGAACCGTCGCGGTGCGGCAGCGCTCGCGGGCCGACCACGAGGTTTGCGCGGTTGCCGCGAGCCCGGACCGCCGCCGCGCCACCCTCGTGGTCGGTCCCCGCTCAGGGAGCCTTACGTACGTCGGGTGCGTCCGGGCCGTTGCCGTGCACGGGTGCGGCAGATGAAGCACTCGCAGTGCGGGTGTCCGCAGTGGCGCTGTTCGGGGTTTCGCCGTCCGGGGTGGCTCTGGGGGCGGTCTCGTTGGCCCCGCTGAGGGCGGCCTCGACATCGGTGCTGCCCGCCCGCTCACGAAGGGCTGCGGCACCGCTGAGGTCTGCGGACCCGCCGGGAGCCGACTCCTCGGTACCAACGGCGCCGGCTGCTGAGGTACCTGATGTGGGCTCGCCGGTTGCTGGGGTGCCGGTTGCTGGGGTGCCGGTTGCTGGGGTGCCGGTTGCTGGGGTGCCGACTGCTGGGGCGGTGGTTGCGCCGGTTGGCTCGTTGCTGGCGGATGCCAATCGAGCGGATCCACCCGTCGGCGGTTCGGTGTCGACCGACGAGCCAGTGTCCGAGCCCAGGACGACGGGACCGCCTGCGGATGCTCCGTCACCGTCGTTTTGATCGGCGCTGGCGTCGGGCTCCGGCACTGGTTCCGGGATTTCCTCTGCTGCCTCGATGACCGAGGCTGCCAAAGCTGCCTCCGCCGATGCTGCCTGCGCGGCGGCAGCGGCGTCCGCAGCGGCGGACTGGGCCAGCAGACTGGACGGTGCCTGCCACTGAATCCGGGGTGGCTCGGCAAGCGGACGGCCGCCGAACTCGGCAAGCCAGGCCGCGACGAGCGCCAGATTCTCCCGCCACTGCGCCTCGGAGATCGGCGGCAGGATCGAATCCCACAGCGACAGGAAGGTGCCCCGCAACTGGAGGCGACCGTACGGCCGGGCGAGGAACCACATGTGCAGGTGGGCCGAGCCGTCTCCCCACCGGTTGACGTGCACCCGCGCCACACCGTCGAGCGACCTGATGGCCCGTTCCAGCCGTACGGTCATCACGCCCAGCTCGGCGGCGAGCAGGTTCGGCAGGTCGCCGAGGTCGAGGTGGGTTCGCGATTCCAGGATGAGCACCATGGGCAGGCCGGTGGGTCGGTCCATGGCACGGACCCGCCACCGCTCGCCGACCCAGATATAGGCCTCGTCGGGTGCGTTGCAGGCGGTGCATTCCCGGAGACCCTCGCCCTTCCGGGGCGGCTCGACCGGGACCGGATCATCGAGTTGCTTCACGTGGAGGTCCCCCTCGAAGGGAAACGACGGCCACTGCGTGAAGTCCGGGACTGAGGGAGGGGTGTCGTGCACGACGCTGACCCTAACCGAGTCTGGCACCGCTGTCCCTACCTGTTTGACCGCTCCCGACCGACCAGATCAGTGCCCTCGGTCGGCCACGTGTGCCACGTCACCACCGCGCGACGAACCGATATCCACAGGCTGCCGAGATCCCCAACACAGGCCGTCATCCACAGGCTCACACCCGCTCTCACGCGCTGTTTCACGTGAAACAGGGGGTGCCTGTGGACAAAGGGTGTGGATAACTTTTCGGCCGGTCGGTCGTTGTCCGCGGGTCGCTGAACGCGTGGCAGCAACTGCTCGACAGCGCCGGCCGGATCCGGCCGAACTGCCGTCCGTTGCCGCTGCGGAAGCTGACCGGAGCAACCGCCTACGCCGGCCGCTGGGCGCCGGCAGTCCCGGCGTCGGTTTCGGCGGCGGATAGGTCGTCGACACCCACGGAGAAGACGAGGGTTACGGCGGGCACCGGAGGCGATCTCCGTGCCCTGCTGTCGCCCCTGGGGCACGTCCACGAAGACACATCGCTGCGAGGCCGCCGCGCTTCCACCCGGCGAGCCCAGCCGAGTGCTGACAGTCCTGCGTGGCTCAAGGGACGTGGGATAGCGCCAGTCGCCCGACGCCGCGTCCACGCCTCGGGGAGAGGAGGCCCGCGATCACGCGCGTGGAACGAGCCGCCTCCGCGGAGGACCGACGATCCGTGGCCTATCAGCAGACGTCGGAAGCCGCCAGAGATCGGGGGAACGCGAGGCAGCACCCAAACGACGACGATGGAGGTGCCCGGCCGAGCGTCAAGCACCAACGATCCGACCCCTCCGGCGAACCTCGGGCACCAACGGGCTGGAAGCTCCCACCCCACGGTCATGAACGACGCCGGATGCCCCGCCGAGCCTCATGCACCGACGGCCGGATGCCGGCGCCGAGCCTCATGCACCGCCGACCGCATGCCCCGTCGAACCTCGGAGCACCGACGGCCGCATGCCCCGTCGAACCTCAGAGCACCGACGGCCGC
>NZ_JBEZGL010000020.1:20893-140097 GCF_040649915.1 Micromonospora sp. NPDC048839
GCATGCCCCGTCGAACCTCAGAGCACCGACGGCCGCATGCCCCGTCGAACCTCGGAGCACCGACGGCCGCATGCCCCGTCGAACCTCAGAGCACCGACGGCCGCATGCCCCGTCGAACCTCGGAGCACCGACGGCCGCATGCCCCGTCGAACCTCAGAGCACCGCCGACCGCATGCCCCCTCGAACCTCAGAGCACCGCCGACCGCATGCCCCCTCGAACCTCAGAGCACCGCCGACCGCATGCCCCCTCGAACCTCGGAGCACCGACGGCCGGAGGACCTCGCCCACCATCGGGCACCAACCGCCGGAGGACCTCGCCAACCGTCAGGCACCAACGGCCGGCGATCCCTGCCTACCTCAGATCGACCCGGAGGCACCCCGGCCGAGCACCGGAGGTCGCCGTACTGGGTGCTGAGCACGACCTGGACGAGGACGACTGACCCGGAACCAACGATCGGCGGCAGTAGCCGAACGTCGAGCGGTAGAGCGGGGAGTCACGGCAGAGAGCCCTCTGAGGTCGCATTCGCGTCGAGAGGCCCGCACGGCGGCTTGGGCCAAAGGGAGGTCCCCCTGCGGCACGCGGGGCGGCAGCGAGCCACTCAGCGGCCGCAACGGCACCTCATGGTCATTCCCGGGTGAGGCCGAGGCGTTCCCGCCCAGCGATCTCCGTTTCACGTGAAACGAGCCAGGCCAGGGTCTGCCCCCGGGCCGGCGTCGCACCCCGCACGCCGAGCCGTCGCCCAACCCTCGCCCGCGCTCGCCGAGCGCCGACTGCTGCCTGGTCCGGGGGAAGACGGAGCGCTGACAGTTGGCGGCGCGGGGTGTTGCGGTCGGTCTCGCAGCGAGGGCCGCCGACAACGGCCAGCACGGCAGAAACTCGCTTGCCGGAAGCGTGAAACGGCGGGTCGTTTCACGTGAAACGCGGTGAGCCGGATACGGAACGGCCGCGCCACCCGGAGGTGCGCGGCCGTCGGCGGAGCGGGCGGATTCAGTCGCCGCTCTCCTCCTGCTGCACTCCGATGATCCCGACGATCCGCTCAAGGTCGTCCACGGTCGCGAACTCAATGGTGATCTTGCCCTTGCTCCGGCCGATGTCGACCTTCACCCGGGTGTCGAACCGGTCGGACAGTCGATCGGCGAGATCGGTCAGGGCCGGCGCGTGCGCCTTCGGCCGGCGCTTCGCCGCCTGCCCCTTCGCCGGCCCGTCGTTGAGCGTCAGGGCGACGATCTCCTCGGTCGCCCGGACCGACAGGCCCTCCGCCACGATCCGCAATGCCAACTGCTCCTGCGCCTCGGTGCCGTCGAGGCTCAGCAGTGCGCGGGCGTGGCCCGCCGACAGGATCCCTGCGGCGACCCGGCGCTGCACCTGGGCCGGCAGGTTCAGCAGTCGGATCGTGTTGGAGATCTGCGGGCGACTCCGACCAATCCTGCGAGCCAACTCTTCGTGGGTGGCCCCGAACTCCTCCAGCAGCTGCTGGTAGGCGGCGGCCTCTTCGAGAGGGTTCAGATTGGCTCGGTGGATGTTCTCGAGCAGGGCGTCGCGGAGCATGGCGTCATCACGGGTGTCCCGGATGATCGCCGGAATGCTGTCCCGCCCCACCGCCTGGGCGGCCCGCCAACGCCGCTCGCCCATCACCAGCTCGTACTTCTCGTCGTCGAGCTGCCGGACGACGATGGGCTGGAGGAAGCCGACCTCCTGGATGGAGGTCTTGAGCTCCTCCAGTGCATCCTCGTCGAAGACCTGGCGGGGCTGCTTCGGGTTGGGCAGGATCGCGTCGACGGGGATCTCGGCGAATCGCGCTCCGGGTACCGGACTGAGCGTGGGCTCCGGCTCGTGAACCGTCGGCCCGACAGGCACCGTCGAGACGGCAGCGGTGCCGGTGTCGTCCGCGTACTCGTTCTCCGGTTCCGCCACGACGGTGCCGGCGGCACCCGGAACCGGCCCGGTCGGGATCAGCGCTCCCAGGCCCCTACCCAGGCCGCCCCGAGGACGGTTCTTCATTCCTCGCCTCCCAGCGACTCGTCCGCACTACGCATTCCGGCCCACCGGCTCCTTGACGCCTCGCTCGGCAATCTCCTGGGCGGCCTCGAAGTAACTCGTGGCTCCCCGCGATCCGGGATCGTAGGTCATCACCGACTGGCCGTAGCTGGGTGCCTCGGAGACCCGGACGTTGCGGGGGATGACCGCCTGGAGAACCTTGTCGCCGAAGTGGTTCCGGACGTCCTGCTCGACGGCGTCAGCCAGCCGGGTACGCCGGTCGTACATCGTCAGGAGGATCGTGGAGACATCGAGCTTCGGGTTGAGGTGTTGGCGCACCAGGTTGATGTTGTTGATCAGCTGGTTGAGCCCTTCCAGTGCGTAGTACTCACACTGGATCGGGATCAGCACCTCCTGCGCGGCAACCAGGGCGTTGACCGTGAGCAGGCCGAGCGACGGCGGGCAGTCGATGAAGACGTAGTCGAACTCGCCCGGGTAGGCGGCGATCGCGCGGTCCAGGCGCGACTCCCGTGCCACCACCGACACCAGCTCGATCTCGGCGCCGGCCAGGTCGATGGTCGCGGGTACGCACCAGAGATTGGGGATGCCCTCGACCGCCTGAGCCACCTCGGCCAGGGGCACGCTGTTGATCAGACAGTCGTAGACGTCCGGGATTCCGGTGTGGTGCGGGACGTTGAGCCCGGTGGAGGCGTTGCCCTGCGGATCGAGGTCCACCACGAGCACCCGGTTGCCGTGCAGGGCGAGCGCCACCGCAAGGTTGACGGTGGTCGTGGTCTTGCCCACGCCGCCCTTCTGGTTGGCGACGCACATGACCCGGGTCCGGTCGGGCCGAGGCATGGTCACCTCGCCACTGGGATTCAGGATCTGCACGGCGCGCATCGCCTCCATAGCCAACGGTGGGTCATCCTCTTCGCGCGTCGGGGTTTCACGTGAAACGTACGTGGGGTCGGCCGCCACGGCGGCCAACGACTCGGTCGAAGCGACAGGTGGGTCGGCGATCACCGGAGCGGCGTCCCGGACAGCCGCCGCGCTGGGCTGGTGCGGAACCGCAGGCTCGAAGCGAACCGCTCTCGCGGTGTTGCGCCGTCCCAACGCCTGCCGCACCTCAACGACATTGGCTGGTCGGGTCGACCCCTCCGATGTCCGTCGAGCCGCCGCCGGGTCCACTGCCTCGGGTCCGGTCTGTTGAGCCGTTGGTTCTCCGCCGAACACCAGCGGATCGCCGTCCGCGGGTCGGGTCGCTGGCCCGGTCGCGTCCGGCGACCAGTTCGGGTAGTCGGTTTCACGTGAAACGGGATCGCCTGTCGACCCGGTCACGCGTGGATCGTCGTACCTGCCGTCGTCATGCACCTGTCATCCCTGCCCGCTTCGGATGGTCGGTCCGCGCCCCGGTCAACTTGGCCACACCCACGCTCGCAACCCAGAGCGTACGGCTCACGGGAGCGGTCGGAGACCCGCGACGTCCGTCGCCCGCTCCACACTATCGACGCGCGGTCAGCCTACGGCGGACGGGCGCGGCCGGTCCACGTCGGGTTCTCATCCCCTTGTCCATCCGCACCGGTACAACGAGGCAACCCACCCGCCGGAAGCCCGATGACGCGAAGTGTCAGCGTCGATGGGGGCGACCGCCGCGGGAGCGCTTGCTGGCCGCCACGCGTGCCGGGCCGACCATCCGCTCACGCACGATCTCCACGACGGTGGTGGGTGGATCGATCACCCCGGTCCCACACAGGTGTACCGCCGGCTCCCCGCCACCGAGTCGCGCCACCACCTCGGCGTGCTCCTCGATCTCGGCCGCCGCGGACGAACCCTTCAACGCCAGCAGCCGGCCACCACGGACCGCCAGGGGGAGACTCCAGCCCGCGAGGCGATCCAGTGGCGCGACCGCGCGGGCGGTCACCACGTCGCCGCTTATCGGTTCCCGACCGCTCGACCCGGTAGCCGCCTCGTCCGCCCGACCACGGAACACCCGCACGGATTTGGCCAGACCGAGTCGTTCGACGACCTCGATCAG
This sequence comes from Micromonospora sp. NPDC048839, assembly GCF_040649915.1. NCBI lineage: Bacteria > Bacillati > Actinomycetota > Actinomycetes > Micromonosporales > Micromonosporaceae > Micromonospora > Micromonospora sp. NPDC048839. The sequence goes on from NZ_JBEZGL010000020.1 coordinate 24,907, forward strand.
GAAAGACGTGCGTCGCGCCAGCGGCTCGATCAGGGTGACCGTCAGATCCGGCCGCGCGATGGCCAGGACCAGACCCGGCAGACCGGCACCGGACCCGACGTCGAGGACTGACGCGCCGGGCGGGATCAGCTCGGCGACCGCCGCGCAGTTGAGCAGGTGCCGATCCCAGATGCGAGGTGCTTCCCGGGGGCCGATCAGGCCGCGGACCACCCCGTCGGTGACCAACAACTCGGCGTACGAGGCAGCCAGGTCGAGACGATCGCCGAAGAGGGAGAGCGCGGCCGGGGCCAGTTCGGGCGGTAGCGCCGCGTCAGCGGGCGACGGGGTGGTGCCGAGTCGATCTGAGTCGGCACCATCCCCAGCCGGCCGGACAGCGGACGGCCCGAGCGGCGTACCGCCCGGGCCGGTCACGGCGTCGGCCGTGGTGTCGTCGTGGGTCACCCGGTCAGTCCGCCGGCCGTACGACGATGCGCCGGTTCGGCTCCACGCCTTCGGACTCGCTCGCCACCCCGGACATCGCGTTGACGACGTCGTGCACGCACTTGCGCTCGAACGCGGACATCGCCTCCAGGCGGACCGGCTCGCCGTACTCCTTGACCTTCTCGACGGCGTTCTTGGCGACCGCGGCGAGTTCCTTGCGGCGGTTCGCCCGGTAGCCACCGACGTCGAGCAGCAGCCGGCTCGGCGTCCCGGTCTGCCGGAAGACGGCGAGGCGGGTCAGCTCCTGGAGCGCCTCCAGGGTGGCTCCCCGCTGGCCGACCAGGTTCTGCAACCGCTCGCCGACGACCTCGACCATCGGGCGCCCAGCGGCAACCAACTCGTCGATGTCACCGTCGTAGTCGAGGATGTCGAGCAGGCCTTCGACGTAGTCGGCCGCGATCTCGCTCTGCCGGAACAGGTCGCTCTCGCTCACCGCCTTCTTCACCCTGCCGCCGGCGGCGGTATCGGTGTCGTCGTCGGCCGCGCTGTCGTCGTCGGTCTCGGTGTCGTCACCGTCCACCGCGAGCGTTGCGGTCTCCTCCTCGTCCAGGGCCTGCTCGGCGCGGGGGATGCTGGTCTCGGTCACGGTCTCATCTCCGTACTCGCTCGGCCGGACCGTCGGGTCCGACTGGTTTCCCGGGGCCGGCGGGAGGTCGCCGGTGCCCGCGGGCACGTCTGTACGGGCAGTGTCGCCCGTGGCCGCACGATGCGCGGTCGGTTCCGCTCGGCGCCACCGGACGGCGGCTGCACGGTGCGGAACGGGCCGTCGCCGGTCACCCGGCGACGGCCCTCTGAGCTCAGCCCTGCCGCTTGGCGGGACGGCTCTTCTTCGGGTTGTTCGCCGGCTTGGCACCTGGCTTCGGCCCGGCCACCTTGGGCGCGGTCGCCTTGACCGGCGCCGGCGGAGCCGCCTTGCCGCGACCGAACAGACCACCGGACTTGACGGGCTGCACCGGGTTGCGGTTGGCCGCGGGGGCGACGGCCTTCTTGGCGGTCACCGGCGGCGGGAACTTCCGCAGCACCCACTGCTGCTGGCCGAGGGTGAAGAGGTTGTTGGTGACCCAGTAGATGATGACGCCGATCGGGAAGATCGCGCCGGAGATCAGCAGCGACGCCGGGATGCCGTAGAGCATCAGCCGCTGGATCATCCGCTGCTGCGGGTCCTCCGCCCAACCGGTCTTGAGGATCATCTGACGGCTGGTCAGATAGGTGGTCGCGATCATGACCAGAACCAGGACCCCAGCAATGATCTTCACGGTGGTGCCGTTGGCGCCGAGGCTGGCCAACTCGTCCGCGGTGGAGCCGAACTTGCCGGCGATCGGGGCGGTGAAGAGCTTCGCCTGCGACGCGCTCTGGAACTGGTCGGCGGTCCAGCCGTACAGAGTCTTGCTCTGCTTGTCCGGGTCGAGGCGGCGCAGCACGTGGAAGAGACCCAGGAAGACCGGGATCTGAAGGAACATCGGAAGGCAACCCATCAACGGGTTGGCCTTCTCCTTCTTGTAGAGCTCCATCATTTCTTTCTGGAGCGTCTCCCGGTCACCCTTGTGCTTCTCCTGAAGCTCCTTGACCTTGGGCTGGAGCGCCTGCATCGCCCGCTGGGACTTGATCTGCTTGACGAAGACCGGGAACAGGATCACCCGGACGGTGACCACCAGGAAGATGATGGACAGGATCCAGGCGAAGTTGGTGCCGATCACCGCACCAACCGGCACCCCGATGGCGTCCCAGGCGGAGTGCCAGGTCAGCAGGATCCACGAGATCGCGTAGTAGATCCAGTCGAGGCTAAAGTCCACTCTCAGGCTCCAGTCACATCAGCACGACGGCGGCCGCCCGGCTCCGGCACCGGGTCATACCCACCAGGGTGGAAGGGGTGGCAGCGCAACAGCCGCCGGACCGCCAGCGCGGCTCCCCGGAGCGCGCCGTGCCGAGCGACCGCCTCCTGGGCGTACGCGCTGCACGACGGGTAGAACCGACAGCGGGCCGGCAACGCCGGACTTATCCACCGACGGTACGCGATGATGGGCGCGATCAGCACCTTGGCACCGGTTGTCGACGCGCGTGGACTGGTCTTCTCGGCACCGGTCATCGGGACCGCCGCTCGCGGGGGGACCGGGCGATCGCGATGGCGGCATCCAGGTCGGTGGCGAGGCGGGGATACGAGGCCTCCGCCGCTGCGGGCAGCGCCCGGACGACAAGCGTGCTGCCGGCGGGCAGGGCGGTCAACCGGTCCTGGACCAGTGCCCGCAGCCGACGCTTGACCCGGTTACGGATCACCGCGTTGCCGACGGCCTTGGACACGACGAAGCCGGCGCGGGACGACGCGGATGACTGCTCCGCACTGTCGTCCCGCACCGGCTCCGACGAGGTCGAAAGGTTGGGGTCGGCGAGCACCGGCACGGTCAGGTGGACCACGACGGCGCCACGTCCGGCGCGTCGGCCACCGCGAACCGCTGCGGCGAAGTCAGTGCTGCGCCGCAGTCGCTGCGCGGCGGCCAGCACGACTGCCCACGTCCCCTGACCGGCCCGGTCGGCTCAGGCCGACAGGGTGGTGCGACCCTTGGCGCGACGGCTCGAGAGGATGGCACGGCCGGCACGGGTGCGCATGCGCAGCCGGAAGCCGTGGGTCTTCGCGCGCCGGCGGTTGTTCGGCTGGTAGGTGCGCTTGCTCACGTCAGGCTCTCCGTTTTCGTACGCGCCCCGCGCGACGGGATCGCCGGGGTCGTGTGGTGGTGTCCAGGCCACCTCGACGGTGGCCTCCGATCGGTGCTGTCCGGCGGGGCGGGACCTCGACGACGCGGGGCGTGCGACCGCGGACAGCAAGCACCCATCACCCTAGCAGAGGGCGAGAAAGCAGCCGTTCCAGCCTACGCAGGGGGGCAATGACCGTCAAACACCCCGAGGAGCGGCCAACAGGACGCGCCCGGGGCAGGAGGGTGGTTTTCGCTGATGCCGAGAAGGGTGCCGCCGCGTCGCCGGTTGATGGCGCAGGGACAACGCTGTTACCGTGCCCGATTGCGGTGAGCGTCGGAAGCTCCGGTCGTCGCACAGGCAAGACCGGACAAGGTAGTGAATCGTTCGGCACGGTGAACCCGCTTCAGCGCCCGGTCAGGCAGGGGGCAGGTCCCACCCGAGTCCGGCAGCGGCCACAATCGGTCGGTACACAGGCTGTGGATAACTTGTGGATGACCACCGGTCGATCGTCCGGGTGGGGTGTTGTTCCACCCGCGAACGCGGCGGGCCCGGGACGGCCGGCTGGCAGACAGCGGCGGCCGGGAGCAGAGGCGAGGGGGTGGCACGACGGTGGCCGGTACGACCGACCTTGCCGCAGTGTGGTTAGCGGCGACCGACGAGCTTGCCGACGAGATCATCTCTGCTCAGCAGCGCGCCTACCTCCGACTGACCCGGCTGCGGGCGATCGTCGAGGACACCGCACTGCTCTCCGTGCCGGACGCGTTCACCCGTGACGTGATCGAGTCACGGCTGCGCCCGGCGATCACCGAGGCGCTCACTCGCCGGCTCGGCCGGCCGATCCAGGTGGCGGTCACCGTTCGGGTGGCCGAGGACGCCACGGGCCGACCGGCCGGCACCGTCTACCGCAGCGCCCCGGAGCCCAGCCCGTTCGAGGTCGAGGGTCCGGCTGCCGCGCCCTTCGACACCGACCACGGCGCACGAGCGCACGCCGACACGATGATCCCCGAGCAGTCACACGCGCCGCGTACGCCCGAGCCGGCCGCGCCACCCGCACCCGCGGGTCCGCCGCTCGCGCCGAGCGTCGACGCGCATCGTCCCGGGATGATCCCCGCCAGCAGGGACGGGCAGGAGGCGTTGTTCAGCGCCTCCTTCGCGGAGCCGATGCGGTCGCCCCGACCGGGAGCGGACCGGCGTGGCTACGACGAGCAGGCCGGTCGCCTCGACCCACCCGGCCCGGACACCCGGCCCTACGAGCCGCGCTACCGGGAAGATCCGGGGTCGCCGCGCGACCAGCACGTGATCCGCGCGATGCCCCGCGACGGTGGCACGGACAGCGGCCCTGGGCGCAGCGGTGTGGACCACCGGGCGGGTGGCCGCGACGACCGCCGGCTGCCCGGCGCCGACACCGGCGGCAACCGACTCAACCCGAAGTACATGTTCGAGACGTTCGTCATCGGGTCGTCCAACCGGTTCGCCCACGCGGCGAGCGTGGCGGTGGCGGAGTCACCGGCGAAGGCGTACAACCCGCTGTTCATCTACGGGCACTCTGGGCTGGGCAAGACGCACCTGCTGCACGCCATCGGGCACTACGCCACGACGCTCGGCAACGCCCGCTCGGTCCGGTACGTCTCGACCGAGGAGTTCACCAACGACTTCATCAACTCGCTCCGGGACGACAAGACCAGCGCGTTCCAGCGGCGCTACCGCGACGTCGACATCCTGCTGATCGACGACATCCAGTTCCTGGAGAACCGCGAGCGTACGCAGGAGGAGTTCTTCCACACCTTCAACACCCTGCACAACGCCAACAAGCAGATCGTGATCACCTCCGACCGGTCGCCGCGTCAGCTCGCCACCCTGGAGGACCGGATGCGAACCCGGTTCGAGTGGGGGCTGCTTGCCGACATCCAGCCACCGGACCTGGAGACGCGGATCGCGATCCTGCAGAAGAAGGCGGCGCAGGAACGGATGTACGCCCCGCCGGACGTGTTGGAGTTCATCGCCTCCCGGGTGTCGAACTCGATCCGGGAACTGGAGGGCGCGCTGATCCGGGTGACGGCGTTCGCCAGCCTGACCCGGTCGACAGTCGAGCTGTCCCTGGCCGAGGAGGTGCTCCGGGACTTCATGCCCGACGGCGCCGGGCCGGAGATCAACGCCGACCAGATCATGGCCTCGACCGCCGACTACTTCGGGGTGAGTCTGGAGGACCTGCGCGGTCAGTCCAGGTCCCGGGTGCTGGTCAACGCCCGCCAGGTGGCCATGTACCTGTGTCGGGAGCTGACCGAGCTGTCGCTGCCCCGGATCGGGCAGGCCTTCGGCGGCCGGGACCACACCACGGTCATGCACGCCGACCGGAAGATCCGTCAGCAGATGGCGGAGCGTCGCTCGCTCTACAACCAGATCGCCGAGCTGACCAACCGGATCAAGCAGAACAGCTGAGGCGTACGCCGCCGACGCGGCGGCACGCGGCCCAGGAAACGCCCGACCGGAGATCCGGTCGGGCGTTTTTTCGGCTCTGGGGCTGGACTCTCGACATGGTGTAGGCCACAGATTGAGGCCGTGACCGCCTCGCCTCCCACTCGTTGTCCACAGCTCGTTGTCCACCGTCGGTGGATAACTACGGTCCGTCCTTCGCCGGTTACCCACAGGCTGTGGAGAAACCCTGTGTACGGAGCTGTGGACGCCTGGGGACAACCGTCGAGTTTTCCACCGACGACCGTCGACCTGTGTACGAGCTGTTGAAGGTTCTGTGGATGACGGCAATGGTGATCTTCATCGTCATCCACAGGCTTGGGGAGAAAGTCGGTGGATTACCGGTGGACAACCGGTGGACAACGGTGGACAACCGAGCGGCGAGATCGGCCTGTGGACAGGCAGGCCGGTTGTACCCCCGGTTCTCCACAGCCAATTCACCTGTAGATAAGGTGTCTGAGCTGGGCAGACTCGAGTTTTCCACAGTTTGCACAGGTGCGATGAAGACGATGAGTTATCTCTTCTAAGAGAACAAAAACCAATCATCACCGTTGGGCTTTCTGTGGATCGTGCCGAACGCTGCCCGATCGACAGGTCAGCACCGACACGAACCATGGGGTCGGGCGCACAGCCGATACCCCCGCGCCCTAAGGTGCGATGGGTACCCGCACGGTCGGGCGGGACGGTAGGCAGCGGTCGGCATGAGAGAGTTGTCGCTGACGTCGACGCGGAGGCATTGATGAAGTTCCGAGTGGAGCGCGACGCGCTCGCCGAGGCCGTGGCGTGGACCGCGAAGAGCCTGCCCAACCGGCCATCCGTACCGGTGCTCGCCGGGGTGATGCTCCGGGTCACCGACGGCAACCTGCGGGTTTCCGGGTTCGACTACGAGGTCTCCAGCCAGGTGACCGTCGAGGTGCAGGGCGACGCCGACGGCGCCGCGCTCGTCTCCGGCCGCCTGCTCGCCGAGATCACCAAGGCGTTGCCGGCCAAGCCGGTGGACATCGCCGCGGTCGGCGCACACCTCGAGCTGGTCTGCGGCAGCGCCCGGTTCACCCTGCCCACCATGCCGGTGGAGGACTACCCCGCGCTGCCCGAGATGCCGCAGAGCGCCGGCACTGTCGACGCGGCCGCGTTCGCCACCGCGGTGTCCCAGGTGGCCATCGCCGCCGGTCGGGACGAGACGCTGCCGATGATGACCGGCGTCCGCGTCGAGCTCTCCGGCAACACGCTGTCGATGCTCGCCACCGACCGGTACCGGCTGGCGCTGCGCGAGATCCAGTGGCAGCCGGACGACCCTGAGGTCAGCATCAACGCCCTGGTGCCGGCCCGCACCCTGAACGACACCGCCAAGGCTCTCGGTCCGATCGGCGGCGAGGTCACCCTCGCCCTCGCTCAGGGCGCTGCCGGCGAGGGCATGGTCGGTCTGGCCGGCGGCACCCGGCGCACCACGAGCCGCCTGCTCGACGGCGCCAACTACCCACCGGTGCGTTCGCTCTTCCCGGCCACCCACAACGCCGCCGCCCGGGTTTCGGTGAGCACCCTCATCGAGGTGGTCAAGCGGGTTGCGCTCGTCGCCGAGCGGACCACTCCGGTGCTGCTGAGCTTCAGCGCCGACGGCCTGGTGGTCGAGGCCGGCGGTTCCGAGGAGGCACGAGCCAGCGAGGCGATGGAGGCCACCTTCACCGGTGACGCGCTGACCATCGGGTTCAACCCGCAGTACCTCATCGACGGCCTGGCCAACCTCGGCTCGCAGACCGCCGTGCTCTCGTTCGTCGACGCCTTCAAGCCCGCGGTGATCTCCCCCGCCGGCGAGGATGGAGAGGTCATTCCGGGGTACCGGTACCTCATCATGCCGATCCGCGTCTCGCGCTGATCGCGCCCAGCAACACCCAGATCCACGGAGGTAGAAACACATGCAGCTCGGCCTTGTAGGACTCGGCCGTATGGGCGGCAACATGCGGGAGCGGTTGCGCGCCGCTGGTCACGACGTTGTCGGCTTCGACCACAATGCGCAGATCAGCGACGTAACGAGCCTCGCGGGCCTGGCTGAGAAGCTTGAGTCGCCCCGCGCGGTCTGGGTCATGGTGCCCGCCGGTGTCACCGACGCCACCATCGACGAACTGGCCGAGGTGCTCGGCGAGGGCGACATCATCATCGACGGCGGCAATTCGCGCTTCAGCGACGACGCGCCCCGGGCCGAGCGGCTCAACGAGCGGGGCATCGGCTATGTCGACGTCGGCGTCTCCGGCGGCGTCTGGGGTCGGCAGAACGGCTACGGGCTGATGGTCGGCGGCGCCCAGGAGCACGTGGACCGGCTGATGCCGATCTTCAGCGCGCTCAAGCCGGAGGGCGAGTTCGGCTTCGTGCACGCCGGGCCGGTCGGCGCCGGGCACTACTCGAAGATGGTGCACAACGGCATCGAGTACGGCCTGATGCACGCCTACGCCGAGGGCTACGAGCTGATGGCGGCCTCGGAGTTGGTGACAAACGTGCCGGGCGTCATCAAGTCCTGGCGGGAGGGCACCGTCGTCCGTTCCTGGCTGCTCGACCTGCTGGACCGGGCGCTCGACGAGGACCCGGAGCTGGCCGACCTGAGCGGCTACACCGAGGACACCGGCGAGGGTCGGTGGACCGTCGACGAGGCGGTCCGGCTGGGGGTGCCGCTCAACGTCATCACCGCCTCGCTGTTCGCCCGGTTCACCTCGCGGCAGGACGACTCGCCCGCCATGAAGGCCGTCTCCGCGCTGCGTCAGCAGTTCGGTGGCCACGCCGTCCACAAGCGCTGAGCGGTATCCACAACCTGTGTATGTCCACCGGCTGGAACTTGTCGACTTCCGCTCGTACGAGCGGGTGGCCGTCGACCTCCAGCCGGGGGCGAACGTCCTGACCGGCCCCAACGGCGTCGGCAAGACCAATCTCATCGAGGCGCTGGGCTACGTGGCGACCCTGGACTCACACCGGGTCGCCACCGACGCGCCGCTGGTCCGGATGGGCGCCACCGCCGCGGTCATCCGCTGTGCGGTGGTGCACGACGGCCGGGAGCTGCTGGTCGAGTTGGAGATCGTGCCCGGCAAGGCCAACCGGGCCCGGCTGGGCCGCTCACCGGCGCGGCGGGCCCGGGACGTGCTCGGCGCCCTGCGACTCGTGCTCTTCGCCCCGGAAGACCTTGAGCTGGTCCGGGGCGACCCGTCCGAGCGCCGCCGCTACCTGGACGACCTGCTGGTCAACCGGCAGCCCCGGTACGCGGGAGTGCGGGCCGACTACGAGCGGGTCGTCAAGCAGCGCAACGCCCTGCTGCGCACCGCGTACCTGGCTCGCAAGACCGGCGGGTCGCGCGGCGGTGACCTCGGCACCCTCGCCGTCTGGGACACCCACCTGGCCCAGCATGGCGCGGAGCTGCTCGCCGGCCGACTGGAACTCGTGGCCGCGCTCACCCCGCACGTCGCCAAGGCGTACGACGCGGTGGCCGCCGGCCGGGGCGCGGCGAGCATCGCCTACCGGCCCTCGATCGAGCTGTCCGAGCCGACCACCGACCGGGCCACGCTGACCGACGCGCTGACCACCGCACTGGCCGCGTCCCGCTCCGCCGAGATCGAACGGGGCACCACGCTGGTCGGTCCGCACCGGGACGAGTTGGCGCTGACTCTCGGCCCGCTGCCCGCCAAGGGGTACGCCAGCCACGGCGAGTCGTGGTCGTTCGCGCTCGCGCTGCGGCTGGCGGGGTACGACCTGCTGCGCGCCGACGGCATCGAGCCGGTGCTGGTGCTCGACGACGTCTTCGCGGAGCTGGACACCGGCCGTCGGGAGCGACTGGCCGAGTTGGTCGGCGGGGCGAGTCAACTGCTCGTCACCTGCGCGGTGGACGATGATGTGCCAGCCGCCCTGCGCGGTGCCCGCTACCAGGTCGGCGAAGGGACGGTACGCCGTGTCGGATGAGCCACGCCCCAAGCGACCGGAGAGCGGCAAGGGCGACGCGGCGGGCGCGCGTACCCCCGGGGTGGAAGCGGCGGGCGGTGCGGCGGCCAGCGGTCCGGAGCTGGCTCGGGCGGTGCTCGATGCGGCGCTGTCCCGGCGGCAGGCGGCGGCCCGCGCCCGGCGTACCCCTGGCGGTGCGGGCGGCGACGCGGCCGGCGGGTCGGGACGGCGGTTGCGCGGTTACTCCGGCCCCGGTCCCGACCCGCGCGACCCGCAGCCGCTCAGCGCGGTGCTGAACCGGCTGGTGAAGGCGCGGGGCTGGCAGCAGCCGGCGGCCGAGGCCACCGTGTTCGGCGCCTGGGAGCGAGTCGTCGGCGCGGAGGTCGCCCAGCACAGTCGCCCGGTCAAACTGGAGAACGGCGAGCTGACGGTGGAGGCACGCTCGACCGCGTGGGCGACCCAACTGCGTCTGCTCGCCGGCTCGCTGCTCAAGCAGATCGCCAGCGAGGTCGGCCACAACGTGGTGCGCAAGCTGCACATCCATGGCCCGGCTGCGCCCTCCTGGGGCAAGGGGCCGCGCCGGGTACGCGGCCGGGGGCCCCGCGACACGTACGGCTGAGTCGGGCTCCTCAGCCCTTTCGGGCCTCGCGGGCCGCGCGCCGGCGTTCGCGCTGTTCCCGGGTGTAGCGCTTGCGTTCGGCCAGGTCGCGTTTCCACGCCTCGCGGGCCTCGGTCGAACCGCCCTGGACCGCACCCTGGACACCCTCGGCCGGGCCGGCGAGGTGCCGGAAGGCCCAGCTCAGGAGTCGGCCGCCCTCGCCTGGCGCCCTGGTGACCGCACCGTCCTCGCTCATCTGCCGCCCTTTCCCTCCGCGTGTCCGTCCGCCCGTCGCACGAGCAGATGGTTGGGGCACCAATGATTGGTACACCAATGATCGGTAGAGTAGTCACCGTGGCTGGTACGAGCAACCGATGAGCGATCGACCGGATCGCGGCGACCCGCTGGCGCTGGAGCAGCAGGTCTGCTTCGCCCTGTCGGTGGCCGCGCGCAGCGTGGTGGCCGTCTACCGGCCACTGCTGGAACCGATGGGGCTGACCCACCCGCAGTACCTGGTGATGCTGGCGCTCTGGCAGCACGCCCCGCTGTCCGGTCGCGACCTCAGCCGCCTGTTGCAGCTCGACCCGGGCACACTCTCACCCCTGCTCAAGCGGCTCGAAGCGGCCGGCTACCTGCGCCGCGAACGCGACCCCGGCGACGAGCGCAGCCTCGCCGTCACGCTCACCGCCAGCGGCGCCGCACTGCGGAGCCAGGCGGAGCTGATCCCGGCCGCGATCGTGCAGCGGCTCGGGTTGCCCGTCGAGGACCTGCAACACCTGCACGCGGTGCTCACCCAGGTGATCGCCGCCGCAAACCGACCGGCCGCCTCGGGGGCCGGCGCGGCGGGTCAGACGTCGGCGTAGACGGCGAACCCGCGCTCCGCGCAGCGCCTGTAGAAAGCGGCAAGCACGCCCAGCTCGGCGCAGGTGAAGTTCCACTGCGGCGGGTCGCCGCGCTCGTCGCGCAGCGCGTCGAGGCGGCTCTCCAGCCACCGCAGCTGCTGCTCGGCCAATCTGCCGTCGCCGAGCAACGAGCGCAGCACCGTACTCACCGACTCGAAGGTGACCACCTCACCGTGCGCGCGGTGCCCGGCCACGAAGCGCTCGATGCCGCTGGCGATCCAGGCGCAGCCGTCCGGGTCGATCACCGGGTCCTCGTCCTCGGCGGCGGCGTCTGTGGCGTACAACACACCTTCCAGGCCGAGGAGCAGATCCACCAGCTCGGTGTACGCCGTCGCCCGGATGGTGCCGGTCTTCGCGATCAGCTCGGCCAGCGCCGCCGTCGGCGCGGAGATTCGTGGCAGATCGACGATCTCGCCGAAGTCGACGAACTCGGCCGGCGCGACCGGATCATAGAAGCGGCCGGTCCGCGGCCAGTGCACCGCGACGTTGTCCAGCCCCATCTGTCACCTCTTAGAGAGCACGTGTCGGGTCGATCGGGTCGATCGTCCCGGTTCCGGCCGGTAAAGATCAAGCCTGGTTCCGGAGCGCCGCAAACGTACGGCACGGACGCTCCGGCCGCGACCCCCGACCCGCCCGAGCGCGGGTCAACCCGTTCGGGGACGGCGCGTGCGATCGGACCCTGGCGTGTGGGGGGAGTCGCGGGCAACGGGGTTCTGCCGGCTATGGACTTCTCAGCCGCCTCTCTGAGGGTGCCGAGTGGTGGTTCTGTCCCCCGCGCACAGTAGGATTGACAGCGAGACGAAGACCCGGTGCGGGAGAGGGACGGGGCCGGTGGCCCCAGATTCATTCTCCACGTCGGGTTGAGCCGATCGCGATCCGCGGGCAACCGCGGCGACCGGCGCGTTCGACCCGCTGTCCGGAGGTCTCCGGCACCGGTCCACGCGCCGACGTCGCGTCCTGTCCGCCGAACCCGCGCCCGCCGCGCCCTACCGGCGCGGTTGACGCGAGAAAGTGGCCGAGGGTGGCAGCGCAGGACAAGCAGGAGTACGGCGCAGAGTCGATCACCGTTCTCGAAGGGCTGGAGGCAGTTCGCAAGCGGCCCGGTATGTACATCGGGTCCACCGGCGAGCGCGGTCTGCACCACCTCGTCTGGGAGGTCGTCGACAACGCGGTCGACGAGGCGATGGCTGGCTACTGCGACACCATCGACGTGGTACTGCTCGCCGACGGTGGGGTCCAGGTCACCGACAACGGCCGTGGCTTCCCGGTCGACCTCCACCCGAAGCTCAAGAAGCCGGGTGTCGAGGTCGCGCTGACCGTGCTGCACGCGGGTGGCAAGTTCGACGGCAAGGCGTACGCGGTCTCCGGTGGTCTGCACGGCGTCGGCGTTTCCGTGGTGAACGCGCTGTCGACGAAGATGGCCGTGGTGATCCACAAGTCCGGCTTCGTCTGGCGGCAGCAGTACACCCACTCCAAGCCATCCACGCTGGAGAAGGGCGAGACCACCGACCGCACCGGCTCGGCTGTCTCCTTCTGGCCCGACCCGGACGTCTTCGAGACGATCGACTTCGACTTCCAGACCATCTACCGACGCCTGCAGGAGATGGCCTTCCTCAACCGGGGCATCACCATCCACCTGCTCGACGAGCGGGTCCCGGAGGACGAGGACGGCAAGACCCGCGAGGTCACCTTCCGGTACGACGGTGGTATCGCCGACTTCGTCCGACACCTCAACGCCTCCAAGAACCCGATGCACAAGACGGTGGTCGAGTTCGAGGCCGAAGAGGAGGGCATGTCCCTCGAGATCGCCATGCAGTGGAACGAGTCGTACGGCGAGTCGGTCTACACCTTCGCCAACAACATCAACACGCACGAGGGCGGCACCCACGAGGAGGGCTTCCGGTCGGCGCTGACCAGCGTCGTCAACCGGTACGGCACCGACAAGAAGCTGCTCAAGGGCGACGAGAAGCTCTCCGGCGAGGACATCCGCGAGGGCTTGGCCGCGATCATCTCGGTCAAGCTGACCAACCCGCAGTTCGAGGGCCAGACCAAGACCAAGCTGGGCAACACCCCGGTGAAGAGCTTCGTGCAGCGGGTCTGCAACGACCGGCTTGTCGACTGGTTCGACCGCAACCCGGCCGAGGCCAAGACGATCATCCAGAAGGCGTCCCAGGCGGCCCGGGCGCGGATCGCCGCGCAGCAGGCGCGCAAGCTGGCCCGACGCAAGTCGCTGCTGGAGTCCGGCTCGATGCCGGGCAAGCTGGCCGACTGCCAGTCGACCGACCCGCGCGAGTCCGAGGTGTTCATCGTCGAGGGTGACTCGGCCGGCGGCTCGGCCAAGCAGGGCCGCGACCCCCGGACCCAGGCGATCCTGCCGATCCGCGGCAAGATCCTCAACGTGGAGAAGGCCCGGATCGACCGGGTGCTGAAGAACAACGAGGTCCAGGCGCTGATCACCGCGCTGGGCACCGGCATCCACGACGACTTCGACATGGAGAAGCTGCGGTACCACAAGGTGGTGCTGATGGCCGACGCGGACGTCGACGGCCAGCACATCCAGACGCTGCTGCTCACCCTGCTGTTCCGCTTCATGCGTCCGCTTGTCGAGATGGGGCACGTCTACCTGGCCGCCCCGCCCCTCTACAAGATCAAATGGAACAAGAAGGGCGACGACGCCCAGTACGCGTACTCCGACCGCGAGCGGGACGGTCTGATCGCGCTGCGCCAGCAGAAGAAGCCGAACGCCAAGCCGGACGACATCCAGCGCTTCAAGGGCCTCGGTGAGATGAACTATCCCGAGCTGTGGGAAACCACGATGAACCCGGCGACGCGTACCCTGCGTCAGGTCACTCTCGACGACGCGGCGACCGCCGACGAGTTGTTCAGTGTGCTGATGGGTGAGGACGTCGAGGCGCGCCGGTCGTTCATTCAGCGCAACGCCAAGGACGTGCGGTTCCTGGATATCTGACGGACTGCGCCGGATCGGCCGGGCACTGCCCGGCCGATCCGGCGGTCCACAGAGTTATCCACAGCTTGGCCGGTATCCACAGCGGTTATCCACAGCACGAAAACGACTCTGAGTCTGATAAGGGTATACAGTGACCGATTCTCCCGAGTCCACACCGAACGAGCCCGAGGTCCCCGCCGAGGCCGTCGCCGCCGTGGTCGCACACGACCGCATCGAACCGGTCGGGCTCGAGGTGGAGATGCAGCGCTCCTACCTCGACTACGCGATGAGCGTCATCGTCGGGCGTGCGCTGCCGGACGTCCGGGACGGCCTCAAGCCGGTCCACCGCAAGATCCTCTACGCGATGTTCGACTCCGGCTACCGCCCGGACCGCGGCTACGTGAAGTGCTCCCGGGTCGTCGGCGACGTGATGGGCCAGTTCCACCCGCACGGCGACTCGTCGATCTACGACGCGCTGGTCCGGATGGCGCAGCCCTGGTCGCTGCGATACCCGCTGGTCGACGGCAACGGCAACTTCGGCTCGCCCGGTAATGATCCGGCTGCCGCGATGCGATACTGTATCGTAGGAGATGTCCGTATTCGTACCGCTGAGGGTAGCGTCCGGGTCGGCGACATCGTGCCCGGCGCGGCGGCGAGCAGCGAGACCGACATCGACCTCAAGGTCCGCGACCGCAACGGCGACCTGGTCCGCGCCTCCAAGTTCTTCCACTCCGGCGAGCACCCCACGCTGCGGCTGCGCACCCGCGAGGGGTACGAACTGTCCGGCACCCACAACCACCCGGTGCTCTGCCTGGTGGACGTGGCCGGCGTGCCGACCCTGCTGTGGAAGCTGCTGGCCGAGATCTCCCCGGGCGACCGGGTCGTTCTCCAGCGCTCGGTGCCGGACGAGATCGGCTACCCGATGCTGGAGCACGTCGAGGCGGCGGTCCTCGCCGGCGCGTTTGTCAGCGAAGGCTGGGTCTCCCCTGGGCGGGCCGGGTTCAACAACGTGGACCGGGATTTCTTCGTCCGCGTCCTCGCGGCCTACGACCTGGCGGTGGGCGGCCCCCGTTACGTCAGCGAGCGGGTCATCGCCTCCGGCGGCACTCTGCACGAACTCGACGTGCAGGACCTCACCGCGCTGCGCAAGAGCCTCCTCGGTGACCTGGTCGGCGCCCGCAGCGCCGCGAAGTTCGTCCCCGAATTCGTCTGGCAGGGGCCGGCCGCGATCAAGCGGGCCTTCCTCCAGGCGCTCTTCGAGGGCGACGGCTCGTCCTCGCTGCTGCCGCGCAACACGATCCAGGTCTCGTACTCCACTCGCAGTGAGCGGTTGGCCCGCGAGGTCCAGCAGTTGCTGCTGGAGTTCGGCGTGATCAGCCAGCAGACCCGCTACGACGACGGCGAGATCAAGGTCGTCGTCACCAACCGCCGCGACGCCCGGATCTTCGCCGCGCACGTCGGCTTCCTCGGCCGTAAGCAGGCCAAGCTGGAGGCGGAACTGGCCCAGGTGCCGGTGAGCAGCACCGCGCTCTCCAGCGACCACGTGCCGCTGGTCGGTGAGTTCATTCGCGAGCACGGCGCGCAGCGCTGGACCGAGCGGGACTGGCTTCGCCGGCACAACGTGGACCGGGTGGAGCGGTGGGAGCGGGACCGCGACGAGATCGCCGCCCGGGTCACCAACACCGAGGTGCTCGACGTGGTCGAGCCGCTGGTCGACGGGCGCTTCTACTACGCCGAGGTGGCGCAGATCACTGACGCCGGTGTGCAGCCGGTCTACAGCGTCCGGGTCGACACCGACGACCACTCGTTCGTCTCGGACGGGTTCGTCAGCCACAACACCGAGTGCAAGCTCGACCCGCTGGCCATGGAGATGCTGCGGGACATCGACGAGGACACCGTCGAACTGCAGAACAACTACGACGGTCGGGCCAAGGAGCCCACGATCCTGCCGTCGCGGATTCCCAACCTGCTACTGAACGGCTCCGAGGGCATCGCGGTCGGCATGGCCACCAAGATCCCGCCGCACAACCTGCGCGAGATCGGCGCGGCGGTGCAGTGGTGCCTGGAGCACCCGGAGGAGGACGAGGAGGCCACCCTCGAAGCCCTGCTCGGCATCGTCAAGGGCCCGGACTTCCCGACCTACGGCCTCATCGTCGGCCAGACCGCGATTCAGGACGCGTACCGCACGGGTCGTGGCTCGATCCGGATGCGCGCCGTGGTGGAGGTCGAGGAGGACAAGCGCGGCCGTCCCTGCCTGGTCGTCAGCGAGCTGCCCTACCAGGTCAACCCGGACAACCTGGCCGAGCGGATCGCCGAGCTGATCAAGGAGGGCAAGCTCGCCGGGATCGCCGACATCCGCGACGAGTCCTCCGGCCGTACCGGTATGCGGATCGTGCTGGTGCTCAAGCGCGACGCGGTCGCGAAGGTCGTGCTGAACAACCTCTACAAGCACACCCAGCTCCAGGAGACCTTCGGCGCCAACATGCTGGCCCTGGTCGACGGGGTGCCGCGCACGCTCAACCTGGCCCAGTTCATCCGCTACTACGTCGAGCACCAGATCGAGGTGATCCGTCGGCGGACCGCGTTCCGGCTGCGCAAGGCCGAGGAGCGGGCGCACATCCTGCGCGGTCTGGGCAAGGCACTGGACGCGCTGGACGAGGTGATCGCGCTGATTCGGCGGTCGCCGACCGTGGACGACGCCCGGCAGGGCCTGATCCGGCTGCTGGAGATCGACGAGATCCAGGCGACCGCCATCCTGGACATGCAGCTGCGCCGTCTCGCCGCGTTGGAGCGGCAGCGGATCGTGGACGACCTGGCCAAGCTTGAGATCGAGATCGCCGACTTCAAGGACATCCTGGCCAAGCCGGAGCGGCAGCGGAAGATCGTCTCCGAGGAGCTCGGCGAGATCGTCGCCAAGTGGGGCGACGACCGGCGTACGCAGATCATCCCGTTCGACGGCGAGGTCTCGATGGAGGACCTCATCGCCCGCGAGGATGTGGTCGTCACGATCACCCGTACCGGGTACGCCAAGCGGACCAAGGTCGATCTCTACCGCTCGCAGCGACGCGGGGGTAAGGGCGTCAGTGGCGCTACGCTGCGGCAGGACGACATCGTCAGCCACTTCTTCGTCTGCTCGACCCACGACTGGATCCTGTTCCTGACGAACAAGGGCCGTGTGTACCGGGCCAAGGCGTACGAGTTGCCGGAGGCCAGTAGGGTAGCCAAGGGCCAACACGTGGCCAACCTGCTCGCCTTCCAACCCGACGAGCAGATAGCGCAGATCATTGAGATCCCGAACTACCAGGTAGCCCCCTATCTGGTACTGGCCACGAAGAACGGCCTGGTGAAGAAGACGCGGCTCGAGGAGTTCGACTCCAACCGTTCCGGCGGCATCATCGCGATCAACCTGCGCGATGAGGACGAGCTGGTCGGTGCTGCGTTGGTTGCGCCGGAGAACGACCTGCTGCTGGTCTCCAAGAAGGCGCAGGCGATCCGGTTCAACGCCTCGGACGAGGCGTTGCGGCCGATGGGCCGGGCCACCTCGGGGGTGATCGGCATGCGCTTCACGGACGACGACGTCCTGCTGGCCATGGAGGTCGTTCGGGAGGGTCTGGACGTTCTGGTGGCCACGAACGGGGGATACGCGAAGCGGACCCCGATCGAGGAATACCCGGTGCAGGGCCGGGGAGGTAAGGGCGTGTTGACTGCAAAGATCACCGAACGGCGCGGTGGTCTGGTCGGCGCGGTGGTGATCGATCCGGACGACGAGCTGTTCGCGATCACCAGCAACGGTGGTGTCATCCGGACTCCGGTGAAGCCTGTACGCCGTACGCGTGACCGGAACACAATGGGGGTCAAGCTGATGGACCTCCCGGACGGCGTGACTATCGTGGCGATTGCTCGCAATGCCGACGAGCCTGACGAACAGGACTAGTTGAATGACGGAGACACAGGCGAAGTCGGGGAACACGGGGACCTCGGCCAACCCGGTCGACGAGGAGGCCGCCAAGGGCGGCACACCAGCGACCGGCCGCGCGGCCGTAGGCCGGGCGACGGTCCCCGCCGACGCGCCTGCCCCGAAATTCACCAGGGCCCCGGGCATGACACCCCCGCCGGAGCCGGGCAGCGAAGACGCTGGCAAGGGTGACAAGACCGAGGCGTCCGGTGCCGAGGCGCCGACGTCCGCCGCCGCACCCTCGGGTTCGGCGGCACCCTCGGCCCGACCGGCGACCACCCAGCCGATCAACGTCCGACCCGGCCAGGCCGCGTCGACCGGCGCCACCGGCACCCAGCCGCGGATCACACCCGGCATGACCCAGCCGCCGTCGGACGGGGCGCGTACCTCAGCCGCCGGCCGCCCGGTCAGCGGCGGTGGCCTGCCGCCGGGCATCGGCAACGCGTCGGCCGTCGGGGCTGCCCGTGTCGGCGACGCGGTACGCGCGGCACGTACGTCGGTCAGCTCGGCTGCGTCGCGGGGACCGCGCCGGGCACGGCTGAACCTGAAGCGGATCGACCCGTGGTCGGTGATGAAGTTCGCGTTCGCCGTCTCGGTGGTGCTCTTCATCGTCGTGGTGGTCGCCACCTCGGTGCTCTACCTGGCGCTGGATGCGATGGGTGTGTTCAAGAGCGTCAACGAGAGCCTGAGCGACCTGGTCAACGCCGGCGGTGGGCAGAGCACCAGCGGCTTCCAGATCACCGCCAAGGGCGTGATCCTCAGCTCGGCGCTGATCGGTCTGGTCAACGTGGTGCTGTTCACCGCGCTGGCCACGCTGGGCGCGTTCGTCTACAACGTCTGCGCAGACCTGGTCGGCGGGATCGAGCTGACGCTCGCCGAGCGGGACTGAGCGACCCGGACGCCGGGGCACCGCGAAACGCGGTCGCTCCGGCGTCCCGTACTCGGGTAGGTTTTGGCAGGCGACGACGGCCCGGCTCGTGGGCGCGGACCCCGATTTGGGGCCGGCGCAGCGGATGGGTTAATCTTGCTCGTCGCAACGCGGGGCTATAGCTCAGTCGGTTAGAGCGCAGAGCTGATAACTCTGAGGTCGATGGTTCGATTCCATCTAGCCCCACCGCACGGTCGTCCGACGTTAGTCGAGCACGAGGGGTCGCCCCATGTTCAAGAAGCTGCTGATTCTGGCTGGCGTCGTCGGCGTGGCCGCCGTCGTGTTCAACAAGATCAAGGCCTCGAGCGACGAGCGTGCCCTCTGGCACGAGGCGACCACCGCACCCGACCTGCGCTAACGTCTGACGCGGCGACAAGCGGTCGTCCACGGGGCCCTAGCTCAACTGGCAGAGCACTGCCTTTGCAAGGCAGGGGTTAGGGGTTCGAGTCCCCTGGGCTCCACCAGCACTTTCACCGGATGATCTCAGCGATTCCAGCCGGTCCCCGGTCAGCACCGACAGCAGGGTCTTGGCTTCCTCGGGGGTCAGAGCGCGCCGCTCGGTTCGGCCGAGGGCCGGAGGCTTGGCTGTAGCTGCTAAGGCAGCGAACCGATACCACGATCTTTGTCGGTGCCGGAGGAGAATCATTGCTTCGGTGAAGCTCCACGATGCCCAGTTCGACACGCTGCCCGGAAGTCCCGGGCTGGAGGCAGGGCGGAACCCCTCCGGTGTGCAGGGTGCCGCTCGCGTCCTTCCAAAGGAGATCGCTGGTTAAGATCATGCCCTCGCCCATGCCATCCGGGAGATGGCTTCCATCAGGGCCATCGGGGCTGAAGGCGATTGCGGAGACATCGTGGTTCACACCGGCGACGGTCCCCAACACAGCCTGCGGCGCGCCCCTCTCACGCGTGACCGTCCAGGTGATAGCCACGCCGAACAACATGCTGACCAGCATTAGAAGGGCCATGCCGGGAAGGGTCATCGGAGGGAGGGAATTGCGAGAGTCGTACGGGATGCCCGGCAGAGTCATCGCGTCAGAATAGAGCGGTCTCCGGCCGCCGTGTTGAGCCAGAAACCGGACACCTGACCGTTCCCGTTGGTGCCCGATACGACGGCTGCGGGAGGTCAACTGTGGTCAGGTTCAGCGGTTCGAGTTCCCTGGGCTCCACCAGCACTTTCACCGGTTGATCTCGGTCCGAGTGCAGCCAAGTGCGCATGGCTACTCATGCATTGACCTGTAGCGGTGGCGCGGGGTGCGAGCGCGGCACCAAGCACGACTTCGATCCACGGCAGCCCGAGGCGGTGGGCCTGCGCCGGCGACCCTCCTCTGCGGTTGGACCGCTTGACGACAGGCCGACGAGGAGATCCGCTCTCATCGACCAAGGAACCGCACGATCGCGTCGCGAAGAGGCCGGTCCAGGTCGCGAGGCTCACGGTCGGGGTCGGAGGACGGGGTGCCGGCAATGAGCTCAGCCAGAACAGTTTCCAGCCGCTCCCGTTCCGGTCGCAGGTCCGACCAGGCCGTGTCGGGTAGCCGCAGTACGTTGGCGAGCAGGTCACCCGGGTAACAGTCTCCCTCGACCAACGGATCGTTGAGCAGGACAGGTACCGCGAGAGGCAGCAGAGCAGGCACGCCAATCTCCTGCCCGAGCATGATGCGCAGGTCTTCGACCGTGAACTCGGTCAACGGTGTGCGTCGCAGCTCCGTGCAACGTCTGATCAGAGACGTGGCTTCCGGGCCGAGGTCCGTCCACACGTCCCGTTCAAGCTGCTCGATGGTCGTCATGGCGGTCAGGGTAGTTCGCACGCCGCGACCCTGGGGCCAGTCGGAAGTTGGCGGCCGTCCACGGGTTCGTAGCCACGCCGCCCTGCGGTCGCCCGTCCAGATCAGCCAGGGCGTTGGTGGGGCTTGAGTCCCGTGACGTGCAGACTCACGCGCGATCTGCTCGTGCGACGAACATGGCGAGCGCCGAGCCGACGAGGATCCGGCGAAATCTTTCCGGTGGGGCGTCGAATCCGGAATGACTCGTTCGTAGAGGAGACGAGAGGTGGCCGAAGGAGGCCGCCGGGACAAGGAGTCATGAGGATGACGCGGTACCTGATCTCGTTCAATGACGGCGCGATGGACCACATCCCCGCGGAGGAGATGCCCGACGTGGGCAAGGCCGCGCACGAGGTGGTCCAGGAGGCCGTGAACGCCGGCGTGTGGGTGTACGGCATCGGCCTCGAAAGGCAGCAGGCGAGCATCGTGACCCCCGACGGGACGGTCACCGACGGCCCTTACCCGGAGACCAGGGAGGTCATCGGCGGTTTCGTCGTCGTCGACGTGGCCACCCGCGAGGAGGGATTGGCCTGGGCTGCCAAGATTGCCGCTTCCTGCCGCTGCGCGCAGGAGGTCCGGGAGCTCATGCCCGATCCCGAGACGGAGGCGATGCTCGGTCGCGCCGACGGTCGGGGGTGACACCACCGACGGTGCCCGGCCAAGGGACGCCGCCCTTTGTCATGATCCGTGCATGGATGAACAGTCGGTGCCCGGCACCATGCACATCTACTGCCGGGTCGAGGTGCTCGTCACCGACCCGGCGGCGGTCACCGGTCACGCGGTCGCCGACCTGCGTGCGGCGGACATCGACTGGTCCACAGAGAAGGACGACCTGGAGAAGGCGGTCGAGGAGCTTCGATCGGAACTGGCGACCTCCGTGTCGAGCATCGTGGACATCAGCCACCTGGTCGACGACATTCCGGGAGTGGAGTTTCGCGGTGGCCTCTGCTGGGCCGAGCAGGGCCCACCCCGGGACCCTTTCCGCCCGGACGCGGGGTGACGACTCGAGCGCGGTGAGGTGAAGGCGGGCGGCATGGCCGTGGCCGACCGGGGTAGGAGAAACGGTCGCCCGCTGACCCGATGCAGGAAGTTCGGGTCGGTCAGCAGGGTGAACCCGCCGATCCGCAGCACCGTCGTCGCGGTACCGAGGAACGTCACCTGGGGTTGCTCCACCATCGTGCCCACCTCCTCCGGCTCCGGTACCCCGGTGCGCCGTGGGCATGCGGTTCAGTTGTCGGTGGACGCGGTCTCCGGCCGGGCCTGGGGCACGTGTTCCATCAGCCTGGTGAGCGCGCCGTTGGCGAAGGTCGCGCCGAGCGCCGAGCCGGCCCCGATGGTCCAGCCCACCGGTCCGAGTGGGGTGCAGCCGAAGAACTGGCTCACCCCCGGCGTCTGCACCACCACGACGAGCACGCCCAGGGAGGCCGCCGTGGACGCCAGCACGGCCGGGCTGGTGCCGCCGGCCAGGATGGTCTGCCCGAGTTGGGTGCCGACCAGGGAGATCAGGGCGACAGTTCCGGCCCGCTGCCGGCGTCCGGTGTACCGGGCCAGCGTCCAGCCCGCGGTCGCGCCCAGCGTGGTCGCTGCCGCCCGGAGGCCGATCTCCCTGGTGAGGCTCTCACCGAGTGCCGTGTCCGGACCCTCCCGGAGCAGCGCGTCGGTGCGATCCGACGCGGGTGGCCGGACCGCGATGGCCAGCGCCGGCGCCAGGTCGGTGAGCAGGTTGACCAGCAGCAGTTGTCGTCCGGTGAGCGCGGAGCGGCCGGTGGCGGCGGCGGTCAGCACACTGAACGCGATCTCGCCGAGGTTGCCACCGACCAGGATGCTGAGCGCGTGCCGCACCGACGACCACATCGCCCGCCCCTCGATCAGGGTGGCGATGATGGTCTCCAGCCGGTCGTCGGTGACGACCAGGTCGGCTGCGGCGCGGGCGGCCGGGGTGCCCCGCTGGCCGAGGGCGATGCCGACGTCGGCCAGCCGGATCGCCGGGGCGTCATTGGCGCCGTCACCGGTCATCGCGACGGTCCGTCCGCACTTCTGCAACGCCTGGATGATCCGTACCTTGTGCGCCGGGGTGCAGCGGGCCACCACATCGGTGTTGGCCAACCGCTCGGCGAGCGCGTCGTCGTCCAGTTGGTCCAGTTCGCCCGCGGTGACCACCCGCTGTTCGTCGTGCTCGCTGATGGTGGCGGCGATCGCCTCGGCGGTGGCGGGGTGATCACCGGTGATCATGATGGTGTGCACACCGGCCTGGCGGATGCGACGCACCGCCGGGGCGGCGCTCTCCCGGACCCCGTCCGCGAGGGCCAGGAAACCCACGAAGGTCAGCCCTCGGACGTTGTTGTCGGTCACCTTCGGGTCGTCCACCTGGCACTCGGCGACGGCGAGGATCCGGTTTCCCGCTCCGGCCCGGTCGGCGAGCATCCGCTCCAGCTCCGCGCGCCCGGCGTCGTCGAGGGGCTCCTGGCTGCCGTCCGTGCGCCGGGTCGAACAGCGCGGCAGCACCGTCTCCGGAGCGCCCTTGACACTCAACAACAGGCGGCCGTCGGTCTCCCCGATGCTCGCGTGATAGCCACGGGACGGTTCGAACGGCAGCCCGCCGGCAGCCCGCCAACCAGCCGCTCCGGTCTGCTCCACCACCCCGGCCACGCCCGCGCCCCGCCGCACCGCCCGGTCGGTCTGCAACGCCAACTCCTCCGGGTTGGCCGCGGCGGGGGTGGCGCGCAGCGCGGCGGCCAGCGTCAACTGGAGCCGGTCGTCGAGCCGGTCCACCGGGGCGTACCGATCGCCCACGCCGTCGCCGACCCCGGCGAGCAGCAACTGGCCCTCGGTGAGGGTGCCGGTCTTGTCGAAGCAGAGCACATCCACCCGACCCAGCGCCTCGATGGTGCGCGGGTTGCGGACCAACGCGCCGTGCTCGGCCAACCGCCGGGCGGCGGCCAACTGCGCCGCGCTGACCAGGAACGGCAACCCCTCCGGCACCGACGCCACGGCGAGGTTCGCCGCGGTCGCCGCCGTCTCGGCCAGGGGTACGCCCCGAAGCAGGCCCGCGCCGGCCACCGCCACCGCCGAACCGGCGGCCAACGGGATGGCGGCGCTGGTCAACGAACCGAGGCGGGCTTCCACCCCACTTGTCGGTGGGGCCTGCCGGACGAGCGCCAGGCTGCGGCCGGCTTCGGTGTCCGACCCGGTCGCGACCACCACGGCAGTGCCGTGCCCGGCGGCGACGGTGGTGCCCTCGTAGAGCATCGAGTGTCGATCGGCGATGGCGGCGGCCACCACCGGTCGGTTGGACTTGGCGACCGGCAGCGACTCGCCGGTCAGTGACGACTCGTCCGCCTCCAGGCCCACCGATTCGAGGACGCGACAGTCGGCGGGCACCGAGTCACCCGGCTCCAGGGCGATGACGTCACCGAGGACCAGGTCCTCGGCGGCGAGAACCTGCTCGCCACCGTCCCGGCGGACCCGCCCGGTCACCGCCGAACGGGACAGCAGTTCCGCGAGTGACCGTTCGGTGTTGCGTTCGTGTACCGCGCCGATCAGGGCGGACCCACCGACCACGCTGCCCACGAGCGCGGCGTCGACAAGCGAACCGAACGACGCGGACAGCACCGCCCCGGCGGCCAGCACCGGGGTCAGCGGGTTGGACAACTCGTCCACGAAGGCGCGCAGCAGGCCGCCGCGTCCCGGTCCCGCATCGCCGTTCCCGCCACCGTCGTGGTGCCGGCGCTGTGCTTCCGCGGTGGCCAGACCGTCCGGCGTGGTGTGCAGGTGGTCCAGCACGGTACGGACCGGCATCAGGTGCCAGGCCGTCGTCACCGGTGCCGGGGTGTCCGACTGGCCGTGCAGCCGGCGGGCCTGCCAGACCCCGTTCGCGAAGGCCAACCCTGCCGCGCCGTTGACCGCGACGAGCGCCTTGTGCGGCAGTTGGGTAGGCGGGGCGGTGAACGCTCCCAGTGCCCCGAGGCCGGTGCCCGCCATCGCCAGTCGGATGTTCTGCTGGGCGGTACGTCGGGCCACCCCGGTCGCCTCGACCACGAGGGCCACCACCCGCAGGTCGGAGCCCACCAGCAGGTGTGCGCCCCACGGCGGCAGTTCCTCCGGCGCGGCGAGCCCCAGACCGCAGTCGGACGCGCCGAGCGCCTTCCGGTCCGCCGAGACCAGCATCACCACCGCACCGTCGCGCTGCAACGCGCGGACCGACTCGGTCAGTTGGTCCCCGCCGGGCAGCATCGCGTCGGCAAAGCCGTACCGCTGCTCGTCGCCGCCGGCCACCACCAGCCGCAGGCCAGCCTGCCGGGCGGCGGCCGGGAGGCCGTCGACGCCGGGCGCGGGTTCCGGCTCGACCCGCAGGAGCGCGGCGAGCCGGTCGCCGTGGACGAGGCCGAGCAGCTGGCCACCGGCGGAGCGCAGCCGGTCGCCGTCCGGGATGTCACCCGGGTCGGTGCGGGGCAGCTGGTCCAGCGGCCCGAGCCGCCAGCCGTCCGCCGTGCGGGAAGCAGCCGGATCGTCCGGGTCGAACAGCGCGAAGGCCCGCTCCGCCACCTGGTCGACGTCCGCGCCGGGCGCCGGGGCCAGATCGGCGAGGACGCCCCGGTCCGAGCCGAGCACGGCGGCGTCCAGCACGAGCGTGTCGATCCGGTCCAACTCCCGCAGCACGCTGCGGTCCATCGCGATCACTCCGCGCCGGGCCAGCATCCAGCCAAGTTGGGCGGCGTACCCTTCGCGTCCGCTGCCGGGCGCCTTCGGCAGCGTCGACAAGCCCACCGCGATGGCCCGTTTCGGCCCGGCGAACGGCATGGCCGCCGCACCGGCCGCCGCACCCGCGGCGAGCATGCGGTTGACGTACCGCTCGACCGGTCCGTCCGGCTTCGGGCGGGGACGCTCGACGACCGGCCAGCGGGCGGTGGCTCGTTCCGCCTCGCCGGTCAGTTGCGGTTCGGCCCGCTCCCAGGCGGCGAGTTGCGCCCGCGCCTCGCCCCACTGCACCACCCGCTGGGCGCCGTCCAGGACGATCCCGGTCCAACGGCCGGTCAGGCCCTGCACCACCGCTTCGGCCAGCGGAAAGAGGATGTCGGCGCGGGGGTCGGAGCGCAGTCGTTTGCCGATGAACTCGTGCAGCTTCGGCTGTAGGTCGACCGCGGCGAGCACGCCCGCCACCTCACCGGGCAGCGGCGCGAACGGCAGGATCCGGGTGGCCGCCGAGATGGTCAGGCCCAGAGCGTCGGAGGCGAGCGCGCCGAGGGTACGGGGGGTTCGCGGCCCCTCCTCAGGTGGATGTGGTGGCGGGATCTCCGGGTCGGGTTCGTGGTCACAGGTCCGCTCGACCCGGCTGATCGTGGCGATCAGGTCGCGCAACGCCGGCTCGGGGGCCTCGACGGCAACCACCACCCGCCCGGACGGGGCGTTGACCCGAGCCCAGGCGACGCCGGGGAGACGCTCCAGCGCGCCCTCCACCTGACGGGCCAGCCGGTTTCCGCCGTCCTGGCAGACACCGTGCACCTCGATGTGGTGTCGGCCCGGCCGGGACCAGACCCGCCGCCGTGTCAGCCCGGTCGTCCGGGCCAGCCGGGTGGCGACCGAACCGACAGTCCGGGACGCTTCGCCGACCAGGTGCGGCATGCCGAAGGACGGCAGGATGCGGCCGGCTGCGCGACCCGCCGCCGTCATCGAGGCGTACGGCTGGACGGACGCCGGTCCGACTCCCTGTTGCTGCTGGTCCTGACGTTGGCCATTTCGTCCTCCCACCGCACTCACGTCCGGCGGCCTGGCTTCCCGACCTGTCATCCGTTATGCCCCCGCGATGGCGGAACTTTGCGTCGTCGCCGGCGCATGGACGGGGTGGGCCGTGGAACCCGACGACCATCACCGGACATGGGGAGGCCGGCATGAGCACGTTGACGCGACATCTGAACGGCTCGAACGAAAACGTCCGGATGTACAACCGGCGGGTGGCGTTACCGATGCTGGGTGCCGTGGCGGTGCCGCCACCGGACAAGGTCGCCTACTACGCGGGGCTCGGTGTGCTCGCCGCACTCCAGGTCATCGAGTGGCCGATCGCCCTGGTGATCACGGCCGGCCACCTGCTGGCGGATCAGCACCTGTCGGGAGTGGTGCGCGGGGTCGGGCAGGCGCTGCAGGACGCCTGACGAGAGCCGGGTCACCGGTGATTGACCTGAATCCAGGTTGAAGTCGCATGCTCGGGTCATGCCGAGCACAGTCGCCACCGACGCACCGGTCGTACCGGGGTTGTTCGCACCCCGATTGCGTGCGATGACGGTGGGCAGCGTCGCCTTGATCTCGTTGCTCGCGTTCGAGGCGCTGGCGGTCGGTACGGCGATGCCGACCGTCGCCCGCAGCCTCGACGGGGTGGCGCTGTACGGGATCGCGTTCGGTGGCCCGTTCGCCACGGGCGTGCTGGCCATGGTGGTCTCCGGCATCTGGTGTGACGCCAGAGGCCCCCGGGGTCCGATGTGGCACGGGGTCACCTGGTTCGTGGTCGGGTTGCTGATCGCCGGGACCGCCCCCGTGATGAGTGTGCTGGTCGTCGGTCGGGTGGTGCAGGGGTTCGGCTCCGGGCTGCTCTCGGTGGCGCTCTACGTGATCGTCGGGCAGGCGTACCCGCCGGACCTGCACCGGCGGATCTTCGCGGCGTTCGCGGCGGCGTGGGTCGTACCGTCGCTGGTGGGGCCGGCGGTGGCCGGCCTGATCGTGGAGTACCTGGACTGGCGGTGGGTCTTCCTCGCGGTGCCGGCGGTGGCGGTGCCGGCGGTGTTGTTGATCCATCCCGGCCTGCGGTCGCTGGGGCGGAGCGCGGCGAACCCGCCACCGGCCGGCGCGGCGGGACGGATCGGTTGGGCGTGCGGGGCCGCGGTGAGCGCCGCTCTGCTGCACATCGGGGGACAGCAGCGCGGCGTTCCCGCCCTGACGCTCATCGCGCTTGCCGTCGTCGGCCTGTTGGTCTGTGCCCCGCGCCTGCTGCCGGCCGGGTTCCTGCGGGCGGCCCGGGGGCTTCCCACGGTGGTCGGCCTGCGCGGGTTGGCGTCGGCGGCGTTCGTCGGCGCCGAGGTGGTCATCCCGTTGATGCTCTCCCGGGAGCGGGGCCTCTCGCCGACCGCCGCCGGGCTGGTCCTCACGGTCGGCGCGCTGGCCTGGTCGGCCGGTTCCTGGTTGCAGGGCCGGATCCCGGTGCCGGCGTCGCGGGCCAGCCTGCCGCGCGCCGGGTTGAGCTGCATCACGGTCGGCACGGCCACGGTGGCGCTGGCCGTCCGGCCGGAGCTGCCGGTGGCTGTCGCCGTGCTCGGGTGGGCGGCGGCCGGCCTCGGCATGGGACTGCTCTACCCGTCGTTGTCGGTGCTCACCCTGGAGCTGTCCGCCCCCGGCGAACAGGGCCGCAACAGTTCCTCCCTGCAACTGGGCGACTCCCTCTTCGCGGCGACCGTGCTCGCGTTGACAGGTGCCGTGCTGGCCGCGGGAAGCGAGCCCGGTCCGGCCAGTTACGCGGCGACTCTGGCGGTGACGGCGGGCCTGGCACTGCTCGGGGCGCTGTTGGCCGGTCGCGTCGTGGTGGGCGGACTCGTCCGACCCGGCGGGTGATCCGGGGATTCGGTCGCGGCCGGCCCGGTTGGGCCGGGAGGATGGCGGGCGATGAACTTCCTGACCATCCTGCCGCTCGCCGTGGTGATGGTCGCCGGGAGCCAACTTGTCGTGGCGGTCTTCCTCGCCTCGTCGGACCGCCCCCGGGCGGCGTCGCTGGGCTTCCTCACCGGGGCCGGGTTGGTGGTCACGGCCGGAGTGACGGTGAGCTGGCTGCTGACCCGTTGGGTGGGCGGCCTGGTCGCCGACGCCCGCGCCGCCGCCGGCAAGGTCGATCGCGGTCCCGCCATCGACCTGGTGGTTCTCGCCCTGCTGGTCGGCCTGGCCGTGCTGGTGTGGGTACGGCGGGACCAGTCCGGGCCGCCGAGGTGGCTGGGGAGCATCGAGCATGCCGACCCACGTGCGGCACTACGACTGGGTGCGTTGCTCTTCGTGCTGACGCCGACCGACGACCTGACCATGGCCGCCGTCGGGGCGAGTGTGGCCCGACACAACCTGCCGTGGTGGCACCTGGTGCCGTTCGTGCTGCTCACCGTGCTCCTGCTCGCCCTGCCCCTGTTGGCGTTGCTGCTGCTCGGAGACAGGGCGGCGCGGGCACTGACCCGGATGCGGGAGTGGGCCGAGGGCCATGCCTGGATCGTCAACGAGATCGTGATCGCGTTCTTCGCGTTGCTGACCGTGCTCGACCTGATCCGCTCGGGGTGAAAGCGCCCCACACCTCAGAAGGGGCCTATTCCTCGTCGTCCGCCGGACGTGGGCGGCGGTGCAGCCGGATGTACTCCTCGACCTCGGACCGCAGCCAGATCGAGCCGACGCTCAGGGTTTGGTACGGGCGCGGGAAAGCCGGGTGCTGCTGGATCTGTCTGAAACGTGAACGGCCCACGCCCAGCATGGTCAAGATTTCGCCTGCCGCGACGAGCTCGCCCGGTCCCTCAGCCATGTCAATCAAGGTAGGCCGGGGCAGACGTGTCAACATGAGCGCGCGTAAGTTTGCACCCTAATATGGGTGCGCCAATGTTGACAGGGTAGTGGTCGCTGGGATCTGATCGGTCACAGGCCCCTACCTGGTGACGATTCGCGGCAGGTGGGGGTGCCGCTCGCACCCGCCCCGGGAGGCCCAATGAGCAGCCAACGGCATGCCCCCGTCCGCCCCTTCTGGTTCTGCGCCGCAGACGCTCAACCCTGGCCGTGCGGTCAGGCCCGTGTTGAGCTGGTCGCCGACTACGCCGACGAGCCCAGGTTGCTGGCCGTGGACATGGCCGACTGCTTGGGGGAGGCGACCCGGGACCTCTGTCGGCTGTACCCCGAGCCCCCCGACCCGGTGGCGACCTACGCGCGGTTCCTGGGCTGGGTCCGACACCTTGCCGTGAATCGGTCCCGCAACTGGGGGCACTGGCTCCGGTAGTGCATGCCTCGTTGAGCCCCAGCCAAAGGCTGCGGTCAACTCACCACATGAGCGAGACACGTCGACACGTACGGGGGAACGGGGCGGAAATGAGAGCAACAACGGTTCACGTTCGTCTTACGGTGACGCCATGTTCGCTGTCGTCACCACGGTGATCCTCTACGTCTTCGGTTTCGTCTTCCTCTACGGCGTGATCCGGCTGGGAGTCCGGCACGCGTTGGAGGACCTGGAGCTGCAACGGGCCAGGGCCCGGCGCGAGGAGGAGCTGGCGGCCGCCAGGGACCAATCGTTCCTGCGCGACAACGCGTTCCTCGCCGGCAGTTGAGCACCGGATCGGTTCGGCCCGGGCCGGTGGCGTCCCGAAACGGACCGGGAGCCGTCGGGCGGTTCAGCGTGGCGGATGCGAGGATCGCACCCGTGATGGGAACGCTGAAGACCGAACCCGCCCGCGCCCGCCTGGACCTGCTCGCCCCGCCGGTGGCGGAGGCCATCGCGCAGTGGCCCGCCGAGGCGCCGGTGGACGTCAACGACGTGCTGGTCGCGCCGATCGACGCCGAACTCGCCGACACGGCCGCGTTCTGTGCGGCGTACGAGGTGGGACTGGACGTGTCGGCCAACTGTGTCGTGGTGGCGGGCAAGCGTGAGGGTGTGGTCCGTTACGCGGCCTGCATCGTCCTGGCCACCACCAGGGCCGACGTGAACGGGGTGGCCCGTCGGGCGCTCGACGTCCGCAAGGCGAGCTTCGCCCCGATGGCCGACGCGGTCGAGTTGACCGGGATGGAGTACGGCGGCATCACCCCGATCGGGCTGCCGGCCCAGTGGCCGATCCTCGTGGACGCACGGGTCATCGCCACTCCGCACGTGATCATCGGGTCCGGCGTACGGCACAGCAAGATCGCGCTGCCGGGGCCGGCATTGGGCGCGCTGCCGGGCGCGCAGGTCGTGGAAGGGCTGGCCAGGCCGGCCTGAACAGGCACCGGCATCGATGTTGTTGCACGTGAAACATCGTGATCATCGATGCCGGGGGCACCCGGTGGCTCAGTGTGCCGCTGCCTCGCGCTGCTCGCCTTCCGCTGCCTCGCGCTGCTCGACCTCGCTGAGCGCGGCGAGCAGGGTCTGCACCTCCTGTGCGCCGGTGACCGCGTACTTCCCGGCCAGGACGAAGGTCGGCACGCTGGTGATGCCAAGATCCCGGGCGGTGGCCAACTCGGCCGCGACCTCGGTGACGCGCTCGTCGGAGTCGAGGAAGCGGCGTGCGTCGGCCGCGTCCAGGCCGATCGTGCCGGCCAGGGTGGCCAGCGCCTCCCGCGACCCGACGTCGATCCCGTGGTTGAAGTGCGCCTGGTAGAGCGCCTCCACCATCTCGGCTGCCCGGCCCTGGTCGGTGGCGTAGGAGACCAGCCGGTGCGCGTCGAAGGTGTTCGCGATCACCGCGCGGTCGTAGTCCAGCCGAAGCCCGTCCGCGGCCGCGACCTGGGTCACGTGCGCGACCATCTGCTGGGCGCGCTCCGGCCCGCCGAACTTGCCGGCCAGCGCCTGCACCAGCGGGAGCGGCTCGGCGACCGGTGACGGGTCGAGCTGGAACGGCCGGTAGCGGACCGTCACCTCGCCCGGGTAGCTGGCGAGAGCCTCGTCCAGGCGGCGCTTGCCGATGTAGCACCACGGGCAGATGACGTCCGCGTAGATCTCGATCTCCATGATCGGTGGCAACCTCGCGGTCAGGCGAGTTGTTCCCGCACCTGACGCTTGAGCCGGCCCAGGATCGCCGTGCCACCGCGGATCCGCAGCGGGCTGATCGCCTGCGCCAGGCCCATCCGCTGGTAGAGGTCGTCCGGCACGGCCAGCACCTCCTCGGGGCTGGCCAGGGCCAACCCTTCGGCGAGGATCCCGGCGAACGCCCGGGTGGTCGGCGCCTCCGGCGGGCAGTCGAAGATCGTCGCCACGGTGCCGTGCGGGGTCACCTTGGCGCGCAGGAAGAACGACGTCTGACACTCGGGCACCTGCTCCATGCCCTCGCGTTCGACGGTGCCCTCCGGCAGCACCGGGATGACGTCCGCGTACTCCAGGAGCATCTCCAGCACCAGGTCGCGCGGCGCGGCGGCGAACTCGTCGACGATCTCGGCCAGTCGGGCCGGCATGTCAGCCATGCGTCGAGGCTACCCGCCGGCCATTCACGAACAGGTCGGCGGCTCACACCGCGCCCCCGACCCGTTCGTCACACCGTCGGAGACTGTTCGCTGATCTCGCTGAGCGCGCTCGTGGGGTCGAGCTGCATGGCCAGGTCGCCGAGCGAGACGATCCCGACCAGCTTGCGATCGCTGTCACAGACCAGGACCCGGCGGATGCCCCGGTCCCGCATGAGCGCCGCCGCCTCGCCCGCCGTGCAGTGCTGCTCGATCATGACCACCTCGCGGGTGACGATCGAGCCGATGGTGGTGGCCGCGGGCGAGCTGTTCTCCGCCACGGCCCGCACCACGATGTCCCGGTCGGTGAGCATGCCGGCGAGGCTGGCGCCGTCGGTGACCACCACGTCGCCGATGTCCGCCTCCTTCATCACCCTGGCCGCCTCGTCCAGGGTGGTCTCCGCCGGCAGGTACACGACTTGCTTGGTCATCACGTCACTGACCCGGTAACCGGTCATGAGAGCCTCCGAAGACGATTCCACCCGATCGAACTGATCTACCCGGTGACGCGGTAGCTACACCAGGTTTCCACGTTCCTGACGTACCTCGTGCACGAGTCGGGCCACCAGACCGTCAAGTGGCACCTCGGTGCGCCCGTCGCCGGCCCGTACGCGCAGTTCGACGTACCCCTCGGCGAGTCGGCGGCCGACCACGACGGCCCGGGGGATGCCGATCAGCTCCGCATCGGTGAACTTGACCCCGGCCGAGACGTGCGTGCGGTCGTCGACAAGCACCCGCAGGCCGGCGGCGGCGAGACGCCCGCCCAACTCCAGCGCCGCGTCGAGCTGCGGCCCCTTGCCCGCAACCACCAGGTGTACGTCGCACGGCGCGATCGCCGCCGGCCAGACCAGACCCCGGTCGTCGTGGTGCTGCTCGGCGATCGCTGCGACCGCCCGGGACACCCCGATGCCGTAGCAGCCCATGGTGGGCCGGACCGGCTTACCGTCCGGTCCGAGCACGTCGACCGCGAACGCGTCGGTGTAGCGGCGACCGAGTTGGAAGATGTGGCCGATCTCGATGCCCCGCCGGATCGTCAGCTCGCCGTCGGCGCAGTTCGAGCAGCTGTCCCCGGCACGCACCTCGGCCGCCTCGATCGTCCCGTCGGGCGTGAAGTCCCGCCCGCAGACCACGTCGGTCGCGTGCCGGCCCGGCTCGTTCGCCCCGGTCAGCCACGCCGAGCCGGGCACCACCCGGGGATCGACCAGGTAGCGGATGCCCAGCTTGTCGAGCACCTGCGGCCCGAGGTACCCGCGGACCAGCTCGGGATGCTCGGCCCACTCGTCGAAGACGGCCACCTGGGCCGGCGCCAGTGCGGCGCTTACCCGCTTCAGGTCGACCTCCCGGTCCCCGGGTAGCCCGATCACCAGCGGCTCGGCCCGTTCGGCACCCGGCTGCCGAACGGACAGCACCACGTTCTTCAGGGTGTCGGCGGCGGTCCAGCCGTCCCGACCGCCCAACCGACGGGCGTTCGCCAACTCCACCAGACCGGCGATCGTCGGGGTGTCCGGGGTGTCGTGCACCTCGACGGCCGGCTGCGTGGTCGGGTCACCGGCGGCCGGTGCCCGGGTGACCACCGCCTCGGTGTTGGCCGCGTAGTCGCAGGCGGTGCAGCCGACGAAGGTGTCCTCGCCGACCGGTGTCGCCGCCAGGAACTCCTCCGACGCGGACCCGCCCATCGCGCCGGACATCGCCCGCACCACCGTGTAGTCCAGGCCCAACCGGTCGAAGATCCGCCGGTACGCCGCCCGGTGCCGCGCGTACGCGTCCCGCAGCCCTTCGTCGTCCAGGTCGAAGGAGTACGCGTCCTTCATCAGGAACTCCCGGCCGCGCAGCAGACCGGCCCGGGGCCGCGCCTCGTCGCGGAACTTCGTCTGCACCTGGAACAGCGTCAACGGGAAGTCCCGGTACGAGGTGACCAGGTCCTTGACCAGCAGCGCCGCCATCTCCTCGTGGGTGGGTGCCAACAGGTGCTCGGCGCCGCGCCGGTCGGCGAGGGTGAAGATGTCGTCGCCGTACTCCGTCCACCGGCCGCTGGTCCGGTACGGCTCGGCCGGCAGCAGCGCCGGGAAGTGCACCTCCTGGTCGCCGATCGCGAACAACTCGCCACGCACCACGTCGGTGATCCGGTCCAGCACCAGCTTGCCCAGCGGCAGCCACGTGTAGCCGCCCGGCGCGGCGCGACGGATGTACCCGGCGCGCAGGAGAAGCCGGTGGCTCGGCACCTCCGCGTCGGCCGGGTCCTCGCGCAGGGTCCGGAGCAGCAGGGTCGACATGCGCAGCAGCATGCGCGCAGCGTAGGGCCGCGCCGACCGGCCGGGCCACCCTATTCGTCAGGTGCGTCGCGGCACCCGCCGTCGGGGCCGGGTCACCGCGCGCCGGGGAGTCGGCCCTCACAGCGGACGTCCGGATCGGCCACCGGCTTGCGGGGCATCATCCAGTCCAGCGCGGTCTCCTCCACCGGCCAACCACGCACCGACACGAGGCTGTACGGCACCGATGTCACCTGTGGGCAGAGGACCTGCGACTCGACCCAACCGTTCGGCACGAACCGCACGGTGGCAGCCCGGTCCAGCACGATCGTCGACGTGTCGGTGACCGCGATGAGCGCGCCGAGCACCACCTCCGGGTCAGCGGCGGCGGGTGACGGCCCGGCCCCGCTGCCCTCGGCCGGTGCGCCGTCGTCCGTCGCGGGTGTCGCGGCCGGGCTCGTCCTGGCCGACTCCCTCGGCACGACCTCGATCGCGGCGGTGGGCAACAACGGCACCCGGAGGAAGACCGCGCCCATCACCACCGGGAGCACGGTGGCGACGGTGAACGCCAGGCCATGGGTCAGCGCCGGGGCGATCCAGCCGGGGATCGGGCCGGTGAGCAGCACGGTGGCGGCGGGCGGCACCGCCAGCAGCGCGGCGGTGGCCCACTCGCGATCCTGGTACGCCGTCCAGATCGCCGGCCCCAGCACGCTGTAGGCCAGGACCGCCGCCGCCACGGGCAGCGCCAGACTGACCAGCAGGACCCGGGTCGGCTGGTCCGGGTGCAGATAGCGGGTACGCAGCGCGAGCAGCCAGAGGGCGAGCATCAGCAGCGACGGCAGGAAGCGGAGCTGCCAGGTGAGCGCCCCCAACGCGACCGCCGCGCTGATCACCCAGCCCGGGGTGCGTGCCGTCCCGGAGGCCAGGAGTGATCGTTCCGGGTCGAACCGGTCCGGGGCACTGAGCCGCAGCAGCCGACCGAGCACCCCGAAGGCGAGCACGACAACGGGGAACGCCCACACCAGGGCGATCAGCAGGGCGCTGAGCAGCCCGAGCGGGCTGACGTACTGCACCAGCAGCAGCATCGTGGACATGTCCTGGTGGCTGAGCTGCCACAGTCGCAGCACCAGGAGCAGGACGGGGAAGGCGGGTAGGAGGGTCAGCAGCCACTGCTGCGCCTGCCGCGCCCCCGCCATCCGGCGCGGGCGACGGGTCTCGCCGGAGATGGTGACGATCCGGGGCGCGCCGGGGTCGGTAGCGCGATCCTCTCCCACGGCCACTGTCGCACCTCCACCTTCCTCGCCTCGGGTTGCTGCTGTTCCGCGACCGGCTGCGGGAGGTTGTATCCCTGCTGCCAACGGAGGTTGGCGTTGTACGCGTTCTCCCAGGTCGAGTTCTCCTTGTCCTGGGCCGATTCGTAGAGCGCGAGGTCGACCAGGTCCCGCAGGGCCTGATTGGGGCCGACGTTGATGCCCCACCTCTCCTGCGGCGACGAGCCGATGTCCCAGTGCCGCAGCGGTTTCGGGTTTTTGAGGGTCACCGGGAAGCGTTGACCGTCGTCGCCCGGCTGGTCGGCCGTGACGAAGCCGGCGAGGATCGCCGCGTCGGTGGTGACGGCCTGCACCTTGCCGTCGTACAGCTCCTGGACACACTCGCTGATCCGGTTTCGGCCCACCGGCCGGGCACCGGCCTCGCCGAGTCGCTGGATGGACGTCGAGGTGGTCAGCGAGCAGACCGTCAGCCCACGGAGATCCTCCAGGCTGCTCACCTGCCCCTCGAAGCTTTTCAGGGTGATCGCCGACTGCTCGGTGTGCAGGTACGAGGCGGAGAAGACGGCGCCCTCCTCCCGACGCTTGTCGTTGATGCTGTAGGAGGCGATGACCAGGTCGACGATGACGAACCCGTCGTTGTCCCGGGCCTGTCGACGGGCCCGGTCCTCGCTCTCGATCGGCAGGAAGCGCACCTGGGAGTGGTCGAAGCCGAGATAGCCCGCGACCATGTAGGCGACGTCGACGTCGAAGCCCTTCCAGACGTTGTTCGGAAGGTGCTGCGAGATGCCCGGCTGGTCGTCCTTCACCCCGATGACGAGCTGCTGTTTTCCCTTGAGACCGGCCTTCTCCAGCAACTCGTCGCGGGTCGGCGGCCCCATCGTGAGGACGATCGGGACCAGTGCGGCGGCCAGGACGGCCAGCGCGACGATGAGCCCCACGAGTCG
This sequence comes from Micromonospora sp. NPDC048839, assembly GCF_040649915.1. Classification (NCBI taxonomy): domain Bacteria; kingdom Bacillati; phylum Actinomycetota; class Actinomycetes; order Micromonosporales; family Micromonosporaceae; genus Micromonospora; species Micromonospora sp. NPDC048839. The sequence continues at coordinate 61,263 of NZ_JBEZGL010000020.1, forward strand.
GATCTGGCGGGCCCGTGCGGTGCGCGACGATGTGGCCGTCGCCGGGGTCGGCCCCGGAGGGCTCGGCTCACTTGCCTGGCTCAACTGGGTCCTCCCCGCTGCTCGGACCGGTGATCGGCCCCCCATTGTGGGTCCTGGATGCGAGCCACGACAGTCCGCAATCAGCCGGATAGCCGACTGCCGCACGAGAGCGCACCGGGTCAGTGATGTCGAAGGCCTGACCTCGCGGGCGATCGAGTCGCGGGTGATCGACACGGGTTCACCGATGTCGCGGTGTCAACTCGCTTCGGATACCGCGATTTCCGTGAACTCGTGTCGATCATGGGAGTTGGGTCGAGGGTCGGTTCGGTGTCGCATGACCTCCGCCACGTCGCCCGATCGGGGCACTACCCGCCGCGCCGCCGGTGACAGACTGGTCGCCGCAGGCAACGAGCGGTGTGAGGGGGCGCGGGTGCGCTGGCGCAGTTTTGTCGCGGTCGGGGACAGTTTCACCGAAGGCATGGATGACGCGTACCCGGACGGCACCTTCCGGGGCTGGGCGGACCTGGTGGCGACCCGCCTCGCCGCCGAGGCGGGACCCGACTTCCGGTACGCGAACCTGGCCATCCGGGGTCGGCTCTTCCCCAGCGTGGTAGCCGAGCAGGTGCCGTCGGCGGTGGCGATGAAGCCGGATCTGATCAGTTTCGCGGCCGGCGGCAACGACGTGCTGCGCCGTACCTTCGACCCGGACACGCTGGTGTCCCGCTTCGACGAGGTGGTCCGGCAACTGCGTTCGGGCGGCGCGGACGTGCTGCTGTTCCGGTTCGCCGACGTGATGGCCCGACTGCCCGGCCAGCGCCTCGTCGCCCCCCGGGTGCAGTTGCTCAACCAGGCCGTCGGTGAGACCGCCGAGCGGCACGGCGCGATCATGGTCGACCTGTACGCCGACGACGCCTTCCTCAACCCGATGCTGTGGAGCACCGACCGGTTGCACCTCTCCCCGGCCGGTCACCGCAGGGTCGCGGGGCAGGTGTTGAACGCGCTCGGGGTCGGCTGCGACGAGGAGTGGCTGATGGTCCCGCCGCACCCGGCGCCGTCGCCGTGGTTGGCGGCCCGTGCCGCCGACGTGCGGTGGGCCGGTCGGCACCTCGCGCCCTGGGTGAAGCGACGGCTGACCGGCCGGTCGTCCGGCGACACCGTGACGGCGAAGCGCCCGCTGCTCGGGCCGATCGTCGACTGACCGTGCGCACACTGCACACCGCGCCGCTGCTGCGGCGCACCCCTGGCGGTGAGCCGGTGTCGGAGCACGCCGTGCTGGTCAGCGGCGACCGGGTCGAGGCCGTCGGGCCGCTGGCCGACCTGCGTGCGGCGTACGCGGATGTTCGGGTCCGCCGGTGGCCCGGCACGCTGGGGCCGGGCCTGCTGCACGACGGCCCGCTGCCGGCGGCGCCCACCCCACGTGAGCGGGTGCACGTGTTGCTGCGACGCGGCGTGACGGCGGTGCTGGTGGAGCACCTGGCCGACCCGGCGCTGCGGGCCGCCGTCGACAAGACCGATCTGCTGGTGCTGTCCACAGCCGTACCGCCGGTGCTGCTCCCGGGTGGGCGCGCAGACCTGGCGGTCCACGATGCCGGCGGCGACTGCCTGGTGACCGTGGTCGCCGGTCGAATCGCTCACCGCCGCGCCTGACCGTGCAGCACGGGCCGCAGCGGTTTGAACCGCGGCCCACCGGCGTGCCCGAGCGGCTCGCCCACGCCCGCCGGCGGCCTTTCGGATCAGGAAATCCGAGTCCACGTGCGCGTGGTGCCAGAACCGGTACCGATGATCGCCGCGGCCGTCCTGCTGACGACCACGGTGTCGTCCGGCAGTACCTGGATCGAGGGCTCATCCGGGCTGTCGGTGCCCGGTAGGGTCGCAGCACGCAACTCGGGCGCGTCAACGTAGCGGCCTGCGACCCAGAACCCAAAGCCGCCGTACGCACCAGTGACGGCAAGGATTCCGCCGTTCACCGCGGCAGCGGTGCGAGTGTCGTCGGGTAACCCAGGCCCCGGCTCCCACCGGTCTCCGGCAAGGCGCCACACGTCCTTGAGACTGGCCGTGCCGAACTCGGACTCGGCGACGGTGGTCAGCCAGGCGTCGCGGCCGTCCGGTGAGACCATCAGCTGGTGCGCCCCCTCGATGGCCGGCAGCAGTCGCCACGTCGCCGCCTTGTCGGCACTGACCAGGACAGAGAGCTTGTCCCTCTCGCGTACCGACAGCCAGAGTCGCCCGTCACCCCCCTCGATCAACCCACCGGTGCTCTCCTGAGTGAGGGCCACCGGGGGCTGCGGCTGGACCGCACCGGAACCGATCCGCTCAAGCTGCCGTCGTTCGCAATTCACGCCCGGCACCCCGCCCGCCGATGGGCACCCAATGACAAATCCGCTGGCCGTGGCCTTTGCCTGCTGGGTCACAGGTGGTGGTGAGCTGAACGGGTAGGTCGTGAACGTCGTCCCTCCGTCGGTGGTCACGTAGTAGCCGTCATCCATGACCACCGTGAGCGTGCGGTCGTCCAGCGGAAGCAGGTATGAGCCGGGGCGCTGGGTTGGGGGGCGTCCGGACATGGTCCAGACGGTGCCGCCGTCGGTGGTCCGGGCGAAGGTGAGTCGGCAGTCGAGGCCCTCCGGCGGCGCGGTGGTACCGCAGGTGTCGAAGAGCGCCCAGCCGTGTCGAGCATTGACGAAGCGCAGGTCGACCAATACGCCGACGCCCTGCGGGAGGCCGATCTTCCGCTCGACGAGTCTCGGCGCGGGCGACTCCGTGGGAGCGGGTTCGTGCCGGTCCGCGTTCCGCCCAGCGATGGCGAACGCGCCGGCCGGGCTGGCCAGCAGGAGTGCGGCGGCGCTGGCGAGCAGCCCTCGACGCCGACGGCGGCGGTCCCGTACCCGCTGCTGGGCGTCGTGGGTGCCCGGCGGTTGGAGGGTGGTTCTGGCATTCGCCTCGAACTCAGCGAAGACCTCTTCCAAGGCGACGTCACGCACGGTCGGCCTCCTGTCGCTCGTTGAAGTACGTGGCCAGTGCCGCCCGCCCCCGGGACAGCCAGGAGCGGACGGTGCCCTCTGGAACGCCCAACTGGTCGGCGATCTCCGCGACGCTCAGGTGCGCGAGGTGGCGAAGCACGACTGCCCGCCGCTGGACGGTCGGCAGGGTGGTCAGTGCCCGGATCAGCGCCACCCGGTCCGGTTCCGGTCCTGGTACGTGCTCTGCCCGCTGCCTGGCCAGATGGTTGACGGCGGTCCGCACCCGGCGCAGCCGGCTCGTGGCGAGATTCCAGGCCACCCGGCGCACCCAGCCGGAGGGGTCGCCGTAGCCGCTGATCCGATCCCACCGCTCCAGGACCCGGCAGAACGCCTCCTGAGTGAGGTCCTGCGCCTCGGCGTGGTCGCCGAGGTAGGCATAGAGCTGGACCGCGATCCGGTGGAAGTGCGCCTGATAGAAGTCGGTGAAGTCCAGCGGTGGCGGGACGACCCGAGGCGGTGCGGTCCGGTGCCGTTGGGTCATGTCGATCCTCAGAGTCGGCGGGTCTCGCCGCTGTCACGTGTGAAGCGTCGCATTCGCTGCACCCGATCGCCGATGGCCGTTCGGCGGGCAGGGTTGCGGCGTACCTTGGGGATCATGTCTGTGCCGAACGATCCTGATCCCCGCCTTCAGTCGTACGCGGATCCGCAACGGCTGGTCACCACCGAGTGGCTGGCCGAGCACCTGGGCGACGAGGGCCTCGTGGTTGTCGAGTCCGACGAGGACGTACTGCTCTACGAATCGGGTCACATTCCCGGTGCTGTCAAGGTCGACTGGCACCTGGAGCTGAACGACCAGGTGACCCGCGACTATCTGGATGCCGAGCGCTTCGCCGAGTTGTGCGCCGCGAAGGGCATCGGTCGGGGTGACACGGTCGTCTTCTACGGCGACAACTTCAACTGGTGGGCCGCGTACGCCCTCTGGGTGTTCTCGCTCTTCGGCCACGCCGACGTGCGGCTGCTCGACGGCGGCCGGCAGAAGTGGATCGCCGAGGGGCGCGAGGTGACCCGCGACAAGCCGGCTCGTCCCCGCGCCGACTACCCGGTGCCGCTACGCGACGACGCGCCGCTGCGGGCCTACCGTGAGCAGGTCATGGCGCACATCGCCGCCGGCCGGCCGCTTGTCGATGTCCGGTCGCCGGGTGAGTACACGGGCGAGACGTTGCACATGCCGGACTACCCGCAGGAGGGCGCGCTGCGGGGCGGCCACATCCCGGGCGCGGTCAGCAAGCCGTGGAAGTCCGCCGCCAACGAGGACGGCACGTTCAAGTCGGCCGACGAGCTGAAGGCGATCTACGCCGACCAGCTCGGGCTCAGCCCGGACGACGACGTGATCGCGTACTGCCGGATCGGCGAGCGGTCCAGCCACACCTGGTTCGTGCTGCGGCACCTGCTGGGCTACCCGCAGGTGCGCAACTACGACGGCTCGTGGACCGAGTGGGGCAACCTGGTCCGGGCACCCGTCGTCAAGGGCGACCAGCCCGGTGGCCTGACCGCCTGAGCGGCGTCGGTAGTGGTGTGGACCGTCCCCGCGCGATGCCCCTGTCGCGCGGGGACGGTCGTTCAACCAGCGACTGCGATCACGCCACGCAGGTCGCGGATGATGCCGGTGACCTCGCCGGTCTCCGGATTCCAGCGGGCCAGCGCGGCCGGTTCCAACCGGAGCAGCACCGCACCCTCGTTGTCCCAGCCCAGCACCTCGCAGCAGCCCTTACTGCGCTCCCGGCCCAGGTCGAGCAGGTGGGCCACGGCACCGGTCCGCGCATCCAGCACCGCCGTCCCCTCGGCGCCGTCGATCTCACCGCTGGTGATCCATGCCGCGCTGGCCAGCCGCCCGCCGTGCAGCCAGCCCCGGCCGTAGAACTCGTTGATCTGGTACGGCGAGGGCAGCCCGTCGCTGGTGATCGGCTGTTCGGAGCGGATCGTCGCCTCGCGGGCCGTCCGGCTCCGCAGTTCCAAGCCATCCCGATCGCCGATCAGCTCGATCAGCGGCGCCTCCCGGCCGGCCTCCGGGTCGGGTGCGGCCAGGACCCAGGCCGACACGTCGATCCTGCTCGCCACCCCGGTGACCCGGTCCACCGTGTACGTCCGGTCGTCGCCTCCGACCAGCACCCGGTCGTTCGCCCAGATGACCAGCTCCAGATAGCCGTCGAGGGGAATCCGGCGTACCTGCGCGGTGGTGAGGTCGACGATGACCAGTTCCTTGGTCTGCGCGAACGCCGCCGACCGGCCGTCCGGCGACAGCACGCCCGGCTTCACGGCGGGTGCCTCGTTGTAGCCCGCATCCCGGGTGGGTTGCAGCGTCACCACGTCGAGGCTGCGTACCACGCCGTCGTTTCCGAGCACCCGCACCGGGCCGTTCGCGCGATTTTCCTCGTCCGTCGGCTGGAACAGCGCCAGAGCCCGCTCGACCGGTCGCTCGGAGAGCGGCACGGTCGCCGGGCCGCCGAGCCGGGTGAGCGGGTCGGGTGCGAAGGTCAGCTCGGCGGGGGGGCGCTGCACCGGGTCGGCGTGCGTGGGGACGGCGGTCGGGGTCGGCGCCACCGAGAGATTCGGCGGTGGGTCGGGAGGTCGCAGGGCCACCACCGCGCCACCGCCGACAAGTGTCACGGCCAGAGCGACAATGCCGACGGCCCGCCGGGTCCGTCGCCTGCGCCTAGCCCGGTCCCAACCGGCCGTTGCCGGTTGGCTGGGCAGAACGTCCTCGACGCTGATGGTCAGCAGCCGCCGCAGGTCCTGTTCGTTCACGGGTTCACCTCCAAGCCGGCGGCCAGATCGGCCGAGCCCTGCCGTGGCCGGGCGTTCCGGGCGAGGTCCGGGGCGACCTCGCGGAGGCGGCGCAGCGCCGCATGACACTGGCTCTTCACGGTGCCGACGGTCACCCCGAGTGCTTCGGCGGTGGCGACCTCGGTCAGGTCCTCGTAGTAGCGCAACACCAGGACGGCCCGCTGCCGGGGCGGCAGCAGGCTCAGTGCGTCGTGCATCGTCAGCCGTAGCGCGCCGTCCCGGTCGTGGGTCACCCGCTCCGGTGGTGTGGCGCTCAGCCATTCCCGCCGTCGTCGACGCCACCACGACACGGCATCCCGGTAGAGGATGGCCCGCACGTACGCGGAGGGGTCGCCGTTCTGGACCGACGCCCAGCGCAGCGCGAGCTTGAGCAGGGCGTCCTGGAGCAGATCCTCGGCCTGATGCTGGTTGCCGCAGATCAGATAGGCCGCACGCAGCAGCCGGTGTTGGTGGTTTTCCACGAAGGCGAGGTAGCCGTCCCGGCCGTCGTGTCCCGTCGGTGCCATCCGCCCCCTTCCCGGCCGTCGCGATACGCGTCACCTGCCAGACGCACGGGGAGGGGTAAAAGGTTGGGTCAGTTTTCCGGCAGCCCGGTCAGGTAGCGCTGCAGCGTCGGTGCGATCCAGGGGACCAGCTCCTCGGCTGGCGTGTCCACCATGGGTGGCAGGCGGACGATGTAACGGGTGAAGGCCAGGCCGAGGATCTGGCTGGCCACCAGACCGGCACGGCGGGCGGTCGTCGCGGGATCGGTGCCGAACCTGGCCACGGCGGCGGCGAGCTGATCGACGAAGATGCCGCGCATGCGCTCGGCGGCGCCCGGGTTGGTGCTGGCGGCCCGGAGCAGCGCCACGAGCGTCTCGTCGCCCTCCCAGCGGGCGAGGAAGTGCCGGATCAGCACCTCGCCGAGGTGAGCGGGCGGCACGGCGGCCAGATCGGGCAGGCGGAGGTCGAACTCGGCGGCGGCCGCGAAGAGCCCCTCCTTGCTGCCGTAGTAGCGCATGACCATCGACGGGTCGATCTGGGCGTCGGTGGCGATGGCCCGGATCGTGGCGCGCTCGTATCCGTCCGCCGCGAAGCGTTCCCGGGCCGCCCGCAGGATCGCCGCCCGGGTGGCGTCGGAGCGGCGGGGCTGGGTCGGTTGGGCGGACGCGGTCATGCCGACGACCGTATGCCAACAACTGTTGACACACAATCAGTAGCGCCCTAGCGTTGCCAACAAGCGTTTGCCAACACCTGTTGGCATCAGTTTCCGGAGGTGGCCATGCTGCCCGAGAGCACGGATGTGCTGGTGGTCGGCGCCGGCCCCACCGGTCTCGCCACCGCGCTGACGCTGGCCCGACGCGGGATCGAGGTGACCGTGCTGGACCAACTGGCCGCGCCGCCGACGACGTCCCGTGCGGCGGTGGTGCACGCGTACACCCTGGAGGTGCTGGACCGGATCGGCGCCGCGGCGCCGCTCGTCGCCCGGGGGATCCGGTCGCCGCGCTTCACCGTCCGGGACCGGGACCGGGTGTTGCTGACGGTGCCGTTCCACGAGTTGCCGTCCCGCTTCCCCTTCGCGCTGCTGGTCTCGCAGTCGGTCACCGAGGAGGTCCTCACCGCGCAGTTGGCCGCCCTCGGCGTCCGGGTACGACGGCCGTCTCGGCTGACCGGCCTGAGCCCGACCGACAACGGGGTGCTGGCGCGGATCGACGGGGCGGAACTGCGCGCCCGGTACGTCGTTGGTGCCGACGGCTTGCACAGCACCGTCCGGCAGGCAGCCGGCATCGGCCTCACCGGCCCCCGCGACGAGGAATCCTTCGTGCTCGCCGACGTGCGGGTGGACAGCGTCCTGCCCCGCGACGAGGTCGCGCTCTTCCTGGCCCGGTCCGGCCCGCTGATCTGGGCGCCGCTGCCGGACGGAGTGGTCCGGCTGGTGGCCGCGGTGGCGACGGCTCCGGCGGACCCGGATGCGGCGTTTCTCCAGACGCTGCTCGACGAGCGCGGCCCGGCGCGACGACCCGACCGGGTGACCGAGGTGCTCTGGGGCTCCCGGTTCCGGGTGCACCACCTGATCGCCGACACCTTCCGAGCCGGAGCGGTGCTGCTGGCTGGGGACGCCGGGCACGTGCACAGCCCGGCGGGTGGTCAGGGCATGAACCTCGGCATCTGCGACGCGGTCGCCCTCGGCACCGCCGTGGCGGACGTGCTCGACGGAGGCCCGGAGTCGCTGCTCGACGATTACAGCGCCGGGCAGCGGCCGATGGCCGAGGACGTGCTGAGTTTCGCCGCCGGGCTGACTCGACTGGCGACCGTCTCCCCGGCCCGACGTCCCGCCCGGGACGTGCTGATCCGGCTGCTCGGTGTGCTGCCGCCGGCCCGCCGGAAGGTCGCGCTACGCCTGTCCGGGTTGTCCCACCGGCAGCCGGCGTCCGGCTAGGCGGCCCCGCTGGGGCTCAGCACGCCGGGCGCGGTCCGCAGTGTCCGCCACGCGGCCAGGGTGACAAGCGCGAACGTGAGTGCCGCCGCGCCGACCACCGGCACCGTGCCGTACGCCGCGCGTCCCCGAGCCTCGACGAGACGGCGGCGGACCAGAGCAGCCGGAAGTTTCGGCCGAGAGCAGGGGAGGTCATCCGGTGACCGTGCGGGTTCAACCGGGTCGAGGGTCAAGCCGCCGGACGAAAGAGGGACGCGCCCGTCGGTGATCATCGGTACGGTGGGCGCCGGCATTGGACCGGGGAGAAAACAGGCGTGGACCACACTTTCCAGGTCGACCTACGTGGCGTGGTCGACCTGCTCAGTCATCACCTCTACGGCAGCCCGCGGGTCTACGTCCGCGAGCTGCTCCAGAACGCGGTGGACGCGATCACCGCCCGACGTGCGGTCGAGCCGGACGCGCCGGCGTTGGTCCGCATCGAGACACCGGACCGCACCGGGGACGGCACGCTGCGGGTGCACGACACCGGCATCGGCCTGACCGAGGCGCAGGTGCACGAGTTGTTGGCCACCATCGGCCGCAGCTCGAAGCGCGACGAGCTGGGGTTCTCCCGGCACGAGTTCCTCGGCCAGTTCGGCATCGGCCTGCTCTCCTGCTTCCTGGTGGCCGACGAGATCCAGGTGCTCACCCGGCACGGCGACGATCCGACCGTTCGCTGGACCGGGTACGCCGACGGTCGCTACGCGGTGACGCTGGCCCCGCCGGAGGCCGCCCGCGCCGAGCCGGGCACCACCGTGACGTTGGTGCCCCGCCGCGACGCCGACCAGTGGTTCACCACCCCGACCGTCACCGACCTGGCCCGACTCTTCGGGGCGCTGCTGCCGGTCACCGTCCGCGTCGGGGACGTCGTCACCACCACCGGGGCACCGCCGTGGCCGACGACGCCGGGTGCGCCGCTGGACCGCGCGGCGTTGGTCCGGTACGCGCGGGAGACGCTCGGCGTCGACCCGTTCGACGTGCTGCCGCTGGCCGTGCCGGAGGCCGGGCTGACCGGCGTCGCCGTCATCCTGCCCACCCCGGTGAACCCGGCGGCTCGGGCCGGGCACCGCGTCTACCTCAAACGGATGCTGCTCACCGAGAACGCCGACGGGCTGCTGCCCGAGTGGGCGTTCTTCGCGCACTGCGTGGTGGACGCTACCGAGCTGCGCCCGACGGCCAGCCGGGAGGCCCTCTACGAGGACACCCTGCTGACGGCGACCCGGGAGGCGCTCGGCGACCAGGTGCGCGGTTGGCTGGTCCGGCTGGCGCGGCACGACCCGCACCGGCTGGCGCAGTTCCTCCAGGTGCACCACCTCGGTGTGAAGGCCCTGGCGTTGCACGACGACGAGATGCTCCGGCTGGTCGACAGGTGGTGGCCCATGGACAGCAACGTCGGTACGCTCACCCTCGCCGAGTTCCGCGAACGCTACGGCGTGGTCCGCTACGCGGCCAGCCTCGACGAGTTCCGTCAGCTCGCCGCCGTGGCCGCCGCGCAGGACCTGGCGGTGGTCAACGCCGGCTACACGTACGACACCGAGCTGATCGAGCGGCTGCCGGTGGTGGACCGCTCGGTGCTCATCGAGCGGCTGGAACCGAGCGACCTCACCACCCGTTTCGACGCACTCGACCCGCCTGTGGAGTTGGCGCTGCGGCCGTTCCTCACCGCGGCGCAACGGGCCGTCGAACGGTCCGGCTGCGAGGTGGTCATCCGGGCGTACGAGCCGGTCTCGCTGCCCGCGCTCTACCTGGTGAGCCGGTCGGCCGCGTTCAACGACCAGCTCGCGGCCAGCCGGGACCGGGCCGACGACCTGTGGGGCGGGGTGCTCGACGCGCTCGCCGCCACCGCCCCGCCGGACCGCCCGCAGTTGGTGCTCAACCACCGCAACCCGCTGGTACGACGGGTGGCCTCGCTGACCGACCCGGAGTTGGTCGGTCTCGCCGTCGAGGCGCTCTACGGACAGGCTCTGCTGCTCGGGCACCATCCGATCCGCGCGGCCGACGCCGCCCTGCTGAACGATTCCTTCCTCGGCCTGCTCGGCCGGGCCGTGCCAGGACAGGAGTGAGCGTGAGCGACGAGGATCTGTGGCGGGTGCTGCGCGGCATCACCGACATGCCGTACGGGGCGGGGCAGATCGCCGCGCTGGAGCAGTTGCTGCGTCGGGTCGACGCCGCCGACGACCGGCACCTCGCGTTCGTCAGCCGGATGCAGGCCACCGAGGGCTACATCTACGGCGGCGAGCCGGCGAAGTCCTTCGTGACCTTCTCCTGGTGCCTGTCCGAGTTCGACGGTGACCCGCAGCCCTACCACCAGAGGCACCTGCACCAGTTGCTGTGGCACTTCAAATACATGGTCAACGGCCTGCTGAAATTCCCGGAGGTGCCGCTCGACCGCACGTACGCCGTGCTCGACGACATGGAACGCCGCTACCGGGAGGGCGGGCACAGCCTGCGGACCGTCCACAAGTACCGGTTCCGGATCGCTGATCACGTGGGCGACGCCGAGGCGGCCGCGCACTGGTACCGGCTCTGGCAGACCACCCCGCGCGACGACCTCTCCGACTGCGCCGGCTGCGATCCGACGAGTCAGGTGGAATACCTCGCCGACACCGGGCGGGACGCCGAGGCGGTGGAGCTGGCCGAGCCGGTGCTCGCCGGCCGGCTCAACTGCAACGAGCAGCCGCAGGCGATCCTCACCGCGCTGCTCCTGCCGTACCTGCGGACCGGGCGGGGCGACGAGGCGCGGGACGCGCACCGGGAGGCGTACCGCCGGCTGCGCGGCAACCTCGCCGACCTGTGGGACATCGGCGACCACGTCGAGTTCTGCACGGTGACCGGCAACGAGGCGCGCGCGGTGGAGCTGGTCGAGCGGCACCTGGACTGGCTGGACCGGCCGCCGTCGCCGGCCGCCGCCATGCACTTCGCGGCGGCCGCCGCCGCGGCACTGCGTCAGGCCGGCGGTTCGACGGTGTACCGCCGGGCCGCCGAGGGGAGGCCGGCCGCCGAGGTGTCCGCGGCGGTGTTGGCGGACGAGTTGGCCGAAACCGCGTCAGGTCTGGCCGCCCGCTTCGACGCCCGTAACGGCACCGCCCACCAGTCGGAGTGGATCGCCCGTCGGCTGGCCGTGCGGGCGAGCGGGGAGCATCTGCCGCTGTCGGCGAGTGTCCGCCGCCGCCCGACCGGTCGGACCGCCGACCGGGCCGAGCGAGTACGGCCAGGCAAGGGTGAACGGCCCACCATCGACCTGCCCGCCGACGCCGGCCCCGAGGACCTGCTGGACCTCGCGGACCAGAGCTGGGGTCGACACGACCAGACCACCTTCCGGGCGGCGCTCGTCGCCTTCGACGAACGGTTCGGCTCCGCCGAGCTGCCCGCACGTACGTCCGCGCACCGGTTGGCGCTGCGGGCGGGCGAGCGTGCCGACGAGGAAGACCTCGAGAGCGCGGTCGAGCTGAACCGGGCGGCGCTGAAGCTGTACCGGGAGGTGGGCGAGGACGTGCCCGCCCAGGTGGTCGCCGGGCGGCTCGGCGTGCTGTTGGCCCGGTCCGACGAGGGCGCCGAGGAGGGGCTGACGCTGGCCCGCGAGGCGGCCGATGCCCTGGACCGCTCCGGCGACGCCCGGGAGCGGGCGGGCGGACACGTCCGGGTGGCGTCGGCGCTGCTGCACCGGGAACGCTGGGCGGACGCGCTCGCCGCGCTCGACCGGGCACCGGCCGACGCGGCCGGCGACCGGCATCTGCTGGCCCGGATCGCGACGTACCGGGCGCACCTGCTGGAGCAGTTGGGCCGCGTCGACGAGGCCCGCGCCGCCGTCGACGAGGCTCGCCAGCTCGGCCGTGAGTTGGGTGTCGGCGAGGTGATCGTGACCGCCTGCCTGGCCCGTGCGCGGTTGGCGGACGATTCGGCGGACGCCGTGGCTGCCTGCGACGAGGCGTTGGAGGCGGCGCCGGCGGACGCGGAGCTGCCGGTCCGAGTCGCCCGCGCTCGGGCGTTGCAGTCGGCCGGCCGGGCCGTCGACGCGGTGGACGACTTCGTCGAGGCGGTGACGCTGTGCGTGGAGCTGGACGCCGGCGGGGATGCGTTCCTGCGGTGGGAGCTGGCGAACGCGTACCAGATGGTGGGTCGGCTCGCCGAGGCCGCCGAGGTCGCCGAGGAGGCCGTGCTCGGTCTGGACCGGATGGGCGCCCAGGCCGAGGCCGACCGCTGCCGACACCTGTTGGCCGGCATCTACGCCGGGCTCGGCGAGGTTGACCCGGCGTTGGCACTGCTGGAGCAGTTGGCCGTCAACCTGGACGGACCGGACAACCTTCCCTATCGGGCGCAGGTGCTGGAGGAGGCCGGCGGGATCCTCTTCGACGCCGATCGGGACGCGGTGGCGGGCGAGCGGTTCGCCGCCGCGGCTGAGGAATACCGGCGCGGCGAGCTGCCGCTGGACGAACTGCGCGCCCGGCGACGGGGGGCGTACGCCTGGCTCTGGGCCGACGACCGGGACGCGGCGTTGCGGGCCGTCGAGGTGGTCGACGCGGTGGCGGCGACGTTGGCCGGGGAGGCCGAGCCGTCGGTGACGTACGAGCTGGCGATGGCGGCCGAGGCGGGAGCACGGGTGCTCAGCGGGGCGGGTCGACTGGACGAGGCGTTGGGCCGGCTCGACGGGGTGCCCGACCGGTTGCGATCGATCGGGGCGTTCAGTGAGGCCGCCATGGCCGAGCGCCTCGCCGGTGAGCTGCTGCTGCGCCTGGACCGCCCGGCCGAGGCGGAGGTGCTCCTGCGCCGGGTGCTCGGTGGGTTGCCGGCCGACGCGCAGCCGGTCCGCCAGACGGCCTGGCTGCTGGCTCGTGCGCTGGATCTGCTCGATCGGCCCGCGGAGGCCGCCGCACTGCGTGCGGAGCACGACCTGGACGAGGACGACTGACCCGGAACGGGCCGCCCCCCGGCCAGGTCAGGGGCGGCCCGACCCCGGTGCGAGCGAAACTCACCGGCAACCACCACTGCCCGTTCGCGGTCTAGGCTTGCCCGGTGACGGTGGAGCAGCAGGCACGGGGCGCGGCGGGTGCGGGCCGGCGCAGGTCCCGCAAGGACGAGATTCTGGAGATCGCGGTTGGTCTGTTCGCCGCCCGTGGCTACCACGGTGTGTCGATGGATGACATCGGCGCGGCCGCTGGGGTCACCGGTCCGGCGCTCTACCACCACTTCGCCGGCAAGGAGGCGATGCTGGCCGCCGCGCTCATCCCGGTGAGTGAGGGTCTGCTGGCCGGCGGACGGGAACGCGCAGCCGGGCACCCGGACGCTCCGCGCGAGGTGTTGGAGTCGCTGATCGACTTCCACGTCGAGTTCGCGCTGGCCAACCCTGCGGTGATCGCGTTGCACCTGCACGAGCTGGACCGCCTGCCGGAGGAGCCGCGGCGGCGCATCCGCCGCCTGCAACGGCTCTACGTCGAGGAGTGGGTGACAGTGCTCACCGCGCTGCACCCGGGCATGCCCGACGGTGAGGCGCGGGTACTCGCGCACGCCGCGTTCGGTCTGATGAACTCGACCCCGTTCCTCGGTGGTGAGGTGGACCGGCGGCGTCGTGCCGAGCTGCTGCGCGGGGCGACCCTCGCCGCGCTGCTCGCCTGAGCCGACTCGTCAGAAGCAGGCCGGTCATGATTCCCTGACATCGTCCCACCATCCGGACGCCGGGAGGAAACATGATCGAGTCACTGTTGGTCGCCAATCGGGGCGAGATCGCTCGCCGGATCATCCGGACCGCCAAGCGGCTCGGCATCCGCGCGATCGCGGTGTACTCGGAGGCGGACGTCGACCTGCCGTTCGTCGTCGAGGCCGACGAGGCGGTCCTCATCGGCCCGCCGAACCCGGCGCAGAGCTACCGCAACACCGAGGCGATCCTCGCCGCCGCGAAGTCGACGGGCGCCCAGGCCATCCACCCCGGGTACGGCTTCCTGTCGGAGAACGCCGAGTTCGCCCGTACCGTCGAGGCGAGCGGCCTGATCTGGGTCGGACCCGGCGCGGACGCGATCACCGCGATGGGCGACAAGATCAATGCTCGGAACCTGATGGCGGCGGCCGGCGTCCCGGTCGCGCCCGGCACCACCGACCCGGCGGCCGACCTCGCCGCGGCTGTGACGGCGGCGGCCGAGATCGGTTACCCGGTGATGGTCAAGGCCGCGGCCGGCGGTGGCGGCATGGGCATGGGCGTGGCCGTCGACGAGGCCGCGCTGCGCACCGAGTACGACAAGGTTCGCGCGTTCGCCGAGCGGATGTTCGGCGACGGTTCGGTGCTGATCGAGCGGTACTTCCCCCGGGTGCGGCACGTCGAGGTGCAGATCCTCGGCCTGGCCGACGGCCGGGTGGTGGCGCTCGGCGAGCGCGAGTGCTCGGTGCAGCGGCGCAACCAGAAGCTGGTCGAGGAGTCCCCGTCGCCCGCGGTCTCACCGGAGCTGCGATCTCGCCTCCTCGCCGCGGCGGTCCGGGCCGGTGAGGCGGTCGGCTACCGCAACGCCGGCACGGTGGAGTGCCTGCTCGACCCGGCTACCGGCGAGTTCTTCTTTCTGGAGATGAACACGCGGTTGCAGGTGGAGCACCCGGTGACCGAGTACGTCTACGGCATCGACCTGGTCGAGGAGCAGATGCGGGTGGCGTCCGGGCTGGCGCCGACGTTCGACCCGGACGCGTTGACCCCGCGTGGTCACGCCATCGAGATGCGGATCAACGCGGAGGACCCGAAGCGCTTCCTGCCCGGTCCCGGTGTGATCAGGACGTGGGTGGAGCCGACCGGCGCGGGGATCCGGGTGGACTCCGGCTACACCGATGGCAACACCGTCACCCCGTTCTACGACAGTCTGCTGGCCAAGCTGATCGTCACCGGCGCGACCCGGGACGAGGTGCTCGAACGGGCGAAGACGGCTGTCGCGGCCTTCCAGATCGAGGGGCCGAAGAACAACGTCCCCTTCTTCGCCGAGCTGCTGACCAACGACGAGTTCCTCTCCGGTGCCTATGACACCGGAATCGTCTCCCGCATGCGCTGACCCCACGCCACGCCACCCCACGCCACCCCGCCCCACCGTCGGTGATCAAGAGGTTTGCGTCATCCGAGACCGGAATCCTGAGGCAACCTCTTGATCACCGTTACTGACCGAGAGGGCTACGGGTGTTGGCGCAGATTGTGTGGAGTGTCGAGTTGTGGTTGTCGGGGGTGCCAGGGCTGGTCGACCAGGCGGGGCAGCTCTCCCCTGTTCTGCCCGGGTAGGCCGGGGGAACCTGTGTCCAGCCGCGGTGCCCGGTAGTGGCTCGGGGCCGGACCAGCGGCCCTGGCCTGGCTGGGCGGGAAGTGCCTGGTGTTGGGCGTCGGGCTCGACGAGCCGCTCAACGGCTCGCGCTGTCGAGGCAGATCGTCTGAGGTGGGGCCGAGGGGGCGAGCCGTCTGGGCGGCCCGCAACTCGCTGACTTCGACCCGGAGGTCGAGACACTCTCGTTCCAGGTCGGCGATCTTCTCGCGCAGGCACCGTTCGAGATCGCGGCCGTCCCGCACCTCGGCCCTGTCCTCGGCGCGTTCGTCGCGAACGCCATTCGGCGGCCTCTCGCCGCGGGCCAGTTCGTACAACTCGGCGAGCTCGGCCAGCCACTGCCGTCGGAGTTCCGGCGGCAGAGCGTGCTTCACCACCAGCATCACCGTCTGCCAGGGCGGCCCCTTGCTCTCGGCGGTGAAGTGTCGCGACAGCTTCTTGCGCAGAAGGGACTGTTTCCTGCTCCGACTGGCTCGGTCGGGATCGGACTGGGTTGTGTAGATCCGGTCCGCCAGTCTCTGCCAGGTGTCGATCGGCCCGATCTCGGGGCAGGTCTCCACGATCTGGCGGACCGCCAGCGCGTACGCCGACACGGCGGGGTTGTGATATCGCTGGCGATATTGCGATTCGAGCGTCGACCGCGGGACCAGTCGGTGTCTTTGGGTGCGTTCTGCTGAGAGTGGCACTTGTTCCTCGGCGTTCACATCGCTCCTTTCAATCCGGTGGTCATGGCATCCCCGCAAACCGCGCCACGCGGGTCCTTCCATGAGCTCACGTGACGCCGGGATCAACATTTGTACCGCCTCGGATCAAGCAAACGGGTGTCTGAGGCTGTGTCGCAAGTCAGATTCTGGCCGGGTGGCTGGCCGGGTTGTCAGGATGAGCCTGCGTTCAGCCCTTACGCCAGACCAATTTGGCCGGGTCGTGGTCGCATCCCGGCCATCTGCCGGGTTGGCCGGGTAGTCCTGCGGCAACCCGGTCACAAGATCGTCATGTTCATCGGGTCCGGTCGTTTCCAGGGAGATGGAAACGTCCAACGCCCGATCCGGGATTGGTAGTTGATCGTGGAAGCAGTCGTGGAACTTCCATCGACGTTAACCGCGCCGTAATTGCGGGCTGATTGCCGGAGGAAGAGGGATGAACGGTATTGGTGCAGACTGGCCGAGTGGGGCTCCGCGGGCGGTCCGCATTCTGCGGAAGGCATCGCTCGGCACCGATGGCGCCGTGGTGATTGCCCTGCTCGTGGGTCGAGAGGGCGCCGCCGCGTGCGCCGGCGCCCTCTCGACCGCACTCCGATGCGCTGCGGAGCTCTTGGAAGGACCGTCGCAGCGCTGACCACCGGAGGCGCCCTGACGGGCGGGGCCGAGCCGTTGGCCGGCCCCGCCCGTCACGCCGGCACCAACGTAGCCACCCTGCCGCCCGCAGTTCCATGGCGGAGCCGGCGATGACATCCTTCTGGCCTGATTCATCCCCCGAAGGGTGATCAGGTGCTGGCTGGAAGGGCCACCTGAGCGGGTAGCCATCGCCCAGCCTCTCCGGCGACTACGGCACCGGCATCGTCTCCCGCACGCGCTGACCGGGCAGGCCGTTGTCCGGCTGGGGCGGCAAGACTGGTTCGCCGGCCCTTTGCTCTGCTTACCTATACGCACCAGCGGTTGCCTGGGTGACAGACAGTAACCGTTGCGTGTAGGTAAGCAGAGCAAAGCGGCCGACATGTTGTCCCGATCCGACGTCACAGCGAGGTGACCGATGAGTCAACTGCCAGATTCCGTCTCCATTCGTGAGGTCGGGCCACGGGACGGGTTGCAGAACGAGGACCCGATCCCGACCGACGCCAAGGTGCGGCTGCTCGACGCGCTCTCCGCCACCGGCGTCCGCCGGATCGAGGCGGTGTCGTTCGTGCACCCCAAGGCGATCCCGCAGATGGCCGACGCCGACCAGGTGTGGCAGCGGGCGGTGAAGGCCGACGGGGTGCGTTACTCCGCGCTGGTGCCGAACACCCGGGGCGCCCAGCGGGCTCTCGCGGCCGGCTTCACCGAGATCGAGGTGGTGGTCTCGGCCAGTGACACGCACAACCGGCGCAACGTCAACCGATCCACCGACGAGTCGCTCGACGACATCGCCGAGTTGATCGACCTGCTGCACGGGGCGTCCGCGCGGGTCGAGGTGATCGTGGCGACCAGCTTCGGCTGCCCGTACGAGGGGGACATCGACCCGCGGCGGGTGGCCGGCATCGTCGACCGGGTGGTCCGCGACGGCGCGGACCGGGTGGCGTTCGGTGACACCACCGGAATGGGCACTCCGCGTCGGGTTCGCGAGCTGCTCACCGCGGTACGCGACCGCAACGCGCACGTGCCGGTGCTGCTGCACTTCCACAACACCCGGGGTACGGCGTTGGCCAACCTGCTGACCGCCCTGGAGCTGGGGGTGACCGAGTTCGACGCCAGCGTCGGTGGCCTCGGTGGTTGCCCGTACGCGCCGGGGGCGAGCGGCAACCTGGCCACCGAGGAGGCCGTGCACATGCTGCACGACATGGGCATCGACACCGGCATCGACCTGGCCGCCCTGATCGAGGTGGCGGAGTTGGCCGAGGAGTTGCTCGGCAAGAAGCTGCCGTCCGGCGTGCTGCGGGCCGGTCCGCGTACCCGGCTGACGCCGCTGCCGAGCTGACCGTCCGGAAACAGGAGAGGGGGCCGGCCCCGAGGCCGGCCCCTCTGACGTGCCTGGTCGATCAGCTCACCGGGGTGAGCACGCTCGGCCAGCTGTCCCGGAAGATGTCCGCCCCGGCGCTGTCCGTGCTGCGCTCGGTGGCGATGCGGGTGCCGGCGAAGAGGTTGCTGACCCGGTTCGCCTCGGCGCTGCTCGGGTACGGGTTGGTGCAGCCGGTGCCGGCGCTGCCGCCGGACATCAGGAGGGCGCAGTTGCCGTTGTAGTTGTCCGGCAGGCCGAGGATGTGCCCGATCTCGTGGGTCATGATCCGCAGCACGCTGTACTGCGCGGCCTGCTGGGTGTCGATGTAGACCCGGCCGTTGCCGAGGCTGGTCCGCACGGCGTAGGAGCCGCCGCCGGTGATTCGGTAGATCCGCAGGTTGGAGCCGCAGTTAGCGGAGAGCGTCAGGTTGACTGTGGCGTTGTTCCAGATCGACGCGGCCTGGTTGGCGGTGCCGGCGTAGCTGCCTGCCTGGCTGGTGTTGTAGCAGATGGTCATCGCGGCCGACGCGGGTGCCGGGTTGGCGACCGTGACGGCGAGGGTGGCGCCTACGGTCGCGAGCATCGCTACCGCGATTCGGCTGAGTCGTGAGGTCATCGCTGACTCCGATCTGGAAGGGGGTGCCAGGAGCCTAGCCATAGACATCTGTAAATATCAATGCCCTGTTTCGCCGACCCCTGGTCAGCGCCCATCCGGATCAGTGCCGCTACTGCGACCACCAGGTCGGCTGACGGGACCAGCGGTGCCGACGCAGCGTCGCCAGCACCTCCGGCTCCAGCGGTTTCCCGTCGCTCACCGCGATGTTGCTCTCGACGTGCGCGATCCGTCGCATCCCGGGGATGGTGGTGCAGACCCGGGGGTCCGCCAGGATGAAGCGCAGCGCCGCCTCCGGCATGGGCATCCCGGGCGGCAAATCCTCGCTCAGCGCCTGGGCCCGGGCGACACTCTCGGCCAGGTTCTCCGGCACGAAGTACGAGTTGCGCCAGTCCCCCTCCGGCCACGTCGACTCCAGGGTCAACGTGCCGGTCAGGGTGCCCTCGTCGAACGGAACCCGGGCGATGACCGCGACGTCGTGTGCCGTGGCCACCGGAAACAACTCGTCCTCGGGATCCTGGTCGAAGATGTTGTAGATGACCTGGACGGCATCGATCAGCCCGGTCTCGATCGCCCGTACGCCGTTCCACGCCTCCCAACGGTTGACCGAGATGCCGATTCCGCCGATCAGGCCCGCGTCCCGCAGCCCGGTGAGCGTGTCCCGCCAGCGCGGGTCGTCCGTCCAGGAATCCTCCCAGACGTGCAGTTGCAGCAGGTCGATCGACTCCAGCCCGAGATTGTCCAGGCTCTTGTGCACGTACTCCTCGATGTGCTCCGGAGGGAAGACGTCATCGAGGGTGGAGTCCCGGGTCGACGGCCACCGCATGTCCTTCGGCGGCACCTTCGTGGTCACGTACAGGCGGGTGCCGGGGTTGGCCCGCACCAGGTCGCCGAGCACCTGCTCGCTGTGCCCGCGCCCGTACACCCAGGCCGTGTCGAAGAAGTTGCAGCCCAGGTCGACGGCCCGCTGGAGGGCGGCGAACTTCTCGTCGTCCTCGACACCGGTCCAGCCGTGGAGGCCGCCGCCGACCCCCCACATGCCGTACGAGATCTCACTGACCTGCCAGCCCAGCCGACCGAACCTGCGATAGTGCATGGTCACCTTCCTGCTGTGAGGGGATGGTGGGGACGGGACCGCCCCAGGTGCGCACCGCCTGCCGGTAGTCCGAACCGTCGATCGCGAAGGCGCGCGCCAGCTCGTCGGGGATGTCCACCGGAGGTCGGACCAGGCTTGCCGTCCACCTCGGCTCGGCACCCCGGGCGCGCTTGGCGCCGTAGGTACCGGCACCGAGGTGCACCAGGGGCAGGCCGCGCTCCGCCGCCAGACCCCGCGGGCGGTACATGGTCAGGTTGAAGTACGAGTACGCGGCCGCCAGCTGGTCGAAGCCGGCCGCGCGGACGTACACCCCGTCGGGCCACAGGTAGTTGAGGCTGAACCCGACCACGTCGTCGCCGGCGAATTCCAGGAGCACCAGGCTGTACGCGTCCAGCGCCGGCACCTGGGACGCGAAGTAGCGGTGCATGTCGGCGTCTGTGTCCGGGCCGCCGTACTTGCGCTGGGTCGCGCCGAGCAGCGGCGCGATCACGTCCACGCACTCGGAGAGCCGGACCGTCTCCATCCGGTCCACGGCGTCGTCGTACCGCCGGCGTTCGCGTCGCCACTCCCGCCGGTCCGCCGCCTCGGCGGCCCGGTCGGAAACCTCGCCGCCCGGGGCGGGCAACACCGCCTCGGCCGACAGCATCGCCGCCACCGGACCGCGGCCGGCCGGGCCGACCGCCCGGTGCCAGGCCGCCTGGTACGCGGCCACGTGCTCCGCAGGGGTGTAGAGCAGCGCGACACTGGCCGCCCCGAGCCGCACGGCGAGCGCCTCCACCTCGGTGAAGAGCGCGGTCAGCACGGCGTCCCGCCGGTCGCCGGTCAACTCCTTGGAGATCGCGACAGCGCCGTGATAGCCGGCCCGCGAACCCACGAGCAACGCGGGCAGGAAGGCCGCGTGCTCCTCGGGCGACAGCGGCCGCTCCAGATTTTCCTCGGCGATGTGACCCGGGCTGTACGCCAGGTTCATCGACGGCACGCTCGCGCCGGCCCAGAGATAGGTCGCCACCGCCGCCACGGTGGCACCCGTGGCGTCCCGGGCCACCAGATAGGTGGTGACGAACGACGGGTCGGTCTCGGCCCAGGCCATCCACGGGTAACCGAGGTAGAACCCCTCACCCTCGGCGAGGCCGTTCCACACCTGCTCGCCGATCTCGCGGACTGACCGCAGGGCCGTGACCGACACGTCGTCCCTCATCAGCCGTCCCGGTCGCTACCGTCGTCGAGCAACTCCAGCGCCACCAGGTCGTCGTATGTCTCCCGTCGCCGGATCAACGAGACCTGGTCGCCGTGTACCAGCACCTCGGCGGGGCGCAACTGGCTGTTGTAGTTGCTGGTCATCGACATGCCGTAGGCGCCAGCCGTGAAGATCGCGAAGTGGTCGCCGGCCTTCAACGCCGGCAACGACCGGCCCCGGGCCAGGTAGTCGCTCGACTCGCAGATCGGGCCCACCACGTCGTACGTCGTCAGACCCTCGATGCCGGACACGTCGCGGGAACTGGGGATCGCCTCCGCGGATGGCTGCACCGGCCACATGAAGTGGTAGCTGTCGTACATCGCCGCGCGGGCGATGTGCGTCATGCCGGCGTCGATCACGGCGAGTTGCTGGTCACCGGCCTGCTTGAGATAGCGGACCGTGCTGAGCAGAATTCCGGCATTGGCGGCGATGGTGCGGCCCGGCTCGAATATGACCTGACCGCCCTGCCGGGTGAACGCGGTGAGCCGGTGCACGATCACTTCGGCGAAATCGTCCCAGCTCGGTGCCGTGCGATCGATGTATTCGGCCGGAAAACCGCCACCCAGGTTGAGCGTCGTGATCCGGTGCCCGGCCGCCTCCAGCCGGGCGACCAGGGCGAGCAGCCGGTCCAGGGCGATGGCGTAGACCTGCGGGTCGAAGATCGGGCTGCCCAGATGGATGTGGAAGCCCTCGATCCGCAGCGCCTCGTCGGCGGCGGCACGCGCGAACAGCGCACCGGCCCGCTCGATGTCGACACCGAACTTGCCGCCCCGGGTGCCGGTGGTCGTCCGGGCCGGGGTGCGCTGGTCAGGCGCGACATCGGGGTTGACCCGGATCGCCAGCCGAGGACGCACGCCCTCCGCACGGGCGATCCGTGACAGCAGCTCGACCTCCGCCTCGGACTCGACGTTGATGCAGCGGATGTTGCGGCGGACCGCCTCCCGAAGCTCGGCCTCGGACTTGCCCACCCCGGCGAGCACCGTCCGCTCGGGGTCGATCCCCGCCACCACCGCCCGGTGCAGCTCGCCCCCGCTGACCGCGTCGATGCCGGCGCCCTCCCGGCCCAGCAGCCTGAGCAGGTGGACGTTGCCCAGCGCTTTCGCGGAGAAGCAGACCAATGGGCTGACCGCGTCGAAGGCCTTGGCGAATCGGCGGTAGTGATCAATCAGGGTGCTCGCGGAGTAGACGTATGTGGGTGTGCCGTACCGCTCGGCCACCGAGGTCAGCGACACTCCTTCACACCAGAGGGAACCGTCGCGATAGGTGAACTCATCCATAAAATCCTCATTCGGGAGATCAGCGCTCAGGATATCGCCCACCCAACGAAGATCTACCCCTTATCTGTACTCGTACAGGTCCTTCTGTTCGAGGGCACGAATCCGCTGGTAGTCGTCCTCCAGCCGGCCCGGGTCATCCGCGATCAGGTAGAGATGGCCGGGCGAGGTGAACAGGTCGATGGTCCGGTGCACCGGGGTCCCGGGCAGCAGATCCAACGCCGACCCGCAGAAGACCGAGGGAATCTCGGCCAGTCGCTGCGCCGCGCCCTCGCCGACCGTGCCGTCGTGGGGCGCCACCAGACAGATGACCATCAGGGCCCGCTGCCGCTGGTAGCCGGCGCCGATCCGCCGGGCGAAGCGGTCCGGGTCGGTGTACCGCTCGACGGTCAGCGACAACTGACTCACCCCGGTCGCCCGCTCAGGCCCGGCCGGGGTGACGCCTCCCTCCAGCCGCGCCCCGGACTCGATCAGGACCGGCCCCCGGTCGTCGACCAGGAGTTCCGTGTGCGCAGGGCCGGTACGCACACCGAGCGCGTCCAGCACCCCCTCGACGAACGGGCGGAGCACACCTTCGATCGCACCGGTCCCGTCCAGCAGGACCTGCCTGTCGTACACCGGGCGGCCGTCGATGAAGAAGCGGTCGTCGCGCCAGATCTCATGGATGTGGTGGCGGCCGTCGAGGCTCACGCTGTTGACGAAGTACTGCTGGCCGACGAGCTGCTCCTGCACCAGCAACGAGTCGTTCGGCTGGCCCATGGCGTTCGTCGCGCCGAGCAGCTTCGCGGTCGCCGCCCGCGCCTGGGCCTCGTCCGTGCAGAAGTACACCCCTTCCGAGCCGGCGCTGGCGGCCGGCTTGACCACCACCGGCAACACCCGGCTGGTCGCGAGCCAGTCGTCCAGCTCCTCGACGCTGCCCACCTTCGCGCCGAGCGGCACCCGCAACCCCGCGCCGGAGACCGCGTTCATCATCGCGGGCTTCTCCCGCCGGGGACGGTCGGCCGAGCGGACGTTGCCGGGCAGCCCCAGCAGCTCCGCGAGGTCGTCGGCCACGTTGACGCCCCACTCGCTGCCCGCGATCACCTCGACCGGACGCATCGGTGCGAGCATCTCGGCGGCCGCCCCGAGGGCCTGCGGGGACTCGCCGCGCACGGTCAGCACGGTCAGGAAGTCGTCGCGCCGCAGACCGGCGGCGTACCGCTCGTTGATGGTGCCGGTGAGGACCGCGACGCAGCGCCGACCCTGCCTGTTGAAGGCGGGTGCCAGCAGCGCGCCGGTCGAGAACGGGTCGACGATCACGACCACCTCGCCCGCGGCCGCCCCGACGCCCGGTGGAGTCACGACGCCTCCGTGACGAAGGAAGCCCGGTACGGGCGCAGGTCGAGGCCGTGCGCCGGGCTGAGTACGTCGAGCCGCATCGGCAGCGGATCCGCCCAGGTGCCCCGCCGATCCGGTGGCCGGGCGTAGCAGAGGCTCAACGCCGGCTCGCTGAGCCGTTCGGTGTTGAGCACCAACTCGGCCTCGTCGCAGCCGTTGTCGTTGGGGTCGAGGTGGTGCAGCGGCACCGGCACGAACCCGAGTCGGCTCTTGAAGGTGAACAGTCCGGCCTGGGCGATGTGGCCGTACAGGGTGGGGTCGGTGCCGAGCGAGATCCAGGCGAAGTCACGCCGGCGGGCCTCCTCGAACGCGGCCAGGTAGAGCGCCCGACTGATCATCGCCTGGCGGACCTGCGGCCGCGCGGCGGAGAAGGCGATCCGCATGGCCAGGTCGGACGCGGCGACGCGGCAGACGACACCGGCGATCAACTCGTCACCGGCGCGCGCCGCGACGAGGAAGAAGTCGGCGAGCCCGGCCTCGGTGGCGTCGACCCCGTGCGCCGCCGGCAGACCGTGCGGCATGGCGGCGATCTGCGCGTCGTACACGACGAGGAACTCGGCGAACAGCTCCGGGGTGAGCCGGGCGTGCACCTCGATGGTGAGCCCCTGCGTGTCGACGTACCGCCGCACGTCCCGGAAGTTGCGGCGCTCCGCCTTGGAGAGCCCGGCGAGGAAGTCCTCCGCGCGGGCCGGGGTGGGTCGCCCCCAGGTCACCCACCCTGGCTTGATCCGGAAGCCGGCGGCCTGAAGGCTCGCCCATTGCTCCCGGGGTGGGTCGGGCACGACGACCACGTCCGCGTCGTCCGCCCACCGTCGGTCCAGTGCCTCCTGCGCCGTCACGATGCATCTGCGCAGGCCGTAGTAATCTTCCGCGCCGTTTCCGGACACGTGTCCCCCAGCTTTTTGCGATCCCCACCCCCCGGGCGTTCTTCGACCTCGCTGTCCCGTCACGCTCCGCTGTCGGCAGTGACCATTGAATCGACGCCGCTCAGCGTAGCCCGCATCGACAAGACGGCCGCCAACGCGATCAGGGCCGCCATCGGGGACAGCAGCCGCGCCTCGGTGGGGCCGAGCCAGCCCAGGACCGCGCCCGCCGCAAGCGTCCCCGCCGCGCTGCCCACCGCCATCATCGTGGCCGCCAGGGCGAACGACTCGTTGATCACTGTCTTGGGCACCAGGCTGCCGAGCAGCCCGAACTCCTCCGAGCTGAGCGCCGCCAGGGGAAGACCCGCGAGGAACAGGCACACCGCGAGCACCGGGACCGACGTGGCGAAGACCAGCGGCACCATGCACGCGAACGCCACCGCCAGCAGCACGAGGTAGCGGTTGACCGGTAGCCGGGTGTGGTGCCGCGCGCCGTAGACCAGCCCGCCGAGGACACTGGCTGCCGGGGGCAGGGACAGCAGTGCCACGCCGGTCGCCGCGGCGTCGCCGTGCGCCGACACGGTCGCCGGCACGGTGACCTCGAGTACGGCGAACGCCGCGGCCGCCCCGCCGGCGGCCACCAGGATCGCCACCACGCCGGGAATGCGCCACGGCCTCCGCCCGCCCCGGGCGGCGCTGCGTCCAGCGTCGGGTGCGGCCGGCTCGGTGTCGTCGGCCTCCCTGCGCATCGTCGAGACGGCCGGTGCGGTGCCGTACAGGAGGGAGCCGACGACGAGCATTCCGCCGGCCAGCAGCGTCGTGGTGAGGGCGCTGAACACGCCGGTCAGCAGGCCGGTCAGGGCGGGGCCGATGACGAAGAAGACCTCGATCAGCACCGCCTCCAGGGCGTTGGCGGTGTTCAGTGCCGGTCCGGGCGGCAGGATCAGCGCCCAGGCCGCGCGGACGGTCGAGCCCACCGGTGCCATGGTGAGCGCGACGGGCGCGACCGAGGCCACCAGCAACCAGGTCGGGCCGCTGCTCGCGACGAGGAAGACGACCAGCGCCACCGCGTGCAGCGCCGCCAGTGTCAGCAGCACGACCCGCAGCCCGCGTCGGTCGATCAGCCGGCCGTGCAGCGGCCAGGCGACGGCCAACGCCGCCGAGAAGACGCCGAGGGCCGTCGCGCCGGACGTGTAGGAACCGGTTTTGGCACTGATGTGCAGGAATATCGCGAGCGGTTCGATGGCCACCGGTAGCCGGGCGAGCATCGCGGGCAACATCACCCGGGGAACGCCGGGCGTACGCCATAGTGCGGCGTAACGCCCGACGGCCTCACCCAGCGACATCAGTCACCAGTTCAGACAACGGGGACGGACTCCTTCTGCGTGCGCGGCCGGTAGATGCCGTCGTACTGGTCGATCAGCGAGCCGTTCAACGCCTCGGTGAGTCGCAGGCGTTGCTCGAACAGCTCGTAGTAGGAGAGGTGGTTCGACGGCATCGGCGAAAGGTAGACGCTGATCACTTCCGGCGTCTCCTCGATGTTGAACGATAGTCGGTCCGCCTTCTTCCGGAAGTCCGCGGTGCCGGGGAGCAGAGTCCGGTTGAAGA
This sequence comes from Micromonospora sp. NPDC048839, assembly GCF_040649915.1. Lineage (NCBI taxonomy): Bacteria > Bacillati > Actinomycetota > Actinomycetes > Micromonosporales > Micromonosporaceae > Micromonospora > Micromonospora sp. NPDC048839. The sequence continues at coordinate 87,579 of NZ_JBEZGL010000020.1, forward strand.
CATTGAAGTAGTTGGTGGCCTCGGTGCTCGCCTCGTTGAGCCGGGCCTTCAACTGCAGGCACCGGTCGAGGTACATGTCGATCATCGCCTGGTCGTCGTCGTCATGCCCGATCAGCATGTTGAAGGTCAGATAGCGGACGCCGAGGTCCAGCATCGACGTGACGATCTGGAGCTGCTCCTGGAAGGGGCGCAGCTTGTTGAACTTCTTGGTGGGCTCGTCACCGAGGTACTCGAGCGGGATCTGCACCCGGTAGCAGCCGACCCAGCGGTCCCCGCTGGTGTCGTTCCAGAACAGGGTCTCCATCAGCTCCCGGTCGACCTCACCCAGGTCGAGGAACTTGCCGAACTCCAGCCCGTTGGCGAACTCCCAGGAGAATTCCATCTCGCGGGCGATCCGGAAGATCTCCAGAGTGTCCTCCCGCCCGCTGTCGTGCAGCAGCGTCCCCCGCCCCGAGCGCTGGATCCGGGACAGCGTGTTGTCCTCCTGGAACAGGATGTTCGAGATCCCCATCGACTTCAGGTACTCGAAGTGGCGACGCACCACGTCCGGCTTCATGTAGCGGTAGTGCCCACGCATCGGGGTCGCGCAGAACGAGCAGGTCCGGTAGCAGCCGCGCGAGGTCTCGAAACAGGTGAACGGGGCCCGCACGGTCATCGGCGGCTGGCCCTCGCCGGTGTCGTCGTACACCGACAGGTCGTCGATCAGGTCGAGCGCCATCGGCGGCAGCTCGGCCAGGTTGAGCTGGGCGCCACCCATGATGACGAGCCCGTCGCCGACCCGCCGCGTCATCACCATCCCCTCGATGGGCTGGCCGGTCGCCCGGGCCTGGATCAGCTTGGCGAAGGTGAGCTCACCCTCGAGCTGGATCACCACGTCGAAGCCGTTGGCCAGATACCAGTCCGGTCGGGCGGTGACGTCCATCCCCCCGCCGACGATCAGCGCGTTCGGGTTCACCTGCTTGAGGAACGTGGCGAACTCGGCCACCACCCGGGCCGAGTTGGTGAAGTTGTTGGAGATCCCGATGATGTCGGCGGCACGCGCCTCGTCCGCGTACGCCTCGAACGGGCCGCCGTAGCGATGACAGTCGATGGTGCGCGGCCCGTACTGGAACGAGGCGTAGTGCAGCGGTTCGCCGTCGTCCACCTGGGTGTCGACGATCTTGAACTCCGCGTCGACCCCCCACTCGCGCAGGTAGGCGCGAGCACCGGCCGCCAACGTGACGAGTGCGCTCTTGGGGTTGCGGACCCGCACCGGGCTGATGGTGGTGTCCTCGTCGCGGAACGACTGCCCGGGGTACGGGGCGTACAACAGGGTGACACGCATGGCCCTAACCTCCTGGTCAGCCCGCGTAGATGCCGTCGTAGAGACGGTGCATCTCGCGATCGTTGAGCATGGTCGTCATCTCGAGACGCTTCTGGTAGATGTCCCAGTAGGTGAAGTGGTCGGTGTTGATCGCCGACAGGAAGATCCCGATGACTTCCGGGTTCTCGTCGATGTCGAACTGGAGCAGGGAGTGCAGGGTGGTCCAGTCCCGGGCTCCCGGCAGCAACGACAGGTTGAACACGTTGAAGTACGGCTTGTACTTCCCCTGCCCGACGGCCGTCAGCTCCTCCTTCAACCGCAGGCAGTAGTCGGTGAACATGTCGATGCCCTCGCGGTCGTGCTCGGGATAGCCGATGAACAGGTCGTACGTCTGGTGGCCGACGCCGTGGTCGGTGAGCATCGTGGCCAGGACGTCCACCTGCTCGTCGAAGCCGAGCAGCTTGGGGAACCGGCGCTTCTTGACGTTCATGTTGTCCAGCGGGATCTGCACCCGGTAGCAGCCGACCCACTGGCCGTCGACCATCTTGCTGCCGAGCAGCGCGTCGGCGAGCTCGTGGTCGAATCTGCCGTTCTGCATGAACTTGCCGAACTCGATGCCGTTGGCGAACTCCCAGGCGAAGCCGTAGTCCCGGAACATGTGGAACATCGCGAGCACGTCTTCGCGCCCGGAGTCGTACAGGTAGCGGCCGGTGCCGTTCTGTTGGATCCGGGACAGCGGGTTGTCCTCCTGCCACACGATCGTCTTGATGCCGTACTCCTGGAACGTCTTGAGGTGCTTCTCCATCGTCGGCAGGCTCATGTAGCGGTACCCGCCGCGGGACGGGGCCGTGCAGAACGAGCACCGCCACGCGCAGCCGCGGGACGTCTCCCAGCAGATGAAGCTGCCCTGCACGCCCTCCGGCGGCGGCCCTTCCGCCGTGTCCGTGTAGACCGACAGGTCGGGGATCAGGTCGAGGGCCATCGGCTCGATCGAATCCATCGGAATGGTCTCGCCGGTGTCGACCTTCGTGGGGATCAGCCGGCCCTGCAGCGAGATGTTCGGCACGGTGCCCAGGTCCTGCTTGCGGTTGAGCGCGTCGATGATCCGGGCGAAGGTCAGCTCGCCCTCACCACGCACCACCACGTCCGCGCCCCGGGACAGGTAGTACTGCGGACGGGCGGTGCAGTCGACACCGCCCACGACGACGACGGCCTTCGGGTTGACCCGCTTGATGTGCTGCGCGAGGTCGCTGACGATGTGCGCGCTGTTGGTGAAGTTGCAGGTGATCCCGTGCACCTCGGCCGAGCGGATCTTCTCGTCGGCCTCCTCGAACGGGGTGCCGTACCGGTAACAGTCCATGATCCGAGGGCCGTACGGCAGGGACTTGTACTTGACCCGCTGCCCACCGAGTTGGAGGTCGATGATCTCGATGTCGCAGGAGTAGCCAAAGTGCGGTGCGTACGCCCGCAGCCCGGCGGCGATGGTGGTCAGTGCGCTCTTCGGGTTGAGTGGCCGCTCGGTGTTGATCGGCTCGCCCTCCCCCTGGAAGATCTGCGAGGGGAACGGGGCGTAGTAGAGGTTCACCTTCATGGCGTCTCCTGGGCCGTTAGGTCGCGGTTCACTGGACTGTCGCGGTGGACAGGTGCGGACGGTTCACTGACAGGAAGGTCCTCGCGAGGCGGTCGACCATCGTGTCGACCCCCACGTCCCGACTCGTGCCCCAGTTGAGGCCGAGATCCCGAGCCAGCCGGGCGGCGCGGACCGTGTCGGTGCCGACCAGGGCGTCGTGGCACACCCCGGCCAGTGCGTCGGTCGCCGCGGCGCTGCGGGGCCGAAGAACAGCGAGACAGCGGGCTGTCTCGTCATCGCCGACCAGGTCGGCGGCCCGGTCGAGGAACCGGTCGTACGGGACCTCCGGCAGCGCGCCCGCCTCGGCGCGGAGCAGGGACAGCAGTTCGGTCACCGGCACCGACGTCGGCGCCACCACGTTCAGCACGGTGCCCGGCGGCACCGGGTGGTGTGGGTCGGTCAGCGCGGCGGCCACCCGGGCGACCAGGTCGACCGGGGTCCAGTCCACGTGCAGGCGGGTCGGCGGCCGCACGCCGAGCCGTAGGCAGAGCCGCATGATCATGGTGACCGAGGACCGGGGGTTGGCGTGGCCGGTCCGGGAGTGGGCGGCGACCTCCCCGAGCCGGACGACGGCGGCGGGGACACCCTGCTCGCTGGCCGCCCGCAGCAGTTGCTCACCGACCCACTTGGACTGGCTGTAACCGTCGGGTGGCAACGTCGACCAGGGCGGCAGGAACGACTCGGCGAGTGGTGTACCGGGGGCGTGCCGCACGGTGGTCGTCGACAGCGAGATGATCCGCTTGCGGACGTGGGTGCCGGCGAGGTGGATGAGGGTACGCAGGCCGTGCACGTTTGTGGCCCGTAGGTCGACGTAGTCGCGGAGGGTGTCGACCCGACCGCCGGCGTCGACGATGGTGCCGACCTGTCGACAGAGCCGCCGCCAGTCGGCGGCCACCAGTCCGAGGTGGGGTTTGTCGAGGTCACCAGCGCGGGCCGACCACCCGGTCAGCTCCGCCGGCCCGTAGCCGGCGGCCGACAGTGCGGACCTGACCCGGTGCCGGGCCGCCTCGTCGTCGGTGGCGCGGACCAGGCAGACGACCGGTCGACCACCCTGCGCGGTGAGGGCGGCCAGCACGTGCGAACCGATGAAGCCGGTCGCGCCGAGCAGCAGGATCGCCCCCGGGTCGTCGGGCCGCCGGACCCGCACCCGGCCCAGCTCACCGAGGCGCAGGTCGTCGGCCAGTTCGTGTGGCGTGACAACGGGCGGGGGAAGCGGGCTGCCCCGGCGGACAAGTTCGGCCTGTGCCGCGATGGTGGTGGAACGGATCAGGTCGCGTACGTCCAACCGGATCGCGAAGGCGCGTTCGAACTCCACCGCGAGCCGGGCGGCGCCGAGTGACGTTCCGCCGAGGCAGTAGAAGTCGTCGTCGTTGGCGTTGAAGCCCAGCACCCGCGTCCAGATCTCGGCGATCCGCGCCTCGACGCTGTCCGCCGGGTAGGCGGCGTCGGTGTCGGCGGCCCTCGGTGCGGCGCCGGCCAGTCGGCGGCGCAGTCGCTCCTGGTCGACCTTGCCGTTGGAGAGCAGCGGCAGGGTGGCGAGGCGGACGAATCTGCCGGGTACCAGCGCGGCGGGCAGCGCGGTCCGGGCGTGCTCGCGCAGTGCCTCCTCGGTCACGGCCCGCTCGGCCGAGTAGAAGCAGACCATCGTGGCCGCCGCGCCGGCCTCGTCGACGATCACCTTCACCTGGTGCACGTCGGGCAGCGTGGTGAGCGCGTGCTCGATCTCGCCCAGGTCGACACGTATCCCGGCGATCTGGACCTGGGCGTCCCGGCGGCCGCTGAACATCAGCAGGCCGTCCTCGCGCACCCAGCCGAAGTCCCCGGTGCGGTAGAGCAGGTCGCCGGCGACCTCGTCGTACGGGTTCGGGACGAACGCCTGTCGGGTGCGCTCCGCGTCGCCGTGGTATCCCGCGCCCAGGCAGACGCCGGCGAGGTGAATCTCGCCGATCTCGCCCCGGGGTGTCGGCTGACCGTCCTCGTCGAGGAGCAGCACCGAGGTGTTGGGCAGGGGCAGACCGAGGGGGATGACCTGGCGGTCGTCGTCGTGCACGGCGTGGAAGACCGAGCCGATCGACGCCTCGGTCGGACCGTAGGTGTTGGTTACCCGGATGTCGGCGAACATCCGTCGGAAGGCCTGGACCGTGTGCGGTTTCGCGGCTTCGCCACCGATGAAGACCTGGCGCATCGACGCCAGCAGGTGCCGGTCCTGTGGCCGGTGCTCGAGGCGTTCGACGAGCAGGTCGAAGATGCTGGGGACGAAGTCCGTCATGGTGACGCCGTGCCGGTGGATCTGGGCCAGCGTCGCGTCGAAGTCGAGGATGCCGGTGCGGTCCGGGATGACCACGGTGCCCCCGCGGGTCAGCGGCCAGAGCAGTTGCCAGATCGACGAGTCGAACGTGTGCGCGGAGTTCTGGAGCACCACCGCGCCGTCGGCGGCGAATCGTTCGGTCATGGACAGGAAGCGGTTGACCAGCCCGTGGTGCAGGTTGACCGCGCACTTGGGCAGACCGGTGGAACCACTTGTGAAGAAGGCGTAGATGGGGTCTTCCGGCCGGGGACGGTCGGTAGCGGGCGCGGGGCTCCGGTGTGTGGTCGGCCCCGTCCGCACGTCGATCACCGGCAGGGCGGGTGCGCCTTCCGGCGGCGACCCGACCGTGGCGACCGGGCTGAGGCCGTCGAGCATCCGGACCTGGCGCAGCGCCGGCCAGGCGCGGTCGAACGGCACGAACGCGGCGCCCGACCGCATGGTGCCGAGCATGGCGACGAGGAGCCCGACCCGGTCGTCGAGCAGGAGCGCGACGAAGTCACCCCGCCGGGCGCCGACGGCGAGCAGATCGGTGGTGACCGCGTCGGCCAGCCGATCCACGTCCCGATAGGTGAGCGTGCCGGTGGGATGGACGATCGCGGTGGCGTCGGGATGCCGGCGGATCGTCTCGTCGATGAGGTCGGCGACTGTCTGGTGGATCGGACGTGGCCGGACCGGCCCGTTGAGGAGAGCGCCGACCTGGGCAGCACTGGGGCGCAGGCGCTCTGTTCTGGTGACGGTCAAGGTGTTTCTGAGGACACCACGGAGGCACCTCTCCCGAGCAGTTCACAATATGCCGTTGCGGCGGCACCGTGGACAGGGTGGATAGTCCCCGTTGACTGCATCGCATCGTAACTGCGAACTTTTGAAATTGTCTATGCATCGACAGTGGTAATTTACCACCGACGAACAGGGCGAAGCGTCGAAATCGGTCAGCATCGAAATGATCTCTGGTCGGCCGCGACGGTGGGTGCGCGAGCCGGGGTGCGGGCCGACCCGCTGAAGTCCGGCAGCTAGCAGGGAAATCCCAGCGCCGTCAACGATTCTCACGACTCGGGATCGACGACCTCGGGGTGTCACCGCCTCGTCTGAGCGGACCCACTGCTCAATGCCTTTGGATCTAGTCGGCAATCCGGGTAATCAGGTACGGTCCCTCTGCCATCACCCTGTCCTGCCGTTACTTCAGGGAAACAAAGGGGCATAGCCGTGAATATCTATAAGCCGGTCCGAACCATCGGTCTTGTTGTTACTGTCGGTGCGCTTGTCCTCAGTGCCGGATGTGCCAAAAAGGATCAGGGTGAGGTCCAGACCAGCGGGGTCAAGCTGATCAAGGCGGGCACCCTGACCATCTGCACCCATCTGCCGTACCCGCCGTTCCAGTCCAAGGACGCCAGCGGCAAGGTGGTGGGGTTCGACGTCGACGTGATGGATCTGGTCGCCAGGAAGTTGGGCGTCGAGCAGGCGATCGTCGACACGCCGTTCGAGGGGATCAAGTCCGGTCAGGATCTCAACACGGGCAAGTGTGACGCCGCCGCCGCGGGCATGACGATCACCGAGGAGCGGCAGAAGGTGATGGACTTCTCCGCTCCCTACTTCGATGCGACGCAGGCGATGCTGGTCAAGACCGGCAAGTCGTACAAGTCGCTGGATGACCTGAAGGGCCGGAAGGTCGGCGTGCAGGCGGCGACCACGGGCCGTGACTACGCCCGCAAGTTCGAGAAGGAGAAGAGCCTCCAGCTCGTCGAGTTCGAGGACCTCGCCGCCGAGCAGCAGGCCCTCGCCACCGGGCAGATCGAGGCCGCCATCAACGACCTGCCGGTCTGGGCCGAGTACATCAAGGAGAACCCGGGCGGCTTCGAGGTGGCGGCCGAGTTCGACACCGGCGAGCAGTACGGGATCTCGGTGAAGAAGGACGGCAACCCGGAACTGCTCAAGACGATCAACGAGGAACTGGCCAAGGCGAAGCAGGACGGCGCGTACGACGCGCTCTACGAGAAGTGGATCGGAAAGAAGCCGCGCGTCTGACCCGATCCCGTCCGCTCCGGCCCCCTGCTTGGCGCTCCACCTCCGGCCTGTCGTACCCGGCGGTTGGGTCGCCGCGACCCGTCCGGGTACGTTAGCCTAACGATCGTTTAGGTCGGTAGGCGTGCCCGGACGGGCAGCCGGCCGGGGTGGCGGCAGTAGGGGGTCGGCGTGACGCTCGACGGTGAGGCACTGGAGCAGCTGCGCAAGCGGGCCCGGTCCGGTGGTGCGGACAAGTACCACGCGGCCAACGCGGCCAAGGGCAAACTCTTCGCTCGGGAGCGGGTCGCGCTCCTGGTCGACGAGGGCTCGTTCGTCGAGGACGGCCTCTACGCCAACGCGCTCGCCGAGGGGTTGCCCGCCGACGGCGTGGTCACCGGCACGGCCACCATCGACGGCCGACAGGTCTGCCTGATGGCCAACGACTCCACCGTCAAGGCCGGCAGCTGGGGCGCCCGCACCGTCGAGAAGATCATCCGGATCATCGAGCGGGCGTACGGCGCCGGTGTGCCGATGGTCTACCTGGTCGACTCGGCCGGCGCCCGGATCACCGACCAGGTCGATCTCTTCCCCGGCCGCCGCGGCGCCGGCAAGATCTTCTGGAACCAGGTCCGCGCCTCCGGCTCGATCCCGCAGGTCTGCGCGCTGTTCGGCCCGAGCGCCGCCGGAGGGGCGTACATTCCGGCGTTCTGCGACGTGGTCGCCCTGGTCGACGGCAACGCCAGCATGTATCTCGGCTCCGACCGGATGGTCGAGATGGTCACCGGGGAGAAGACCACCCTGGAGGCGATGGGTGGGGCCAAGGTGCACACCACCGAGTCCGGCGTCGGGCACTTCCTCTGCAAGACCGAGGCGGACGCGCTGGACGTGGTGAAGACCTACCTGTCGTACCTGCCGCCGAACTGGACGCAGGCACCGCCGGCCGCGCCGGCCGTCGCCGCCCCCGCCAGGGCCGACCTGGCCGCGCTGGTGCCGGCCAGCGAGCGGCAGGCGTTCGACATGCGGCGGTACGTCAAGGGCCTGCTCGACGAGGGCTCCTTCTTCGAGATCCAGGCGCTCTGGGCCAAGGAGCTGACCATCGGGTTCGGTCGCCTCGACGGCGAGGTCGTCGGTGTGGTCGGCAACAACTCGATGTTCAAGGGCGGCGTGCTCTTCGTCGACTCGGCCGACAAGGCCACCCGGTTCGTGCAGCTCTGCGACGCGTTCAACGTGCCGCTGCTGTTCCTCAGCGACGTACCCGGGTTCATGGTCGGCAGCGTGGTCGAGAAGCAGGGCATCATCCGGCACGGCGCAAAGATGATCACCGCGATCTCCGAGGCGACGGTGCCGAAGATCTGCGTGGTGGTGCGCAAGGCGTACGGCGCCGGCCTCTACGCGATGGCCGGCCCCGGGTTCGAGCCGGATGCCACCATCGCGCTCCCCAGCGCGAAGATCGCGGTCATGGGCGCCGAGGCCGCCGTGAACGCGGTCTACGCCAACAAGATCGCGGCGATCGAGGACGAGGCCGAGCGGGCCGCCTTCGTCGCGGCCAAGCGCGCCGAGTACGAGCAGGACATCGACGTCGTCCGGCTCGCCAGCGAGCTGGTGGTGGACGCCATCGTCGAACCACACGACCTGCGCACCGAGCTGGTCCGTCGCTTCGCGGCGGCGCGTACGAAGGATCGGCACTTCTCCCGCCGTCGGCACGGCGTCACCCCGATCTGATCACCCGCACAGCGACCCGCTTTTCGGCGTCACGAGCGCCGAGGCGGACCGTCCTTACAGGAGGATGAGATGGACTTCCGGCTCACCGACGAACAAGCGGCGCTGCGCGAGAGCGTGCGGGACTTCGCGCGCCAGGTGGTCGCCCCGGTCATCGCCGAGCACTACGAGCAGCACACGTTCCCGTACGAGGTGGTCCGGCAGATGGGCAAGATGGGCCTGTTCGGCCTGCCCTTCGGCGAGGAGCACGGCGGCATGGGCGGCGACTACTTCGCGCTCTGCCTGGCCCTGGAGGAGTTGGCCCGGATCGACTCCAGTGTCGCCATCACGCTGGAGGCTGCGGTCTCGCTGGGTGCGATGCCGATCTACCGCTTCGGCACCGCGGAGCAGAAGGCGACCTGGCTGCCCAAGCTACTCAGCGGCGAGGCGTTGGCCGGGTTCGGGCTCACCGAACCGGGCACCGGCTCGGACGCCGCCGGCACCCAGACGCGGGCCGTGCTGGACGGCGACGAGTGGGTGATCAACGGCTCGAAGGCGTTCATCACCAACTCGGGCACCGACATCACGGCCATGGTGACCGTCACCGCGGTGACCGGCACGAACCCGGACGGCTCCAAGGAGCTGTCGACGATCATCGTGCCGACCGGCACGCCCGGGTTCACCGTGGCGCCGGGCTACTCGAAGGTGGGTTGGACGGCCTCGGACACCCACGAGCTGACGTTCGACGACTGCCGGGTACCGGCCGCCAACCTGCTCGGCGAGCGGGGCCGGGGCTTCGCCCAGTTCCTGCGAATCCTCGACGAGGGCCGGATCGCCATCGCCGCGCTGGCCGTCGGCCTCGCGCAGGGCTGCGTCGACGAGTCGATCAAGTATGCGAAGGAGCGGCACGCCTTCGGTCAGCCGATCGGCGCCAACCAGGCGATCCAGTTCAAGATCGCCGACATGGAGCTGAAGGCGCACACCGCTCGCCTGGCGTACTACGACGCCGCCGCGCGGATGCTCGCCGGCGAGCCGTTCAAGCGGCAGGCCGCCATCGCCAAGCTGCACGCCAGCACGATCGCCGTGGACAACGCCCGGGAGGCCACCCAGATCCACGGCGGCTACGGCTTCATGAACGAGTACCCGGTGGCCCGCTTCTGGCGGGACTCCAAGATCCTGGAAATCGGCGAGGGCACCAGCGAGGTGCAACGAATGATCATCGCTCGCGACCTGGGTCTCTGAGGGTCCGCCGCGTAGCCCTACCGATCGGCCCGGCAAGGGTGCCCGTAGGGCTGTCGGATTATCGGCGAACGGGCGTCGGCAGCCCGACGTTCGGCTGCCGACGGTCGTAGTTCATCCGTACTCTTCGTGGCCATGACTCCGGATCATGAAGGGTCACGGAGCCCGGCTGGTCGTACCCCCCTGCCGGAGCTGCTCCGCGGGCATCGACGCGCCGCCGGCCTGACCCAGGCCGAGCTGGCCTCCCGGGCCGGGGTGGGCGTGCGGACGGTGCGCGACCTGGAGCGTGGCCGGTCGGTCCGGCCGCAACGCACCACTGTCGAGTTGCTCGCCACGGCGTTGGCGCTGACCGGCGCCAGCCGGGCGGCGTTCCTGGCCGCCGCCCGCGGGCACTCCGGTGCCGAGTCACCCCGGCCAGACGCCACCCCGACGGCGCTCGGGACCGGCGACCGGACGACGTCCCAGTCGCTCTCCACCAACCCGCCGGCCATCCTCCCGCCGCCGGTCGCGCTTGTCGGCCGGGATCGCGACCTCACCGAGCTGGCCGAGATGCTGACCGCGGAGCGCGGGCCTCGGTTGGTGAGCCTGGTCGGGTTGGCCGGGGTCGGCAAGACCGCGCTGGCAACGGCGGTGGCGCATCTGGTGGCCGTCGCCCACCCGGGCGGTGTGGCCGGAGTGCTTGTCGCTGAGGGCTCGGACGGGCCGGACGTGTTCGCCGCCGCGATGGCCGTACTGGGCGCGGCACGGCTGCCGGAGCTTGTGGCCCGGCTCGCCGGACAGCCGGCGCTGCTGGTGCTGGACGCGGTGGAGCATGCGCCGGACCCGGTGGCCACGACGCTGCACCGGCTGATCGGTGCGGTGCCGTCACTGCGGGTGCTGGTCACCGGGCGGCATCCGGTCGGACTGCCCGGCGAGAGGGTCTGGCCGGTCGCGCCGCTCGACGTGCCGCCACCGGGCGCCGGACGCGCTGGAGCGGCCACGCTCGAATCGTGGCCGGCGGTCGCGTTGTTCACCACCCGACTGGCTCAGGTGCGCCGGGAGCCGCCCACTCCGGACGAGTTGCCCGCCCTTGTCGCGCTGGTCCGCCGGCTGGGAGGGCTGCCGCTGGCCATCGAGCTGATGGCCGCCCGAGGGCGACTGCTCGACCTCACCGAGCTGCTGGACCGGTACGGCGACCGCGTGCTCGACCTCGCCACTCCCGCCGATCCGGTGGTCCACCTCGGCTCGGCGGCGGCGGTGTCGGTCACCCTGCGCGACGCGGTGGCGACCAGCTACCGATTGCTGGCACCCGACGAGCGGGCAGCGCTGCGGCAGCTCGCCGTGTTCGGCGACCGCTGGTCGGTGGAGTTGGCCGAGGAGATGCTCGGCGACAAGGCCGACCGGGACGGCACGGTGGCGATCGACCCGGTTCCACTGCTGGACCGGCTCGTCGAGCTGGGGTTGCTGGGCGTCCGCGGCACCGGGCCGTTCCGGTTCCGGCTGCTCGACGCGGTCCGCGACTACGCCATCGAGCAGGCGGCCGGCGCGGGTGAGCTGACCTGCATCCGACGTCGGCACGCCGAGGTGATCGCGCGCCTGGTGGCGCGGATCGCGGGCGACCTGATCGGTCCCCGACTGCCCGACGCGGTGCACCGGCTGGACGAGATGAGCAGTGACATCAACTCGTCGCTGGCCCACGCGACCACGGACGACCCGCTCACCGCGCTGCGGCTGGCGGCGTGCCTGACCCGCTGGTGGCGGTTCCGTGGGCGCGACGTCGCCGGGCGGCAGTGGCTGCGGCGGTTGCTGGCGGACCCTCGGACCGCCGATGCCGATCCGATCCTGCGTGGCTGGGCCGCGCTCGGGGTTGCCCAGCTCGCGGCCGAGCACGGCGCGGGCGCCGAGGAACTGTCGACGGCGCGTACGGCGTTGGACATCTTCCGACAGGCCGGCGACGTCACCGGGGAGCTGGAGGCGCGAAACATCCTCGGCACCTTGCTGATCTCCGTCGGCGGGCAGGACGAAGCTCGCCAGCAGGCCGAGACGGCGCTGCGGTTGGCCGCCCGTAATGGACGTACCCGGGATCTGGCGGTGGCCCAGAACAGTCTCGCCTGGCACGAGATCCGGGCCGGCGACCTGGCCGCCGCCCGTCGCAGGCTCGCCGCGGTGGACCGGCTCGCCGCGGAGAGTGGGGAGCAGCGCCTTCGGGTGCTGGCCTGGGCCAATCGAGCCGAGGTCGCCCGCCTGGAGGGCTGGTACGCGGACGCCGTCGACCAGGGCCGGCGGGCGCTCGCGGCGTTGTCCGAGCTGGGTGATCCGAGACGCCGTCGCCGGGTGCTCGGAAAGATCGGGTTGGCGCTCGCTCAGGACGGGCGTGCCGCGGAAGCGACAGAGGTGCTCACCGAGCTGCGCGCGGGGGCCGCCGAGGCGGTGGCGGCCGAATCGCCGCGAGCGCCGGCCCGCCGGGTCGTGGTGCCGAGGCAACGCTCGGGGGAGGCGGCGCTGTCCGCGGGCGGGCCGGAGGTGGGGCTCGGTGCGTTGATCGAAGGGAACCTGGCGCTGCACCGCGGTGACCGGGAGCTGGCCGCCGAGTGGTTCGCCGCGGCCGCCGACGCCAAAGGTCAGGAGCGCCGAGACGTGGTGGAGGCGCTTGTGGGACTGGCTGCGAGCACCGCGGACCCGGCGGTCCTGGAGCGGCTCGGACGGGTCTGTGAGGAGAGTGGCATTCGGCTGCTGCCGCAGGAGTCGGGACTGCTCTACGCGCTGACGGCCGCCCGTAGTGGGCCGGAAGCACCGTAGGTGCCCGTGCGCGGGCGGGGAGAGTGGCGCGGACGAAGAGCCCCCTTGGTGCTACCCCTCGCTGTTCGCCCGCGCCCTCACCCCCCGGTGATCCCCGGTGCAGGAAGCCTGCCACCGCCAGCAGCGCGAAAAGTCGGATTAGCTGGAATTCTTCGGCTTGGCTGGCTCAGTTCTGCCGGTCTTTCTGCCGGTGCGGAAAACCGGTGCTCAGGGCTGGGTGGCGGCGGACTCCTGCTCGGGGCTGACGTCGTCGCTGCCGGCGGTGGCGCACGGGTGCGCGGCGTCGCGTACCCGGCGCAGCCCGTCGAGCAGGGCCGTCAGCGCCTCCGGGTCGAGTTGGCCGGTGAACCACTGCTCGATCATCTGCAGATGCCCGGGTAGCGTTTCGTTCAGCCGTTGCATCCCGGCGGCGGTGACCACCGCGTACGAGCTGCGCCTGTCGTTCGGGCAGGCCCGCCGGGTGAGCAACCCGTCACGTTCCATCCGGTCCACCACACGGGTCACGCCGCTCGTCGACAACGAGGTCTGCGCGGCGAGGTCGGTCATGCGTAGTTGGTTGCCCGGCGAGCGGGCCAGTCGGGTGATGACCTCGAACTCGACCGAGGACAGGCCGTGCTCCTCCAGTTGAGCGTTGAACCGGGCTGACAGCCCGGCGTGTGCCTCGAAGAGCAGGCCGACGGCGGTGATCCGGGGATCGTCGAAGACGTTGGTCACTCGTTAATCCTAGCAGTACTTGACAGGAGGAATATTGTTGGGGTTATATTTGCTCCAGCAGTCGTTGGGCTACTAAACAATCTCCTGGAGGACAGCAGCATGACCAGCAGCATCGATGCCGTTACCCGCGAATGGGACGGCCTCACCATCCCGGCGGCTGGCACCTACGTCCTCGACGTGGCGCACAAGCGGGTGGGCTTCGTGGCCCGGCACATGATGGTGAGCAAGGTTCGCGGTGAGTTCAAGGACGCGACCGCCACCATCACCATCGCCGAGGACCCGCTGCAGACCTCGGTCGTCGCGACCATCCAGGCGGCCAGCATCGACACCACCCAGACCGACCGGGACGCACACCTGCGCAGCCCCGAGTTCCTGGACGCCGAGAAGTTCCCGACGCTCGAGTTCCGCAGCACCGGGGTCAAGTCCCGCAGTGGCAGCGAGTTCGTGCTCACCGGTGAGCTGAGCATCAAGGGCGTCACCCGGCCGGTCGAGCTGGAGGTGGAGTTCGAGGGTGTCGGCCGTAGCCCGTTCGGTCAGGACATCTTCGGTTTCTCCGCGAGCACCGAGATCGACCGCGAGGAATTCGGCCTGACCTGGAACGTCGCCCTGGAGACCGGGGGCGTGCTGGTCAGCCGCAAGATCAAGATTGAGATCGAGGGCGAGGCCGTCCGCCAGGCCTGATCGTCCCCGCAGCACCGGTACACCGGGCCCACGCCGCACGTCGGCGTGGGCCCGGTGTCGTCTCCACCTCCGACGCCGATGTCGTGGTATTTGTCACGAGCGGCTCGCGCCGCCATCGCGTCCGGTCGCTCGCGAACGGGGTACAGATGGCGCCACGAGCGCGCCCGCTCCGGTCGATGTCGGATCACCGCCATCGGCCTCTGGCTCCGGTCAGGTGGGCGCTCTTACCGTGGAGGGTTCACAATGCGCTTTCCGGGACGGACGAATCCCGACCGCGCCGGCTGTCGGGAGGACACATGGGCAGGGACGTCGCACAGGGCGCCTTCACCCGGGATGATCGCGTCCGCTACCGGCAGAAGGTACGGCGCTGCCTGGACGTCTTCGCCCTCATGCTGGACGACTTCGGGTTCGACGCCGACCGGCCGATGACCGGCCTGGAGATCGAGCTCAACCTGGTCGACTCGGCGGCCGAGCCGGCGATGCGCAACGAGGAGATCCTCGCCGACATCGCCGACCCGCTGTTCCAGACCGAGCTGGGGCAGTTCAACCTGGAACTCAACGCCGAACCCCGACTGATCGAGGGCACCGGCTTCGCCGACTACGAGCACGACCTGCGCGGCAGCCTCTCCAGGGCCGACGAACGCGCGGCCAAGTCCGACGCGAAGATCGTCCTGGTCGGCATCCTGCCCACCCTCACCGAGGGGCACCTGGTCGAGGACAATCTCTCCACAAACGAGCGCTATCGGGTGCTCAACGACCAGATCGTCGGTGCCCGAGGCGAGGACATCGAGCTGGACATCCGCGGCGTCGAGCAGCTACGGACGCACACCGACTCGATCGCCCCCGAGGCTGCCTGCACCAGCCTCCAGTTCCACCTCCAGGTCGCACCGGACAGCTTCGCCGACTACTGGAACGCCTCCCAGGCCATCGCCGGGGTCCAGGTGGCGATCGGAGCGAACAGCCCCTACCTGTACGGGCGCCAACTGTGGGCCGAAACCCGGATCGCCCTGTTCCAGCAGGCCACCGACACACGTCCCGACGAGCTCAAGGCCCAGGGCGTACGGCCCCGGGTGTGGTTCGGCGAACGGTGGATCACCTCGATCTTCGATCTCTTCGAGGAGAACGTCAGGTACTTCCCGCCGCTGCTGCCGATCTGCGAGGACGAGGACCCGGTGGAGGTGCTGCACGCCGGTGGCGTCCCGCAACTCGGGGAGTTGAGGCTGCACAACGGCACGGTCTACCGGTGGAACCGCCCGGTCTACGACATCATGAACGGCCGGCCGCACCTACGGGTGGAGAACCGGGTGTTGCCGGCCGGCCCGTCGGTGGTGGACATGCTCGCCAACGCGGCCTTCTACTTCGGGCTGGCGCGGGGTCTGGCCGAGGCGGACCGCCCGATCTGGAGCCAACTCACCTTCAGCTCCGCCGAGGAGAACTTCCAAGCCGCCGCCCGACGTGGCCTCGACGCCGTGCTGCACTGGCCCGGGCTCGGCGACGTACCGGTCACCAAGTTGGTGCTGGAGCAGTTGCTGCCCACCGCCGCGGCCGGCCTGGACGGCTTCGGCGTCTCCCCGGCGCAGCGGGACCGGCTGCTCGGCATCATCGAGCAACGCTGCCGCACCGGCCGCAACGGTGCCGTCTGGCAGACCGAGGCGGTGTGGGCGGCGGAGCGGCGGCACGGCATGGACCGGGCGGCCGCGCTGCACCACATGGTCCAGCGCTACGCGGAACTCCAGCGCGCCAACGAACCCGTCCACACCTGGCCGGTCCCCTAACCCCCCACCGCCGCCCCCACCACCCCAGAGCCCCATCGATCATGAGGTTATTGGCGCGACACGCCGTGCCGGACGGCAACAACCTCATGGTCAACGCGGCGGCGAGGGGTGGGAGGCCGGGCGCGGGCGAGCGGGGGTGGGTGGGTTAGTCGGAGGTGGGGCGGGTGGAGCGGCGAGTTGCGCGGGTGCGGCGGGCGCTTGGTGTTGGATCCTCTGCCGGGGCGGAGACGGATGGTTCGGTGCGCGGCGCGGGCACCCTCGGCGCGGGCACCCTCGGCGTGGCATCCGCACCTGGCGCTGCATCCGCACCCGGTGCGGCGGCGTCGGTCCTGCCACGTCGGCCCGCCGTGGCGATGGACGAGCGGGAAGTCGACAGCTCGGAGTCGGGTTCGGCGTTCGGAGCCGGATCGGTCCGAGGGGTCGGCCCGTCGACGGTGATCTGCGTCGAGTCGGCCTGAACTGCCGGGTGCGGCTCGGGTTCCGGGGCTGCGGCTGAGGTGCTCCGGTGGGCCGCGCGACTCCGCTCGGCGCGATCGGCGAGGACAGCGGCGAGTACGGAGCCGCCGATCCCGGCGATCACCGCGTACGGGGCGATCAGTTGGGTGGAGAGCTGCGCGGGACCCAGCGTCGACCAGTGCGGCAGGGTGGTCAGGTAGGCGAGCGCGACGAGCACCGGACCAGCGGCCCCGGAGGCTGCGGCCCCGACGCGGTGCCCGGCCGACCGGGCCGTCCGCCGAGCGGCCAGCACGCCGATCAGCAGCGCCGGCACGAGAGCCAACAGCGCGCCGGGCCAGTAGAGCTGGTCGGAGATCCAGTACCGCGGGTGGTCTGGATCCAGCTGCCAGGTGCCGAGTTGGGCTCCGGTCAGCCCTCGTCCGACGCGTACCCCGTCGATCACCGAGACCACCGCGAGCAGCCAGAGCCAGGCGGCCGTCGCGGTCACGTTGATCGCGGCGGCCCGGGAGCGAAGCGCCCAGCCGGCGACGACCACGCCGATCAGGATGCCCAGCATCGCCTGCACGGCGGCGGTCCGTTGCGGTGCCCCGGTGTCGGCGCCGGTGGCGACCCGCGCGGGAACGGCGATCAGCAGCACGGTGACCAGCCCGCCGATCCCGGCGCCGAGCGCCAGGACCACCCGCCGCAGCAGGCCGGCCCGGTCGGCGGGCGGCACCTCGGCCACCTGCGGCGATCGGGTGCCCGTCGACTCCGGGTCGGGCCGGTCGGCGGCAGGTGCATCCACGGCGGTCGCCGGATCGGAATCCTCGGCCGCTGCCGGGCCGGTCACCGGCGGCGTGGCTGTCACCGGCGGCGTGGCTGTCACCGGTGCGCCGCCTCGCTGGTGGAGCCGCTGCGCGCAGACCGCACCGAGGACCGTCGAGCTGGCGGCGAGCCATGTGGCCCAGGCGAGGCCGTCGGCCCAGGCCGTGTCGCTGGCGCCGGCATCGCTTGGCGTCCAGGTGATGACGCCGAGACCGTAGCCGAAGCCCAGTTGCGCGGCACCCGCGCCGGCAGCGACCCCGATCGCGGTCGCGATCGACACTCCCCAGCCCTGTCTGGCCATGCCGGGCAGCGTAACGTCCCGTCGTCGGCGCGGCGAGTCGCAACGACCCGCCGGTGTGGACCGACCGTCGGTGCGGCGGATTGGGCGGCGGGCGGTACGGTCGCCGGTGATGAGGCGGTGGACGGTATGACGGACACGAGCACGAACCCGCAGGATGCCGCAGGCGGCGGTGCGAGCCGGGCCAGTATGTGGCTGGGTGGTGGGTTGGCCGTTGTGCTGCTCGCCGCGATCGGCGCGACCGGCGGTTGGCTACTTGCCGGCGACGGCGAGGAATCCCCGGGGGACCCGCTGGCCGTCGCGACCACGACCAACCCGCCGAGCAGCCGGGCCACCTCGGCTCGGCCGAGCACCGGTCGGGCCACGCCGTCGGCTGTCCGGACCTCCGCCGCCGCGACCAAGGGCACCGGCCTGACCGTGCCACCGGTGATCGGCGTCGAGTTCGAGCAGGCCCGGGACATGCTGCGCGACCATCGGCTGGGCTGGCGGCTGGTCTTCGGCGGCGGAGCCGGTGGCACTGTCGAGAGCGCCGTACCCGCCGTGGGCACCGAGGTTGCCCGGGGCACGACCGTGCAACTTCAGGTGACGGGGCCAGCGCCAGCGGCCGAGGTGCCGGACGTGGTCGGCAAGGACTGCGCCAAGGCCGTCGACGAGCTGATCGACGAGGGTCTCTACCCGCGTTACATCAGCGGTCGCAATGGAAAGGTCGCCCGGCAGGAGCCGGTCGAGGACGGCTCGGCCCGGTGGAACGACGAGGTCAGCATCTGGTGCGGGGCGGGCGCCCCCGAACAACCGCCGGCGAAACCCACTCCCTGAGCTGGACCCCGTGCGCCGATCGTCGACCAGCCGGAGGCGGAGCGACGTGCCCGCGAACGGCGTGGCACGGCACGCTGATCCCCACCGATGGCAGGTTGGGCGACTAGGTTGACGGTCGCGGGCCATGCCGCCCGTCCGGTTCGGGAAAGGACGTGCGATGAGCGACGACCGCCAGGAGCCTCCCGCCGGCGAGTACGAGGACGACCGGACCCGCCCACTGCCACCGCCCGCCGATCGGGCGGAGCCACCGCAACCGACCCGGCCGACCGGCGAGCCGGACGAGACGACGCCTATCGACCGGACGGTCCCGGCTCGTCCCACCGGGTCGCCAGACCAGACGATGCCGATCGACCGTGCCGCCGCCACCGCGCCGCCCAGCCCGGGTACGCCGGCCAGTCCGACCACGCCGGCCAGTCCGACCATGCCGATCCCGCCGGCTACTTCCGGTATACCGGACGGACCGGGCGTGCCGGACGATCAGACGACGCGGCTGCCTGCGGAGCGGTCGACCGCGCCGTCGTGGGCCGGGCGGGCCGAGGTCCGGCCGCCCCGGCCGGATGAGGCCGCCGGGGAGTGGTACGTCGAGGAGCAGGGCGGCCGGCGGTGGTGGCTGCCGATCCTGTGGGGTGTTCTCGCGCTGCTGCTCGCCGGCCTGCTCGGCGGTGCGCTCTGGTTGGTGCTCGCCAAGCAGAATGACGACCGGGACGACCCAGACCCCACCCCGTCGGCCAGTGCCACAAGTGCCGCGCCGACCAGCGCATCCCCCACCTCGGCCGCGCCAACGAGCGAGGCACCGAGCAGCCCGCCAGCCACCAGCGCGCCGGTGCAGGTGCCGGTGCCGCCGCTCGCCGGCCTGCCGCAGGCGACCGCCGAGGGGTTACTGGGCCGGCTCGGCCTTGCCTACCAGGTGGTGTACCGGTCCTCGGAGCTGCCGCCTGGGACTGTGGTGGGCACCGAGCCGGGAACGGGTACGCCGGTGTCGACCGACGACGAGGTGCTGTTGATCATCTCCCAGGCCCGGCCCTCGACCGGGGTGACTCCGACCGTGCCGAGCCCGACTGCGCCGAGCCCGACGGTGACGAGCACGCCCTGACCGATGGTCACCACATTCGCCGGCGGGTGCCGACCAGGCCGAGGCCGGCCAGTGCGATGGCGAGGCCGAAGATCCCGGACCAGAACAGGGAGCGGCGGGTGTCCGCCGCGATGCGCCCGGCCGGAGCCGCTTCGTTGACCTGCGGACGGTCGTCGGACTGGCTGCCGGCCCCACGGCCGGCCACCGACCCGGTCGAACCGGTGACGCCGGCATGGCTGCCCGGGGCATCCGCGCCGGTCCGGCCGGAGTCCCCGGCTGCCGGTGGACCGTCTTCCGTCGGTGGGTGGTCGTCGACCACGGTGATCTCCGGTGCGGGCACCGGTGCGGTCAGCCGGGTGGACGACAACGCCGGGTCGCGGACCAGGACCAGGGCTGTGACCATCGCCCCGAGGAGGACGAGCAGTCCACATGCATAGGCGATACGGGAGCGGTGGTGCCGCCGCAGGGCGGGCTGATTGACCATGACCATCCCAGGGTCAGGGTCCTGGACGCGCGGGTGGAACGGTGCCGGGGTGGGCGTACCAATTCTATGGCGACGGCACGCCCACCGTCGGTGGATCGGGTCGGTCAGCCGACCCGGAGCGGGGTACGGGTGACCGGTCGCCGGGCCCGTACGGTGTGCGGGCGGGGCTCGGGGGCGGCCTGTAGTTGCTCCAGCCCGTTGCGCTGGACGAAGATCGATCGTCGGTTGACCGCGTCGCCCGCGGCGTTCAGCTCATAGCCGTCGAGCCAGAGCCAACCGTCGTAGGTGGGCCAGTCCAGCACCCGGATCACCCGGAACTTGATGGGCTTGAGGAACTGGACACTCGCCGCGCGAGTCACGAGCAGTACGTCACCGGTGCGGGGAAGCACATGGGCTCCTGGGGAGGATGGCCGGCAACTGTGCCGGCGGTGCCTGGTCGGGGGACGTCTCGGCCGGTGACGGGGTCGTGCCTCGTGAACCGGTGGTGCGGATGGTGGTGGCCGGGCCGTACCTCGCTGGTGGCGTGCCGCCACCCGACCATCACCCGGATGCTTCCGGGAACCGCGCCCGCCGCCGCAGCTTGCCGGCTTGCAGCGGCGGGGTCATTACCCCGGAGCACGTCTCGGTTGTGCCGGCCGGGTCCGCGCCGCGTCGGGCTTCCCCGCCTCGGTGGGTTCACCACTGCGAGGGAGCGGATCGAGACGCTGAGTAACCCGTGCCATACGGACAGAGTGCATCAGGGACGTGCTGCATGCAAGTTGCACGTCGACTTTTGCCGATACGTGAGCGAGTCCCGCGAAAGGCCTATTGAAGCCTTCCGCGTACGGGCGGCACACTGGGAGCCGGTTTCGCCCGTCGCGGCCGGCCGAGGACCGGCACCACCCCCTTCGTCGCGAACGTTCGCCGGACGAAGGTCGCGCCCCCCGGCGGGTGTCAGCCAGTGGCGCGTCGACCGGAGGTAGCCCGAGTGGGGCCGAGCAGCCAGCCGCGGGGATCAGCGACTCACGGGTTGCGCGATGAGTGAGCGGCGCAGTCCCACCATCAGAAGGCGCCGGCTCGGTGCCGAGCTGCGGCGCCAGCGGGAGTCCGCCGGGATCACCATCGAGATGGTTGCCGAGCAGTTGGAGTGCTCGGCGTCGAAGGTCTCCCGGATCGAGACCGGGCACACCACCGCCACCCCTCGCGACGTCCGGGACATGCTGCGGATCTACGGGGTGGTCGGTGCCGAGAGCGACGAGCTGGTGCAGATCGCCCGGGAGGCCCGACAAAAAGGTTGGTGGCATCCGTACAGCACGGTGCTCGTCGGCGCGTACGTCGGGCTGGAGGCGGCGGCGAGTTCGATCCGGGCGTACGAACAGCAGGTCGTACCGGGTCTTCTGGAGACCGAGGAGTACGCCGGAGCGATGATCCGCGCGGCTCGGCCAGACTTCACCGCCGATCAGGTGCACCAGAGGGTGCGTGTCCGTCTGGGCCGTCAGTCGTTATTGACCCAGGACGATCCGGTCGATCTGTGGGTGGTACTCGATGAGGCGGTGGTACGTCGGCCGGTAGGCGGGGACGAGGTGATGCGTGGCCAACTCAAGCGGTTGGTCGAGGTGGCCGAGTTGCCGAACGTGACGTTGCAGATCCTCCCCTTCGAGGTGGGCGCGCATGCCGGCATGGACGGCACCTTCACGATCCTCAGCTTCCCTGAGCCCGGTGATCCTGATGTTGTGTACGCGGAGAACGCCACGGGTGGGCTTTTCCTCGAGAAGAGCGACGAACTGCAGAAGTACAGCTTCATCTTCGATCACATCCGCGCTGCGGCCATACGTCCAGAGGAGTCCGTCGCACACATCGCAAAACTGGCAGAGGAGCCGTTGTGGAAATGGCGACCAAAAGGTTCCCCGTGGACCTGACGCAGGCAGCATGGTTCAAGAGCTCGAAGAGCGGGCCGAACTGTGACAACTGCGTGGAGGTGGCGTACGTGACGGGGGCGGTCGGAGTGCGGGACTCGAAGGACAAGACAGGCCCGGCCCTGGTTTTCGCACCGAGTGACTGGCACGCCTTCGTCGGCGGCACCCGAGGCGGTGCGTTCGGCGCGGTCTGACCGAGTGGTCAACTGAGGCCCTCGTCCGGATTCGGATCCGGACGAGGGCCTTGCCGTGTCCGGGGAGGGCCGGGCGGGTGGGGGCGGTCGGCGAGGTTCCGCCGGGATTCCCGTCGCCACAGGCCGCCCGTCTCGTTGAACTGGTCGGTACGGCGCAGGTCGACGACCCGTCGCACCGACCGGCAACCGAGCGAGGTAGGCGAGACGGATGACGACGATCGGGTCAGACAATCTCACCAGCGGTCCGGGTAAACCGGAGCGGTTCGGTGGCAAGTACCGCGGAGCGCGTCGGGACAGCGTACTGACCGAGGTGGTGTCGACCGACCAGGAGATGAGTGGGCGGGACCCGTCGGCCTCCGAGTCGGCGGACATGCCGCTCTCGCTGCCCTCGCTGGACACGAACCCACTCGTCGAGCCGTCGTTTCCGCCCACCGGCTGGCCGATGGAGCCCCGCGGGTCGCTGGCCGACCATCCGCTGCTTCGCGGCCTGCTGATGGAGTTGCCGCCGAAGGGCAGCCTGCCGCCGTCGGAGTGGCTGGACCGCTGGTTCGAGGCGACCAGGGCGATCCTGGAGTTGCTATACGTGCAGGGGGCCGGCCGTCCGCGCTGATCGCGGAACGGCGGGCTGTGCCCGCTCGGCGAACCGGCTGTGCCGCAGCGCGTGCCGGACTCCGATGGCGATCACCGCGAGCGCGCCCACGGTGATCGCCGGCCCGGTGACCCCCGGGTTGGCGCCGAGGTCGGTGCCGACCGCCTCGATCACCGCCGGCACCGTGGCCAGGGCGGTCACCTGTAGTGGCAGGCCGACGAGTGGGTGGGCCGCGGCGGCGCGCAGCCCGTGGGGTGCGGGCGTGCCGGGGGCGTTGGCGAACGCGCCCGCTCCGGCCCGCAGCCGGCGGATCCGCCGTAGGGAGCAGACCGTCGCCACCAGCGCCGGACCGGCGGCCAGGGTGAGCCCGGCGGCGGCCCGGTCGACGGGCGCGGTGCCGGCACTGAGCAGACCGCCACCGACCACGGCCGCGGTGAGCGCCACGCCGATGAGAGACAGCACCAGCAACCATCCGGTACGCCGGCGCAGCATGCGGGTGTTACGTAGCCGGGGAAGCCCGTCGGCGACAACGCCGGCGGCCAGCCAGACGGCGGCGATCGGAAGCAGGATGGTGAGGTGACTCTCCATGTTCGAGAGTCTTTCCCGAATCGCGGTCGGGCGAATCCGGGCCGGTCCCCCGTTCGCCCCGGACGGCCGGCCCGTAGGGGTCATCCCACGGAGATATGGACGTTCCGGCATGTCCAACAGGCCGTTCACTGACTTACCCTCAGCTAGATCGGCAAGCGTCGATTGATGTTGGGACCGGTGGTCACGTTCCGCCGCCGGTCAGAGGGAGGTAGGAAATGGGTCTTCCACGAAGGTCCGTACTGGTCGGGGTGGCCACGGCGACGGTGCTGGCCGTCGGCACGCCAGCCCTGGCCGCCGAACCTGCCGGTGTGGTCAGGGCGGCCGGCGGGCCCACCGCCGTGCCGGACAGCTACATCGTCGTTCTCAAGGACAGCGCCGTGGCCCGCGACCGGGTCGGCGACACCGCGAAGCGGCTCTCCGGCCGCCACGGCGGCACGGTGGCCCGCACCTACGGCGCGGCGCTGCGCGGTTTCGAGGTCACGGTGAGCGCGAGCGCGGCGGCGCGGATCGCGGCAGACCCGGCGGTGGCGTACGTCGAGCAGAACCACACCGTGTCCATCTCCGGCACGCAGGCCAACCCGCCCTCCTGGGGCCTGGACCGGATCGACCAGCGCAACCTGCCGCTGGACAGCTCCTACACCTACCCCAACACGGCGAGCAACGTGCACGCCTACATCATCGACACCGGCATCCGGTTCTCCCACAACGACTTCGGCGGCCGGGCCACCTCCGGCTACGACGCGGTCGACGGCGGGGCGGCCGACGACTGCAACGGGCACGGCACGCATGTCGCCGGCACCGTCGGCGGGTCCGCGTACGGGGTGGCCAAGGCCGTCCAACTCGTCGGCGTGCGGGTGCTCAACTGCTCCGGCAGCGGCACCAACGCCGGTGTGATCGCTGGCGTCGACTGGGTCACCGCGAACGCGATCAAGCCGGCGGTGGCGAACATGAGCCTCGGCGGCGGCGCGAACACCTCACTCGACAACGCGGTCCGCAACTCGATCGCCTCGGGCGTCACGTACGGCCTGGCGGCCGGCAACGACAACGGCGCGAACGCGTGCAACACCTCGCCGGCACGTACCACCGAGGCCATCACGGTGGGCTCGACGACCAGCTCGGATGCCCGCTCGTCGTTCTCCAACGTCGGCACCTGCCTGGACATCTTCGCGCCCGGCTCGTCCATCACCTCGGCCTGGTACAACAGCAACACCGCGACCAACACGATCAGCGGCACCTCGATGGCCACGCCGCACGTGGTCGGGGCGGCGGCCCTGGTGGCCAGCGCCAACCCGAGCTGGACGCCCGCGCAGGTCCGCAACCAACTGGTGGCCAACGCGACACCCAACGTGGTGAGCAACCCCGGTTCGGGCTCGCCGAACCTGCTGCTCTACGTGGGCACCGGCAGCACCCCGCCGCCGCCCACCGGCTGCACCGGCACCAACGGCTCCGACGTGTCGATCCCGGACGCCGGCTCGGCGGTGACCAGCTCCATCACCATCTCCGGCTGTGGACGCAACGCCTCGTCGGCCTCCACCGTCGCGGTGAACATCGTCCACACCTACCGGGGTGACCTGGTCATCGACCTGCTCGCGCCGGACGGCAGCGCGTACCGGCTGAAGAACAGCAGCACCTCGGACAGCGCCGACAACGTGAACGCCACGTACACGGTGAACGTCTCCGGTGAGGCCGCCGACGGCATCTGGCGGCTGCAGGTGCGGGACACCTACTCGGCCGACACCGGCTACATCAACACCTGGACCCTGACCGTCTGACGGTCTCTCCCACGGCCGAGGCCCCATCCGGTGGACCGGGTGGGGCCTCGTGCCGTACGGATTTGATCAGACCGAGAAGGTCGCCGGCCGCTCGCTGGCCGGCGCCGGCGGGCGTGCCTTCCACAGGCCGAGCTTCTGGGCGGCGAGCCGGCTCAGGTAGGCCGGGTTGAGGATGACGTAGCGCCGCCAGAGCCGCTTCGGCTCCAGACCGAGACGCCAGAACCACTCCAGACCGGCACGCTGCATCCAGCGCGGGGGCTGACGGAGCAACCCGGCGTGGTAGTCGAAGGCCGCGCCGACCGCCATCAACGGCATGTCCAGCAGCGGTCGCATGGCGTACGCGAAGACCTCCTGGCGCGGGCAGCCCAGCCCGACCAGGACCAGCCGGGCACCGCTGGATCGGATGCGGTCGGCGATCTCGGCGTCCTCACCCGGCTGGGCGGCCCGGAACTTGGACGGCTCCACCCCGGCGATCTTCAGGGCCGGGAACATCCGCTCCAGCGCCGGAATCAACCGGGAGAGGGTCTCCTCGGTCGACCCGTACAGGTAGATCGGCAGCCCCTCGTCGGCGAAGCGCGACAGCACGTGCAGGGTCAACGTCGGCCCGTAGACCCGGTCGGAGAGCCCGGCGTGGTGCAGCAGGTTGAGCGCCCACCGCACCGGCTGCCCGTCCGGGGTGACCACGTCGAAGGAGTTGAGCCGCGCGTTGTGCGCCGGATCGAGCACCCCGGTCATCACGCCGTGCACGGCCAACGCGGTGAGCGCGAGCGGACGCCGCTCGTGTGCCGCGGTCACCACCGCGTCGGTCGCCGTCGCGTAGTCGGTGGCGTCGACCAGGACGCCGAGTACGTTGCGCTTGGTCCGCGCGGTCATGCCTTGAATACCCACTTACCCACGTTGGCCTCGTAGATCTCCCGCAGGATCATCGGCACGTCGTAAGTGATCTTCCAGTCCGGGTACTGCTCCTCGAACCGGGCCATGCTGCTGACATACCACTGGTGGTCGCCGGTGCGGGCCTGCTCGACGTAGTTGATCCGCGCCTCGCGGCCGGTGATCTCCTCCGCGATGCGGAACGCCTCGATGTGGGAGGTGTTGGAGTGCCGGCCGCCGCCGAGGTTGTAGACCTCCGCGGAGCGCGGGGCCCGGAAGAACGCCTCGAACGCGGTCAGTACGTCCCGGGAGTGGATCGCGTCCCGGACCATCTTGCCCTTGTAACCGAACAGGTTGTATGTCCGGCCCTCCATCACGCAGCGCATCAGGTACGCCAGGAACCCGTGCAGCTCGGCCGCCGAGTGCGCCGGCCCGGTGAGCGTGCCACCCCGGAAGCAGGCGGTCTTCATGTCGAAGTAGCGCCCGTACTCCTGAACCATCACGTCCGCCGCGACCTTCGAGGCGCCGAAGACCGAGTGTAGCGAGTGGTCGATCGACATCTCTTCGGTGATGCCCTGGTACCAGCGGTGGTCCTCGGGCAGCTCGTACCGTGTTTCCAGCTCGACGAGCGGCAGGGTGTTGGGCCGGTCGCCGTAGACCTTGTTCGTCGAGCAGTGGATGAACGGCGCGTCGATGGCGTGCCGGCGGGTGTTCTCCAGGATGTTGAGCGTGCCGCCGGCGTTCACGTCGAAGTCCGTGTACGGCTCCTTGGCCGCCCAGTCGTGGCTCGGCTGAGCCGCGCTGTGGATCACCACGGCGATGTCCGAGCCGTACTTCTTGAACACCTGCTCCAGGCCGTCCCGGTCCCGGATGTCCACCGCGAAATGGGTGTACGCGTCGCCCAGGTCACGGGCGAGCCGCTCCAGGCTCCAGGATGTGGAGCCGTCCTCGCCGAAGAAATACCGGCGCATGTCGTTGTCGATGCCGACGACGTCCAGACCGAGGCCGGCGAAGTGCCGGACCGCCTCGGAGCCGATCAGGCCACCCGACCCTGTCACCAACGCGACACTCACACGCCACTCCTGGTCCATCGGAGACAGAATCCATCGCAGCATAGCCTGGCGTCCGACGCGCCCCGATATGACGGAAGGGCCCCGCGGTAAGCGGAGCCCTCGTCGCTGGTGGGGATGGGGGGAGTTGAACCCCCACGCCCTTTCGGGCACACGGACCTGAACCGTGCGCGTCTGCCATTCCGCCACATCCCCGTGGCACAACCCGGAACACTGTAGCCGCCCCGGCCCCGCTGTCTCCAACGGCCTCGGGAATACTACGCTGTCCCAGGTGCTCGCCACGAGCGGTTACCGTTCGTGGCGGACGAAAGATTAGCACGGCAGTCCCGACCCTTCCGAACGGGTCGGGAGCAGGTGGCCGAGCGGCGTGTGAGCTGCGCGCGCGCCGGCCGGATACCATCATGTCCTCGGGACCCGAGGAGGAGCCGGTGAGCGTGCTGCAACGCTTCGAGAAGCGTCTGGAAGGCCTGGTCGAAGGGGCCTTCGCCAAGGTCTTCAAAGGGGTGGTCCACCCCGTGGAGATCCTCAACGCCATGCAGCGGGAGGCCGAGGCGCACAAGGCGATCCTGGCCGGTGGGCGCACGTTGGTGCCCAACCGCTACGTGATCGATCTCTCGCCGTTCGACCACAGTCGGCTGGCGCCGTACGCCGCTGCGCTGGCCCAGGAGTTGGCCCAGTCGCAGGCGGAGTTCATCGGCGAGCAGGCCTGGACTGTCTACGGCGACGTGATCGTCGAGATCGAGCGAGGCGAGGGTCTGGACACGGGCATGTTCCGTGTCACAGCCGAGGTCTACACCGGTGGCGAGGTCGCCCCGGTGTCGGCGCCCGGCTACGACGCCGGCCCGCCCGCCTACCCGGCGTACGACCAGGGTGGTGGCTACGGCCCTCCGCCCGGGCACGGTGGCGGTCGCAACGTGCGGCTGGTCTCCGGTGACGGTCGCACGTACCCCCTCCAGATGGGGTCGACGGTGATCGGTCGCGGCGATCAGGCCAACCTGCGTCTGCCCGACGTCGGCATCTCCCGGCGACACGCCCGGTTGGATTTCGACGGGGGCCAGGTCGTGCTGACCGATCTGGGGTCGACCAACGGCACCATGGTCAACGGGCAGCGGGTCTCCGCTGTCGCACTGAACCCTGGTGACATGGTCCAGCTCGGCACGACGACGCTGACCTTCCGCGTGGACGGCTGACCCGCCTTGCCGGAACTGGTCATCACCGTTGCCCGGTTCGGGTTCCTGATCCTGCTGTGGATCTTCGTGTTCACCGTGGTGGGCGTGATCCGAAGGGATCTCTTCGCGGGCGCCCGCTCCGGTCGTCTGGTGGCCGCGCCACGCGCGGTCGGCGCCTCGACGGGGCAGGCGGCGAAGCCGGCGAAGGTGAAACGGGGCAGGGCGGCGCACCAGCTGGTAGTGACAGCCGGTCAGCTGGCCGGCACCAGGATCACTCTCGGTGACGCGCAGATCACCATTGGCCGAGCTGAGGACTCCACCCTGGTCATCACCGACGACTACGCCTCCGCGCGACACGCCCGGCTCGTGGCGCGTGACGGGCAGTGGTTCGTCGAGGACCTCGGCTCGACTAACGGCACGTACCTCGATCGCGCTAAGGTCACCGGACCAACCCCCGTCCCCCTCGGCGTGCCGATCCGGATCGGCCGCACTTCCCTCGAATTACGGCCATGACTCTGACCCTGCGCTATGCGGCCCACAGCGACCGCGGTCTGATCCGAGACGGCAATCAAGACTCCGTCTACGCCGGACCGCGGCTACTCGCCGTTGCCGACGGCATGGGCGGCATGGCCGCCGGTGACGTCGCCAGCAACATCGTCATCGGTGCCATGGCGCCGCTCGACGAGGACGTCCCCGGGGACGCTCTCGTCGACGCGTTGCGTTCGGCCGTCGGCACCGCCAACCAACAACTCCGCGACACGGTGGACGCCAACCCGCAGTTGGAGGGGATGGGCACCACACTGACGGCGACCCTCTTCACCGGCAGCAAGCTGGGGATGGTCCACATCGGTGACTCGCGGGCCTACCTGCTGCGCAACGGTGAGTTCGCGCAGATCACCAAGGACGACACGTACGTCCAGATGCTCGTCGACGAGGGTCGGATCAGCGCCGAGGAGGCGAGCAGCCACCCGCAGCGATCGCTGCTCACCCGGGCCCTCGACGGCCGGGACATCGACCCGGAATACTCGGTGCGCCAGGTGCTGCCCGGCGACCGTTACCTGATCTGCAGCGACGGCCTGTCGGGTGTGGTCAGCGCCGAGACCATCGGCGAGACCCTGCGGGAGTACACCGACCCGCAGAAGTGCGTCGAGCGGCTGGTGCAGCTCGCGCTGCGCGGCGGCGGACCGGACAACATCACCGTGATCATCGCGGATGCCACGGATCAGGACATCGTCGAGGCGAGCCCGATCGTCGGCGGTGCCGCCGCCCGGGACCGGGGTATGGCGACCTCGGCGGACGACTCAACTCCGGCCGCCCGAGCCTCGGCGCTCGCCGCGCCGCGTCCGGCCGCGCCGGAGGAGCCGGCGGCGTCGGACGACGAGCCGGACCGGCCGAAGCGCCGCCCGGTGCGGACCGCCGCCATGGCGGTTGCCCTGCTGGTGATCATCGGCGGCGCGGCGTTCGGGGGCTGGACGTACACCCAGCGGCAGTACTACGTGGGAGCCACCGAGGAGGGCCAGGTCGCCGTCTTCCGTGGCGTCCAGGGTCAGATCGCCGGAATGGACCTCTCCACCGTGCACCGCCGCAGCGGCACCCGGTTGGACGACCTCACGGTCGCGGCGCAGGACACCGTCAAGGTCGGCATCCGGGCCAAGAGCGAGCCGGACGCCGAACGCCAGCTCGCCGAGCTGACCAGCGACACCCCGAGCAACCCCAACCTGAAGCCGCTCTGCGCGCTCGATCCGACCGCCGCGGCGAGCGGTACGCCGACACCGGCCGATCCGTCGCCGAGCCCGAACGGCAGTCCGAGCACCATCGCGTCGCCAACCTCCAACGGGGTTGCCAGCGCGAGCCCGACCGTCGGTGCCACCGCCGCTGTCGGTGCGACCGGTTCCTCCACCACGCCCGACAACACGCCCTCCGACTCGGCCACGCCGGCGCTCGACCCGGCCACCTGCCGGTCTCCTGAGTGAGCGTCGGCTGAGATCCCAAGGACTCCACCTGTGACCGTAGCGGCCACACCGGCACCCTCGCCCGCCACCGCGGGCGAGCAGTCCGGCGTACGCCTGGCGCGGTCGCGCCGCAACGCCGAGCTGTCCCTGCTGCTGCTCGCCATGGCGTTGGTGGCCGCGTACGGGGCGACCGTCGAGGCGAACCTGCTGGACACCGTCACCCCGGACTTCTGGATACCCGCGGCAGTGCTCGGCGCGGTCTTCCTCGGTCTGCATCTGGTCATCCGATTCCTCGCCCCGTTCGCCGATCCGGCGCTGTTGCCGGCGGTGGCCCTGCTCAACGGGCTCGGGGTGGGTTTCCTCCGCCGGATCGACCTGGGCGACGCCCCGGTGGCCGAGCGGGAGAGCCTGGCCGTCTTCGCGGGGCAGGGCGGGCGTCAGTTGGCCTGGACGCTCGGTGCGGTGATTCTCGCCGCCAGCCTGCTCGCCATCATGCGCGACCACCGGTCGATCTCGCGATACGCGTACACCCTGGGGTTGGCCGGCATCGTGTTGGTGATGCTCCCGGCGGTACTGCCGGCGAGCATCTCCGAGAGAAACGGCGCGAAGCTGTGGATCGATCTCGGCACCTTCTCCATCCAGCCGGGTGAGTTCGCCAAGCTGGCGCTGCTCGTCTTCTTCGCCTACTACCTGGTGCGCAAGCGCGAGGTGCTCTCGCTGGCGAGCCGACGCTTCCTCGGCATCGACTTCCCACGCGGGCGCGACCTCGGCCCGGTGGTCGGCGTCTGGCTGGTCAGCCTCCTGGTGCTCGTGTTCGAGAAGGACCTGGGCACCTCGCTGCTGTACTTCGGCATGTTCGTGGTGACGCTCTACATCGCCACCGAACGCGTCAGTTGGCTGCTGATCGGCCTCGTCCTCTTCTTCGGCGGCGCCTACCTCGCCTACGTCCTCGGCTCGACGGTCGGCGGCCCGTTCGCCAACTTCTACGTCCGGGCGGAGATCTGGCTCGACCCGTTCGCCGACCCGACCGACAAGGGCTACCAGCTCGTCCAGGGCCTGCTCGCCCTGGGCACGGGCGGGCTCTTCGGCGCCGGGCCGGGCGGCGGTCAGCCGGACATCCTGCCCGAGGTGCAGAACGACTTCATCTTCGCCGGCATGGGCGAGGAGCTCGGTCTCTTCGGTCTCTCCGCCCTGCTCGTCGTCTACCTGTTGATCGTGGAGCGGGGGCTGCGGGCCGCGCTCGCGGTGAGGGACTCGTTCGGCAAGCTCCTCGCCGGCGGTCTCGCGTTCACTCTCGGCCTCCAGGTCTTCGTGATCGTCGGCGGGATCAGCAAGCTCATTCCGCTGACCGGTCAGACCACCCCGTTCCTGTCCGCCGGTGGCTCGTCGTTGATGGCCAACTGGTTGCTCATCGCGGTGCTGCTGCGGGTCTCCGACGGCGCCCGCCGCCCGGTCGGCGGGAGCGCCAGCAAGGCCGCCCGACCCACCGGTGGTGCCCCGGAACAGCTGCACGGTGCTCCCACGGAGGTGATCAAGCCGTGAACGCACCACTGCGCCGCGTCGGCGTCGTCGTCATGGTCCTGTTCGGCCTGCTCTTCGCCAACCTCAACTGGGTGCAGTTCCAGAAGGCCGACGAGTACCGCACGAGCGACTACAACGGTCGGGTCCAGGTTGCCGACTACAAGCGCAAGCGCGGCAACATCGAGGCCGGCGGCACCGCCGTGGCGACCAGCAAGGAGACCACCGGCAAGCTGAAGTTCCTGCGCACCTATCCGGGCGGCGCGGAGTACGCCCACGTGCTCGGCTACAAGCCGGTCAACCTGGCCGACAAGGGCATCGAGCAGGTGGAGGACGACTTCCTGGCCGGCAACAGCGACCAGCTGATCGGCGACCGGATCAAGGACATGTTCACCGGCGACGAGAGCGGTGGCGGCAACGTGCTGCTCAGCCTCTCCAAGAAGGCCCAAAACGCGGCGTACAACCAGCTCCGCAACAACCAGGTGGGGGCGAAGCGGGGCGCGGCCATCGCCATCGATCCGCGTACCGGGGCGGTCCAGGCGCTTGTCTCCATGCCCAGCTTCGACCCGAACCCCCTGGCCAGCCACACCGGCAGCGAGGCGGCCGCGGCGTTCAACAAGCTGGACCAGGACCCGGCGGAACCCCTGAAGAACCGCGCGCTGGCCGAGACTCTGCCGCCGGGCTCCACGTTCAAGATCGTGGTCGCCGCGGCGGCGCTGGAGAACGGCGTCACCAAGACCACCCAGATCCCGGCCGGCCCCAGTTGGACTCCGCCCACCTCCGGCACCCCGATCAGCAACGCCGAGCAGTCGATCTGCCCGCAGCCGAAGGTCACCCTGCTGACCGCGGTCACCGACTCGTGCAACACGGGCTTCGCCCAGCTCGGCGTACGGCTCGGCGCCGACACGATCAAGGAGAAGGCCCGCCAGTTCGGTTTCGAGCAGGAGGACCTCACCGTCGGTCACCTCGGCAAGAACGGTCTGCCCACGGCGGCCAGCCGGACCGGAGACATCCAGAACCCGGACGGCACCACCGATGAGGCCGCACTGGCCCAGTCCTCGATCGGCCAGAACAACGTCCGGATGACTCCGCTCGAAGGTGCCATGATCGTCAGCGCGATCGCCAACAGCGGCAGGCAGATGCGGCCGTACCTGGTCCAGCAGTTGCTGGCCCCGGACCGGACCACCAGTTACTACACCGCGAAGCCGCAGGAGCTGCGTCAGCCCGTCGAGCCGCAGGTCGCCGCCGACCTGCGCGAGATGATGGTCAGCGTCGTCCAGAACGGCACCGGACGGAAGGCCGCGATCAGCGGCTACACGGTCGGTGGCAAGACCGGCACCGCGCAGTCCGCGCCGGACCGGCCCGACCACGGCTGGTTCATCGGCTTCGCGCTGGACAAGAACGGCACCCCGATCTCCGCGGTCTGCGTGATGCTCGAGCAGGCCGGTCCCGGCGGCAGCGGCGAGGCAGCCCGGATCGCCGGCCAGATCATGAAGGCCGCCATCGCCGACCCCGGGGGCCGCTGACATGCTCAGCCCCGGCGTCCAGCTCGGCAACCGCTATCGTCTCGACGAGCGGATCGCCAGCGGCGGCATGGGCGATGTCTGGCGCGGCACCGACCAGGTGCTCGGCCGGACGGTCGCGGTCAAGAGCCTGCTCCCCGCCCTGCTCGACGACCCGGACTTCGCCGAGCGGTTCCGTGGTGAGGCCCGCACCATGGCCACGATCAACCACCCGGGCGTGGTGGACGTCTACGACTTCGGCAACGACCAGCAGATCGCGTTCCTGGTCATGGAGTACGTCGAGGGCGACGCCCTGTCGTCCACGCTGAGCCGGGTCGGCCGGCTCACCCCGGCCCGGACGATGGCCCTCGTCGCGCAGGCCGCGGACGCGTTGCACGCGGCGCACGAGAAGGGCATCGTGCATCGCGACGTGAAGCCGGGCAACCTGCTCGTCCGGCCGAACGGCACGCTGGTGCTCACCGACTTCGGCATCGCCCGCTCCGACCTGGTCGGCCAGCTCACCGCCGCCGGTTCGGTGCTCGGCACCGCCTCGTACATCTCACCCGAGCAGGCCACCGGAGGCGTGGCCACCCCGGCCTCGGATGTGTACGCGCTCGGCGTGGTCGCCTACCAGTGTCTCGCCGGGCGGCGCCCGTTCGAGGGTGACAACCCGCTCGACATCGCGATGCGGCACGTGCGGGAGACGCCGCGGCCGCTGCCCGCCGACATCCCCCCGCAGGTTCGCTCGGTGGTGGAACGGGCGTTGGCCAAGGATCCGGCCGCCCGCTGGCCGAGCGCCGCCGCTCTCGCCGGGGTCGCCCGTCAGCTCAAGGCCGCGCTCTCCCAGCAGGCTCGGGCCGGCGCCAACTCCGCGCCGGTCTCCGCGGCGCCCGCCTCGCCGGCCGCGCCTGGCCGGGCGCAGGTGCCGCAGGCGCACCAGATGCGTCCGCCGACTGCCCGCCCGCCGGTGGCCGGGCCGAGGCCGACAGCGATCGCGCCCGTCCAACAGCCACGCCCTACCGCCGTCGCGCCGTCCGTCCAGTCCGCCCGGCCGCCGGCCGCACCGAACGGGTACCCGCGCGGTGCCGCGGCGGTGCCGTCGGCACCGCCCCGACAGCAGCAACCGGCGGCGTACGCCCGGCAGGCCGTTCCGTCGGCGCCGTCCCCCGAGCCGCGGCGGTCCCGGCCTGGCCTGGTGCTCCTCGCCATCTTGCTGGCCGCGCTGGTCCTGCTCTGCTCCGGCGTGATTTCCTACAAGCTGAAGCAGTCGCAGGCCGGTGAACCCGTCGGGACGAGTGCGGGCACCACGCCGGCCGGCGCGCTGCGACTCGACGGACGCGACGATCCGACCCAGACGTCGTACCGTCGGGAGATACGACTCCAGCCGGGCGACGGCGGGACGACGACGAGCGAAGGACGACAGACGCGATGACAGCGCAGGCCCGCCTGCTCGGTGGCAGGTATCAGGTCGGCGAGCTGCTCGGCTACGGCGGCATGGCCGAGGTGCACCGCGGTCGCGATCTCCGGCTCGGTCGGGATGTCGCGATCAAGATGCTTCGGACCGACCTGGCCCGGGACGCGACGTTCCAGATGCGGTTCCGCCGGGAGGCACAGAACGCCGCCTCGCTCAACCACCCGGCCATCGTGGCGGTCTACGACACCGGCGAGGAGACCGCGCCGACCGGTGAGACACTGCCGTTCATCGTGATGGAGTTCGTCAACGGTCGGACCTTGAAGGAGGTCCTCGGCGCCGAGGGTCGGCTGCAGCCGCGCCGGGCGCTGGAGATCTGCGCCGACATGTGCGCCGCGCTGGAGTTCAGCCACCGGCACGGCATCATCCACCGGGACATCAAGCCCGGCAACGTGATGCTCACCCAGACCGGCCAGGTCAAGGTGATGGACTTCGGTATCGCCCGCGCGTTGGCCAGCGGCGCGACCACCATGACGCAGACCAGCGCGGTGATCGGCACGGCGCAGTACCTGTCCCCGGAGCAGGCGCGCGGCGAGGCCGTCGACGCCCGCTCCGATGTGTACGCGGCAGGCTGCGTGCTCTTCGAGCTGGTGTGTGGGCACCCGCCGTTCGTCGGGGACAGCCCGGTGAGCGTCGCCTACCAGCACGTACGGGAGACGCCGCCGACGCCGAGCGACATCAACCCGGACGTCACCCCGGCGGTCGACGCGATCGTGTTGAAGGCGTTGTCGAAGAATCCGCTCAACCGCTACCAGAGCGCCGGCGAGATGCGTGCCGACCTGCTGCGCGCCGCCGCCGGCCGGCCCGTGTTGGCCACCCCGGTGCTGCGTGAGGCGGAGACGGTGGCGATGGCCCCGGCCGGCGGCCGGGGCGGATACCCGGCTCCCGCCGGTGGGCAGCAGACCGGTCAGATGGCCCGGGTGGGCGATCCGCGCCAGCGCAAGGCGTCCTCCTGGCTGATCGCGACGTTCAGCGCGGTCGGCGTGCTGGCGGTGATCGCCCTGGTCGTCGCCCTCCTCTGGAACCAGCAGCAGGAGAAGGCCAACAAGGCGGTACCGAACCTCACGGGCAAGGCCCAGGCGGTCGCGATCGCCGAGATCCAGAAAGCCAACCTGCAGCCGAAGGTTGGTGACCCGGTCCGGGACAACGACTGCACGAAGGGCACGGTCGCCAGGCAGGATCCGCCGCCGGGTACTCGGCTGGCGAAGTCCGGAACGGTGACCATTCAGCTCTGCGACGGCAAACCCGACGTGAAGGTCCCCCCCAATCTGGTCAACTCCCAGTACGAGCTGGTCAAGTCCCAGCTTGAGGCCCAGGGGTTGGAGGTCCAGGACAAGCAGGTGGAAAATGCCGCGCCGAAGGGCACCGTGCTCAAGTTGAATCCGCCGTCGGGGACCATCCTCGCGCAGGGCAGCACGGTGGTCGTCGACGTCTCCAGGGGCAACGTCAGCAAGGTGCCGAACGTGCTCAACTCGACGCGCGACGAGGCCGCCGCGGAGCTTCGCGAGGCGGGTTACAACGTCGACTTCCGCGACGGTGACGAGGTGCCGGCGGATCGGGCCGGTCGGGTCGAGAAGCAGAGTCCGAGCGCGGGCACCGCACTGGCCAAGGACAGGACCGTGACCATCGAGATCGGCGTACCGGAGAAGGTCGTCGAACCGCCGCCCAGCGGCACGCCGACCAGCACGCCGTCGGCCACGCCGACCACGCCCGGCTCCGGGGGCGGCGTCGGTCTGCCGTTCCCGCCCCCGCCGAGCCGGCTTCCCGAGGACTAGGGCTTTGACACACGCCCTAGGCGTGTCCAAGCCCCTGGCCGGCCGGTGGCCGCCTCAGGCGGCGGTGTGAGTGACGCCGAGGTGGCCGGCGGCGGGTCGGTGGTGCGTCGACGTCCTCGACGCCGCAGACGTCTGGTCATCCTCGGGGTCGCCGCGCTGCTGCTCGCCAGTCTTCCGTGGCTGTGGACGACGCTCGCCGCCCGCGGCCACGTGTACACCGAGGCCGACGCGCCGGCCGCCGACGTGGTGATCGTCCTCGGTACCGCCGTGGCGGCCGATCGGCAGCGGCCCGGTGAACGGCTCGCCGGACGCCTGGAGACCGCTGCCGAGTTGGTGACCAGCGGGCGGGCCAAGGTCGTGCTCGTGTCGGGTGACGGGGGCGGCACGTCGGGTGACGAACCCGCGGTGATGACGGCGTATCTCACCGGGCTCGGTGTCGATGCGCGTCGCGTGGTGGCCGACCCGTTCGGCCTGGACACGTACGACAGCTGCGCCCGAGCGCGCGAGGTGTACGGCGTCCAGCGAGCCCTGATCGTGACCCAGTCCTACCATCTGTCCCGGGCGGTGACGCTGTGCCGGCATCTCGGCCTCGACGTCGACGGGGTCACCGCACGGTGCGGCGACTGCGGGCCGTTCCTGCTGGCCGGGAAGTCGGTCCGGGACTACTTCGCCAGCGGCAAAGCGGCGTGGGACGCGGTCCGTGGTCGCCCGCCCGCGGTCCGCTCGCCCGCGGATCCGGCGGTGCGGGACGCGCTGCGCGGCTGATCCGGCCAGCGTGCCGTCCACCGGCCCGCTGATCGGGTGGCGCGGCCTCAGGTGGTGACGAAGGCCGACCGGCGGCGGGCGTCGACCTCGGCGGCCAGTGCGGGCGCGCGCTCCAACGCCTCCTGGTGACCGCAGCCGGCCAGCCAGTTGGCCAGCATCAGGTGACCGCCCTCGGTGAGCACCGACTCCGGGTGGAACTGGACGCCCTCGATGGGGAGGGTCCGGTGCCGCATCGCCATCACGACGCCGGAGCCGGTCCAGCCGGTGACCTCCAGCTCGTCCGGGAGCGTGTCGGGCAGCACGGCGAGGGAGTGGTACCGGGTGGCGGTGAACGGGTCGGGCAGGCCGGCGAGTACGCCCACCGACTGGTGCCGTACCTCGGAGGTCTTGCCGTGCAGCAGCTCGGGCGCTCGCGTCACGGTCGCCCCGAACGCCTCACCGATCGCCTGGTGACCCAGGCAGACACCGAAGATCGGCAGCTGGCCCGCGTACTGCCGGATGACGTCCAGGCAGATTCCGGCCCGGTCCGGGCTGCCCGGCCCCGGGGAGAGCAGGATGCCGGCCGCGCCCACCCTGCCCACCGCGTCGACGTCGATCTCGTCGTTGCGGCGGACCTCGCAGGTCACGCCGAGCTGACCCAGATACTGCACGAGGTTGAAGACGAACGAGTCGTAGTTGTCGATCACCAGGATGCGCATTGTCACCTGCTTGGGGAGGGTGGCGCGGGGTTGTTCTGATCGGTGTCGTACGGAAGTTCGTGCTCGTCACCAGCCGGGGCGTCGCCGGTCGCCGGGCCGCCGCCGCCCGATTCCGCGGGGGACTCGACCTGCACGTCGTCGAAGGGCAGCAGGGGCTCGGCCCAGGGAAAGGCGACATACCAGAGCAGGGCCACCGTGGCGGCCACCAGCAGCACCGAGCCGATCAGCTTTCCGGCCAGGCCGAAGGGAAGCTTGCGCCAGATGAACGAGTACATCGGGTCAGCCTCCCAGCTCCGCCGGGCGGCCCGCCGTCTTGGGTTGGGTGCGTTCCAGCTCGGCGTGGATGATCAGGCGTTGGTAGTTGTCGAACTTCGGGTTGCACGTGGTCAGGGTGAGCATCCGCTTGGTCGGCTTCTTGTTCGGCTCGCCGGGCACCGGTGCCACCACCTCGACCTGGGTGGGCCGGACGATCTGTGACCGCGACACCAGGTAGACGTACCAGTCGGTCTTGCTCTCGACCACGATCGCGTCGCCCTCGTCGAGCTCGTCCAGCCGCCAGAAGGTCGCCCGGTTGCGGTGGCCGGCGACGGAGAAGTTGCCCACCTGGCCGGGCAGGGCGCTAGCCGGGTAGTGGCCCGGGGCGAAGCGGATGTCCTGCTGGGTGACGCCTTCGACCACGACCCAGTTCTTGTCGAGCTTGGGGATGTAGAGGCCGGCGAGCGGCTTGCCGCGTACCGGGGGCGTCGGTTTGACGCTCGGGCCGGCCGACGGAGCGACCGTCGGGTCGTCGGACGGGCCCCACTCCTGGGCCAGGGCCTTGTTGAGGTCGTTCTGGTGGGCGTCGACGATGGCCGACTTGCCCCACACCTCGTAGCCGGCGAAGAGCAGCACCACCAGGCCGAAGGTGATCAGGACTTCGCCGGTGACGCGGACACCGGTGCGGATTCGGGAGCCGAGCGACGGGCGGGTGAGCTCGGAGTAGACGCTCTTGTAGCCCTCGCCGGTCTGGTGGGGTCGGAGTTGGACCACCCGCTCGCCGCGCCGGGGCCGGGGCGGCTCGCCGGGGTTGTCGCCGCCACCGGTCGGCTCCTGGGAGCCCGCCGTGCGGGGGACGGCACCCATCAGCGCGGTCGAGTCCAGGGTTGGTGGCCGGGTGGCGGGGGTGGAGGGCACGGCGGGAATCAACGCGGTGGCGGCCGGGTCGGCGACGCGATCCGGCCCGGCGGGCGGAACACGGCCCGGCCCGGCGGGCGGAACACGGCCCGGCCCGGCGGGCGGAACACGGCCCGGCCCGGCGGGCGGGACACGGCCCGGCCCGGCGGACGTGGGGGCATCCGGGCCAGGGCCGGGCGTGGATGGAGCGACCGGGGAGCCGGTCGGGCGCGTGGGCCGGGCGGCGATCTGGGGGATGAACGCGGTCGGTGAGTCGGCCACCGGTGGGGTGGGCGGGCCGGACGGGGCCTGCTGACCCGGTGTGCCGGAGGTCGTCGGCCGGGTCGGGGCGTCGCCCGGGGCAGCGGGCCGTATCGGGCCCGGATTGGTCGCGGCCGGCTGGCCGGGCGCGGTCGGACCGTCGGACCCTGGGTGCGGGCCGGATCGGGGGGCGGTGCTGCCTGGCCACGGCGGGGGGGCGTCGACACCCCGGGGGCCGGGGGTCGGGTCGGCCGGGCGGGAGGGCTCCGGCGGGGCCGGCGGGCGTGACGTGCCGGGCCGGGCCGGCAGCATCGGCTCGGGCCAGTTGCCGGCCGGGGTCGGGCGGACCGGCGCCGGCTCGGGCCGGTCGACCTTGGGCAGGAAGGCGGTCGGATCGTCGGTCTGGTTCCGGTGTCGCCCGTCCCGACGCTCGTCCGGCGCGCTCACTTAGGCACCGTGGCCGAGCGTAGGGAGGTCGAATCTTCGAATGCCGGGACTCGCACCGTGGAAGCCGTTTCGTTGTAGCCGAGCTGGTAGTCGTCGACCGCGTCCTTGAACCACTGGACTCCCTCAGAGCTGGCGAGGGCCTGCTGGAGGGCAGCGGGATCGCCGATCGCTACGATCTTGAACGGTGGGGAGTACACCCGGCCGTGGAGCAGCAGGGTGTTACCAACGCAGCGTACCGCGCTGGTTGCGAGGACGCGGACGTTCATGATTGACATGGCCTCCGCTCCGCCGGCCCAGAGCGCGTTGACCACGGCCTGCACATCCGCCTGGTGCACCACCAGGTCGTCGTTGTCGGCGTTCGACTGGGTCTGGTCGAGCTGCGGCGCGTCGTTCAGCTCGACCGTGACCCCGGGTCCGCCGAGGGCGGTGAATCCGGCGGCCTGGAGGCTGCCCTGGGCGCGATCCTGCTGATCCTTGATCGGGGCGTCCGAGCCGGCCAGCATGTTTGTGCGTTGCTGGACCTCGTCGCGCAGCGTGGCGGCCCGGCGTTCGCTCGCCGCCACCTGCTCGCGCCGGTCCTCGATGAACTGGTTGAGCTGGGGCCGACGGTCCTCACGCAGCGCGGTGCCGCCCGCGGTGGTCGCGGTGGTGGTGAAGAGCAGCCCCGCCGCGGCGGCGATCAGGGGCACCCCGACCGACCAGCCCGGTCGGCGTTGACGCGGTCGCCGGGGCAGTAGCCCGGCGGCGGCCCGTCGGAGGACCTTCTGCCAGGAGGTTGCGCCGGATGTGTACTCCACCGAGCGTTCCTTCCGCGTGTCGGGGATCGGTCCGCCCCGGCCGGGCCGGTGATGCGAACAGTCCCGCCTTTTTCGGTCACTCCGTGCACCGGCCTGACCCCATTCATGGTCCGGACGGGCAATCGGGACTACGCTAGCTGTCGAACATTATTGGCCATGGACCGTCGCCCCCGCGCCCGGTTGTCAGGCCGGACGAGGTCGTCACCCCTCTGGAGAGCGTCGTGCCCAAGTCTCAGGTCCGCAAGAAGAAGGTGTACACCCCGCCGACGGACGTTCGTCCGACGACGGCGGCGTCGACGCGCAAGCCTAGCCCGGTGTGGCTGCCGGTCACCGCGGTCGCCCTGATCGTCGTCGGCATCGGCTGGCTGGTGCTCTACTACCTGTCCGAGCAGGAGTACCCGGTCGCCGCGTGGGGTTATTGGAACCTCGCGGTCGGCTTCGGCGCGATGGTCGCCTCGCTGGGGCTGCTCTCCCGCTGGCGCTGAGCCGGCTCGGGGCCGTCGCGTCGACGGTCCCACGTCAACCCACCGCGCCCCTGCCAAGCAGGCACGGGTGGGGACCCCTATGGTGTCCGCAGGCAGCGTGGCCTACTGCGAGATGACTCACGTTACCGCTGGGTAACCTTCGCGTAGGCTGCACTGC
The DNA here is from genome assembly GCF_040649915.1 of Micromonospora sp. NPDC048839. NCBI lineage: Bacteria > Bacillati > Actinomycetota > Actinomycetes > Micromonosporales > Micromonosporaceae > Micromonospora > Micromonospora sp. NPDC048839. The sequence goes on from NZ_JBEZGL010000020.1 coordinate 128,763, forward strand.
ATGACCGAGCGAAGCGAGGTCATCAGGCAGCAGACCGGGGAGGCCAACTCGATGGGCAGCGTCCAGATCGTCACCACGATCCTCGCGGCCGCCATCACCGCCGTAGCGGTGTGGCTTGCGGTGCGTGCGGTCCTGAAGATGGTGGCAGTCATCCGGCTCGGGCAGCCGGCACCGGAACGGTTCACCGACAAGGTCACCCGCGCCAGGACCATGCTGGTCGAGACGGCCGGCCACACCCGGATGCTCAAGTGGGGCGTGGTGGGTGCCGCGCACTGGTTCGTGATGGTCGGCTTCGTCGTGCTGTCGCTGCTGGTGCTCGAGGCGTACTTCGAGGTGGTAACCACCGACGGTGGTCTGCCGATCATCGGGCACTGGACGATCTTCGGCCTGGTCACCGAGATCATCGGGGTGCTGGGCCTGGTCGGCATCCTGGTGCTGATGGCGATCCGGCTGCGCAACCGGCCGACCCGGCCGGGCGGGCGGTCCCGGTTCACCGGCTCGACCATGTGGCAGGGCTACTTCGTCGAGTGGATCGTGCTGCTGGTCCTGATCTTCGGGTTCGTGATCCGGGGCTTCAAGGTCGCCACCGACCACTTCGAGTTCCCGTTCTGGGCCACCCCGGTCAGTCACGCGGTCGGCGCGGTGCTCCCCAACTGGGCGGACGGGGTCAGCGTCGCCGCCGCCATCAAGATCATCATTTCGATGACCTGGCTGATCGTCATCTCGCTGAACGTCACCATGGGTGTCGCCTGGCACCGCTTCCTGGCGTTCCCCAACATCTTCTTCAAGCGTGAGCCGGCCCGGCCGGCCGGCTCCGGCCTCGGCGCGCTGCGCCCGATGACGAGCCAGGGCAAGCCGCTCGACTTCGAGGAGGCCGACCCGGAGAAGGACCAGTTCGGCGTCGCCCAGGTAGAGCAGTTCAGCTGGAAGGGCCTGCTGGACTTCAGCACCTGCACCGAGTGTGGCCGCTGCCAGTCGCAGTGCCCGGCCTGGAACACCGGCAAGCCACTGTCGCCCAAGCTGCTCATCCTGAGCCTGCGCGACCACGCATACGCCAAGGCGCCCTACCTGCTGGCCGGCGGCGGCAAGGACCTGACCGGCGAGGAGAAGGCCACCCAGGCGCAGCTCGCGCACCTGGACGTGCTGGCCCTCGCCGAGGCGGACAAGCCGTTGATCGGCACCGCCGAGGAGGGCGGCGTCATCGACCCGGACGTGCTCTGGTCCTGCACCACCTGCGGCGCCTGCGTCGAGCAGTGCCCGGTGGACATCGAGCACGTGGACCACATCGTCGACATGCGCCGCTACCAGGTGCTGATCGAGTCGAGTTTCCCCTCCGAGGCCGGCGTGATGCTGCGCAACCTGGAGAACAAGGGCAACCCGTGGGGCGCCCCGCAGAACACCCGCGAGGACTGGACGAAGGGTCTCGACTTCGAGGTGCCCCGGGTCGGCGAGGTGGACGACTTCGAGTACCTGTTCTGGGTCGGCTGCGCCGGCGCCTTCGAGGACCGGGCCAAGAAGACCACCCGCGCCGTGGCCACCCTGCTCAACGAGGCCGGGGTGTCGTTCGCGATCCTGGGCGAGGGCGAGACCTGCTCCGGTGACCCGGCACGACGGATCGGCAACGAGTTCGTCTTCCAGATGCTCGCCCAGCAGAACGTGGAGACGCTGAACGAGGCGTTCGAGGGTCGGGACAAGGCCAAGCGCAAGATCGTGGCGACCTGCCCGCACTGCTTCAACACCCTGGGCAACGAGTACGGCCAGCTCGGCGGCGAGTTCGAGGTGGTCCACCACACCCAGTTGCTGGCCCACCTCGTCTCCACCGGCAAGCTCACCCCGGTGCAGCCGGTCGACGGTGGGGTCACCTACCACGACCCCTGCTACCTGGGCCGGCACAACCGGGTCTTCGCGGCCCCTCGCGAGGTGCTCGGCGACGCCATCGAGGGCGAGCTGACCGAGATGCCGCGCAACAGTGAGCGTTCCTTCTGCTGCGGTGCCGGCGGTGCCCGGATGTGGATGGAAGAGAAGATCGGCAAGCGGATCAACGTGGACCGGGTCGAGGAGGCCATGGCCACCGGGGCGAAGACGGTCGCGGTCGGCTGTCCGTTCTGCTCGACGATGCTCAGCGACGGCGTCAACGGCAAGGGCGCCGGCGAGCAGGTCGAGGTGATCGACGTGGCGAGTGTGCTGCTCCGGGCGGTCAAGCCGGAGCAGCCGCAGGGCGGCAAGGAGACGGCACCGGTCGGCAGCTGAGGCCGTACCCCCGCGTTGTCGCAGATCGACGGCGGCGGCCCTCAGGGTCCGCCGCCGTCGTGCAAGAATCTCGCCGAGGTGAGGCGACATCGACGGCCTGCTCTTGATGACGCTGTTGCCCCTGGTTGGCTTCGTTGCGCTGACCGCGGGCAACGCGTTCTTCGTCGCGGCCGAGTTCGCCCTGGTCACGGTCGACCGCGCGGAGATCGACAGGCGGGCCGCCGCGGGGGACCAGGCCGCCCTGACGGTACGCACCGCGCTGCGCGAACTCTCCTTCCAGCTCTCCGGCGCACAGCTCGGCATCACCATCACCGCGCTGCTCACCGGCTACCTGGCCGAGCCGGCCCTGGCGCGGCTCTTCACCCCGCTGCTGCGTCCGCTGGCCGGGGAGAGCACCGGGCGCTACACCCCGTTCCTGGCGTTGGCACTGGCCACGCTGCTCTCCATGCTCTTCGGTGAGCTGGTGCCGAAGAACGCGGCGCTGGCCCGGCCCATGCCGGCGGCGCTGGCCACGGCCGGTCCGATGCACACCTTCTCCCGGACGTTCGGCTGGCTGATCCGGGGCTTGAACGGCTCCGCGAACCGGCTGGTCCGGGCGCTCGGCGTGGAACCGCAGGAGGAGCTGGCCAGCGCCCGCTCACCGGAGGAACTGGGGCTGCTGGCGGCCATCTCGGCTCGGGCCGGCGCGCTGCCGACCGACACCGCGATGCTGCTGCGCCGCACCATCCGGTTCGGCGACAAGCGGGCCGCCGAGGCGATGACCCCCCGGGTGGACGTGGTCGCGCTGCGCGCCACGGCCACCGTGGCCGAGCTGCTCGAACAGTCCCGGCAGACCGGGCGGACCCGGTTCCCCGTGTACGAGGAGACCCTGGACCTGGTGACCGGTGTGGCCGGGGTGCCCGACGCGCTGGGCGTGCCACTGGCCGACCGGGCGTCGACCATGGTCGGCTCGGTGGCCCGGGAGCCGGTGTACGTGCCGGAGAGCCTCAACCTGGACGGCGTGCTGGCCGCGTTGAAGGCGGCCGGGGCCGACCTGGCCATCGTGGTCGACGAGTACGGCGGCACGGACGGCGTGGTGACGATCGAGGACCTCGTCGAGGAGTTGGTCGGGGAGATCGCCGACGAGTTCGACCCGGCGAGTGTGGACGACGCCGACCCGGTCGAGTTGACCGTTCCCGGCGGTGAGCGCACCGTGCTCGTCGACGGGGTGCTCCGCTCCGACGAGGTGGCCGAGCAGACCGGCTTCCGGCTGCCCGAGGGCCCCTACGAGACGTTGGCCGGGTTCCTGATGGCCCAGCTCGGGCACATCCCGCTGGCCGGCGAGACGGTCGAGGCGGACGGCTGGGAGTTCACCGTGGTCGAGGTGGAGCGGCACCGGATCGAGCAGGTCCGGGTGTTGCGCCCGGCGGAACCGGACGACGATGACTGAGCTGCTGGTGACCGTCGTGCTGCTTCTCGGCAACGGGTTCTTCGTGGGCAGTGAGTTCGCGCTCATCGCGTCCCGCCGGACGGTGATCGAGCCGCTGGCCGCCGGGTCGAAACGCGCCCGGTGGGCGTTGTCGGCGATGAACCAGATCCCGTTGATGATCGCCGGCGCGCAGCTCGGCATCACGGTCTGTTCGCTGGGGCTGGGCGCGATCGCCGAGCCGGCGTTGGCGCACCTGCTGGAGCCACCGTTCCACGCGGCCGGCCTGCCCGAGCGGGCGGTGCACCCGGTGGCCTTCGTGCTGGCCCTGGGTGTGGTGGTCTTCCTGCACACGGTCGTCGGTGAGATGGTGCCGAAGAACATCACGCTGGCCGGTCCGGAGGTCTCCGCGCTGTGGCTCGGCCCGGCGATGCTGGCGTTCTGTGTGGCCACCAAGCCGCTGTTGCTGGCGATGAAGTGGGCGGCCCGCCGGGTGCTCGCGATCTGGCGGATCGAGGCGTCCGAGGCGGTGAAGACGGTGTTCACCGCCGAGGAGTTGGCCGGGCTCGTCTCGCAGGCCCGCACCGAGGGGTTGCTCGACGAGGAGCAGCACGCCCGCATCACCGGTGCCCTGGCCCTGCACAGCCGTACGGCGGCGGACGCCCTGCAGCCGTGGTCGACGGTGGTGACGGTGGCCGAGGACGTCTCGCCGGCGTCGTTGGAGGTGTTGGCGACCCGGACCGGCCGGTCCCGGTTCCCGGTGGTGCAGCGGTCGACCCGGCGGGTGCTCGGCTTCGTGCACGTCAAGGACGTGCTCGGGTACGCCGGGCAGGGCCGCCGGTCGCCGGTGCCGGCCCAGGTCTACCGGCCGCTGGCGGTGGTGCCGCCGGAGCGTACGCTGGCGGACCTGCTGCTGGCCATGCGCCGCGAGCGGCGGCACATGGTGCTGGTCAGCGACGGCCGGCGCCCGCTCGGTGTCGTCACCCTCGATGATGTATTGACGGCAATCGTTGGCTGACGGGCCAATACCCTTGGTGTGCAAGCGGTTGCACGACAGTGACAGTTACTCCACTCGCCTTGATTACCGCCTCGCGCTTCCCTAATGTGGGGCACCGACCGCTGTGGGTCGTCTGCCTCGGCCCTTCCCTCACGCGAGGCGCCCGGCGGTCGGTTGCAAAGGAGTCGGTGCCGGTGGCAACCATGCCCCCTCATCGTCACGACCTGTCTGCGTCTGCTCGGCCGGGTGGTCTGCGCCGGGCCGGTCATCGTCTGCTCGTCCTGGTCGCCGCCGCGGTGGTCGGCGCGGGCCTGCTTGCCGCCCCGGTGCACGCCGCGCCCACGGTCGACGAGATTGAGGCGCAGATCGACAAGAAGTGGGAGCAGTTGGAGCCCACTATCGAGCAGTACAACAAGGTCAGGGCGCAGCTGAAGGTCAATCGGCAGAAGTCGGCGGACCTGCAGAAGAAGATCGAGCCGCTGGCGTTGCAGAGCGAGTTGGCGCTCAACCGGGTGGGCGATCTCGCCTCCCGCTACTACATCTCGGGTCCGTCGCACGACATCGGCGCACTACTGGTCAGCGCCAAGCCGGACACGCTCACCGAGCAGCTCACCATCCTCGACCGGCTGGCCGCGCAGGAGCGCAAGGAGGTCGAGGGCGTCCTCGCCGTGCGGGCCAAGTACGACGGCGAGAAGCAGAAGCTGGACTCCCTGATCGCCACTCAGACCAAGCAGCAGAACGAGTTGGCGGCCAAGAAGAAGCAGATCGACGCCGAGATCAAGCAGCTTGAGGCGTCGATGCCGAAGACGACGGTCAAGACCGCCGGCTGCCCGACCATCAACGGTGTGCTTGCCGTGGCCGCCCAGAAGGCGATCAAGACCGCCTGCCAGCAGGTCGGCGATCCGTACGTCTGGGGTGCCACCGGCCCGAACTCGTTCGACTGCTCGGGGCTGACCCAGTACGCCTACAGGTCGGCCGGGATCTCCCTCACCCACCACACGGGAGACCAGTGGAACGAGGGCAAGGCCGTGGCGCGAGCCGAGGCCCGCCCCGGTGACCTGGTCTTCTTCTACTCGGGCCTGAGTCATGTCGGGTTGTATCTGGGTAACAACCAGATGGTGCACGCGCCACGTGCCGGTAAACCGGTGCAGGTGTCCAGCATCAACACCATGCCCGTCGCCGGGTTCCGCAGACCTGGCTGATCCACCCCGTGCGACACGACGGCCCCCGGTCACCGACCGGGGGCCGTCGTCGTGGTCAGCGGGGTGCGCCCACCGGGGACGGCAGGAGCTGCACGTCGGCCAGGTCGACGTACATGATGCGGTGGCCGAACTGGATCTGCGCGTACCTGTTCTTGCCGCGGATCACCGTCCAGTCACCGGGCGAGGAGCCGTCGACAGTGCTGGCCCGGTAGTACTCGCCCGGCAGCACCGCGCCGACGGCGTACCGCTGCCCGGCGGCAAGGGTGTACTGCAGTGGCGAGATCGTCTGGTAGGGCACGCCGGTCGGGTAGGCCGCCTGTTCCGGGTAGGCCCGTCCGTACACCGGGATGGTGGCTCGGCCGGGCTTCGGGGTGGCCACCAGTCCGACCGTCCAGCTGGCGGTGGGCGCGGACGCCGGGTTGTGGAACCAGGCCCGTTGCCCGAGATACCAGATCGCCGTCCAGTCGCCCTGCCGACCGGCCAGCGCGTACGTCTGCCCGGCGGAGGCGCGGGCGCCGTGATCCGACACCTCCATGGTGTTCGGGGTGCCGTCGGGGCGGAGCGCGATGTCGTTCACCAGTGGCGCGTCCGCGGCCGGCGCGGAGCGCAGCACCACCGCCGAGGAGCCGCGTGGCGCGCACGGCATGCCGGCGGTGACGCAGCCGACGAACGCCGGCTGGTTGGTGGCGAAGTCCGGGTCGATCCGGACCAGACCGGTGGCCGGGGTACCGGTGTCCAACCGGGGCGCGTGCAGCAGCTCGAAGTAGTGGTTCCAGTCCCAGTACGGGCCGGTGTCCCAGTGCATTCCTCGGACGTTCGCGGCGATGGTGCCGGGCACGTTGTCGTGGCCGATGATGTGCTGGCGATCCAGCGGGACGCCCAGCCGCAGCGCGAGGTGTCGGACCAGCTTCGCCGAGGTCCGGTACATCGCCTCGGTGTACCAGGTGCCCTGCGCCGCGAAGCCCTCGTGCTCCAGCCCGACCGCCTTGGCGTTGACGTACCAGTTGCCGGCGTGCCAGGCGACGTCCTTGGTCTTGACGTGCTGGGCGATGTGCCCGTCCACCGAGCGCAGCGTGTAGTGCCAGCTCACGTAGGTCGGGTCCGAGACGAGTCGCAGGGTGGTGGCCCAGCTTCCCTCGGTGTCGTGGATGACGATGTACTCGATCTTCTGCCGGGCGGGCCGGTCGGACAGGTCGTGGTTGCCGTAGTCCCCGTCGCCGAACGCCGCGTAGGGAGCCGGGATCCACTCGCAGGAGATGGTCCGGGGGCATTCCAGTCCGTCCGGGCGGGCGAGCCGACGCAGACCCAGTCGGTCCAGCCACGATCGCTGCGGCCGGATCGCCCGGGCCGGCAGCGTGATCCGTTGGCCGTCGTCGGTCACCCGCGACGCGCCGCTGCCGATGGTGGTGAAGACCTCGTCGGCGAAGGCCGCCGCGGCGTCTGCGCTGTCCGCGCCGGCGTAGCGGGCCACCGCGCCGTACCAGCTGGCCGGGTCGGTGCCGGCCCCGACCGGCGCGCCCAACTCCCGCTGGTACGAGGCCAGCAGCGCGGCCCCGCCCCGGATGTTGGCGTCGGCGTCGGTGCGCAGCGCGTCGGGGTTCGCGCCGGTCAGCGCGGCGGCGGCATCCACGGTCTGCAACGCTCCGGCGGGTGGCGCCGGGTCCTCGGCCGGCGGGGGCGCGGGTGCCAGCGCGCTACGGGAGTCGTCGCCACGCGGGTCCTCGGCGCCGGTGTCGTGGTGGCCGCCCACGGGCAGGGCGGCCACGTGTCGGGCGGCGGTCAGGTGCATGGGGCCGTAGCCGCCGCTGGTGCTGGGTGTGCCGGCGTTGCTGTCCCAGCGGGACTCCAGGTAGGAGACGCCGAGCAGCACGTCGGTCGGTACGCCGTACTCGGCCGCCGCGGCGGCGTACCGCTGCTGGCGGTCGGCCGTCGGTGTGGCGGCGGTGGCGGGTGGTGGGACCGCGGTCGCGGCGGCGACCACGGCGGCGGCGAGCAGCGCACGCCGGCCGAGGAGCAGGGTTGGATGGTGCATCGAACCCCCCAGATCTCGCGGGTGAAGATGTGGTCACCCTCGCGCCGCCCGGGAGTCCGCGTCAATACCTTTCTATGTGTCGACTCCTTGGGAAAGAATTCTTCACGTACGGCCGGTGATCCTCTCCGATCGGTACGGAGTGTCACGGCCGCACGGGTTGCGGAGTGGTAACAAGCGTCTCTACTCTGGTCATTCGTCGGCCCGATAGCAGCTCCGTCCAGCCCGGGCGGTAACGGACCGACACCGCCGAGTCGTTTCCGAACGAACCGGGGACCCATGTCCCCCGGGGTGAATCCGCAGTCACTGCGGTAGGGCGCCCACTTCCCGCCCGAACCCGTCAGCTAACCCGGTAGGCGGTCAGGAAGAAGGAGTACGGAACCCCGGTGGCACTCCATGCCCCGCGGCCGTCGTCCGAGCGGTCGGCAGCAGCCGGCCCGCCGTCGATCGCGCCGCGCCCACGCTGGTCCCGCTTCACCACCGCGCTCGCCGCACTGGCCGGCGTCGCCGTCGTCCTGACCGGCAGCGCCACCGCGGCCCACGCCGACCCGTCCGTCGCCGAGATCGAACGCCAGATCGACGCCGACTGGAACAAACTCGAACCGGTCATCGAACAGCACAACGCCACCCGCATCGACCTCGCCAACAAGCGCAGGCAGGCCCAGGCGCTGGCCGCCCGGATCACCCCGCTGGAGCGTCAGGTCGACGCCGCGATGGACAAGGTCAGTGCCCTGGCCGTACGCGCCTACAAGGGCGAGAACGTGCTGACCGTCAACGCGGTGCTGGGCAGCCAGTCACCCAGCGAGGTGGTCGGCCAGCTCGAAATGCTCGACCGCTTCGCGCACAACCAGCAGCAGGACGTCCGCGAGGTGTCCGACCTGCGCGACGAGTTGGCCAGGCAGAAGGCGCCGCTCGACGAGATGGTGACCCAGCTGACCCGTACCGAGGCCCAGTTGGCGGCGAAGAAGAAGCAGATCAACGACGAGATCGACAAGCTGCAGAAGCTGCGCCTCAAGGTGTACGGCAGCGGTGGCGGCGGTCCGTTGCGCCCGGCCCCCTGCCCCGGCAGCTATCCCGGTGGCGCCGCCGGCACGGCGGTCAAGTTCGCCTGCGCGCAGATCGGCAAGCCCTACGTCTGGGGTGCCGAGGGCCCGAACTCGTACGACTGCTCCGGGCTGATGCTGGCCGCCTGGGCGAAGGCCGGGGTGTCCCTGCCGCACAACGCCGCCGCGCAGAGCCGCGTCACCAAGAACGTCAGCAAGGGCGACCTGCGCCCCGGCGACCTGGTCTTCTACTACAGCGACATCCACCACGTCGGCATGTACGTCGGTGGCGGCTGGGTGGTGCACGCCTCGCAGGCCGGCCAACCGGTCAAGATGAAGAAGGTCGACGACGGCCCGATCCACAGCTACGGCCGTCCAGGCTGATCCGGTGTGTCGACCGAAGGGCCCGTCGCGATTCGTCGCGGCGGGCCCTCGTCGTTCACGGGGTCAGCGGGTGGGCCAGGTGCGCCAGTGCTGCCAGGCGCGGCTCGGCGTCGGCCCCCGCTGCCCCTGGTAGCGCGAGCCGTAGACCGCAGAGCCGTACGGGTGCTCGGCCGGCGAGGAGAGCCGGAAGATGCAGAGCTGCCCGATCTTCATACCCGGCCAGAGAGTGATGGGCAGGTTCGCGACGTTCGAGAGTTCGAGCGTGACGTGACCGGAGAAGCCGGGGTCGATGAAGCCGGCGGTGGAGTGCGTCAGCAGCCCGAGCCGCCCCAGGGAACTCTTGCCCTCCAGGCGGCCGGCGAGCTGGTCGCCCAGCGAGATGACCTCAAGCGTCGAGGCGAGCACGAACTCCCCGGGGTGCAGCACGAACGGCTCCCCGTCGGGGACCTCCACCGCCGACGTCAGGTCGTCCTGCTGCATCGCCGGATCGATGTGGGTGTAGAGGTGGTTGTTGAAGACCCGGAAAAGCCGGTCCAGCCGTACGTCGATGCTGGAAGGTTGGACCAGGGTGGGCTCGAACGGCTCCAGGCCCAGCGTGCCGGCCTTGATCTCGGAGACCAGGTCGCGGTCGGAGAGCAGCATCGGACCACCTTAGCGGCGGGCCTCAAAACCCCCGAATTCGGTGCCGGTGACCAGCGCGTCGAGGTCGCCGCTCGTACATTTGTTCGATAGAATGCCCACATGGCTTCCTGGTCCGAATTCGCCGCCGACGAGCCCCGACTCGCCGACGGGATCCGTGTTCTCCTCCAGCAGTACGGGCCGGGCTTCGGCTACCTGGCCACGGTCCGTGCCGACGGCGGGCCCCGGGTCCATCCGGTCTCCCCGGTCATCACCGACGAGGGTCTTTTCTGCTTCATCATCGACTCCCCGAAGCGCCGTGACCTCGAACGCGACGGCCGCTACGCGCTGCACTCGTTCCCGCCGGAGGAGAGCGACGACGAGGCGTACGTGGCGGGTCACGCCCGCCCGGTGACCGATCCGGCACGGGTCGCCCGGTTGGCGCAGGGCGCCCGCGCCGAGCCGCAGGTCGACTGGCAGCTGTTCGAGTTCACCGTCGACGTGGCGATGCTGACCCGCCGCGAGCAGCACATCACCGGCGTCCCGGGCCTCGCGCCGGCCCGGCCGGCCGTTCGGGTCTGGCTCGACCCGCATGCCCCGTCGGCGGTGGCGACCGCGCCGCTCACCGTGCCGCAGACCCGCCCGACCCGCCGCAGCCGTGACGTCCAGTGCACGGCCGCCTGACCACGGACCAGGGTCAGCCGAATGCCGGCTCCGTGCGTGACGGAGCCGGCATTCAGCCGTCCGCCCCGCCCCGCCGGCGGCCGCCCGGCATGATCCACTCCGTTTCGGTGATATCGCGGTGTCCCGGCCGCTCGGATGCCCCGACTTTCAGGACCCCGAGTGGATCAACCCGGGCCGAGCGGCGGGCGGGGGTACCTGGGTGCACGGGCTCGACGACTCGGGTACAGTGGTGCCGCTTGCGGGTGTAGTTCAATGGCAGAACATCAGCTTCCCAAGCTGACAGTGCGGGTTCGATTCCCGTCACCCGCTCCACCGCGAAGGCCCTGGCCAGGACTTGCCTCCTGGTCAGGGCCTTCGCCGTCGCTGGCCGCCACCTGACAGGTGCGGGCCGAGAGTGACAGCCGCGCTCAGGTGCGGATCAGAGCGATGATCAGACCGGTTACCGCACTGATGAAGGCGGCGAGTGCCAGGATAATTCCGCGCGCCGCGTGGATGCCTCGAATCACGCCAGGTGAAACCTGTCGTGACTCCTCGTTGTCCGCGCTGGGCGGCCTTGTTACGGTCATGGAGGTGCCTTCCTTCGAGCTCCAGCGGGCTTCGGGCAGGTGATCTGAAACGGCATCCGTGGCTAGTACTCCAGCAGGAGATCCGTTCTGACCTGCTGCGGCGGTGTGGTTTTGTCCGTGGGCAGGGAGCAGCCACCGCTGAGTCTCGTGGTTGTGT
>NZ_JBEZGL010000021.1:0-136512 GCF_040649915.1 Micromonospora sp. NPDC048839
GGTGAATCTAACTCGCGTGCTCGCAGCAACAGTGAAGGGCCCATAACGCGGCTACCAGCGTCCGACTAACCCACGACCTCGTACGGACCAAGGAGCGACGACGTCAGCGAGCGACCAACACGATTTTCAGCCCGGAACGGGCCGCATCGCCAGAGGCGACAGGGACTAACCCGGCCGGTTGAGCAGGGCGTCGACGTCGGCGCGGTGGGGTGGGTCGGCGCCCTGGCGGGCGCAGGTCAACGCGGCCACCGTGGCGGCCTGCCGGAGTACCGCATCCCATTGCTGCTCGGTCACCCCGGCGAGCCGGTCGGCCGGCCGTGCGCCGAGCGCGTCGAGGTCGGCCAGCGCGGCCAGTAGACCGCCGGTGAACGAGTCACCGGCCCCGACGGTGTCGACAACCGTGGTGCGTACCGCGGGTTGCTCGTGCAGCGATCCGTTCGGGGCGAGCAGCCAGACACCCTCACCACCCCGGGTCACCAGCGCGCAGGGCACCCCGGCGTCGCGCCACTCGGCCAGCACGTCGCCCACCGACCGGTCCGGGTAGAGCCACGCCAGGTCCTCGTCGCTGGCCTTCACCACGTGCGCGAGGGGCACCTGGCATCGTACCCTGGCCTGCTCGGCTGCCCGGTCGGTGACGATGCTCGGCCGCAGGTTGAGGTCGATCGAGACGGTGAGCCCGTCGCGGCGGCGTTCGCGGGCGAGCAGGTCCTCCAGCACCTGCGCACCGGGTGCCAGCGCGAGCGCGAGGGATCCGGTGTGCAGCGCGGTCGCCGGTGACCCGGCCAGGTCGGGCAACTCCTCGGGCGTCCACTGCCAGTCCGCCGTGCCGGCCAGCCGGAACTCGTAGCTGGCCTGCCCGCTGGCGTCCAGCGTGGCCTTCGCCACCGAGGTGGGCTCCGGGGCGCGGACCGCCCAGTCCAGCTCCACCCGGTTGGCGCTGAGGTGCGCGGCGAGCTGCCGACCGTACTCGTCGGCGCCCAGCCGGGCCAGCAGCCGCACCGGCTGGTCGAGCCGGGCCAGCGTGACTGCCACGTTCGCCGGGGAGCCACCCGGCACGGCACGCTCCCCCTCGGCGGTGACCACCAGGTCGATCAGCGCCTCACCCGCGACCACGATCATGCGGTCACCTCGCCCGGCGCGAGCGGACCGGGGCCACCGAGCCCGGTGGCCGAGCGGGACAGCAGCACCGCCTGGTACGCGTGGTAGACGTCCGGCCGACCGTGCCAGACCGTGTCGGCGGGCAGGTTCTGCGGGTCCAACTCGTGCCGCCAGCCGGTGCCGTCGATCAGGTAGCGGCGCGCGTATGCCCAGAAGACCCGGTACCAGTCGGCGTAGACGTCGTCGCCGGTGCGGCGGTACAGGGTCACCGCCGCTCCGACGGCCTCGGCGAGCACCCAGTGCATCCGGGAGCGCACCACCGGCCGGTCGTCCCAGTCGATCGTGTAGACGAAGCCGTCGGCGCCGTCGACCGCCCAGCCGCGGCGTACGGCGGCGGCGAACAGGTGGCGGGCGTCGGTGAGCAGCCAGCGTGGCGGCTGCGGCAGGACCGCCTCCAACTCCAGCAGCAGCCGGGCCCACTCCAGCCAGTGGCCCATTGTCGAGCCGTACGGCCGGAACTGGTCGGCGGGCTGGTCCCGGTTGTAGTCGAGCAGCGGCGTCCAGTCGGCGGTGAAGTGCTCGGGCAGCCGCCAGTCGTGCCGGGCGGCCTCGGTGTGCGCCAGGTGGTAGGCGATCCGCAGGGCGCGGTCGGCCCAGCTCGGGTCGCCGGTGGCGGCGGCAGCGGCGAGGAACGCCTCGACCATGTGCATGCTGCTGTTCGCGCCGCGGTAGTCCTCGGTCTCCGTCCAGTCCCGGTTCCACGACTCGCGGACGGCGCCCACCTCGTCGTCCCAGAACCGGTCCCGCACCACGGTCAGGATGTCGGCGAGCAACTCCTCCGCGCCGGGCCGTCCGGCGCGCGCTGCGGTGGATGCGGCGAGCAGCACGAACGCGTGGTCGTAGCCGGCCTTGTGGTCGTCGACGGGCGTTCCCTGCTGGTCCACGGCGCTGAACCAACCGCCGAACCGGTCGTCGCGCAGCAGGGTGCTGAGCGCGGCGATGCCATGGTCGACAAGGGCGGCGGCGTCCGGGTCGCCGCCCAGGTGGGCGAGCGCGGCCACGTGGGTCATCCGGCAGGTGATCCAGGTGTAGACGGGTTCGCCACGGTCCGGGGTGCGGTCGTCGGTCAACCACCAGAAGCCGCCCTCGGCCCGGACCGCGCGGCGGGCCGTGTCGAGCAGCGTGCGGGTCTGGTCGGCGAGGAAGTCGTCCAGGTCGGGCAGGTCGGGTGACCCTGCGGGGGGCGTGGTGGCGTCGGATCGGGGCACGTCGGTCATCTCAGCTGGTCACCGTCGGGTAGGAAAGGAACATACGGCCAGGATCGGCGTACGGACCGGGTCCGCGCCGCAAAACCGTCAACGGTACGGCGTAACGCCGCAGGCGCAAGGGCGAATCCTGAGTGCGATTCATCCCTTTTGCCCGTTGACATCGTTGTCACTTCTCAACCCTGCTCCGGCAGCCGGCCGACTGTCAATTCCGACCATCGGCGTTGGCCGCCGCCACCATTCCTCACGCGCCACCGAGGTCGGCCAGACCGATCTCGGCGGGGGGAAGCTCGTGGATGTCCGGACCGGCGCGCAGGCCCTCGAGCATGAGGATCAGGAAGCGGTCCACGCTGCGTTGGGTGAGTTCGGCGCGCAGGCCGGGTAACGGCCGCAGCAGCAGCGCCATCATCAGGGTCAGGTCGCCGGCGTCCACGTCGCGGCGCAGATCGCCGTCGGCCTGCGCGCGGCGGACGAGCCGGTCGAGGATCTTCAACAGGGCTTGCCGCAGCCGCTGCTCCTCGGGCTCGGTGTGCAACTGCTCCCAGGTGCTGGTGAACCAGATCGACAGCCAGGTGGCCAGCCGCAGTTCGGCCGCCGCCCGGCGGACGAAGCGTGCCAGCGCGCGCCACGCGTCCGGCTCCTCGTCCTCGGCGTCGCGAGCGATGGCGACCACACGGTCGAAGCCGTCCAGCGCCACCCCGCGTACCAGGGCCTCACGGTCGGGAAAGCGGCGGTACAGGGTGGCGGCCCCGACACCGGCGCGGCGGGCCACCTCCTCCATCGGCACGTCGACGCCCCGTTCGGCGATGAGCGCCCGAGCGGCCTCGATGATCTGCTCGCGGTTGTGCCTGGCGTCGGCCCGGAGCCTGCTGCCCTCGTTCGTCACTCGACCAGTATACGGATGAAGATCTGTCACTTACACTCAGCAAGTGGAGGAATAACTATCACTTAGGAGTCCGCCGATGAGCACCGAACTGGCTCAGATGTTGCACCGAATCGGGCACCACGGGCGCGTGGCAGCCGACGTGGAGACGCTGTTCGCCCTGCATCAGGCCTGGCGGCACACCGTGCCGTACGAAAACCTCGACATCCAGCTCGGCCGGCCGATCGCCCTCGACGCGGAGGCGATCTTCGACAAGCTCGTGCGGCGTCGACGCGGCGGCTACTGCTACGAGCAGAACGCCGGCCTGGCCACGCTGCTGCGGCTGGCCGGCTTTCAGGTGACCATGGTGGAGGCCGCCGTCCTGCGCGCGACCCGCGGCGAGGCGATGTGGGGCAACCACAACGCGCTCCTGGTCGACCTGGACGGTCGGCGCTGGCTGGCCGACGCCGGCATCGGCGACGGATTCGTCCAGCCGTTGCCGATGCGGGAGGGTCCGCACGTACAGGGGCGTCTGACCTACCGGCTGGAACGGCTCGACCCGGACACCTGGCGCTTCCACCACCACCCCGGCGGCACCATCGCCTCCTACGATTTCCGCCTGCGGCCACGGGACATCACCGACTTCGCCGCCCACTCCCGGGACATGTCCACGTCCCCCGCCTCGGCGTACGTCACCACGCTCATGGCCGCCCGGCCGATCGCCGGCGAGACCCTGATCCTGCTGTCCCGGACCCTGCGCCGACTGGGCGCCGACGCCAGCAGCCCGCAGACGATCACCGACGTCGACGACTTCGCCCGGACGCTGTCCACGCACTTTCTCGTACCACTCGACGACCTCGGCCCGGACGGCGTCGCGCGCCTCTGGCAGCAGACCGGCACCCAGGACGACCTGTGGCGCGCACGCGTCCGCAACACGCCCTGAGCGGGAGTTGGGCCCGGTCAGGACGTGGACGAGGCCTGGTCCCTACGCTCCCGGCCGAAGCCCGACTGAGCCGCGACGGCAGCCCTGACCGGTCCGGTCAGTAGTAGTCGTCGATCGGCTGACGCGCCTCGTCGAACAGCGCCGGCCCCTCGTAGCGGACCGCGGGCAACGGCGGGGTGGCCGGCTTGACCTCTTCGAACTGCTCACTGGACAGGGCGTACACCACCCGTCCGAGCCCCGAGCGGTCGATCGCGGTCGCGCACATCGGGCAGGGCTGGCAACTCGTGAACATGGTGGTGCCGGCGGCCACGTCCGGCGCGAGTTCCCGGGCGGCCCAGCGGGCCAGCTTGAGTTCCGGATGGGCGCTGATGTCCGAGTCGGACACCACCGTGTTGTGGTCCTCGACCAGTACCGTGCCGTCCGCACCGACGAGCAACGACCCGAACGGCCGTTCGCCGGCAGCCCCCGCCTGGCTGGCGATCTCCACGGCGCGGCGGAGAAACCTCTCGTCGTCGGGTGTCATCGAACCTCCTGGGTCGTGGCGTACGCGGCCACGGCCGCGAGGGTCCGCCAGGCGCGTTCGGGTTGGCGGATCTCGGCCAGGTCACCGTTGAACGGGTCGAGCACCACCGCCTCCGCGCCGAGCAGCCGGATCTGGTCGAGGTCGGCGACGATCTGCTCGATGGTGCCGACACCGGCGAGCCGGTCCGGGGCGGTGACCGGTTCGCGGGTTTCCTGGAGCGCGATGCGCGGCACCAGCGCCGGCTCGGGGAGGCCCAGTTCCTTGGCGATGGTGCCGAGCCGCCCGGCCGCGTCCGCGAGTTCGCCGGGCGTGAGACGCAGCGGATGCCACGCGTCACCGAGCCGAACGGCGCGACGCATGCCGGCGTCGCTGTTGCCGCCGACCCAGATCGGGATCGCCGGGCTGTCGTAGTCGGCGGTGTCCTGCCAGGCGTCGCGCATCGCGCGCAGGTGCTCGTCGGTCAACGCGCCGCGCCGTTGGAACGGGACGCCGAGCGCCTCGAACTCCTGCCGAGCCCAGCCGACGCCGACCCCGAGGACGAACCGGCCGCCGCTGAGCCGGTTGAGGTTCGCCGCCATCCGAGCGGTGAGCAGCGGGTGCCGGTACGGGACGATGAGCACCGTGGTGCCCAGCCGGACCCGGCGGGTCACCCCGGCCAGCCAGGACAACGTGGTGAACGGCTCGTAGAACGGCGCCGGGTACTGCTGGGCCACGTCCGGGGTCACCGCGATGTGATCAGAGACCATCAGCAGGTCGAAGCCGAGGCCCTCGACTGTCTGCGCCCACCGTCGCAGCACGTCGGGGTCGGTGCCCGGGCCGAAGTTGGGGACGTTCACGCCGATCTGCACGGGCCTACGCTAGCCACTGTGGACGAGCCTGGGAACGCCCAGCCCCAGGATGGCCGGATGGAGCTCCCCGAACGCGCCCATGATCGCGCTCGATCCAGGATGTAGTGGTCTGCCCATCCCAGGAGGCCACTCTTTCCTTGTTCCAGCACAATCAAGCGCGGCGCGGGCGCTGCCCGAGTGCAGCGCGGCGCGGCAGTGCCTGGCGCAACACGACCAAACGCGGCCTGGGCGGTGACCGGCGATCAACCGGCCTGGCAGGTGCGGCACCAGTAGAGGTTGCGTCCGGCCAGCTCACCACGGCTGACCTCGGTGCCGCAGACGTGGCAGGGCGCGCCGGGGCGGCGGTAGACGTACACCTCACCGCCGTGCCGGTCGACCCGGGCCGCCCGGCCCATCGCCTCCGGCAGGTGTACGTCGCGCACGGTGTCGATCCGGCCGTGCTCGACCGCGAGCCGCATCAGCTCGACCAGGTCGGCCCAGAGCGCGTCCCAGCCGGCACGGGTCAGCCGGCGGCCGGGCATCGTCGGCGGCAGTCCGGCCCGGAACAGCGCCTCGGTCACGAAGATCAGCCCGGTGCCGGCCACCACCGACTGGTCCAGCAACAGCGCCGCGAGGGGCGTCGGGCTGCGCGAGATCCTCCGGTACGCCCGCTCCGGGTCGGCGTCGGCACGCAGCGGATCCGGCCCGAGGCGGTCCCGCAGTGCGGCCACCTCGGGTGGGCTGATCAATTCGCAGGCGGTGGGTCCGCGTAGGTCCAGCCAGTGTCGATCGCTGGCCAGCCGCAACCGCACCTGGCCGATCGGCTCGGGCGGCTCCCCCGACCCGTCGGTGAACTTCCCATAAAGCCCGAGGTGTACGTGCAGAGTCAGCTCGCCGGCGTAGTGGTGCAGCAGGTGCTTGCCGTACGCCTCGGTGCCCTCCAGCACGGTGCCGGAGAGCCGGGCCGCGCCGTCGGCGAAGCGACCCTGCGGGCTGGCGGCGTGCACCTTGTCCCCGGCGAACAGCTCGGCGTGCCGGGCCACCAGGCGGTGGATCGTATGTCCCTCTGGCACAGGTGCCAAGGATAGCCAGCCCACGCCGAGACGCAGATCGGCCCAGGTCACCGCCGCGCTGATCGCCTCCGGGCGTCGCCGCGCCGCCTCCGGGCGTCGCCGCGCCGCCTCCGGGCGCCGCCGCGCCGCCTCCGGGCGCCGCCGCGCTGATCGACTCGGTTTTCAGGAAGTCGGGTGTTCTGGTGAGCGGGACGCCCCGACTTTCAGGAAGGCGAGTCGATCAAGGCGGGAGGGCGCCCTGGACGGCGTGGTCAGCTCCGGCGCTGCCCCTTGACGTCGCCCACGAACGCGGCCCAGGCGGCGGGAGCGAAGGCCAGCGCCGGACCGGTCGGGTCCTTACTGTCGCGCACGCCCACCACGCCGGGCAGGTTGTCGGCCACCTCGACGCAGTTGCCGCCACTCCCGCCGCTGCGGGTGCTCTTGCGCCAGGTCGCACCGGCAAGGTCAGTCATGATGCTCCTCGATGATCGAAGTGATCATTTTCTCTGATTCTGCCTCACTCAAGGCGAGGGCTTCCAGGTCCGACCAGACATGTTCGTAGGCGGCCACCTCGACCGGCTTGTCGAGATAGAGCGCCCCGGTGATGTTCTCCACGTAGACGGTGGTCGGCTCGGTGGACGCTCTCCCGAACGCCTGCGGGAAGTCCAGGAGGACGAAGGTGCCCGTCTCGCTGGCCAGCGGCGGACCGGCCGCGAGCGGCAGGACCCGCAGACTCACCGTCGGCAGTGCGGCCACGTCGAGCAGGTGTCGTAACTGCTGAGCCATCGCCCGGCGGTCGGGGATCGTGCGCAGCAGCACGGCCTCGCTCAGGACGACCCGCAGGGTGGGGGCGGTGGGCAGCCGACGCACGAGGATGCCCTGCCGTTGCAGCCGGACCTCCACCAGTTTTTCCCGGTCCTCCTCGCGCATGGTCGGATTCTTCCGGCGGAACAACTCGCTGGCGTACTCCCGGGTTTGCAGGAGTCCGGGAATTAACTCGGCGTCATATTGGCGCAGTGCCGAGGCGGAGGATTCCAGACCGACGTACAGCGAGAACCACGACGGGACGACATCGCCGTACGAATGCCACCAACCCCGGGCGCGAGTCTCCTTCGCCAACCCGGCGACAATCTCGCCCATGGCGTCGGGCACCCGATAGAGAGCACACATCGCTCGGGCGTCCACGACGCGCACCGGGACCAGCCCCTTCTCGATGCGCCACACCTTCTGCCGTGAGCAGTCCAGTGCGTCGGCCGCGGCGTCCAGCGAGACCGAGGCATCCTCGCGGAGCTGCGTGAGCAGCCGTCCGAGCTGCCGCCGAGGGACCGTAGACCCGCTTGTTTCATCCGTCATGCAACATCACCGCGTCCCTCCTGCAACACCGAATGTTTCGCCTTGCGCGCAATTCTCTTCCATTCCTCGTGCGTCAATATGACTTGACGTTAGGGCGGCTGCGCGGATTGCACAAGGGGGCCAGCGTGGAACAAGATGTCACGCGTTGGCGCCTCCCGGAAAACAGTGTCGGGAATAGCGTCAGCACAAGGCCACCGGGACGCTATTGCTCGGAAGGACACCGCCATGCGCGTGTCGTACAACGAATACCTCTTGGTCACCGCGCTGACCCTCGCCCGTCGACACCGGCCCGTGTGGAGTTGGGTGCGCTGGCGCACTGTGTGCCGCTGCGGCAGCGAACTGCCCTGCCGTGCCCGCCACCGCATCCCGATCAGCCGTGGCCACTGGCCGACGTGACCGAGTGGAAGCCAGGCGACCTGCTGCTGATCGGCGCGGCGTGCTCGGTGCAGTTCGCCGGCGAGCGCGCGCTACGCCTACGACTGGTGAGTGTCGATCCGCGCCCGACGTACCACGGATGGGTCTGGCTGACGGGCTACGTACTGGATGGCAAGGGCCTGGCCGTCGACAGGCGGGAGGTGTTCGTGCAGCAGGCGGGGGTGCGGTTGCTCCCTGCCGAGCCTCCGCCGGGCACGTCCGCGCCCAGGTCGAACAGGGTCGGCGCGGCCCGGCGCTGATCGACTCGGCATCGCCGGCGCTGATCGACTCGGCATCGCCGGCGCTGATCGACTCGGCATCAAGGAAACCGGGCGGTCCCGGTGAGCCGGACACCCCGACTTCCTGCAAACCGAGTCGATCACCGCTGAGCCCGGTCACGGCCCGAGCGTGGCGACTCACGGCCCGACCGTGGCGACTCACGGCCCGACCGTGGCGACTCACGGCCCGAGCGTGGCGACTCACGGCCCGAGCGTGGCGACTCACGGCCCGAGCGTGGGGCCCCGTACCCGGGATTGGTGTCAGGAAACGCCCGGGTGGGTAATTCAGGACGGAAGCGCGTGGGTGCCACCCCGTCCGTCGGCCACCACGCATTTATCAGGAGGTGTGTAGTGGTCAGGATTCCTTCGCTGTCCCGCCGGTCCGAGCCGGCGCCGACGCGGGACGAGAACCTCGACGGCCGCGTGGACGGCCGCGACACCCAGGTCGCCGGCCGGGACAGCACGGCGGCCACCGACGCGGGCCGGTCCGACGACGTCGCCGGCCGGCCGGTGGTCACCGACCGGGACGCCGACCAGACGACGTACCGCAGCGCCGCACCGCCCGGCGGTCAGCTCGGCGAGGCCGAGCGGCGTGCCGCCGAGCGGGCTGCGGTGGCCCGGGCCGCCATCTCCCGCCCGGTCGAGAGCGAGCCGCGGACCGGCGCCGCCCGCCCGGTCGAGACCACGTCCCCGGCCGCCCGCCCGGTCGAGACCACGTCCCCGGCCGGCACTCCGGTGGAGACCGAGTCCCGGGCCGGCACCGCCCCGACCCTGGCGCGCAGCGCCGAGCGGGACGCCGACCTCGACACCACCGCCCGCCGGCCCGAGCCGACGGACGGGGTCACCACCGACCGTCCGGTCGACCCGACCCCGGGCGTGACCACGCCGGAGCCGCCAGTGACCCGTGGCCCGAAGCCGCGGGCCAGTCTGCTCGCCACTCTCGGCCTGATCGTCTCCGTCGTCGGTGCGATGTTCGTGCTGACCGGCACCCTGGCCGGGTACGGCATCGGGGTCGGCGCGTTCGGCGCGGTGCTCGCGGTACTCGGCCTGATGGCCACCCGCCGCCGGCACGTCGCCGGCAAGACCGACGCGCTGTTCGGCGTGCTGATCGGCCTGGCTGCGGTGGTGATCGGGGTGCTCGCGATGACCGGGCAGTTCGACTGGCCGACCACCGACGGGGACTGGGTGCAACGCTTCCGGGAGTGGCTTGACTCACAGTTTGTGGACCGTTTCTAGCGGGCACTGTTCCGCTCGCCGGTGATGCACCGGCGAACAGCCGGCGGTTCGCCGGCAGCCCGAACTCATCCGGTGGTTCACCGGCCGGGCAACACCCTTTCAGGGGCGGCGGTTCGCCGCCCCTGAAGTGTTTCTCGGCCCGGCAGCTCCCCTCGCTGGCCCGATACGCGCCTGCGAACGGCTACAGACCGACATGGTCCACTCGGCTTTCATGATGTCGGGGTGTTCCCGGCGCCCGGACACCGCGACTTTCAGGAACCCGAGTCGATCACCCCGCCTCGTTGTCGGTGGAGGCCTCCACGGCGGCGTAGTGCACGTCGCCGTGTCCATATCGGCGAGGGGGGAGTGGAGGTCGACGACGCCGACTGGGACCGGGCGTGGCGGGTCAACGTTCTCGGACGGACGGACGGACGGGCGGACGGGCGGGTGGACGGGCGGGTGGGCGGGTTGTCCGGTTTGGCCGCTGTCAGGGCTGGCCTGGCGGCGAAATCGGCGGCCGGGCCGGGCCGTTGCTCCTGGCAGGCCACCGCAACGCGAGACCCACCCCTGCTGCGGGGTGGCCCAGAACACGAATCCCGGCTCGCGCAACCCACAACGCAATGATTCGCAGCTACCGACCGACTAGACGCAACGAATGTTCGGTCTGCGCAACTCTCAGTGGTGGATCCTGCCGCTGAGGCCGCATAGCGTTGAGCCACGGCGCCAGCCCGTGGGCCACGGTGGCCGGGCGCGCCCGACCCTTTGGAGCAGGACAATGACGATGGACGCCACCAGCCAGCGCCTGTTGATGTGCCGGCCGACGTACTTCGCCGTCGATTACGCGATCAACCCCTGGATGGACCCGAGCGCGCCGGTCGACACCGCGCTGGCCGTCCGGCAGTGGGAGCAGCTCCGCCAGACGTACCTTGATCTGGGCCACACCGTCGAGGAGATCACTCCGGTGCCCGGCCTGCCCGACATGGTCTTCGCCGCCAACGGCGGCACGGTCATCGACGGCAAGGCGATGGCCGTGCAGTTCCGCGACCCGCAGCGCGCCGACGAGGCGCCGGCCTACCGGGCCTGGTTCGAGGACGCGGGCTTCGAGATGTACGACCCGAAGCACGTCAACGAGGGCGAGGGCGACGTCCTGCTGGCCGGCGACCACCTGCTGGCCGGCACCGGCTTCCGTACGGCGCACGCCTCGCACGCCCAGTTGCAGGAGGTCTTCGGCTACCCGGTGATCACCATGCAGTTGGTCGACCCCCGCTTCTACCACCTGGACACCGCGCTGACCGTGCTCGACGAGCGGACCGTGGCGTACCTGCCGGAGGCGTTCTCCCCCGGCAGCCAGGCGGTGCTGCGCCGACTCTTCCCCGACGCGGTGCACGCCACCCTGGCCGACGCCGAGGTGCTGGGGTTGAACGCGGTCAGCGACGGACGGCACGTGGTGCTGCCCGCGCAGGCCACCGACCTGGCCGCCAAGCTGCGCGACCGGGGCTACGAAACCATCGGTGTCGACCTGTCCGAGCTGCGTAAGGCCGGCGGCGGACCGAAGTGCTGCACACTGCGACTCCGCCAGGGAAAGGCAATCAAGTGATCGTGGATGACATCCTGCGGACGCCGGGAGCGGTCCGGGACGCCGAGCGTTGGACGGCGCACAACTACCACCCGCTGCCGGTGGTGATCTCGTCCGCCGAGGGCGCGTGGCTCACCGACGTGGACGGCAAGCGCTACCTGGACTGCCTGGCCGGCTACTCCGCGCTGAACTTCGGCCACCGGCACCCGCAGCTCATCGCCGCCGCGCACGCGCAACTGGACCGGCTGACGCTGACCAGCCGCGCGTTCATCCACGACCAGTTCGCCGACTTCTGTCGGGAGCTGGCCGAGCTGTGCGGCAAGGACCTGGTGCTGCCGATGAACACCGGCGCGGAGGCCGTGGAGACCGGGATCAAGGTGGCCCGCAAGTGGGGCTACCAGGTCAAGGGTGTGCCCGCTGGCCAGGCCAACATCGTGGTCGCCGAGGGCAACTTCCACGGCCGGACCACCACCATCGTGAGCTTCTCCACCGACGAGGACGCCCGCGCCGACTTCGGGCCGTACACCCCGGGGTTCACGGTCGTGCCGTACGGCGACCTGGACGCGCTGACCGCCGCGATCGACGAGAACACCGTGGCCGTGCTGCTGGAGCCGATCCAGGGCGAGCAGGGCGTGGTGGTGCCGCCGGAGGGTTACCTGCCGGGCGTACGCCAGGTCTGCACCGACCGCGACGTGCTCTTCATCGCCGACGAGATCCAGTCGGGTCTGGGGCGTACCGGCGAGACCTTCGCCTGTGACCACGAGGGCGTCGTGCCCGACATGTACCTGCTCGGCAAGGCGCTCGGCGGCGGCATCGTGCCGGTCTCCGCGGTGGCCGCGAACGCCGACGTGCTCGGTGTGCTCAAGCCCGGCCAGCACGGCTCCACCTTCGGCGGCAACCCGCTCGCCTGCGCGGTCGCCATCGAGGTCGTCCGGCTGCTGGCCACCGGCGAGTTCCAGCGCCGCTCGGCCGAACTGGGCGATCGGCTGCGGGCCGGCCTGGAGGGGTTGGTCGGCAAGGGTCTGGTCGGGGTACGCGTCCGCGGCCTGTGGGCCGGTCTGGACATCGACCCGGCGTTGATGAGCGGGCGGGAGGCGTGCGAGCGGCTCGCCGAGCGTGGCGTGCTCGCCAAGGACACCCACGGTTCCACCATCCGGCTCGCCCCGCCCCTGGTCATCACCGAGGAGGAGATCGACCTGGCGGTGGCCACGCTCGCCGAGGTGCTGGCCAGCTGACCCAGAAACGTGTTGGAAGGCGGGCGTCGGGGTTCCGGCGCCCGCCTTCCGCGTCAGGGGCGGGGTAGGCGCATCGCCATCGTCGGGGCCTCGGCCATCACCGAGGTGGGGGTGAACGGGGCGCCGGTCGGCAACTCCTCGGCACGGCCGATCTGCACCCCCGGGTACAGCTCCACCATGTCGTTCTCACCGAGCACCCGGGACTGCTGCGGGGCCAGGGGAACACGGTCCGACTCGGTCATCGAACCGGCCGGACGGATGCCGGAACCGTTGGTGCTGATGTCGGTCACGATGACCTCGCCGACCCGCAGCTCGAACTGGACGTGGCCACGGCTGATCCACCGCCGGGCCTCGTCGTTGAGCCACTGCCCGAGCATGATCCCGCCGTCCTGCTCGGGAGCCCGGCCGGCCACGATCGGCTGCTCCTCAGTGAGCACGAACCGCCGCCGGACCAGACCACCGACGCGCACCGCGAGCACCTCGGAACGCGGACGCGGGCCACTGTCACCGAGGCGTACCCCGTGTCGGGGGCAGGTCGGCACGCCGTTGCGCAGCGCGGGCGGCGGCTGCGCGGCGGGGCTGCGGTCCGCGCCCCCGGCCAGGTCGGCGAACGCGCCACCCCCACCACCGCCGCCGAACAGCGCGCAACCCGACTCCGGGCAGCGCCACTGCCGGGCCAGCAGCTTCGCCCCGGTCGGCGAGGGCTTGCCGCCGACCGGCGCGTGCCCACCACCGACGTGCGCGATGAACACCGGCCCGCCGGCGCCCGGCACCGGGGCGACCACCCGACCGGGCTGCTCGACCAGCCACGGGAACCGCCCGCGCAGCCCGTCGAAGCGGACCCGGCTGAGCACCGGCAACCCGAGCAGGTCGGCCACCTCCAACATCCGGTCACCCGGATTGTCGAGCACCTCGACGAGCCCGTCGTCGGCCCAGCGCCGCACCACCATCCGCTCGTTGGACGTCAGGTCTGCGTCGGAGAGCAACGCCCGGTGTACGACCGCGTAGACCTGGACGCTGTCCTCCTCCAACTCCCGGGAGAGCGCGTCGATGACCATGCCCAGTCGCAGCAGACTGGCCGGCCGACCACCGTCGATGTCCTGGTAGCGGATCACCTCGGCCAGGTCGAGCACCGCCCGGGCCAGCGACGGATCCGTGCAGACCCGACCCTCGATGGCATCCAGAACCTTGCTGATCTCGAATCTCATGCCGCACTCCGGACGATGTCGTCGATCCGCCGGGCCAGCTCGACGTCCCGGTGGGTGACCCCACCGGCCGAGTGCGTGACACAGCGGAAGGTCAGGGTCCGCCATCGGATGTCGATGTCGGGATGGTGGTCGAGCTCCTCAGCCACCGCCGCCACCCGGTCCACCACCGCGATGGCGGCCGGGAAACTGCCGAGCTGGGCCGTACGACCGATGCCGGTCGGGTCACCCGACCAGTCGGGCAACCGGCCCAGCTCTTCTCGCACCGCGTCCGCGGTGAGCAGGTCTGCCATGAGCAGACCCTACCGGTGGCGCGGCCGACGAGCCGGCCGCGCCACCGTGCCATCGGCTCCACCCGAGGCCAGCGAGCAACCTGTCCAGACACGGCGGTGGGGCGGCATCGTCAGATGCCGCCCCACCGATCAGTACTCACCACCGCCGCCCAGCGGCCGTGCCGTTCAGCCGCGCAGCGGCCGTGCCGTTCAGCCGCGCAGCGGCCGGCCCACCGCGTGCAGGTGACCGAGCGCCTGCCGGTACGACTCGATCAGCCCGGTCTCGGCGTACGGGATGCCCTGCTCGACGCAGTAGGCGCGCACGATCGGCTGGGCCCGGCGCAGGTTGGCGCGGGGCATGTTCGGGAAGAGGTGGTGCTCGATCTGGTAGTTGAGCCCGCCCAGCGTGGTGTCCACCAGTCGGCTGCCCCGCACGTTGCGGGAGGTCAGCACCTGCTTACGCAGGAAGTCCAGGTCGTCCTCGGCGGTCGGCATCGGCATGCCCTTGTGGTTCGGCGCGAACGCGCAGCCCATGTAGAGGCCCCACAGCGCCTGGTGCACGACGGCGAAGAGCAGCGCCTTGACCGGCGACATGACCGCCAACAGCAGCGCCACGTAGCCGACGGTGTGCGCGACGAGCAGCGCGGCCTCGACCGCCCGGTGGCGCATCGGGACGGCGTACCTGCCGTCCTCCCGGCCGACGATCGCCCGGATGCTCGCCACGTGCAGGCTCAGACCCTCCAGCAGGAGCATCGGGAAGAAGAAGTACGCCTGCCGCCGCGCCATCCAGCGGCCGAACCCCCGGGTCTCCAGCGCCTGCTCGGGCGTCCACACCAGGGCGCCGGCGCCGACGTCCGGGTCCTCGTCCTCGTGGTTCGGGTTGGCGTGGTGCCGGTTGTGCTTGTCGACCCACCAGCCGTAGCTGATCCCCACCGCCACGTTGCCGGCGAACAGCCCCACCAACTCGCTGGCGCCCCGGCGTCGGAACATCTGCCGGTGACCGGCGTCGTGCCCGAGGAACGCGACCTGGGTGGTGGCCACCGCCATCAGTGCCGCCAGCGGCAGCTGCCACCACGAGTCGCCGAGCAGGAACACGGCGATCCAGCCGGCCACGAAGGCGCCGAGGGTGAGCGTGATGCGGGCGACGTACCAACCGGGGCGCCGCTCCAACAGGCCCGCCTGGCTGATCCGCCGGGACAACTGTGCGTAGTCACTGCCTCGCCGTCGTACCGGCGGTTCCGCCACCGCTCCGAGCGCCATTGCTGCTCCCGATCCGCTTCTGCCTGAACCGGGGCGGTTCGGGCTTATCGTCAAGTCTCCCGTCCACGGTCGTGCTGAAAAACCCAGACAACCCCCGAATCGGGGGTAGGGCGGGCACTACCCCCGATGGCGTGACTCAGCCCAGCCGGGCCACCGTGGCCCGCAACCGAGCCAGGTCACGCCGCCGCCGCTCGTAGGTCGCGGCCAGCCCGACCAGCGCCAGCCCACCCACACCGAGGTAGATCCACCGGGGCAGCAGGTCCCAGCCCCGGGCCACCTCGTGCAAGGCCAACAGCGCCAGCACGCCCCCACCGAGCAGCACCGGCGCCTGCCATCGGCGGGTGGCGCCGGCCAGCACCGCGCCCAGGGCCGCCGCGCCGAGGAACAGTCGCCGCCACGGCTGCGGGTCCGCCCCGACCAGCACCGACACGAGGCTCGGGAGCAGCGCCGCGACCAGCCCCGGGCCGAGGGCCGGCCAACTGGTCAGCCCCGGCCGGGTGCGCAGCGCCAGCAGACCCGCGCCGAGGGCGAGCGCCGAGGCCGGCAGGGTGTACGCCTCCAGCACGGTCACGCCGCCAGCGAGCAGCAGCACCCACGCCCCGAGCAACTCACTGCCGGCGGCGATGCCGGCGAACGCCCACCGCCGACCGGCCGGCTCACCCCGTCGCAGCAGCCGCAGCGCGACGGCCACGCCCCAGAGCACACAGACGGTGGCGAGGTGCCGCGCCACCTCGACGGCGAGCACCGCCGCCACCAGCGCCACCGCCTGCGCGGCGGCGTCCAGCACCCGCCCGACCCGGTCTCTCGGCGAGGCCACCGCGGCGACGGCCAGCACCAGCGCGGCCACCCCCAGCAGCGGGTACGCCGCCGCCCGCAGCGGCAGCCCTCCGGCGAGCGGGGCGGTCACCGCCAGCGCGGACGCCGCCCCCACCGCGGCCAGGCAACCCGTGACACGCACCTCGACCACCCGCGCCCCGACGGCGACGACGACCGCCGCCACCAGCAGCACCCCCTGCGCGGCGAGCGTCCCGGCCGGCGTGGCCAGCAGCCCCGCCACACCGGACGCGGTCAGCACCACCCCCACCGGTACGACGACAGGTGCGCCCGCCGGACGCGCGGCAAGTGCCGCGAGCAGCAGCGCGCCCACCCCGGCGAGCAGCACAGCCGCCGGCAGCACCGGCCACGGCGTGCCGATCGCGAGGAGCAGCACCGGCAGGGCGGCCGCGACGAACGGCAGCGCGTGCAGCACGCGTGGGCGGATCCCCCGACCGGCCAGCACGACGGCCGCCCCCAGCACGGCCAGCGCCAACCCGCGAGGAAGCGCCATCGGGTCGGCGACGATCGTGGGCACGCCCGACCACACCCGCTCCCGACTGCCGTACGGCGACACGAGCGCGGTCAGCACCGTTGGCAGGGCCGCCAGGACCGTGACCGCCGCCAGCAGGCCCCCCGCCGCCAGCGGCACGGCCCGCCGGACCGGTTCCCGGTCGCCGGTCGCCGGCCGCTCCCACCGGGCGACGAGCGCGACGCCGAGCGCCGCCAGCGCGGCGTACAGCGGCAGTGGCTCGTTGCCCGCCACGACCAGCGGCGTGAGTCCGGGCACGGTCACCGCGATCACGGCGCCGGTCACCGCGTACCCGGTCAGCTCCATCCGGTGGCGACCTGCCGCGAGTACCGCGACCAGCGACACCCCGGCGGCGACAAGTGCCAGCCGCGCCTGCCACCAGGGGGGCGCACCCGCGGCGAACAGCGCCACCGCGGCGACCCCGGGCAGCGCGAGCTGCGCGACCAGCAGCCCCACGCCGGCCACCTGCCGGTACGGCCCGACGCCCCGCCGTGCGGCAAGTGCCAGCCCGACCACGGTGCTGCTGCCGAGCGCCACCAGGGCACCGGTCGGGGAGGCCAGGGCGACGAGCAACCCGTGCCCGAGCAGGACGGCCCCACCGAGCGCGCGGGTGCGCAGCGCGGCGACGCGTGCCGCCGGGCGGGCCAGCACGGCGATCAGCAGCGCGACCCCGCCGACCAGGTCGACGGCCACCACCGCCGGCCAGGGGGCCGCCCAGCCGGCGGGCAGGGCGAGCAGCACCGCCACCGCGCCGGCCGGGGCGAGCACCGCGCGCGCCCTCCCGGGCAGCAGCAGAACCGTCGCGCCGAGCGCCAACGCGACGGCGGGAGCGAGCTGCCAACCCCAGTCCAGGTCCGGCCCCGTCCCGGCCCCGCGCCACGGCGGCAGCGAGCGGCTCACGGCCGCGACCGCGAGCACGGCGGTGACCAGCGCGGCCACCTGCGCCGTGCCGGCCGCGACCAGCAGCGCACCGGCGCGCGGGCCGTGCCGCCAACCCCCGGCACCCGGCAGCAGCCGCACCGCACCGGCGAGCACGAGGGCCACCGTCGCCGCCGCGATCAGCAGCAGTGCCGGCCGCAGCTCGGCCACCGGGCGCAGCAGCGCGGCGGCGAGCACCGGCACCAGCACACCGCCGGCCACCGCCCGCAGCGCCGGGCCGCCGACCAACCAGGCCGCACCGAGCCCGGTCAGCACGACAAGCAGCAGCGGCACCCCGGCCAGCAGCGGCGAGTCCGCCGCCCGCCCGAGGACCAGCGGCACCAGGGCGCAACTCGCTGCGCCGACGAGCGCGGTCACGTGACCGACCGCCGCCGACACCCGGCCGACCAGCAGCGCCACACCGTCGCGGCCGCGCAGCGCGACAAGCACGCCCAGGTCCAGCAGCGCCACGGCGAGCAGGACCAGCGCCCATCCGGCCGCACCCGGTTCGGCCGCGACGGCGAGCAGCGGCAGCACCGGCTGGGCGGCCAGCAGGGCGGCGAACCACGGCCCGGTCAACCCGCTCCACCTGCCGTACGCCACGGCGACCGCCGCGCTGGCCCCCCCGACCAGCGCGGCGTACCGGCTGCCCGGCCAGCCGGCCACCCCGGCCAGGTCCACCGACCAGGCCGCGTAACCGTCAAGCACCACCAGCAGCAACCCGACCGCGGCGAACGTCTCCGCCGTGCCGCGCAGCCCCCGACGGACCGCCAGCAGCGGTACGGCCAGCAGCAGCGCGGTGAACGCGGTCAGGATCGACGCCCGCCCACCGACGCCCACCGACGCCCAGGCCACCGCGGTGAACACCACCGCCGCGGTGCCCAGCAGCAGTCCACCGAGGACGAAGAGCAGACCCTGGACCGTCCGGCTGGACGTCTCCGCAGCACCCGGAGCCGCACCCCCCGCAACGCCAGGGCCGCCGGTCGGCACCGGCCCGACGACAGGCGTCGGGCCGGCCACCACCGGAACAGCCAACCCCGCGCGGACGACCGCCGCCAGCTCGGCCCGCCGCCGCGACAGGACCGAGAGGCGTCCAGCAAGCTCGGTGTACGCGCGGCGCGCGCGCTCCACCTCCGGCTCAAGCTGGGCGACCTCTCGGCCCAGCCGAAACACCTCGGCGGCGATCGGATCGGGTGCGCGCCGGCAGCCGGTGCAGCCGGTGCTCAGGCCGGCCGGGGCAGCACAGGCCGGGCAGGGATAGCGGGTGTCATCCACCCGGTCATCATCGGGAGCCGGCCGGGGCGCGGCCCAGAGTCCGCGTACTCAGGGTCGGGTGTGTTCGAACACCCAGGTCGCGTACGCGGGATCGCCACTGTCCACCCTGGACACCAGGATTTCCGGCACCTCGTACGGATGGCTGACCCGGATCTGATCCACCAACGCGGCCAGCCGGTCCGGTGCGGTCTTGAACTGCACCGACCACTCGGAGCTGGTCTCCACTCCGGACCGCCACCAGTAGGTGCTGTCCACCTGACCGCCCACCTGCGCACAGGCGGCCAGCCGACCGGCAACGGCCGCGGCCGCCAGCACGTCGGCGACCGAACGCGCATCCACCACCGTCGTCACCACGCAGATCTGATCCACGCCCGCACCCTACGCGGCGCCACCCCTTCGAGCCGGCTTTTCGCTCCCGACCGCGAGGCCGCGCGGCGCACGCTCATCGATTGGCCGCGATCCAGGCGTCGATCCGTGCCCACCAGTCGAACAGCCAGTCGATGCGTTGCTGCCGTCCGACCGGCACGTCCTCCGGCGGCACCGACCAGAACCGCATCACGATCTGCTTGTCCATCGGCAGTTCCCGCCACACGTCGGCGACGGTGAGCATCCGGTCCAGTCCGGTGTGGGCGACGAAGATGACCCCGGCGTCCGGGGCGGCGTCCAACGCGGCGAGCATCCCGCCGGGCTGCGGGGCGAGGACGTGGCGCATCCGCTCGGCGCGCACGGCCATCCGTTCCAGGCCGAGGGAGCGCAGCCGGGCGATGGCGCGTAGCCGCCGCTTGGGGGTGAAGTTACCGCCCTCGGGGAAAATGACGAACGCGTCGTTGTCGTCCAGGCCCGCGGCCAGGTGCCCGACCTGACGTACCGTCTCCTCGCCGCGCTCCGGCGTCGGCGCGATGAAGCGGTTGGGCAACCGGTTGAGCAGCACATCGATCGCCGGGTCCCACTGCAGGCTGTCCTTCAGGACGATCCGTGGCTCCCGCTTGAACCAGTTGACCAGGCCGTGGATCAGGATGAACGAGTCACCCGGCCCGGCGTGCCGGCAGAGCACCAGCTCGGGCCGGCCGGGCAGCGCGGTGTCCGGGTCGGTGCCCACCACGTCGATGCGCAACCGCAGGGTCCAGCGGGCCTGCCAGAACAGCACCCGCAGGAACCAGCCGGCCAGCACGTAGTGCGCACGCTGGAAGGCCGGGGACCGGACCCGCCAGCCGAAGCCGGAGACCACCCAGAGCACGAAGAGCGCGAGCAGCGCGGCGGCGTTCCAGACCAGGTAGACGCAGCCGATCCAGAGCAGCCGCAGCGGGCGCAACCGACCCGGGACCAGCGGCGACGCGGCTGCGGCGAGGAGCGCCCAGACCGGCAACGTGGTGACCACGACGAAGGCGAGCACCACCACGGCGGGGGCGAACAGCAACCGGCGTAGCCACCTGGGGGGTAACGGCATCACCGCTCCAGGTGGGTGGCGAGGTAGCGCCGGGAGGCGGTGTACGCCCGGCTGATCCGCCGCCCCACCGCCGCCATG
The DNA here is from genome assembly GCF_040649915.1 of Micromonospora sp. NPDC048839. Lineage (NCBI taxonomy): Bacteria > Bacillati > Actinomycetota > Actinomycetes > Micromonosporales > Micromonosporaceae > Micromonospora > Micromonospora sp. NPDC048839. The sequence continues at coordinate 20,442 of NZ_JBEZGL010000021.1, forward strand.
TCCCGGTACGCCCACGGGGTGTCGTCTCGTGGGTTCAGCCCTCCGGTGGGCAGGACGTGCACCTCCACCCCGTCGGGCAGCGCGGCCATCTCCCGGAAGAAGCGGTGCCGGCGGGATATCTCGAAGGCGACCTGCGCGATCTCCCACGGCCGTCGGGGCGGCGTCAGCTCGCGTTCGATCCGACCCACCTGGAGGACGTAGATCCGGCGCGCGCCGACGGCCACCGCCTCGCCGATCGGGATGGAGTTGACGATGCCGCCGTCCACGTAGTGCGCGCCGTCGATCTCCATGGGCGGGAGCAGGCCCGGCACCGAGGCCGAGGCCATCACCGCCGGCACCACCGGACCGCTGTCGAACCAGTGCTCGGCGGCCCGCTCGATGTGCGCGGCGCAGCAGCGGAACGGCACCCGCAGGTCGGCGAAGGTGGTGTCCACCCCCAGCTCGGTTTCGAGCAGGCGGCGCAACGGCCGCGGCGAGTGCAGGTGAGTGCGGGCGGCGAAGCGACGCAACTGCCGGGCGACCGAGTCGCCGTACACCTCGCTCGCCTCCGGCGAGGCCCACAGCCGGACCAGCCGGTCGGTCACCGCCTCCGACGGGTCGGCGGCGACGAGTGCCCCGTTCACCGCGCCGATCGAGGTGCCGAGCACCATGTCGGGCTGGATGCCGGCGCGGAACAGCGCGCGCAGCATGCCCACCTCGACCGCGCCGAGCACTCCCCCGCCGCCGAGCACGAACGCCACAGGTCCCGCAGCCATGCCCCTCATCCTGGCACGGGTCCGCAGCCGACCGACCAGCCGCCGTCGCCGGACGGTCGGCGCACGCCAGACACCGCCCGGCGACCGGAGCCGGTGACGGCGTTGACAGGCCGAACGCATTCGCGCAACCTGATACCGCTCCCACCCCTGAGGCAGGTGCGATCCGTGAAGGCAGCGCTGCATCCGGGCCGATTGCTGGCTCGCAGATACCGACTTCTGGACCAGATCGGCGCCGGCGGCATGTCCGTGATCTGGCGTGCCCGCGACGAGGTGCTGGACCGGGTCGTCGCGCTCAAGGTGCTCGCTCCCTCGCTGGCCGCCGACGCGCGATTCCGGGGCATGGTGCGCGAGGAGGCCCGCGCTGCCGCCCAGTTGGTGCACCCCCACGTGACCTCGGTGCACGACTACGGGGAGACGGTCGCCCCGGACGGCTCGATCACCTCGTTCGTGGTGATGGAGCTGCTCAACGGCGAGGAGTTGGAGCTGCGGCTCACCGAGGGGCCGTTGCCGTGGGCCGAGGCGGTCCAGGTGGGCGCGCAGGTCGCGGACGCGCTGGCCGCCGCGCACCGGCTCGGCATCGTGCACCGGGACATCACTCCGGCCAACGTGATGATGACCGGTTCGGGGGTCAAGGTCCTCGACTTCGGCATCGCCACCCGGATCGGCGCGCCCGACGAGGACGAGGACGGCGGGACCTTCGGCACTCCGGCGTACGTCGCTCCGGAACGGCTCGACGGCGCACCGGCCCAACCGTCCACCGACGTGTACTCGCTCGGCGTCCTGCTGCACGAGGCACTCACCGGCCGGGTCCCGTATCCGGCGGAGACCTGGGAGCAGCTCAGCGCCGCGCTGGCCAACGGTCCGGCGCCGACGCTCGCCGAGCTGCCGGACCTGCCCCCGGCGGTGGCCCGGATCTGCCTGCGCAGCCTCGCCCGCAACCCGGCGGACCGGCCGACCGCCCGCCAGGTCGCCAACACGCTTCGCGACCAGCTGGTACCGGCCGACCCGCCACCCACGACCGTCCCGGTGCCCGCTCAGCCCCTGCCGCCGCAGCCGGTAACCGTCGCGGCGGTGCACGGCGAGACGGCCGCCGTCGGAACAGCCGCCGCCAGCGGAACGGCCGTCGTCGGGACCGAGGCGGGCGAGACCGACGCGGGGTCACGCTGGTCGCGACGGCGACTGGCGCTGCTGCTGGTGCCCGTGGTCCTGGTGGTCGCGGCGGTGCTGATCGGCGTGGCCCTGCGGCCCGACCAGCAGCCCACCCGGCAGGCGCAACCCTCGGCCGGCCCGGTGACGACTCCGACGACCGCCCCGCCGACCTCCGCGCCGCCCGAGCCGACGACGGCACCACCGGCCGGGCCGAGGACCACGTCGCCCCGCTCCGATCCGGGCACCCTCGTGGAGGCCGCCAACCGGGTCGACGAGCTGATCACGGCGGGGCTGAGCGCCGGCGAGATCCGCAGCGACGTCGGCCTCGACCTGCGCAACGAGCTGCGCAACCTGACCGCCGCCGTCAGCTCCGGCCGCGACGAGCTGGCACCACCGGTGGCCCGGCTGCGCAACAAGGTCGCGGTCCGCCTCGGTGAGGGTGGCATCAGTCCGGCGTACGCGGAGCGACTCGACGTCGCCGTCGCGGAGCTGGGCATGGCCCGGGTCTGACCGCACGGCGACGCCACGGCGGGCCGGGTCAGCGGGCCGAGACGTGGGCCGACTCGCGCACGTCGTGGCCGCCGCCGGCGAAGCGCCGGTAGATCTCCGCGTACCCGTACGCCATCCGCTCGACCGAGAAGTTCCGCGCGACGTGCGCCACGCAGTCTTCCGGGTCGAGTTGCTCCGCCGCGCGCAAGGCCGCGGGCAGCTCGTCCGCGTGCGCGCAGGCCAGCCCGGTCACCCCGGGCCGGACCAACTCCGGCACCGCACCCCGGTTGAGCGCGACCACAGGTGTCCCGGTCGCCATCGCCTCCAACATGACCATGCCGAACGGCTCGTCCCACTGGATCGGCATGATCAGGCAACGGGCGTCGACGAGCATCCGCAGCGTCGCCTCGCGATCGGCATTGAGGACGACTGTCACGTTCTCGTCGACGAGCGGGGCGACGACCTGCTCGTAGTAGCGACGCTCGGCCGGCTCGTTGCACTTGCCGGCGAGCAGCAGGGGCAACCCCGCCTCCCGGCAGGCCCGGATGGCGACGTCGGGACCCTTGTCCGGGCTGAACCGGGCCAACCACAGCACCGGCCCTCGGCCGGGCACGGTCTTACGCGGGAAGCCGCGGATGTCCAGCGCGTTGTGCACCGTGCCGGCCCAGGGCAGGCTCGGGTTCAGCCGACGCTGGGCGTGCGAGATCGCCGCCAGGGCGACACCCGAGTCGATCTCGCCGAGCACATCGCCGTACTCCCCCACGGGATTGCCGTGCACGGTCGCGACCGTCGGTACGGCCCGGCGGCCGGCGATCAACGGGCCGATCGTGGTGTGGTCGTGGATCACGTCGAAGTCGGCCGCCGTGATCAGCCGGTTCACCCGGGCCAGGTGGGCCAGTTCGGGCAGCGACTCGCCGAGCCGCTCGTACTGGACATCGGGCACGGTCGAGACGAAGCCGTCGGCATCGGTGCCGTGGTGACTGCCGGCGCCGAACAGGGTCACCGCGTGTCCGTGGCTGCTCAACGCGTCCACCAGTGCGGCGACGACCTGCTCGAGGCCGCCGTAACCGGGCGGCGGTACGGACAACCACGGCGGAACCACCATCGCGATGCGCAGCGACCGCTCCGGAGGGCGGCCCGCGGGCGGGTGGGTCACGGCCACGAGTCCTCCCCGTTGCTCCCCGGTGCGGCGTGACCGCCGACCGGCGTTGGTCGGCGGCGGGTTCCCGGTGGCGTCCCGGGTAAACCGGACAAGGCGGACGCTCACCCGCCGACCAGGAGTTGGTCGTGCACCACCCGCACTCCCGGCGCGCTCCAGGCGACCCGCTGGACCTGGTCACGTTCCCACCAGGAACGGACCACCCCGGCGAGGACCAGCGTGTCGCCGTCCACCTCGACGGTCACCCGGTCGCCACCGATGGTGCGGGCCAGCGCCCGCTGGACGTCCCGACGCAGTCGGTCCGCGACCGGCGGGGCCAGCGGCCGTACCTCGATCAGGTTGGTGATCCCCCGTACGCCGTCGAGCCGGCGCACCTCCCCCTCCGCGGCCCGCCGCTGCCACCCGAACTCGACCTCGCCACGCAGCATCAGCCAGCCGTTGGCCACCGTCACGTCGAGCCGCTCGGCGGGCACGAAGCTGTCCCACTCCAGAGCCCGGGAGGCGGCGATGGCGATCTCGGCGTCGGTACGCCCCGGCGTACCGGGCAGCCGCACCTCGATCTCGTCGGCCACCGCCCGTACGCCGCGAACCCGCTGGGCGCATCGGGTCGCGGCCCAACCGCGGGCGGCACCGTCGACGTACCCGGTGAGGGTGACCACGCCCTGGTCGACGGTCACACCGATCTCGTTCGGTTGCAGTTGGGCGTCCCAGGCCAGCTCCGCCAGGACGTCGCGTTGGATCCGCTGGTCGTCGCGGACGTCCACCACCTCGGTCATGGCACCCACCCCCGGTTTCGGTCGCCGAGAACTCGCGCACCGAAATCTGCCGGGCACCCGGGTGACGGCGGTTCACCCGATCCGGGTGAACCGCCGTCCTGGGCGAAAAGCGCGGCGGGTGACGGAGCCGACCCCCTCGGCCCCGCCACCCGCCGCCGGAGGGAGGAAGCAGGTTCAGATATCTGTCAGTTCGTCTCGGCGAGCGTCACGGACACCGACTTCTCGGCGCCGTTCCGCTTGAACTGCACCTCGACCCGGTCGCCGACCTTGCCGGCCTGGACCGCGCCGACCAGGTCGTCCGAGTCGTTGACCGGCTTGTCACCGAACCTGGTGACGACGTCGCCGCGCTGGAGGCCGGCCTTCTCGGCCGGGCTGCCCGGGGTGATCGACGCGACGAGCGCGCCGCCGCCCTCGGCCTGGTTGACGCCCACTCCGAGCGACGGGTGGCTGACCTTCTCGCCGCGCTGGAGCTTGCCGGCGACGTCCTTCGCCTTGTTGCTGGGGATGGCGAACCCGACCCCGATGTTGCCGGTGCTCTGCCCGGAGGTCGCGATGGCGGTGTTGACGCCGATCACCTCACCCCGGGTGTTGACGAGCGCGCCGCCGGAGTTGCCCGGGTTGATCGGCGCGTCGGTCTGGAGCAGCCCGGAGATCGAGCTGACGGGCTGGCTCTGCTGGGTCGGGTCCTGCTGCTGGCCCTCGCCGGCCCGGATGGTGCGGTCCCGGGCGCTGAGGATGCCCGAGGTCACCGAACCCTGCAGACCGAGCGGGCTGCCCAGGGCGAGCACCTGGTCACCGACCTGCATGGCGTCGCTGTCGCCGAACTTGGCCGGCTTGAGGTCGGTGACCCCGTCGGCCTTGACCACGGCCAGGTCGGTCTTCGGGTCGGTGCCAATGATCTTCGCGGGTGCCTTCTTGCCGTCGGCGAAGACCACCTCGACGGTGTCGCCGCTGGCCGAGGCGACCACGTGGTTGTTGGTCAGCACGTAGCCGTCGGTGGTGAGCACCACGCCGGAGCCCTCGCCGCTGCCGGTGGTGATCGAGACGACGCTGTCCTGCACGGACGCGGCGATCTTCGGCAGGTCGGCGCTGTTGAGCACCGGTGCCGCGGTGTAGGTGCGGGTGACGCCACCGCCGTCGCCGTCGAGCGCGAGGGCGAGCGCTCCACCGGCCACGCCGGAGCCGAGCATCAGCGCGAACACCGCGACGCCGGCGCCGGCGAACTTGGCGATCCGGCCGGGCCGGGGACCGCTGCCGGGCGGCGCGACCTGCGGACCCCACGGCGGTACCGGCTGACCCGGGTGCGGGGCGTGCTGCCCCGGGTGCTGCTGCTGCTGCTGGGCGTGCTGCTGCTGGTGCGGCGGGTACGCCATGCCCGGCTGTCCCCCGCCGGCCCAGCCGGACTGCTGGCCCGCATACCAGGGGGCACCGGGGTACCGGCCGGCGTTCGGCTGGGGGTAGCCGGGCTGGCCGGGCGTGGGGTAGCTGGACTGGCCGGGCGCCGGGTAGCTGGACTGGCCGGGCGCCGGGTAGCCGGAGACCGGGTACGGCGGCGCGGATCCAGCGGTGGCCGGCGGCTCGTATCCGGTCGGCTGCGCGGAGGTCGGCGGCTCGTACCCGGTCGGCTGCGCGCCCGGCGGCGTGCTGGTCGGCTGCGCGCCGTAGGCGGCGGGTGCGGCCTCGGTGACGGCGGTGGTCGAGGTGTCGCCGGTGGTCGGCGCGTCACCCGTGGCCTGCGCGTCACCCGTGGTCGAAACGACCTGGACGGGAGTGGTCGGGGAGTCGGACTGCGCGCGCTCGTCGCGTGGCAGCTCGGCGGTGGGGTGCGACGGCTCGGCGTCGGTGGGGGCCGGCCGGCGCTGCGGGTCGGACTCGTACTCGGTCATGGCACTACCTTCTCCCTCGGCACTGCAATCAACCTGGAACCGTCCTGGAAGTTGGCTGAAAGTCACTCGCCGATGTCGTCGACCTGCGGCAGCAGCGGCAACCGGACCCGGAAGGTGGCCCCGCCGCCGGGTGTCTCGGCCGCCTCGACCGAGCCGCCGTGCGCGGCGACGAGCGCCGCCACGATCGCCAGGCCGAGGCCGGTGCCGGTGTTGCCGTCGGCCCGCCGCGTGCGTGCCGCGTCGGCCCGATAGAACCGCTCGAAGACCCGTTCCGCCTGCTCCGGCGAGAGGCCCGGACCGCTGTCGGCCACCTCGATGACGGCGTGGCCTCCCGGTTCGGCCCGCAACCGCACCCGGATCTCGGCGTCCGGCGGGGTGTGGGTGAGCGCGTTGGTGACCAGGTTGCCGATCACCTGACGCAGCCGCGGGTCGTCGGCGGAGACGACGAGCGGACCCGATCCGGGCTCGATCTCCAGCTCGATCCGGCGGTCCGGAGCGATCACCCGGGCGGCCTGCACGGCGTCGGAGGCGAGCACCGGCAGTTCCACCGGACTCAGTGCGAGTGGCCGTTCCCGGTCCAGCCGGGCGAGCAGCAGCAGGTCCTCCACCAGCAGCCCCATCCGGGCCGCCTCGTCCTCGATGCGGCGCAGCAGGCCGGCGGTCTGCTCGGGCTCCCGGGCCGCGCCCTGCCGGTACAGCTCGGCGAAACCGCGGATGGTGGTCAGCGGGGTCCGTAGTTCGTGCGAGGCGTCCGCGACGAAGCGTCGCATCCGCTCCTCGGAGCGGATGGCCCGCGCCTCGGACGCCTGAGCGGCGTAGGCAGCGTCCCGGGCGGAGCTCTCCGCCGAGCGCGCCGACATCTCCGAGGCGGCTCGGGCGGTGAACGCCGCCTCGATCTGGGTGAGCATCGCGTTCAGCGCGCGGGAGAGGCGGCCCAGTTCCGAGGTGGGCTCGACCTGCCCCTCCTCCGGGTCGGGCACGCGCCGGGTCAGGTCGCCGCCGGCGATGGCGGCAGCGGTTCGTTCGATCTCGACAAGCGGTTTGAGGCTGGTCCGGACGATCGCCGCGCCCACCGAGGCCAGCATGATCAGCACTGACCCGCCGACCAGCAGGTCGATCCAGACCAGCCGCCTCACCGCCTGGTCGACGTCGGTGAGGTGCTGACCGATGGCCAGGGGCTGACCGTTGGGCAGCTGGGTGTAGAGCATCCGCCAACGCACCTTGCTGTCCCGGGCCCGGACGGTGAAGGGCTTGCTCTCCAGCTTCTCGAAGCCGGCGGCGTCCGACGGGATCGGTGGCAGGTCGTCCAGCACGAAACGCTTGTCGTCGTAGAACACTTGCCGGCCGGTTCTCGGGTCGATGACCGCCAGCAGGTAGTCGGTCGGAAAGCCCACACTGCCCCGCTGCGCGGTGACGACCTCGTCGAGACTGCGTGCCGAGACACTCAACTCGGTGTCGACCTGGGTGACCAGGTAGCTGCGCAGGAAGACGGTGGTCAGCGAACTGATCACCAGCAGCGCGGCGGCCACGAGCAGCAGCACCGCGGTCACCAGTTTGACCCGCAGCGGTACGCCCCGCAGCCGCCCCTTCGCCTGCTGGACCGCGTTCACGCCGCCGGCTTGCGCAGCACGTACCCGACGCCACGCAGCGTGTGGATCAACCGGGGTTGGGTGGTGTCGACCTTGCGTCGCAGGTAGGAGATGTAGGACTCGACGATGTTGTCGTCACCACGGAAGTCGTAGTTCCAGACGTGGTCGAGGATCTGCGCCTTGGACAGCACCCGGTTGGCGTTGAGCATCAGGTAGCGCAACAGCTTGAACTCGGTCGGCGACAGCTGCACGCGCTGGCCGGCCCGGTGCACCTCGTGGGTCTCCTCGTCCAACTCCAGGTCGGCGAAGGTGAGCCGGGAGGGCGCCTGCCCGCCGGTCGTGGTGCGGCGCAGCACGGCCCGGATCCTGGCGGTCAACTCCTCCAGGCTGAACGGCTTGGTGACGTAGTCGTCACCACCCAGGGTCAGCCCACGGATCTTGTCGTCGGTGGCGTCCCGAGCGGTCAGGAAGACCACCGGGGTACGCGTGCCGCCCTCGCGGAGCATCCGGATGACCTCGAAGCCGTCCAGGTCCGGCAGCATGACGTCGAGCACCACCAGGTCGGGCCGGTGGTCCTTCGCGGCGTTGAGCGCCGCGCTCCCACTGGTCGCCGTGGCCACGTCGAACCCCGCGAAGCGCAGGCTCGCGGAGAGCAGTTCGAGGATGTTGGGGTCGTCCTCGACGACGAGAAGTCGCGCCTCGGTCTGGGTAGCGGGCATGCGCCCATCATCGGTGACATCACTGCGCCAGCGCTGGACAGTTCCTGCAAAAATCCTGTGAGTCACCGCCGTTCGGCGACTCCGGTCAGCGCAGCAGGCGGCGCAGCCCGTCCAGGGCGCCGTCGAGCAGCCGGATCGCGGTGCGCAGCTGGTTGTCGCTGAACGGCCGGGCGCGCGTCAACCGGCCCACCTCGGCGCTGAACGCGTGCAGCCGCTTGTCGAGCTCGTCGAGCAGCTCGGCCTGCGGCCCGACGGTCGACGCCGGCCGGGGCGGCGGTGCCGGTGCGTCCCACCGGGTGCGCCGGGTCTGCCGGGTGGCCTCGCTCAGCTCCCGCTTGAGGTCGCGAACCGAGCCTCGTACCTCGCTGCGGATCTCACCGGCCAGGGTGGAGAGGTCGGCCACCGAGGCCGCGATGTCCGCCTCGAGGGCTTCCAACTCGCCGGCCCGTTGGCGCAGCTCCGCCCGGCCGGCGTCGGTGATGTCGTACGTCTTGCGGCCGCCGGCCGCGGTGTGGCTGACCAGACCCTCGACCTCCAGCCGTTGCAGGCGGGGGTAGATGGTGCCGGCGCTGGGCGCGTAGAGCCCGAGGAAACGGTCCTCCAGCAGGCGGATCAGCTCGTAGCCGTGCTTCGGGCCGTCGTCGAGCAGCTTGAGCAGGTAGAGCCGGAGCCGCCCGTGGCTGAACACGGCGGTCACGGCAGCTCCTCCCCATCGTGGTCGACGGCTCGGGCGAGCAGGGCGATGCTCCCCGAGGTCGCGGAAGCCCAGAGCTTACCGTTGCCGGCACCGATCACTCCCTCGCTGTTGCGCACCGGGAACGTCGAGCTGCGCAGCTGCGGAAAGCCGCTGGTGATGCGCCCGGAGGCGGTGTTCAGCTGGACGGCGAGGTCGCTGTCCGCGCGGACCCGGACGGTGATGCCGCCCGAGATGGTGGTCAACCGGATCTCGCTGTGCCGGGGGTTGTCCAGGTCACAGGTGATGGCGCCGGAGACGGTCTGCGCCCGTACCCGGTCGGCGGCGCTGTCGGCGAGGATCACCTCGCCGGAGACCGTCTCCAGGGTGAGGTCGCCGCGGACGCCGAGCGCCTCCACCGGGCCGGAGGTGATGTTCGCCGTGGTGGTGCCACGCAGTCCCATCAGGGTGATCTGGCCGGCGGTGACGTGGACCCTGGTCTGCCGGCGTAGGCCCGAGACGACGAGCGAGCCCGCGACCAGGCCCAGGTCGGCGAGGACGTCGGCGGACACGGCGATGGAGACGTCCACCCGGGGGTAGCGGTGGATCATCCGGAACCACCGCAGGACGTCCGACCAGCTCCGACCGCGTTCCTGACGGATGCTGAGCCGGCCGTCGGCATGCTCGATCACGACCGGCCGACGGCCGACCTGGGTCACGTCGATCCGAGTCGGGCCGTCGGCGGCGACCACGTTGAGCCGCCCACTGACCAGGCGGACGTCCAGCCGGGTGACCGGCCCGTCCACGGTGAGCCGCTGCGGGCTCTCGACCGTCCATCCGGCCATGGCGCGTCCTCCTCTCGACGGCGCGCCAACGCGCGCCGGACGAGCAGACAGTAACGCGATACATCGCGACAGCACAAGACAGGTCGCGAGTTGCCGGCCGTCCTGCGCGCGCCAAGATCCGCCCCCAAGATCCGCGCACCTTCCCGGATGTTGCTGCCTCAGACGCGCACCAGGCAGCAACATCACCGAAGTTGCGAAGATCTTGCTCCCCGAACCCACCCCGTATACCAAGATCGCGCTCGATCCTTGATGTAGTGGCATCCCACATCCCGGAGGCCACTACTTGCTGGATCGAGCGCGATCTTGGCGGGCGCGGGGCACGGGCTCGGGGCACGGGCTCGGGGCACGGGCTCGGAACGCGGGCTCGGAACGCGGGCTCGGAACGCGGGCTCGGGGCACAGGCTCGGAACGCGGGCTCGGAGCGCGGGCTCGGAGCGCGATCTTGGTGGGCGCGGGCCGCGGGCTCGGAGCGCAGGGCCACGGGCACGGCGCAGGGCACGGCGCAGGGCCGCCGTCCTCAGGCCGCCAGATCCAGCCCGCCGCCGACGGCTGGCGTCGGCACGGGCACCGCCGGGACCGCCGTGGGCACCGCGACCGCCGGGGTCGTCGTGGGCACCGGGTGCGGCCGGCTCCGCGCCGCCGCGGGCACCAGGTGTACGGCGGACTCGGCGGCCCGAGCCAGCAACCGCCGGTCGGCGGTACGGGCCGGATGCAGCGCGGCGGCGATCGTCACCGACACCACCAGATCCCGCGCCGTGACCACCCGGACCACCGACCGCAGCAACGTGTCCGCACCGAGGAAGGCAGCGGCCGTGGTGGTCGTACCGGTGGCCGTGCAGGCGTAGGCGATCCGCAGTGGCACCACCGGGCTGCCCGTGTCGATGGCCGCCTGGAACGTCGCGGGCCGGAAGCCGCCGCCGGGGCGGCAGTCGGCCGCACCGGCGCCCGCACACCAGGTCGTCCCCTCCGGGAAGACCGCGACCGACCGGCCGGCGCGCAGCGTGTCGGCGATCCGGCCGACCATGGCCGGTAGCGCGCGCGGCCGGGCGCGGTCCACGAAGACGGTCCGCGCCGCCGCGGCCAGCAGGCCGAACACCGGCCAGGAGCGGATCTCCCGCTTCGCCACCATCCGGGTGGGCGCGACGGCCAGCACCGCGAGGATGTCCAGCCACGAGACATGGTTGGCGACCAGCAGCGCCCGCCGCCGGGGCAGTCGACCCCGGATCACCAGCCGGACCCCGAAGGCCCGCGCGGTGGACCGGGCCCAACCGCGCACCGCCGCGTGCCGTTCCCGGACCGGCAGTACGGGCAGCAGCACCACCAGGCCGACGCCGGCCAGCAGCATGCCGGACACGGCGACCAACCGCAGCACCCGACGGGTCACCGACACGGTGGGCACCGCGCCGGTCGGTGGCAGACAGTCGTCGTCGCAACCCGACGACGGCCGCCACAGGTCGTGCGACCCGGCGGTCATCGCTGCGCCTCGCCCAGGAAGTGCCGCAGGTAACGCGGGTTCATCCGGTCCAGGCAGAACAGCACGTAGAAGTCCGCGCAGCCGAAGTCGGGGTCGTACGACGGCTCGCCGCAGATCCACGCGCCCAGCCGGAGGTAGCCACGCAGCAGCGGCGGTACCGCGACGCGGCCCGCCGGCTCGGCGGCGGCCATCGGCCCGGCGGGCACCGGACCGGCGGGCACCGGACCGGCGGGCACCGGACCGGCGGCCGACTCGGCGAACCAGGGCCGCAGCGGGCGGACCCGCAGCGGCGGCGGCGACAGGTGCCGGGTCTGGGCCTGGGTCCACACCTCGGCGACCGTCCGCCCACCGTCGGCCACCGGCACCGACGCGCAGCCGCCGAGCCAACGGGAGCCCCGCAGGTGCAGGTATCGGACGATGCCCGCCCACATCAGATTGATCACCGCGCCGGAGCGGTGGTCCGGGTGCACACACGACCGGCCCGCCTCGACCAGGTCGTCGCGGAGCGGGTCGAGCGCGCCGAGGTCGAACTCGTCCTCGGCGTACCGGCGGGTGGTGCGGCCCGGCGGCAGCAGACGGTACGTGCCGACCACCTGGCCGGTGCTGTCCTCGCGGACGATCAGGTGGTCGCAGTGCGCGTCGAAGGGATCCACGTCCAGCCCGGCGGCGCCGGGGAGGAGGGTGGCGCCGAGCTCGGTGGCGAACACCTCGTGGCGCAGGCGTTGCGCGGCCGCGACCTGGATGGGGTCGTCGGCGATCAGCAGGGTGTATCCGCTGGTCGTCAGGGGTGCGCCAGCGGCATGCAGAACGGCCATGGGATCTGTGTAGGTGCTCGGGTTGCCATTCACTCAGACCACCGGTGTCGGCAGGATGAACGCCGGCCGGCAGATGCGTCCCACGGGTGGTCGTGCGAGGCTGCGCGACGAACCGGCGACGACGCCGGCATGCCCCACCGGAGGTCGACGATGCGGATCGAGTCCCGCTACAACGGGCCGCCCGGCTCGGGCAACGGCGGCTGGAGCGCGGGAGTGTTCGCCGCCGAGGCGGGCGGCACGGGCCCGGTCGAGGTGACGCTGCGCCGACCGCCACCACTGGACACCGAGCTGATCCTCACCGACGGCGAGGTCCGTGACCCGGCCGGCGAGCTGGTGGCCGAGGTGCGCCCGGCCGACGTGGTCGACGTCGTCGTACCCCCGGTCGACCTGGACACCGCGGTGGCCGCGGCGACCCGCTACCCCGGCCTGGCCGAGCATCCGTTCCCCGGTTGTTACGTCTGCGGGCCGCAGCGGACCGACGGGCTGCGGATCTTTCCCGGCCGGCTACCTGATGGGCGGACCGCCGCGCCGTTCCGGGCGCCCGAGCGGGTCAGCGCCGCCACGGTCTGGGCGGCGTTGGACTGCCCCGGCGGCTGGACGGTCCTCGCGCCGGGCCGCCCGTACCTGTTGGGTCGGATCGCCGCCGTGGTCACCGCGCTGCCGGGGCCGGGCGACGACTGCGTGGTGACCGGGGCGTTGCTCGACGTCGATGGGCGCAAGGCGCTCGTGCACACCAGCCTGTACGGCCCGGACGGCGCGTTGCTCGGCGCGGCGCGGGCGACCTGGATCGCCCGCTGAACCCGGTCCGTCGTCCGCAGGGTGGAGTCGCCTCCGCCCTGCGACGGAGACGAACATAGGGACCGAGCCTGATTGACCTTGGTGCCCCGGGCCGTCACGCTGTGCCACGGCGTACCTCGACGCCGTACACGGGAGGAGAACGATGACTGACGGGCAGCGAAGCCCCACCAGCGACGGTCAGATCGTGGTGTCCGGTCTGACGAAGCAGTACAAGAACGTGCGGGCGGTGAACAACCTGTCCTTCACCGTGGCACCGGGGCGGGTGACCGGCTTCCTCGGCCCGAACGGCGCTGGTAAGACCACCACCCTGCGCATGCTGCTGAACCTGGTCACGCCGACCGCGGGCACGACCACCATCAGCGGCCACCGGTACGCCGATCTCACGGACCCGCTCCGGCACGTCGGCGCGGTGCTGGAAGCCTCCAGCGCGCACAAGGGCCGTACCGGCATCAACCACCTGCGGGTCATCTGCGCGGCGGCCGGGCTGCCCCGGCAGCGGGCCGACGAGGCGCTGGCCCTGGTCGGGTTGACCCCGGCGGCGAAGCGCAAGTTCAAGGGCTACTCGCTGGGCATGAAGCAGCGGCTGGGCATCGCCGCCGCCATGCTCGGCGACCCTCGCGTGCTGATCCTCGACGAGCCCGCCAACGGGCTCGACCCGGAGGGCATCCGGTGGATGCGCGGGTTCCTCAAGAACCTCGCCCACGAAGGCCGCACCGTGCTGGTCTCCAGCCACCTGCTGTCGGAGATGCAGCTCCTCGCCGACGACGTGGTGATCATCGCGGCCGGGCAGCTGGTCCGGCAGGGACCTGTCGACCAGGTCCTCGGCTCGATGGCGCAGACCGCCCGGGTGCGGGTCCGCACGCCGCAGGCCGAGGCGCTGGTCGCGGCGCTGAAGGCGCAGTCGGCGACCGTCGACACCGACGAGCAGGGCGTGCTGCTGGTCGCCGGGGTGGACGCCCCGACGATCGGCCGGACCGCCCTGGCCGCCGGCGTCGAGCTGCACGAACTGACCACCGAACGACCCGACCTGGAACGGGTCTTCCTGGAGCTGACGGCCGGAAAGGCGGGCATCCGATGAACCTGGTCCGAGCCGAACTGCTCAAGATCCGCACCACCAGCACGTGGTGGTGGCTGGCCCTGGGCGCGTTCCTCGCCCTGGTGCTGGCGTTCGCCCTCAACGCCTGGGTCGCCCACGAGGCGCTCGCCGGCGACGGGCAGAACGTCGGTGTCAGCGGGGATCAGGCCGCCCCCGCCAACCAGGCGGCCAACCTGTACACCTCGGGGCAGTACCTCGGACTGATGTTCGTGATGCTGATCGGCATCCTGATGGTCACCAACGAGGTCTTCCACCAGACCGCGACCACGACGTACCTGACCACCCCGCGGCGCACCTCGGTGATCCTGGCCAAGCTCGGTGCCGCCTCACTGCTGGGCTTCGGCTTCTGGCTGGTCACCACGGTGATCGACCTGGCCGCCGGGTCGATCTTCCTGAGCCTGGATGGGCACGGCACGCAGCTCGGCGAGTGGACGGTGCACCGGGCGCTGCTGCTGAACCTGCTGGCGTACATGATCTGGACGGTCCTCGGGGTGGGCATCGGCACGCTGATCCCCAACCAGCTCGGCGCGGTGATCACCGCCTCGGTGCTGTACCTGATCGGCACCCAGGTGGCGCAGCTGCTCTTCTTCCTCCTCTCCGGCTGGCTGGACAACGAGGCGGTGATGAAGTGGCAGGTGGTCTGGCCCTCGGTGGCATCCCAGGTGATGATCAGCGGGAGCAGCACCGACATGACCCCCGACTGGTGGGTCGGCGCCCTGGTGCTGGTGGGCTACGCGCTGGTCAGTGGCATCGTCGGAATCCTGATCACTCGACGTCGCGACATCGCCTGACGGCGTTTCCGACCCCGGGGCGGCGAGCTGGCCGCCCCGGGGCCGGCACCACGCCGGAGTTGGCCGTGCGTCACCAGCGATCTGCTGCGGGTCACCAGCCTCGATCTGCCGCGCGTTACCAGCCCTCGGCCGGCCGCGCAGCGGTTGCTGAACTTCTGGCATCTTCTGTGAAACCGGCCACGGGGCCGAGGCTGAAATGCCTACGGGATCCGTACGGCGTAGCCTGGGAGCCGTCCAGTCCGTGCTCCTAATCGGGCACGAGGGACACACCGCGTGCCACACAAACCCGCGTGAAAGAGGCGATTACCGGCCGTGTCGACCCAGCAGACTTCGCAGGAGAACCCACTGGCGGGTTTCGGCCCGAATGAGTGGATCGTCGAGGAGATGTACCAGCGGTACCTCGCCGACCCATCGAGCGTCGATTCGGCCTGGCACGACTTCTTCGCCGACTACCGGCCGGCGCCCGGCGCGGCCACGCCACGCGGGGCTGAGGCGTCGGAAAAGCCGACCGCCGCTCCCGAGCCGGACGGGCAGCCGGAGGCAGCCGCCACGGTCAGCCAGCCGAGCGCCACGCCGCCGGCGACCGCGAGCAAGCCGAGCGCCGCGCAGTCGCCCGCCGCGCAGTCGCCCGCCGCCCAGTCGTCCGCCGCCCAGTCGGCGCAGGCCAAGCCCGCTGCCGCGCCGGCCGCGCCCAAGGCCGCCCCGGCGAAGGCGGCCCCGGCCAAGCCGGCCGCCGCGCCGAGCGCCGACGGCCCACAGACCACGCCCCTGCGGGGCGTCGCCGCGAAGATCGTCCAGAACATGGACGCCTCGCTGAGCGTGCCCACCGCGACCAGCGTGCGCGCGGTCCCGGCGAAGCTGCTCGTCGACAACCGCATCGTGATCAACAACCACCTCGCCCGGGGGCGCGGTGGCAAGGTCAGCTTCACCCACCTGGTCGGGTACGCGATGGTCCGGGCGCTGGCCCAGCACCCGGAGATGAACAACTCCTTCGCCGAGGCCAACGGCAAGCCGGCGATGGTCCGCCCCGCCCACGTCAACCTCGGCATCGCGATCGACCTGGCCAAGCCGGACGGCAGCCGCAACCTGGTGGTTCCCTCCATCAAGGGCTGCGAGACGATGGACTTCCGCCAGTTCTGGCAGGCGTACGAGGACGTGGTCCGGCGGGCGCGGCGCAACGAGCTGACCATGGACGACTACAGCGGCACCACGATCTCGCTGACCAACCCGGGCGGCATCGGCACCGTGCACTCGATGCCCCGCCTGATGCAGGGGCAGAGCGCGATCATCGGCGTCGGTGCGATGGAGTACCCGGCCCCCTACCAGGGCATGTCCGAGGCCACCCTGGCCGAGCTGGCCGTCAGCAAGATCATCACGCTGACCAGCACGTACGACCACCGGATCATCCAGGGCGCACAGTCCGGCGAGTTCCTCAAGGTGATGCACGAGCTGATCCTCGGCGAGCACGGCTTCTACGACCAGATCTTCACCTCGCTGCGCATCCCGTACGAGCCGGTGCGCTGGATGCGCGACGTCGCGGTCAACTCCGAGGGCCAGATCAACAAGACCGCCCGGGTGCACGAGCTGATCCACGCGTACCGCGTGCGCGGTCACCTGATGGCCGACACCGACCCGCTGGAATTCAAGATCCGCAAGCACCCCGACCTGGACGTCCTCCAGCACGGGCTCACCCTCTGGGACCTGGACCGCGAGTTCCCGGTCAACGGCTTCGCCGGCCGGCAGCGGATGAAGCTGCGCTCGATCCTCGGCGTGCTGCGCGACTCGTACTGCCGCCGCGTCGGCATCGAGTACATGCACATCCAGGACCCGGAGGAGCGGCGCTGGGTGCAGGAACGGATCGAGCGCAAGTACGAGAAGCCGGCCGCCGACGAGCAGAAGCACGTGCTCAACCGGCTCAACGCCGCCGAGGCGTTCGAGACCTTCCTGCAGACCAAGTACGTGGGCCAGAAGCGCTTCTCCCTGGAGGGCGGCGAGTCGCTGATCCCGCTGCTCGGTGAGGTGCTGGAGTCGTCCGCCGAGAACGGCCTGGACGAGGTCGTCATCGGCATGGCGCACCGGGGTCGGCTCAACGTGCTGGCCAACATCGTCGGCAAGCCGTACGAGAAGATCTTCTCGGAGTTCGAGGGCCACCTGGACCCGCGCTCGACGCAGGGCTCCGGCGACGTGAAATACCACCTGGGCCAGAACGGCAAGTTCACCACCCCGGACGGCGGGCACTCGGTGAAGGTGTCGGTGGTGGCCAACCCGTCGCACCTGGAGGCCGTCGACCCGGTGCTGGAAGGCATCGTCCGCGCCAAGCAGGACCGGATCGACCTCAAGCTGGAGGGCTACACCGTGCTGCCGCTGGCGGTGCACGGTGACGCGGCGTTCGCCGGGCAGGGCGTGGTCGCCGAGACGCTCAACCTGTCGCAGTTGCGCGGCTACCGCACCGGCGGCACCGTGCACGTGGTGGTCAACAACCAGGTCGGCTTCACCACCGCCCCGGAGTACAGCCGGTCCAGCCTCTACAGCACCGACGTGGCCCGGATGATCCAGGCGCCGATCTTCCACGTGAACGGCGACGACCCGGAGGCCGTGGTCCGGGTGGCTCGGCTGGCCTTCGAATACCGGCAGACGTTCAACAAGGACGTCGTGATCGACATGGTCTGCTACCGCCGGCGCGGGCACAACGAGGGCGACGACCCGTCGATGTCCAACCCCCAGATGTACAAGATCATTGACTCGAAGCGCTCGGTGCGCAAGCTCTACACCGAGGAGCTGATCGGTCGCGGCGACATCACCGTGGAAGACGCGGAAGAGCTGCTGCGCGACTACCAGGCGCAGCTGGAGAAGGTCTTCAAGGCCACCCGGGACGCCGCCTCGGCGCCCCGCCAGCTCAACCGGCCGCGTCGCGAGGAGGAGCCGGAGCCGCAGGTCGACACCGCAACCGACGCGTCGGTCGTGAAGGCGATCGGCGAGGCGCACATCAACCTCCCCGAGGGCTTCACTCCGCACAAGCGGATCCAGCAACTGCTGGACCGGCGGGCCAAGATGTCCGTCGAGGGCAACATCGACTGGGGCTTCGGCGAGATCATCGCGCTCGGGGCGCTGCTGCACGACGGGGTCACCGTCCGGCTCGCCGGGCAGGATTCGCGTCGCGGCACGTTCGTCCAGCGGCACGCCTCGGTGGTCGACTCCCGCACCGGCGACGACTACCTGCCGCTGAAGTCGCTCACCGGCGACGGCGAGCGCTCCCGGTTCTTCGTGCACGACTCGCTGCTCAGCGAGTACGCGGCGATGGGCTTCGAGTACGGCTACTCGGTGGAGAACATCAACGCCCTGGTCGCCTGGGAAGCCCAGTTCGGCGACTTCGTCAACGGCGCCCAGTCGGTGATCGACGAGTTCATCTCGTCCGGCGAGGTGAAGTGGGGTCAGCGCTCCGCCGTCACCCTGCTGCTCCCCCACGGCCACGAGGGCCAGGGCCCGGACCACACCTCCGGTCGGCCGGAGCGGTTCCTGCAGATGTGCGCCGAGGACAACATGCGGGTGTCCATCCCGACCACCCCGGCGAACTACTTCCACCTGCTGCGCCGCCAGGCCCTGTCGCCCAAGCGCAAGCCACTTGTGGTGTTCACGCCGAAGTCGCTGCTGCGGCACAAGCTCTGCGTCTCCTCGGTGGAGGACTTCACCACCGGCACCTTCCAGCCGGTGCTGCGCGACACGGCGGCACCGGCCCCGGAGTCGGTGAAGCGGGTGCTGCTCTGCTCCGGCAAGGTCTACTACGACCTGTTCCAGGCCCGGCAGGAGCGCGGCGTCACCGACACCGCGATCCTCCGGATCGAGCAGCTGTACCCGCTGCCGGTGGAGGAGATCCGGGCCGCCCTCGCGCAGTTCCCGAACGCGGAGGACTTCGCCTGGGTGCAGGAGGAGCCAGCCAACCAGGGCGCCTGGTCGTTCGTCGCGCTCAACCTGCTGGAGCACCTCACGGACGTCCGGCTGCGGCGGATCTCCCGCCCGGCCGCGGCTGCCCCGGCGGTCGGCTCGGCCAAGACCCACGAGGTCGAGCAGAACGCGCTGATCGAGGCGGCTCTCCCCCGCCCGTGACCTGACCGCACCACGCGAGCCGGGGCAGGGCCGTTACCCACGGTCCTGCCCCGGCTCGCGTCGGTCCACGGACCCATCGACCCACCCGCCCATCCGCCCGGCCCGCGCCGGGCCGAGCACGAGGACGTACCCGATGTACTTCACCGACCGTGGCATCGAGGAGCTGGTCGAGCGCCGGGGCGCCGAGCAGGTGACCCTGGAGTGGCTGGGCGAGCGCCTGCGCGACTTCGTCGACCTCAACCCCGACTTCGAAACCCCCATCGAGCGCCTGGCAACGTACCTGGCCCGCCTGGACGACCCCGACGACGAAGACGCCTGACAGTCCCGCCCGCACGTCGTGACCCTCCGGCCAGGACGGGCTTGACGCTGCTGGCGCGGGGTCGGCACCGCTGCGTCGTCTCCTTTGCTCTGCTTCAACGGACGCAACGGCGAGCGTCCGATATCCGGACATCGGCTGTTGCGCGGGTTGAAGCAGAGCAAAGGAGGACCTGGACACCTCGCCGACCGGCCGACGACACGCCCAATCCCGGGGTCGCCTTCTCGGCCCACCAGGCTCGTCACACTCACGATCTTCTAGGGTTGGCGTGTGGCTCGCAGTGTGTATCTGACCAGCGTTGGTTCGGGCGGGGGCAAGTCGACGATCGCTCTCGGACTGGCGGAGTTGCTGTCCCGCCAGGTGGGTCGGATCGGCGTGTTCCGGCCGTTGGTCGCCGACACCGGTCCGGATCCGATCCTCGCCCTGCTCAGTGAGCGTTACCGGGTCGAGCTGCCGCTGTCGGAGCTGGCCGGGGCGACCTACACCCAGGCGGCGGCGCTGGTCGCCGACGGTCGACGTGAGCAACTGATCTCCACGGTTGTCGAGCGGTACCGGGCAGTGGAGCGGCAGTGCCCCGCCGTGGTCGTGGTGGGCAGCGACTTCGACGACCCGGGCGATCCGGCCCATCCTCGCGAGCTGGCCTTCAACGCCCGGCTGGCCACCGAGTTCGGCAGCGTGGTGGTGCCGGTGGTGGACGGCCTCGGGCAGGAGCCGGCGGCGGTCGCGTCCGCGGTGCGCGGGGCGTACCACGATCTGACCGACCTGGGCGCGACGGTGCTCGCGGTGATCGCCAACCGGGTGACCGAGCCGATGACGCTGCCCGACCTGCCGGTCCCCGCGTACGCCATCCCGGAGGTGCCGAGCGTGTCGGCGCCGACGGTGGCCGAGGTGGCGGCGGCGCTCGGTGCCACCCTGCTGGCCGGGGACGACGCCGCGCTCAGCCGGGACGTGCTGGACTTCGTGGTCGGCGCGGCGCACGTGCCGACCCTGCTGGACCACCTCACCGAAGGCGCCCTGGTGATCACCCCCGGGGACCGGGCCGACCTGCTCGTGGCCGCGAGTGCCGCGCACGTGGCCGGCCAGGCGTCGGTGGCCGGGCTGGTGCTCACGCTCGGCGAGCAGCCGGACCCCCGGGTGATGCGGTTGGTCCAGGGGCTGAACACCGGGTTGGCGGTGCTGTCGGTGGCCAGCGACAGCTACGACACGGTGGCCGCGTCCAGCCGGATCGAGGGTCGGCCCAGCACGGCCAACCCGCGCAAGGTGGAGGCCGCGCTGGGCGCGTTCGAGCGCTGCGTGGACACCGACGACCTGGCTCGCCGGCTGCGGGTCAGCCGGTCGACGCGGGTCACCCCGCTGATGTTCGAGAACGAGCTGATCGACCGGGCCCGCTCGAAGCCCCGGCACCTCGTGCTGCCGGAGGGCACCGACGAGCGGATCCTGCGCGCGGCGGAGATCCTGCTACGCCGGGGCGTGGCCGAGCTGACGCTGCTCGGCCGACCTGACGACATCGTCCGGCGGACCCGTGAGCTGGGCATCGACCTCGGTGACGCGAGCGTGGTGGACCCGGTCACCAGTGAATGGCGCGACGACTTCGCCACCGAGTACGCGCGGCTGCGCGCCCACCGGGGCGTCACCGCCGAACTGGCGCACGACATCGTGGCGCAGCCCAACTACTTCGGCACGCTGATGGTGTCGACCGGACGGGCCGACGGCATGGTCTCCGGCGCCACGCACACCACCGCCGCGACCATCCGACCGGCCTTCGAGATCATCCGTACGCTGCCGGACGTCTCGGTGGCCTCCAGCGTCTTCTTCATGCTGCTCGCCGACCGGGTGCTCGTCTACGGCGACTGCGCGGTCAACCGCGACCCGGACGCCGCGCAGCTCGCCGACATCGCGATCTCGTCGGCCGACACCGCCGCCCGGTTCGGGATCGAACCACGGGTGGCCATGCTGTCGTACTCCACCGGCAGCTCCGGCGCGGGCGCGGACGTGGAGAAGGTCGCCACGGCCACCGCCCTGGTCCGGGAGCGCCGGCCCGACCTGCTGGTCGAGGGACCCATCCAGTACGACGCGGCGATCGACCCGGCGGTGGCGGCGACGAAGTTGCCGGGCAGCGCGGTCGCCGGCCAGGCCACCGTATTCATCTTTCCGGACCTGAACACGGGCAACAACACGTACAAGGCGGTGCAGCGCTCGGCCGGGGCGGTCGCCGTCGGCCCGGTCATGCAGGGTCTGCGCCGGCCGGTGAACGACCTGTCCCGCGGCGCGACCGTGCCGGACATCGTCAACACGGTGGCGATCACCGCCATCCAGGCGGCCACCGAGGAGGCCTCATGAGTCGGGTGCTGGTGCTCAACTGCGGGTCGTCGTCGGTGAAGTGGCGCCTCTACGACGGGGACCGGGTGCTCGACCACGGCACCGTCGAACGGATCGGTGAGCCCGGTGGTGGCCCGGCGGACCACGCCAGCGCGGTCCGGCAGATCCTGGACGGACTCGACCTGGGCGGGCTGGAGGCGGTCGGGCACCGGGTGGTGCACGGTGGCCGGACGTTCAGTGCGCCGGTGCTCGTCGACGACACGGTCCTGGCCGCGATCAAGGACCTGGTGCCGCTCGCCCCGCTGCACAATCCGGCCAACCTGGCCGGCATCGAGGTGGCCCGCGCGGCGCTCCCGGACGTCCCGCAGGTCGCCGTCTTCGACACCGCGTTCCACCACACCCTGCCGGAGGCCGCCGCGACGTACGCGATCGACCGGGACACCGCCGAGCGGTACGACATCCGCCGGTACGGCTTCCACGGCACCTCGCACGCGTACGTGTCCCGGCGTACCGCCGAACTGCTCGGCCGCCCGTACGACCAGGTCAACACGATCACCCTGCACCTGGGCAACGGGGCCAGCGCCTGCGCGGTGGCCAACGGTCGCAGCGTCGCCACCTCGATGGGCATGTCCCCGTTGCAGGGGCTGGTGATGGGCACCCGCAGCGGCGACCTCGACCCCACGGTGATCTTCCACCTGCGCCGGGAGGCCGGGCTGTCGGTCGACGAGATCGACGACCTGCTCAACCACCGCAGCGGGCTGCTCGGGCTGACCGGCGCCAACGACATGCGCGAGGTGCTTGCGCGCCGGGCGGCTGGGGACCGGGCTGCGGCGCTGGCCTTCGACGTGTACTGCCGGCGGATCACCGAGTACGTCGGGGCTTACTACGCGCTGCTCGGCCACGTCGACGCGATCGCCTTCACCGCCGGGGTCGGCGAGCACGCCGCGCCCGTCCGGGCAGCCGCGCTGGCCGGCCTGGACCGGCTCGGTATCGCCGTCGACGATGCGCGCAACGACGGCGCGGGCGACCGCGTCATCTCACCCGACGGCACCGAGGTGAGCGTCTGTGTCATCCGCACCGACGAGGAACGGGAGATCGCCCGGCAGACCCGGGACGTGGTCGGGGCGGCCTGACGCCACGCAGGCGCGCACCCCCGGGAATCCCGAGGGTGCGCGCGAGTCGGTGCGACTCGATCAGCCGGTCGCCAGCCAGGCGACGAGTGCCACCAGCACCACGACGACCACTGCCGCACCGATGATGAGCGGCAGGCGGGAAGGGGCCTCCGTCGGTGCCGCAGCCTCCGGCGTCTGGTTGAAGGCGCGGAACGCCTCGGTGTTGCCGCTGGGGTCCGTGTAGTTCTCAGGCATGTCGGTGACCCTAGCGAAGCTGGTCAGGCGGCACCGTCCCCGGCCCAGTGATCCTGCCGACCCAGGTACGGTCCTTCGCGGGACGAGCTTGCGCTCCGGCAGTTGTCCACCATCGCCGAGGTGGTCGAGGTGGCCGGATCGGCAGGGGTTCCGGTGTGTGCCGGAGCGGCCCCGCCGTCCGAAGGACGCGGACGACCTGACTCGACTGCGGGCCGAGCCTCGTCGAGCAGGTCCTCGTACACCCCGACCTTGAAGCTGATCAGATCCAGGCTCTGGGTGAGCTGGCCGATCTGGTCCGTGACGCGCACGTGGTGCGCACGCATGAGCGCGAGTCGTTCCTCCTCGTTGCCCGCGCCCTCGCGAACCAGTTCGGTGTAGCGGCGCAGCGCCGGCAGCGGCATGCCGGAGGCGCGGAGAATGACGCAGACGGTCAGCCAGTCCACGTCGTCCTGGGTGTAGACGCGACGCCCGGTGGAGCCACGGCGTACCGGGCTGACGAAAATCCCCTGCTGCTCGTAGAAGCGGAGCGCGTGCACGCTCAAGCCGGTGCGTTCGGCGACCTGTCCGATACTCAGACCCGCGGTGACCTCAGCCATGCCGAGCAGGGTAACGGGGGTTGACCTAGAGCCGACTCCAGCTCCTACGGTGCCAGGTGATCACCACTGAACCAGCTAGGAGAGCATCGGCATGCGCTATCGCACCCTCGGCGGCACCGGCATCGAGGTCAGCACCCACTGCCTCGGGACCATGATGTTCGGTGCCGTCGGCAATCCCGACCACGACGACTGCGTCCGCATCGTCCACACCGCCCTCGACCAGGGCATCAACGTCGTCGACACGGCCGACATGTACGGCCAGGGCGAGTCCGAACAGATCGTGGGCAGGGCGCTGCGCGGGCGCCGCGACGACGTCGTGCTGGCCACCAAGGTGCACTTCCCGATGGGTGAGGGCCCGAACCAGGGTGGCAACTCGCGGCGGTGGATCCTCAAGGCGGTCGAGGGGAGCCTCCGGCGGTTGGACACCGACTGGATCGACCTCTACCAGATCCACCGTCCCGACCCCTCGACCGACATCGAGGAGACGCTCTCGGTGCTCACCGACCTCGTCCGCGAGGGCAAGATCCGAGCGTTCGGCTGCTCGACGTTCCCCGCCGAGGAGATCGTCGAGGCGCACCAGGTCTCCGAGCGCCGCGGCCTCGGACGCCTGCGCACCGAGCAACCGCCGTACTCGATCCTGGCCCGTGGCGTCGAGGCCTCGACCCTGCCGGTCTGCCAGCGCTACGGCATGGGGGTGCTGGTCTGGAGCCCGCTCGCCTTCGGATTTCTCAGCGGGAAGTACCGCAGGGACCAGCCCGTCGACCTGTCGACCGGGCGGGCCGCACTGCGGCCGGCGCAGTTCGATCCCACGATCGCCGAGAACGCCGCAAAACTCGACGCCGTCGAGCAGCTCGTCGACCTCGCGGCGAGCATCGGCTGCACGCTTCCACAGCTCGCCATCGCCTTCACCGTGGCCCATCCGGCCGTCACCTCGGCGATCATCGGACCGCGCACCATGCCGCAACTGGAAGATCTGCTCAAGGGCGCCACGCTCACCCTCGACGACGCGACCCTCGACCGGATCGACGAGATCGTGCCGCCCGGCACGAACCGGTACAACCCCAATGCCGCCTTCCCACTGCGCGCGCTGACGGACATCGCCCGTCGGCGTCGTCCTCTCGCGGACCGTGCCGCGGCCTGAGTGGGCCCGTCTCCGAGGGCACAGCCCCGGGTGACCGGAAGGACACAACGCGTCAATGCCCGCCGGGCACCCCAGCCGGTCGGGGCACAATCGGGTTCATGTCGCGTCGCGTCACTCCCGCACTGCTGGCCAGCGCCGTACTGATGGCCGGTCTGGCCGGCTGCTCAGCGGACACCCGTCCGAGCCAGAGCGGTCCGGTTCCGCCGGTCGAGCCGAAGGCCGCCGCCACGCCGACACCACAGGTTCCCGCCGGAAAGGCCCCGCGGCGCGCCTTCGCGGTCGGCGTACGCCAACTGAAGCTGAACCGGGACGGCCGAGCGCTGCCGACGACGCTCTGGTACCCGGCGGCCGGGCAGTCCGGCGGCGCGGCCAGGCGGTCGGCGGCGGCGGCCGAGGGCCGGTTTCCGGTGGTGATGTTCAGCCACGGGCTGGGTGGGCGGCCGGACGACTACGCCACGCTGCTGACCCGGTGGGCGGCGGCGGGTTTCGTGGTGGCCGCGCCGACCTTCCCGCACACCTCCTCCGGCGGCGACAAGAACATCCTCGACGTGCTCAACCAGCCGGCGGACGTCTCGTACGCGTTGGACCAGGTGCTCGCGCTGGACGGCAAGGCCGGCGACGCGTTGCGGGGCCGGTTGGACGGCGAACGGGTGGCCGCGGCCGGGCACTCGGCCGGCGGGGTGACCACGATCGGGCTGTTCACCGCCAACCGGGACGAGCGGCTGGACGCGGGCGTGGTGTTCGCGGGCACCGCGCTCGGCGTGGGCACCGCGTTCGCCGGCGCGGCCGCGCCGCAACTGTTCGTGCACGGTGAGCTGGACGAGGTGGTCGAGTACGCGGCGGGCAAGGCCGCGTACGACAAGGTGCCCTGGCCCAAGGCGATGCTGAGCCTGCCCAAGGGTGACCACGGGCGGGCGCTGCTCAGCGACGGCGCGACGCTGCGTGTCGTCTCGGACACGTCCGTCGAGTTTCTGCGCTGGTCGCTCTACGGTGACGCCGACGCCAGGAAGCGCATCCCGACCGATGCGACCCGCGGCGACGTCGCCACCTTCGACGACCACCTCTGAGCGGGCGGGCCGCGCCGCGCGGGCCGCGCGGGGCGGTCGCGGCCGGGCGAAGATCCGCGCAACATCAGGGATGCTGCTGCCTCGGCGCGGCCGGAGGCAGCAGTTTCCCCGATGTTGCGCGGATCATGAACGCGTCAGGCGGTGTGGTCGATGACGATCTTGCCGAAGGCGTCCCCGGAGTGCAGCCGGGCGAAGGCGTCCTCGACCCGGGCGAACGGGACCACGCTGTCCACCACCGGGCGCACCTCGTTGTCCGAGCAGAATGCCAGCAGCTCGTACAGCTCACCCGGCGTGCCCATCGAGGTGCCCAGGATCTCCAACTGCATCGCGAAGAGCCGGCGCAGGTTGACCGCCGGCTCGTGCCCGGCGGTCGCGCCGGAGACCACGATCCGGGCCATCGGCGCGGCCGACTTCAGCGAGTGGTCGAAGGTGGCCGCGCCGACCGTCTCGATCACCACGTCGACGCGTTCCGGCAGCCGGGCACCGGGTTCCACGGCGGTGGCGCCGAGAGCCGAGATCCGGTCCCGCTTGCCGGCGTCGCGGCTGGTCGCGTACACCCGCTTGCCCATCGCGACGGCGAGCGCGACGGCCGCGGTGGCGACGCCGCCGCCCGCGCCCTGGACCAACACGCTGTCGGCGTCCGCGACGCGGCCCTTGGTGGTCAGCATCCGCCACGCGGTCAGCCAGGCCGTGGGCAGGCACGCCGCGTCGGTCGCCGCCATGCCGTCGGGCAGCGGGATCAGGTTCGATCGGGGTACGGCGACCCGCTCGGCGAGGGTCCCGGCGAAGTGCTCGGAGAGGATGGAGACCCCGCGCGGGTCACCAGGAGTGACCACCACCGGGTACACGACCACCGGGCGGCCCTCCGGGTCCAACCCGACCGCGTCGCAGCCGAGGATCATCGGCAGCTGTGCCTCGGCGAGCCCCACCCCACGCAGCGACCAGAGGTCGTGGTGGTTGAGCGAGGTGGCTTGCACCTGCACGGTCACCCAGTCGTCGGCCGGGTGGGTCGGCTCGGGCCGCTCACCGACGGTGAGCGCGGCGAGCGGGTCGGCGTCATTGAAGCGGGAGGCAAAGGCGGCACGCATGATCGGCACGGTAACAAGCTGAGCGCCCGTTAAGAAGGCGCGCGGCGCATGCTGCGCCGGCAACGCCCCGGCCCAGGCCAGCGCGGCCGACACACAGGGCCAGCGCGGCCGACACACAGGGCCAGCGCATGCTGCGCAGGAGCGCACCGGCGCCTGTGCGGGCCGCGCAGACCCTAGCGGCGGGCGACGCCGTCGCGGCGGGCCGCCTCGGCGACCGCCTCCGCGACGGCCGGCGCGACGCGTGGGTCGAGCGGCGACGGGACGATCGCGTCGGCGGTCAGCGACTCGGCCACCACGCCGGCGATGGCGTCCGCGGCGGCGACCTTCATCGCCTCGGTGATCCGGGTCGCGCCGGCATCCAACGCCCCGCGGAACACCCCGGGGAAGGCCAGCACGTTGTTGATCTGGTTGGGGTAGTCACTGCGCCCGGTGGCGACCACCGCGACGTGCCGGGCGGCGACCTCGGGGTGCACCTCGGGGGTCGGGTTGGCCAGCGCGAACACGATCCCGCCGGGTGCCATCCGCGCCACCGCGGCCTCGGGGATCTGGCCGCCGGAAACCCCGATCAGCACGTCGGCGTCGCGCAGCGCCTCGGTGATGTCGCCGTGTCGGCCGTCCGCGTTCGTGGTAGCCGCCAACTCGGCCTTGGTGCCGGTCAGCTCGGTGCGGTGCCGGCCGATGATGCCCTTGGAGTCGCAGACGACCACCTGGTCGGGGTTGACGCCCCCGGCGATCAGCATCTTCGTCACGGCCACCCCGGCCGCACCCGCACCGCTCACCGCGACCCGCAGGTCGCCGAGCTTGCGGTCGAGCAGGGTGGCGGCGTTGCGCAGTGCGGCCAGCACCACGATCGCGGTGCCGTGCTGGTCGTCGTGGAAGACCGGAATGTCCAGCGCCTCGTCGAGCCGGCGCTCGATCTCGAAGCAGCGCGGGGCGCTGATGTCCTCCAGGTTGATCCCGCCGAACGAGGGGGCCAGCGCCCGGACCACGGCGACGATCTCGTCCGCGTCCTGCGTGTCCAGGCAGACCGGGACGGCGTCCACCCCACCGAACTGCTTGAACAACACCGCCTTGCCCTCCATCACCGGCAGCGCGGCACGTGGGCCGATGTTGCCGAGCCCCAGCACCGCCGAGCCGTCGGTGACCACCGCGACGGTGTGCGACACCCAGGTGTAGTCGTCCACCAGGGCCGGGTCGGCGGCGATCGCCTCACACACCCGGGCCACCCCCGGGGTGTACGCCAGGGAGAGGTCCTCCCGGCTGGTCAGCGGCACGGTCGAGGTGACGGCCATCTTGCCGCCCCGGTGCAGCAGGAAGACGGGATCAGCGGGGTCCACGGTGGACGAAGACATGGCGGTGACTCCAGGATCTGTCGAACAGATGTGAGGCGGCCGGGCCTGGCCGCGAGGTGGGCGGCGAGCGGTGGCACGCGTACGGGGGGTCACCCGGTCACTTCGAGCATAGTGTCGACGCCCACACCGGGATGTGAGCGGGGTCATAACCGCCGGCGATGTACCCGACCGGGGCGCGGCCAGTATCGGACCAGCACCCGCCCCCGTACGTCGGCGATCCCGTACGCCCGGGAGTCGTCGGTGACCAGTTCGTTGTCGCCGCGCAGCCACCAGCCGCCGTCCTGTTGCCGGACCGCCCGCTTCACCACCAGCAGGTCGGGACGAGTGCGGAAGACCGCGACCACCACGTCCCCGGGTCGGATCCGGCGGTCGCCGGGGCGGACCAGCACCGAGTCGCCGTGCCGCAGCGTCGGTGCCATGGACGGGCCGACCACCAGGACGGCGGTCAACGGCCCGCGCAACCGGGCCACCTCAGGCGGGTGATCGGTGCCCACTGGTTTCACCTCCGTCCGTTCGGAAAGCATCCCCCAGGAGTAATGTCGCCTTTGATCATCGCAAACTTCCCATGGAGGATCCTGATGCGATTTCCGCGCATCCTCGCGCCCCGCGTCACCGCGAGCGCACACTGCGACCTGCCGTGTGGTGTCTACGATCCGGCTCAGGCTCGGATCGAGGCCGAATCGGTCAAAATGATCTGCGAGAAGTACCAGGCGAACACCGACCCGGAGTTCCGCACCCGCGCCATCATCATCAAGGAGCAGCGCGCCGAGTTGGTCAAGCACCACCTCTGGGTGCTGTGGACCGACTACTTCAAGCCCCCGCACTTCGAGAAGTACCCGAACCTGCACAGCCTGTTCAACGAGGCCACCAAGCTCGCCGGCGCCGGTGGCGTCAAGGGCAGCCTCGACCCGGCCACCGCCGACAAGCTCCTCTCGAAGATCGACGAGATCTCGAAGATCTTCTGGGAGACCAAGAAGGCGTGACCGCACCGGTCATCCTGACGATCCGGCCGGCACGTCCCGAGGACGTGCCGGCCGTCGTCGCAATGGTGCACGAGCTGGCGGAGTACGAACGGGCCGCCGACCAGTGCCACCTCACCGCCGAGCAGCTGACCTCGGCCCTGTTTCCGGCTGCTCCAGCCAGCGGCGCGGCCACGGACGCGTCCAGCCCCGCGCCGGCCCCGGCGCTCTTCGGGCACGTCGCGGTGGACGAGCAGGACGAGCCGATCGGCTTCGCGCTGTGGTTCCTCAACTTCTCCACCTGGGCCGGTGTGCACGGCATCTACCTGGAGGATCTCTACGTTCGGCCGACCGCCCGGGGGTCCGGTGCGGGTCGGCTGCTGCTCGCCGCCCTGGCCGAGATCTGCGTACGACGCGGGTACCGGCGACTGGAGTGGTGGATGATCGACTGGAACCCGGCCGCCGGGTTCTACGCCTCGATCGGCGCGGAGCAGATGAGCGAATGGGTTCCCTATCGGCTCAGTGGCGACGCGCTGCGCGAGCTGGCGGACCATGCCGCCACCGCTGGCACGCGCACGGGCGACCGACCGGGTAGAGTCCCCGACCGGGGGGATGAGGCGTGACTCAACTGACTGGCCAGCCAGCGACCGACGACGACGTGGTGCACCTCACGGTGCCCGCCGACGGCGGTTACCTTGGCGTGCTCCGCACCGCCACCGCCGGTCTCGCGGCCCGGTTGCAGTTCGCGCTGGACGAGATCGAGGATCTGCGGATCGCGGTCGACGAGGCGTGCGCCATGCTGCTCGCCATCGCCACCCGTGACGCCGAGTTGGAGTGCCGCTTCGCGGTCACCGAGGACGCGTTGACCGTCGAGGTGACCGTGCCGACCGTGCGTGGCGCCACGCTGCCGGCCGAGTCGTCCTTCGCCTGGAAGGTGCTCACCGCGTTGACGACGTCGGCGTCCGCCACGGCCGTCGACGGTCGGGCCACGATCGCGCTGCTCACGCGCCGCTCCGGCGGCTACTGACCGGCGCGGCGCGCCAGGTCGGTCACGCCACGCCCAGTGCCCGGGTCGTCGGGGGGCTGACCAGCAGCCAGGTCACGCCCAGGCCGAGCGCCATCAGCGGCACGCCCAGCCAGCCCAACCCGCCCTGGATCATGAACCATCCAATCGGCAGCAGCATCAGCTGAAGCACGATCGCCGGCGCGCGGGCGCCCGCCTTGCGGCGCGACAGTGCCCGGCCCAGCGCCCAGAGCGCGACCGCGGCCCCGACGGCGAACGCGGTCACCAGCAACGCCGACGCCAGATCGGTGGTGGTGGCCGTGAGGTCGGCCCAGATCAGCCATGCCGCGATCAGCCCGACGGCGGCCGCCTCCGCCCAGAGCAGCCGGACCGCCCAGCGGAGCGTGACGGGAGCCGAGTCGATGGTCACGCGCGCCACGATACCCGGGCTACCGAGAGGTACAGTGCCGCCCATGCACGCCGTCCTGGTGGTCAATCCGAAGGCCACCACCACCAGCGAACGCAGCCGGGACGTGCTCGTCCGGGCGCTGCGCAGCGAAGTCGACCTCAGCGTGCGCTACACCCGGCGGCGCGGACACGCGATGGCGCTGGCCCGGGAGGCCGCGGCCGAGGGCGTCGACCTGGTCGTCACCCTGGGTGGCGACGGCACCGTGAACGAGGTGGTGAACGGCCTCATGACGGCCGACCCGCCGCCCCGCGCCGACGACGCACCGATGGCCGAGCGGTTGCCCGCGCTGGCGACCGTGCCGGGCGGGTCGACAAACGTGTTCGCCCGCGCGCTGGGCCTGCCCCGGGAGTGGCCGGAGGCGACCAGCATGATCCTCGAAGGGTTGCGCCTGGGCCGGAGCCGGACGGTGGGGCTGGGCCTCGCCGACGACCGCTACTTCACCTTCTGCGCGGGGTTCGGCCTGGACGCCGCGGTCATCCACCGGGTGGAGCAGGCCCGGCGCAAGGGTCGGGTGTCCACGCCGACGCTCTATCTGCGCTCGATCATGAATCAGTACTTCTTCGCCTCGGACCGGCGGCATCCGGCGATCGTGCTGGAGCGTCCGGGCGAGCCGTCCGAGGCCGAGCTGGCCACGGTCATCATCCAGAACACGGCACCGTGGACGTACCTGGGCGACCGGGAGGTCAACCCGAACCCGGCGGCGTCGTTCGACCTCGGGCTGGATGTGCTGGCACTACGTCAGCTCCGGGTGGCTAGCACAACACGTACAGTGACTCAGTTCCTGTCCCGGCAACCGGATCCACACGGCCGGCAGGTGTTACGACTCCATGACACGGCGGAGTTCACGCTGGTCTCCAGCCGTCCGCAGGCGTTTCAGCTCGACGGCGACTATCTCGGCGAGCGGGAGAAAGTCAGATTCACCTCCGTTCCGGCCGCACTGAGAGTAATCTGCTAGGTCTCGGGTACTGCCCTTGGTCGACACGGTGGCCACAACCGATCGACTTGGTCGCCGCCACACCGAGGGGCAGGTGCCGGAAATGTCAGCAATGTCACGCGGACTGTACTATATTGATCCTCGACTGTGGCACGGCGGGTAATCGGGAAAGCCCCGAAAACCGGACAAAGGGGCTGTGGGCTTGCTCACCGCCCGGAGTTTTTCCGAGCGTCACCCTTGACATCACGACTGTTCGTGAAAGTATTCACAAGCGGACTTGAGTTACCGGGACATTGCCTGGATATGCTCGTCAGGTTGAGCTGTTCCAGCAGGTCCCCGGCGCTGAACGCCTGCTCACGCACTGCCGAATGGACGGACGCTAACCGTCACCATCGGCACTGCGGATGCATATAGGAAAAGCACGACCAAGCAATTGTTCGCCACCCATCCAGAATGAGGAGTGTTGCCGCCATGGACTGGCGTCACCATAGTGTCTGCCGCGACGAGGACCCAGAGCTGTTCTTCCCGATCGGGACGTCTGGACCGGCTCTGCTGCAGGTCGAGCAGGCCAAGGCCGTCTGCAGGCGCTGCTCCGTGACCGACCAGTGCCTGCAGTGGGCACTCGAGTCGGGTCAGGACGCCGGCGTCTGGGGCGGAATGAGCGAAGAGGAGCGGCGGGCCGTCAAGCGGCGCGGCGGCCTCCGCGTGCTGCGCGCTCACTCCGCCTGATCCCAACGACACCGCTGTACGCCCCGGTGGGTCCGCCCACCGGGGCGTTCCGCTGTCCGCCCCAACCTCAGCCGGCCGGTGCCACGACGTGGCCGGACGACGGGTCATCGACCCGGCGCAGCACCACCTCGACCAGCTCCGGCGCGTCGGTCAACGGGGCGGACACCGCCACCGCGCCGGCCGCCCGAGCCGCCTCGGTCACCGCGTCGTGGAACAGGCCCGGCGCCAGGAAGTACGCGGACACCGCCACCCGCCGTGCGCCGGCCGCCCGCAGTCGGGACACCGCCACACCGGCCGCCGGTGGCGCCGCCGAGGCGTACGCCACCCGACAGGGCACCCCGAACTCCGCACCGAGCGCCTCCGCGGCCTGACCCACCGACCGGCGGGCGCGCGCGTCCCGGGTGCCCGCAGCAGCCAACACCAGCGCGTCGAAGCGGCCCGGCCGCACCTCGGTGAGCCGTCGACGCAGCCCGGCCAGCAGCCCCGGGTCGACGGTGCCGTCCGCCGGGCCGAGCACGTCGGTCACCCGCACCGCCAGTGGCCGGTCGGCCCGCACCGCCGCGCCGACCGCTGCCGGGATGTCCACCCGATGGTGGTACGCGGCGGTCAGCAGCAGAGGCACCAGCACCGCCCGTTGGTGACCGGCCGCCGCCAGGCCACGCAGCACCTCGGTCGGCCCCGGCTCGGTGTGGTCCAGCCAACTCGCCCAGACCTGTGTCCCGGGCCGGGCCGCCGACACGGCTCGGGCGAGTGCCCGGGTGGCGTCGGCCGCTCGTGGATCCCGGCTGCCGTGGGCGACGAGCACCACCGGGGCCACCCCGCCGGCCACGTCCGGGCCGGTCGGGGTGGTCGCTGGCGAGGTCAGACGTGCAGCCCGCACTCGGTCTTCTCGAACATGGCCCACCGGCCGGCCCGCGCGTCCTCGCCGGCCTTCGTCCGGCGGGTGCACGGCCAGCAGCCGATCGACCCGTAACCCTGCTTGAACAGCTCGTTCACCGGCACGTTGAAGCGGGCGATGTAGGCGTCCACATCCTTCTGCGACCAGGCCGCGATCGGGTTGACCTTGACCCTGCCGCGCCGCGCGTCGAACGTCACCACAGGCGTGTTGGCCCGGGTCGGCGACTCGTCCCGGCGCAGGCCCGCGGCCCAGGCGTCGTACCCGGACAGCGCCCGCTCCAGCGGCTCCACCTTGCGCAGCTGGCAGCAGTCGTCCGGTGACTTGTTGAACAGCCGGGGGCCGTACTGGCCATCCTGCTGGCCGACCGTGAGGCGCGGCCGGATCGACCGGACGTTCACCGGAAGCGTGCGGGCCACCTCGTCGCGCACCCGCAGCGTCTCGGGGAAGTGCAGGCCGGTGTCGAGGAAGACCACGTCCACGCCCGGGGCCACCCGGGACACCAGGTGCGCCAACACGGCGTCGGCCATCGAGCTGGTGACGCAGAACCGGTCGCCGAAGGTCTGCGCGGCCCAGCGGGCGATCTCCAGCGCCGGGGCGCCTTCCAGGTCCTGGGCCGCCTGCTCGGCGAGGACGCGCAGCTCGGCGGGGTCGCGTCGGGCCGGGTCGGCCGACGTCGAGGCGCCCGGACCGACCAGGCGCAGGTTCGCTGCGGAGACGAGGCTCATTCGTGCTGGCCCTTCGTTCGCGACTGCGGGGCTCGCAAGCTCACTCCTCGCGCTCATCGGGTCACCGCCCGGGAGAGCAGGCCGGTGAACTTCACCGAGAAGACCCGGGTGCAGGCGTGGCACTCCCAGGCGCCGTGCCCCGCCTCGTGCGGCCGCAGGTCCTCCTCGCCGCAGTACGGGCAGTACAGAGGTGCCGCTCGGTTCTCGCTGCTCACCGCAGTGCCTCCTCGTCGACTCTGATCACCCAGTTGGCGAACGTCTCGCCCTCGCTCCGACCGGCCAGGTAGCGACGGGCCAGCCGTTCCACGTACTCCGGAAGCTCCTCGGCGGTGGTCTTCAGGCCGCGCAGCTTGCGGCCGAAACCGGCCGTCTGCCCCTGGGCCATGCCCAGTCCGCCGCCCAGGTGCACCTGGAAGCCCTCGACCTGCCGGCCGTCCGGGCCGACCACCAGCTGGCCCTTGAGCCCGATGTCGGCCACCTGCGTGCGGGCGCAGGCGTTCGGGCAGCCGTTGATGTGGATCGAGATGTCCGCGTCGAAGTCACGCAGCCGCTGCTCCAACCGGGCCACCAACTCCTCGCCGCGGGCCTTCGTCTCGACGATGGCGAGCTTGCAGTACTCGATGCCGGTGCACGCCATCGTGCCGCGCCGCCAGGCCGACGGCCGGGCCTCCAGGCCAATGCCACGCAGCGCGTCGACAAGCGACTCCGTCCGCTCCGACGGCACGTCGAGCACCAGCAGCTTCTGGTACGGGGTGAGCCGCACCCGGTCGCTGCCGTGCGCCTCGACCACGTCGGCCAGTTGGGCGAGCTGCCCGCCGGAGACCCGCCCGACCACCGGCGCGGCGCCCACGTAGTGCCGCCCGTCGGCCTGCTCGTGCACGCCCACGTGGTCGACCGGCTTCGACGGCAGGGTCGGCGCCGGGCCGTCGAGCAGCGTACGACCGAGGTAGTCCTTTTCCAGGACCTCGCGGAAACGCTCCACACCCCAGTCGGCCACCAGGAACTTCAGCCGGGCCCGGTTGCGCAGCCGCCGGTAGCCGTAGTCGCGGAAGATCCCCACCACCCCGGCCCACACGTCCGGGATCTCGGCCATCGGCACCCAGACGCCGAGCCGCTGGGCCAGCATCGGGTTGGTGGAGAGACCGCCGCCGACCCAGACATCGAAGCCGGGGCCGTACTCGGGGTGGTCGACACCGAGGAAGGCGATGTCGTTCGACTCGTACGGGGTGTCGACCAGCCAGGAGATCGACGTCTTGAACTTGCGGGGCAGGTTGGAGAACTGCTTGTCGCCGACGTACCGGGCGACGATCTCGTCGATCGCCGGGGTCGGGTCGAGCACCTCGTCCCGGGCCACCCCGGCGACCGGGCTGCCCAGCACGATCCGAGGACAGTCGCCGCACGCCTCGGTCGTCTGCAGGCCGACCGACTCCAGCCGACGCCAGATCTCCGGCATGTCCTCGACCCGGATCCAGTGGTACTGGATGTTCTGCCGGTCGGTGATGTCCGCGGTGTCCCGGGCGAACTCCCGGGAGATGTCCGCGATCACCCGCAACTGGGCCAGGCTGAGCTGGCCGCCGTCGATGCGGACCCGCAGCATGAAGAACTCGTCCTCCAGCTCGTGCGGCTCCAGCACGGCGGTGCGCCCGCCGTCGATGCCCGCCTTGCGCTGGGTGTAGAGGCCCCACCAGCGGAAGCGGCCCCGCAGATCCTGCGGATCGATGGAGGCGAACCCGCGGTGCGCGTAGATGGTCTCGATGCGGGCCCGGACGTTGAGCGGGTCGTCGTCCTTCTTGATCCGCTCGTTGGGGTTGAGCGGCTCACGGTGGCCGAGCGCCCACTGACCCTCACCCCGTGGCCGGCGCGGCGCTCGGGTCGGGCGAGCCGTCGGGTCCTCGGAACGGGCCGGGATGCTGCTGACCGCCATCGCGGCGTCCTCCGTTGTCTGCTGTGCCTCGGGGTACGCGGGGCGCGGCGGCCGGCCCGGCGAAGCGGGCGGGACAACGGTGTCTTCAGACAGCCGGCGCGGAGCGCGCCCGAGACAGATTGATCGGGCGTCGTCAGTAGGCCGGACAGATCGCGCTGCGCACGCGGCCGTAATCGACGTGGCGACGTGCCACGAAGCGGCGGACGACTGCGGCGGTCATGCGCACCATGCTGCCACACCCCGAGGGGGCCGGCCAATGTCCACGTGCTGGATCCCACATCACGGGCGGCGGGCTAGTCGACCAGCTGGTCACCGAGGACGGTTCGCGCGTACCGCACCACCCGGCCCTCCCGTACGCCGACGATCAGGCCGTTGTCCCGCAGCGTGGTGAGGTGGTGCGACGCCGTCGCCGGCGCGAGCCCCAACATCGCGGCCAGCTCACCGGTGCTCAGTGGCGCGTCGAGCAGGGACAGCGCCGCCGCCCGCGTACCGCCGAGCAGGGCGCCGAGCGCCGCGCTGGGCGGCGGCGAGGCCCACAGCCCGCCGAGCCCTGCCGGCGGATAGCAGAGGGCGGGTCCGGCGTCCCCCTCCAGGATCGCGTGCACCGTCGGTCCGGAGAACGAGGTGGGCAGCAACGTCCACGGGCGGTCGTCCAGACCGGCCGGACGGGACGTGCCGACGGCGACCCGCAGTGCCGCGCCGTCCCAGCGGATCAACGGGTGCAGCTCGCGGAGCAGGGTGCGCCCACCCCGCTCGGCGGCGAGCAGGGTGCGCCGCCGGGCCCAGTTGGCGGTGGCGTGGGTGTTGCACCGACCGACCGTGGCCAGCGCGATCGTCGGGGCGTCCCGACCCGGGCAGCTCGCCGAGACGGCCGGCGCGGCGGCGGTCCGGCTGGACGACGAGCTGATGGAGCGGATCGATGCCGTGCTCGGCGACCTTGTCGAGCGTGATCCGGCGAAGACAGCCCGGCCGAACGACGTGATGCCCGCCTGGCGTCCACCGCCTGCGGCCGGCTGACACCACGAACGGCGAGACCGTGGCAGGCTCGGACCGTGGGCAGATTGTCCGAGTCGACCAACGCGGCGTGGGACCACCTGCGCCGCGTACCGGTCTGGCTCACCCCGGCACTGCTGACCCTGGTGGTGACCCTGACCGGGCTGGGTTCCGCCCAGCTCTGGCGCGACGAACTGGCGACCTGGAGCGCGGCCAGCCGGTCGCCCGAGGACCTGGCCCGGTTGGCCGGCACCATCGACGCCGCCACCGGGCCGTACTACCTGCTGATGCACGGCTGGACCGCGATCGTCGGCGACTCCACGGTCGCCCTGCGCTTGCCGGCCGTGCTGGCGATGACCGTGGCGGCCGGGTTGCTCGCCGTGCTCGGCGCGCGGCTGGTCGACCGGCGCACCGGCCTGTTCGCCGGGCTGCTGTTCGCGGTCCTCCCCGGCACGTCCCGCTACGGGCAGGAGGCCCGCCCGTACGCGTTGGCCACCATGCTCGCGGTGCTCGCCACCCTGCTGCTGGTGGCCGCACTGCGCCGGCCGAGCTGGACCCGCTGGGCCGGGTACGCCGCCGTCGCCGCCGCTCTCGGGCTCATCCACCTGATCGCGCTCACCCTGCTCGCCGCGCACGGGCTGGTCGTCCTGCTCGCCTGGTGGCGCGGCCCGGCCACGGCCGGCGTCGTCAGCCGGGACGAGCACGACGCTGCGCGGGACCGGCGGGTGTGGCGCTGGGTGGTCGCCGTGGTGCCGGCCGCGCTGCTTGTCGCCCCCCTGCTGCTCAAGGCCCGCGCACAGCGGTCCCGGCAGCTCAACTGGGTTCACCTGGTCCGCCTGGACGACCTGACCGCTCTGCCTGGCGGGGTGGCACAGAGCAGCGTGGTGGGTGGACTGCTGGTCGGGGTCGCCGCGCTGGGCGCGGCCCGGCTCGGGCGTCGCGCCCTGCTGCCGGTGAGCGCGGTGCTGCTGCCCGTGCTGCTGCTCTTCGCCGCCGGCGAGGTCGTACCGCTGTGGGTGCCCCGGTACCTGGTCTTCGTGGTGCCCTTCGCCTGTCTGCTGGCGGGCGCGGCGGTGGCCGCGGTGGCGGTGCCCGCCGCGCTCGCCGTGGTGGTCCTGGCCGGGTTGCTCGGCCTTCCCGACCAGGCGGCGTTGCGGCGCACCCACGAGTGGCCGCGCAGCGCGCCGGTGGACTACGCGGGCGCGGCGCGCGTGATCGCCGACGGTCAGCGGCCGGGCGACGCGATCGTCTACTCGCCCCGGCAGAGCTGGCTCTTCCTCGACCTCGGCATCGAGTACCACCTCGACGACCCACCCCGGGACGTCCTGGTCACCGAGGACGAGGTCCGCCGGGGCGACCTGTGGGCGGCCGAGTGCCCCCAGCCGGCGCAGTGCCTGGCCGGTACGACACGGGTGTGGCTGGTGCTCTCCGGTCGGCAGGCCGAGCCGTTGGCCGCCGTGACCGGCGCCAAGGGTGACGCGCTACGCGCGGACTTCACCGTCGCCCAGGTCTGGCCGCGCCCCGGCCTGACCGTCGCCCTGCTGACCAGCCGCCCCGCCCGCTGATCCGCTGACGCCCACGCCGCCCGGCGCCGCAGGTCGACCGGCAGACCGCTCGAAGCAATGGCCGGTCAACGCCAACTCTCGGACCGACACCACTCTGCCGAGCGGTATACCTGTGGGTCATAAATATGACTCACAGGTATACCGCTCGAGATGACAGGGGCGCTCGGACACGACCCCTCGCCAGCGGCGGACGTGAGCGGCACCGCCACCACGTCCCCGTCGAACGCAAGCCGCGCGGTGCCACCGCAACGCGCACCCTTACCGGGCCAGCCGACGTCCGCAGACACGACTGTCCCGGCGCGGCGGTCAGGCCTGTGAGCGGCCGTCAGGGGCGTTGCGGGCCAGCGGGACGACGAGCACGGCCTCGGTGCCGCCGGTGGCGCCGGCCCGCAACTCGATGGTGCCGCGCAGCTCCCCGGTGACCAGGGCACGGACGATCTGGAGGCCGAGCCGGCTGGCTCGCTCCGCGTCGAAGTCCGGCGGCAGCCCGCGCCCGTTGTCGGTCACGGAGACGTGCAGCATCTTGCGGAACCGGTGCGCCGAGACCACCACCTCGGGTCGCAGCGACGGGTCGACCTCGGGAGCGGCGACCGGCACCATGCCCGAGGCGGCAGTCGCGCGGGGCTCGTCCGTCTCGTCGGCCGGCGGGAAGCCGTGCTCGACGGCGTTGAGCAGCAACTCGTTGAGGACCATCACCAGCGACGTGGCGATCTCCGCCGGCAGCACGCCGAAGCTGCCCCGTCGACGCATGCCGACGCTCACCTCGGTCGCCGCGACCTCGGTCGCCGCGCTGGCCACCCGGTCGACGATGCCGTCGAACTCGACCGCCTCGTCGCTGGACATGGAGAGCGTCTCGTGCACCAGGGCGATCGAGGCGACCCGGCGGACCGATTCCTCCAGCGCGACGCGCGCCTCCGGCATGGACACCCGGCGGGCCTGCAACCGCAGCAGCGCGGCAACGGTCTGGAGGTTGTTCTTCACCCGGTGGTGGATCTCGCGGATCGTGGCGTCCTTGGTGATCAGCGCCCGATCGCGGCGGCGGACCTCGGTGATGTCCCGCACCAGCACGAGCGCGCCGATCGGCACCCCGGCGGGCATCAGCGGCAGCGCCCGGGTGAGCATCGTGGCGCCGCGGGCGTCGATCTCCCGGCGGGGCGGCGCCTCACCGCGCAGCGCGGCCAGGATGCCGTTCGAGGCCTCGGTGCCGTCCAGCGGGTCGCCGGCCAGCCGGCGGTGCAGCGCGGCCAGGTCCTCGCCCACCAGGTGCGAGGCGTAGCCCAGCCGCCGGTACGCGGACTGCGCGTTCGGGCTGGCGTAGGTGACCTTGCCGCCGGCGTCGAGCCGGACCAGGCCGTCGCCGACCCGGGGCGCGGAGGTGGTCTCGCCCGGGTGCCGCGGTGGCGGGAAGGTGCCGTCCGCGATCATCTGCGCCAGGTCGTCGGCCGTGGTCAGGTAGTTGAGCTCCAGTTGGCTCGGGGTGCGCGCGGTGGAGAGGTTGGTGTCCCGCCCCACCACGGCGATCACCTCGCCGGCCTCCCCCTCGGCGGTCCGCAGCCGGACCGGGATCGCCTCGTGCCGGGCCGGCACGTCGCCGTACCAGACCGGGTCGCCCTCGCGCCAGATCCGGCCCTGGGAGTACGCCACCCCCAGGTGGGCCACCTCCGGCCCGCCGACGATCCGCCCCACCTGGTCATCCTGGTACGCGGTGGGCGCGGTGGTCGGGCGGACCTGGGCGACGCACAGGAACGTGCCGTCGGCGTCGACCGGCACCCAGAGCAGCAGGTCA
Source organism: Micromonospora sp. NPDC048839 (assembly GCF_040649915.1). Taxonomy (NCBI): domain Bacteria; kingdom Bacillati; phylum Actinomycetota; class Actinomycetes; order Micromonosporales; family Micromonosporaceae; genus Micromonospora; species Micromonospora sp. NPDC048839. The sequence goes on from NZ_JBEZGL010000021.1 coordinate 60,791, forward strand.
GCGAAGGAGAGATCGGAGAGCAGTTGCCAGTCGCCGGCGATGCGGTGCAGGTGGTCGATGTCGGCCGGACGGAGATGGGTGTGCTCCTCGGCGAGGTCGCGCAGCGTGGACACGGTGACCAGGGTGCCACGCCACGCCTCACATCGTCGCGGTGACCTTCTTCAACCCGCGCGGCGCGTCCGGATCCTCGCCCCGGGTGAGCGCCAGGGCCAGCGCCAACCGCTGCAACGGCAGGATGTCCAACAGCGGGGCGTACCGCTCGTCGACCTCGGGGACGGCCAGCCGGGTGGCGCCCGGCACGTCGGCGGAGCCGACCACCACGACGTCGGCGCGGCGTTCGCCGAGGCGGGGCAGCACCTCCCCCATCGACCGGCCACCGGGGCCGGAGCCGACCACGGCGAGCACCGGGACCTCCGGGTCGGTCATCGCGAGCGGGCCGTGCAGCAGGTCGGCGCCGGAGAAGGCGAGCGCCGGCAGGTACGAGGTCTCCATCAGCTTCAGCGCGGCCTCCCGGGCGGTCGGGTAGGCGTACCCCCGGCCGGTGGTGACCAGCTGGCGGGCGAACCGGTAGCGCGGGGCGAGCTGGGCCGGGGTGCCGTCGGCGAGCGTGCGGGCGGCCAGCTCGGGCAGCGCGTCCAGCGCCTCCCGCTCGGCCGCCGGGAGCACACCGTCGCCGGCCCGGATCCCCTCCACGAGCATCAGCAGGGCGAGCAGCTCGGCGGTGTACGTCTTGGTGGCGGCGACCGCCCGCTCGTGCCCGGCGGCGATGTCGACGCTCAGCTCGGCGACGTCGACGAGCGGCGAGTCGGGGGCGTTGGTCACCGCGAGGGTCAGCGCCCCGGAGGCTCGGGCGGCGCGCAGCACCTCGGCCAGGTCGGGCGAGCCGCCGCTCTGGCTGACCCCGACGACGAGCGCGTCGGACAGGTCGGGGCGGGCCCCGTACAGGGTGACGACGCTTGGCGAGGCGAGCCCGGCGGGCAGGCCGAGCCGGATCTCGGTCAGGTACGCCCCGTAGAGGGCCGCGTGGTCGGAGGTGCCCCGGGCGGTGAAGACCACGTGCCGTGGGCGACGTTCGGCGATGGCCGCCGCCACCCGCGCGATCTCGGCGGCGTTGGCGGCCGAGAGGAGGCGGGCGTAGCCAGCCGGCTGCTCGTCGATGTCGGCGGCCATGCCGGAGCCTGCACGTGTCACGAAAACCCCTCCCCTGCGCGATTGCCGCGCGATTCTTGCTCAGTCTTGCACTTTTAACCGTAGCTCAGCAATCGAACGAGCAGGACTGCGCAGGTGATCACCAGTTGATCTCAATATCAACTAAGCTTGCGGTGCACCCGGCCCAGCCCCAGCGACGAGAGGACGACGTGCCCGACGGAACGGACGACCCCGCGCTCTCCCCGACGGAGGAGCTGGCTCTGGCCCGGCTGGCACTCGACGAGGGTGACCTGCACCACGCCGCCGGCCACCTCGCCGGCGCGCTGGCGCAGGCCCCCACCCTCCCGGAGGTGCACGAGACGCTGGCCCGGCTCGCCGCGGCCAGCGGCGGTGGCCTCAGCCTCTTCCCGATCAACCACCACACCTTCGTGGGTGCGGTCGTCGCCCGCGCCCACCTGCTCGCCACCGCCGGCCGTCCCGCCGAGGGACTGGAGCTGCTGGCCGCGGCGACCGCGTACGCGCCCGGCACCGAGTGGGCCGGCGTTCCCTGGGTCACCGCGCCCGAACTGGCCGAACGGCTGGACCCGGAGCACATCGCCCGGATCCTCATGCAGGTCTGCGCCGCGCTGCCGGACCCGGTGCCGCGGGTCGACCGGGGCGCCCTCGCGCCGTACCTCACGCTGGCCCGCAACGCCGCCACCGTCCACCCCGACCACGGTCTGCTGCTGGGCGCGGCGTCCGCGCTGGCCCGGCGTCTCGGCGAGGCCGCGCTCGCGGTGCGCTGGGCCACCCGAGGGGTACGCGCACAGCCCTCGAAGATGGGCGAGGTCTGGCTCGGGTACGCGTACCGCAGCGCGGGCCGGACCCGCGAGGGCCTCGCCGCCCTCGGTCGGGCCGTCGAGCTGGACCCCGACGACCTGGCGATCTACGCGGACATCGCCGGCACCCTGGCCGAGATCGGCCGGCTGGACGAGGCGCTGGAGTGGACCGAGCGGGCGCTGGCGCGCGACCCGTCCTTCGACTGCGCGGTGCACACCGCCCACCGGCTGCGGCACCTGCGCGACGGCGACCTGGCCCACCTGGTCGCGCTCGCCGACTTCGTCCGCGACCATCCCGACGACAGCCACGAGCATGGTGACCTGGCCCAGTGCTGCCGGGGCCGACCCTGGCTCGGCCAGCTGACCCCGGCCGGCGGCCCACTTGTCGACGCGCTGCGCCAGGCGGTGGCCGATGACGACAACGGCTCCGGCAGCGCCGTACGCCTGCCCGCCGCAGCCCCGCCGAGCGCGGTCCGGACGGCGACGTCCACTGCTCCCGGGCTGCGGATCGACGTCGTCGGCTCGTTGGAGCCGGACCCGCGCGAGCCCCGGCGGGCGTCCGCCCAACGGTTGTGGCACTACGCGGACAACGTCCCCATGCCCGCCCTGCCGGCGCCCTCGGCGACGGCTGTCGAACGGATCGGTCAGCTCGCCCACCCGGCGTGGCCGCACCCACCGGCGGCGTACGACGCGGCGGTGGGCCTCGCCGGCCTCGACCTGGCGGACCTGCTCGGCCTGCTGGTGCACCCACCAGCGGCACCGGCCAACGCGGTGGGTCGCCTGCTGGCCGCCCACGACCCGTCGATCTGGGTCCGTGGGGTGCAGGTGTGGGCGTGCCTGGGGCTGCTGCACCACCGCACCGACGAGCCGTGGGAGGGCTCGACCCGGCGCCGGGTGCTGCTCGACCTGATCTGGGACGTCGAGGACTGGGTCACCGAGGCGGCGCTGTTCGCCCTGGTCACGGCCGCCTGGGTGGATCCCTCGGTACGGTCGGACGTGGCGCGGGTGGTGGCGGAACGGCTCGCCGACGCGGCCGCCGTCGCTCGGGTCCGGCCGGTCCCGATCGCCGTCTCGCTGGCCCACCTGGCGCTCGCCGTTCCAGAGCTGGACAAGGCCGCCGCGGCGCTCGCCACCGAACTGCTCGACACGCGGTCCTCCCCGCTCCCCCGCCCCCGCAACCCCCTCCGTCGCCTCTGGCAACGCCTGACCCGCCAGTCCTGACCCCGCCCCGCGGGGACAGCAGCGCGCCGCGCCGGCCCGGATGGGCTGACGCGGCGCGGCGCGGGGGAAGGGTGCGGGTCAGGCGACCGGGGCTGCCTTGCCGAGGGCGATCTCGGCCTCCTCCTCCGGAGTGGCCTGCGGCGGCGCCTCGTTGGCGGTGCGCAGCGGGATCTCCTTGATGAACCAGGCGAGCACCGGGATCGCGATGGTGAACACCACCGCCCAGAGGAACACGTGCGAGATCGCGTCGGAGAGACCACCGAGCACCAGCTCACGCGCCTGGGCGGGCAGGTCCTTGAGCTTCTCCAGGTCCATCCCGGCACCACCGGACTCGCCGCCGAAGGCTCGACCGCCCTCGGAGCTGGCCAGCCGGTTGGCGAAGATCGCGCCGAACAGCGAGATGCCGAACGAGCCGCCGATCGACCGGAAGAACGTCGCCGCGCCACTGGCCGCGCCGAGATCCTTCTGCTCGACGCTGTTCTGCGCGATCAGCATCGTCGTCTGCATCAGGAAGCCCATGCCGACGCCGAGCACGACCATGTACAGCGACGACATCAGCTTGCTGGTGTTGGTGTCGAGCATCGACAGCAGCGCCATGCCCGCGGTCATCGCGACGCCACCGATGATCGGGTACGCCCGGTACCTGCCGTTGCGGGTGATCGCCCGCCCGATGACCAGCGAGACGACGAGCATGCCGAACATCAGGGGCAGCAGCAGCAGACCACTGTTGGTCGCCGACGCCCCCTGCACGGTCTGCTGGTAGAGCGGCAGGAAGTTCATCGCGCCGAACATCGCGAAGCCGAGCAGGAAGCCGATCACCGAGATCAGCGCGAAGTTGCGGTTCGCGAAGAGCGCCAACGGCAGGATGGGCTCCTGGACCCGGCGCTCCACCAGGCCGAACGCCGCCAACGCGAGCACGCTCAGTACGGCCAGGCCGAGGATCTGCGGCGACGTCCAGTCGTACTCGTTGCCGCCCCAGGTGGTGATGAGCACGATCGCGGTGATGCCGACCGAGAGCAGCCCGGCGCCGAGCCAGTCGATCCGGTGCTCGGTGCGGTACTTCGGCAGGTGCATCGTGGTGATCAACACGAGCAGCGCGATCCCGCCCAGCGGCAGGTTCACGTAGAACGCCCACCGCCAGGAGAGGTGGTCGGTGATGAAGCCACCGGCCAGCGGACCGGCGACCATGGCGATGGCCATGATGCCGGCGATCATGCCCTGGTAGCGCCCACGCTCGCGGGGCGGAACCAGGTCACCGATGATCGCCATCACGCCGACCATGAGCCCACCGGCGCCGAGGCCCTGCACGGCACGGAAGGCGATGAGCTGGACCATGCCGTCCTGCGGGCCGCCGAGCATCCCGGAGCCGGCCATGCCGCAGAGGGCGGAGCCGACGAGGAAGATGATGACCGAGGTCAGGAAGACCGACTTACGGCCGTAGAGGTCACCGAGCTTGCCCCAGATCGGGGTGGAGACGGTGGTGCCCAGGACGTACGCGGTAACCACCCAGGTGAAGTGGTTGAGGCCGCCGAACTCGCCGACGATCCGCGGTAACGCGGTGCTGACGATCATGTTGTCGAGCATCGCGAGCATCATCGCGATCATCAGCCCGAACAGCACGACCCGGATGTTGTTGGGTCGTACGCCGGCCTGTGTTGCTTGAGTCATAGGTAAGCTCCCCCCGAGGAATGTCGTACTTACTTGCCGCCCGGCTAGTCACCTTACTAGCCGCACGGTAAGTTGGGTAGGAAGCCACGGTCAAGCGATTAGGAGTGCGTGAGTGAGGGAGAGCACAGGCGGGACGCGGGAGCGGATCAAGGCCGTCGCGCTCGAACTCTTCACCGAGCAGGGGTACGAGAAGACCTCGCTGCGGGAGATCGCCGAGCGCCTCAACGTCACCAAGGCCGCGCTCTACTACCACTTCAAGAGCAAGGACGACATCGTCGCCAGCTTCGTCGAGGACCGGCTGGACCGGATGGACGAGCTGAACGCCTGGGCCGCGACGCAGCCCGCCACGCTGGCCACCCGCCGCGAGCTGATCTCCCGCTACGCGGACACGATGTTCGACGGCGCGCAGCCGTCGGTGATGCGTTTCTTCGAGCAGAACCAGACCGCGCTCAAGAGTCTCTCCGCCGGCCAACAGATGCGCGGTCGGATGTTGGACCTGGCCGACGCGCTGTGCCGGGGCGACGAGTCCCCCGCCGCCCAACTGCGTGCCGCACTGTCGATCTTCGCGGTGCACACGAGCTGGTTCGCCGTCCGCGCGCCGCACATCAGCGACGACGAACGCCGCAAGCTCGCCCTGGAGGTGGCCGACGAACTGCTGGCCGCCATCGGCACCGAACCCGACGCGAGCGACCACGACGGACCCACCGCCGGCCCGCGCTGATCGGTCGGGCGGCTCAGCCGCGCGTCAGGACCAGCCGCAGACCGAGCAGGTCGACGCCCACCGCCGGAGCCCAGTCCTTCTCCGGTGCGCGGACGAACCCGAGCCGCGAGTAGAGCCGGTGCGCCGAATCGGCCATCCCGGCCCGGACGCAGATCACCACCGCCGTGCAGCCCAACTCGACGGCACGTGCCACGCACGCCTGCGCCAGCGCCGCGCCGACACCCCGACCCTGAGCGCCCGGGTCGACCGCGAGCATCCGGAACTCCGCCTCGCCCGGCCCGGACAGCTCGGCGAACGGGGTGCCCGGCAGCACGAAGGTCACCGAGCCGAGCACCGCCTCGGTCACCTCGTCGACCGCGACCAGCACCTCACCGCTGACGGCCCGGGTCGACACGTCGGCCAGCACCTCGCCGTACCCGTGTTCGCCCTTGAGCTGGCCGTCCGCCTCGTACGCCGCCACGGTCAACCGCGCGACCGCCGGGAAGTCGGCCGGCCCGGCCGGACGGACCCGCATCCCACTCAAGCAATCACCGCGATGAGGTCACCGTCCTGCACGACGTCACCCTCGTGCACCGCGAGCTGCTCGAGCACACCGTCGGACTCGGCGAGGACGGGGATCTCCATCTTCATCGACTCGAGGATCACCAGGGTGTCGCCCTCGGCCACGGTGTCACCTGCCGTGACGACGACCTTCCAGACGTTCGCCACCATCTCGGCGCGGATCTCCTCGGCCATGTCCGGGCCCTCCCTTTTCGCGATGTGCCTGCCGACGTATCCAATCATGCGACGTCCGCCGGTGGGCGCGCAGCGGCACGGCCGGGATGACGCACCCGCCCCGGGGAAAGGCGGCAGGTGTCGACCGCACTACCATCAGCGGGTCGGACCCGATGCCGGGCCGTCGGTGGGTGCACCGACGCCGAGGTCGTGGGCAGCACGGATCCGCCCCCATCACGAGGAGGTCAGCATGGCGAAGAAGTCCCGCAAGAAGAAGGCTCGTAAGAAGAGCGCCGCGAACCACGGCAAGCGTCCCAACTCCTGAACGGGTCGACGGGCCGGCGGCCCGTCACCGATCAGCTCGACCCGGCCGACGCCGGGTACACCGGTGGCCCGGGTCGACAACGACCCGGGCCACCGGTCTTGCGCCGTGCTACGCCGAAGCTCAGTCGGCCAACTCGCGGGAATCACTGGTCTCGAAGACCACCAGCTCGGTGAGCTTGACCCGCAGCCGCTCGCGCAGCTCGTCCGGGGCGGTCTCGTTGCCGCAGCACCGAGCCACCAACGCCCGTACCTCCTGCTCGAGCCCGTACTCACGCAGGCACGGCCCACACTCGTCCAGGTGGTGCCGGATCAGCGAGCGTCGCTCGTCGGCGCACTCCAGATCCAGGTAGAGGTAAACCTCCGCGAGCACCTCGCGGCAATCCGTCTCGTGCGGCTCCCCACAGCTCACGTCACACCTCCCGGCCGGCGGCAGCGGTCGAGCCCTTGGACGAGCGGGCCGCACTGAAGCCCCGCTCCCCGGCGTAGCGCTCAAGCAACTTGCGCAGATTACGACGGCCCCGGTGCAGACGCGACATCACCGTGCCGATCGGCGTACCCATGATGTCGGCGACCTCCTTGTAGGAGAAACCCTCGACATCGGTGAGGTAGACAGCCAGGCGGAACTCCTCCGGCAACTGCTGGAGGGCCTCCTTGACGTCGCTGTCCGGCAGCCGGTCCAGTGCCTCGGTCTCGGCGGAGCGCAACCCACTGGAGGTGTGCGACTCGGCCTCGGCGAGCTGCCAGTCGGTGATCTCCTCGGTGGGCGCCTGGATCGGCTGGCGCTGCCGCTTGCGGTAGGAGTTGATGTAGGTGTTGGTCAGGATCCGGTAGAGCCAGGCCTTCAGGTTCGTGCCCTGCTCGAACTGGTGGAAGGCCGCGTACGCCTTCAGGTACGTCTCCTGGACCAGGTCCTCGGCATCCGCCGGGTTGCGTGTCATCCGCAGCCCAGCAGCGTAGAGCTGATCGACGAATGGCATCGCGTCCCGCTCGAATCGGGCCCTGCGCTCGTCCGTCTTCTCGGTGGTCAACCGCACATCCCCTCGCGTCGGATGCTTTCCCGCCGAGGATACGCGCACGGACCTGCCCGCAGATTCACTTCCCGCCGGTGTGCCGGTGCTCACCGCACCCGCCCCGCCCGGTCCCGCCGTCGCGGGCCACTCCGGGCCATCCAGCAGCCGCCTCAGCTGCCGGGCGTCCCGCTCGTCCCGTTCCAGGCTTCGTGTCTCGGTCGGCACCGGTCACCCCCCTCGCAGAAAAGTCTTCCGGGGTTAGTAACGCGAGATGACCACTGGGGCATTCCGGCTGGCCTCCCGTTCCTGGTCCCGGCCCCGACGGCGGCCGGCGCTGGGACCAGGAAGGGCCTGGGAGGACTGGTGTCACCGGTCCGGATCGGGCCGGCGGCACCATCGGATGCAACGACCCGCGCCCGGCACCGGAAACGGTCGCCCCGGCGAGCCGGGATCAGGTGGGCGCCCAGCCCTGGGCGCGCAACCAGACCCGGACGAGGTCAGCGGTGCCGGCCGGATCCCGCCGCAGGTCGTGCGTCTCCCCGGGACGACTCACCACCTGCACGGTCGGCCCCGGCTCCGGTGTCCCGAACGGGTCCCGGTCACCGTTGACGACAAGCGTCGGCAGGCCGGTGTCCAGCTCAGCGGCCCGGGAGCGCTCCGGCCGCCCGGGTGGGTGCAGCGGAAAGGCCAAGGCGACCACACCTGCCGCACCCACCGCACGGGCCGTACGGCAGGCCACCCGAGCGCCACTGGAACGGCCACCGACCAGAATCGTCGGCACGTCGGCGTGCCGCTCGCGCAGCACGGCGAGCACCGCCGTCCAGGCCTCGTCGAGCTGACCCGCCGGGGCCGGCGCACGTCGACCGGCGACCCGGTAGGGCTGGGTCACCCGCGCCACCACCAGCCCGGCCGCGACCGCCGCGTCCCGGACCGCGAGCAGGTCAGGGGCATCGACGCTGCCGCCCGCGCCGTGCCCGAGCACGAGCAGGGCGGTGGCCGGGCGGGACGGCAGGTCGGTGTCGATCCGCGCCGAACCACGCGGTGTGTTGATCTCGTCGCTGGGCAGCACCGACCCATTCTGCGCCGCCGGACCGGCGACGGGTGCGGGCCGGGTGAGCCGATCAGCTCAACGGGACCAAAGTGAGTAGCCGATCCCGTACCGGCGGGCCGGCGTCATCGACGGCGTCCGGGTCCGGCTCGACCTCGCCACGCCAGGCGACAAGCATCGCCCGCCGCTCGCGGGGTGTCGTGGCACCCCACACGCCGTGGCAGTCACCAACGTCCAGCGCCCAGGCCAGGCAGGACCCCTGCACGTCGCAACTGCGGCACAGTGCGACGGCGGCGTCCGCCGGTTCGTTCGGTGCCGGAAAGAACGTCTCCGGATCGACGCTCTGGCATGTGCCTCTGGTGCGCCACGCGTCGTCCTGTCGCCGTTCCCGCACGGCCTTCAGCAGTCGCGGATCTCGCCGCGCCGCAGCAACCTCGTGCGGGCGAGGCATACGCGCCCGTGTCATCCACCCACCTCCCCCGTGGGACCGGCAAGATCGGTGGACGTCGTCCGCCCCGTGCGAATCGACAGCCACTACCGGCGCTGTGTTCTATCGCACTTCACAAGGCCGAGACAAGGGTCTGCCGGGAACATGACTGAACGGCCAGGAGACGAATCGCGCGCAACCCTGGCAAATCGGCGCTTGACGATGCGCGGCGGTCGGTCTCAGAACAGGGTCAGCTCCTGCGGTCGCACCGATGGCTCCACCGGCACCCGGGCGGTCAGTTGCGGCCCGTCATTGCGGACGTCGCCCACCGCCGCCCCGACCGGCCGGATTTCCAACCCGGCGAGCCACTCCGCCGACGCCGGGGTCAGCAACCGCTCCGGCTCGTCGGTCGGCGCCAACCACGACGACCACTGCTCGGACGACAGCAGCACCGGCATCCGGTCGTGCACCTCGGCCAGCTCGCCAAGCGCCGCGGTGGTCAGCACGCTGAAGGTGAGCCGGGTCTCGGCCTCGGACTGCCAGACCGACCAGATGCCGGCCAGGGCGAGCACGGAACCATCGCTGGGCGTCATGTAGTAGGCCTGTCGCCCACCGTCGGGCCGACGGACCCACTCGTACCAGCCGTCCGCCGGGATCAGGCAGCGGCGACGGGCGAACGACCCGGCGTACGCCCGACTGGTGGCCACCGTCTCGGCCCGCGCGTTGATCATGCGGGCCGCCCCGGCGGGAGAGCGGGACCAGTGCGGCAGCAGACCCCAGCGACCGACGCAGAGGCTGCGGTGCCCCTCGGGGCTGACCCGGACCAGCGGCACCGGGTCGGTCGGCGCGACGTTGTGATCCGGTCGGAGCAGGCCGTCGGTGTCGTCGGACGACTCGAACAGCCCGCTCAGCTCCCCGGAACTCCTGGTCGTCGCGTACCTGCCGCACATGGACCACACGCTAACGCGTCGGAGCCCCGTCGGCTGTCCCGCCAACCGGGAGTACGACCACCGGCTCCCGCCATCGGGCGGTCGACGCGGCAGAATGTAACCGTGGGGAATCTGACGGCGACCCGGCCGCCACAGCCGTGGAGCGCACCGACCGCGTCCAACCCGGTGGCGGCGACGCTGCGCCTGCCCGGGTCCAAATCGATGACCGCGCGCGCCCTGGTGCTCAGCACGTTGGCCGCCGGACCGTCGACGCTTGCCGAGCCGCTGCGAGCCCGCGACACCGAGTTGATGGCCGCCGGCCTGCGCGCGATGGGCGCGCACGTGTCGATCAGCGACGACGAGCGCTGGTTGGTCCGGCCGCACCCGCTGGTCGGCCCCGCCCACGTCGACGTCGGCCTGGCCGGCACCGTGATGCGGTTCGTGCCGCCCGTGGCCGGGCTGGCCGACGGGCCGGTCACCTTCGACGGCGACCCCTACGCTCGCACCCGGCCGCTCGGCCCGCTGGTCGGCGCACTGCGCTCGCTGGGTGTCCGGATCGACGTCACCGGCACGGGCAGCCTGCCGCTTACCGTGTTCGGCAGCGGTGGGGTCACCGGTGGGGAGGTGGTGATCGACGCGTCCGTGTCCAGCCAGTTCGTCTCCGCGTTGTTGCTGGCCGCTCCGCGCTTCGACAGGGGTGTGGTGGTGCGCCACGTCGGCCCACCGGTGCCCTCCGCACCGCACCTGCGGATGACGGTGCGGATGCTGCGGGCCGCCGGCGCGGCCGTCGACGACAGCACCCCCGACGTGTGGACCGTCGAGCCCGGCCCGCTCACCGGGCGCGGCTGGGAGATCGAACCAGACCTCTCCGGCGCGGTGCCGTTCTTCGCCGCCGCCCTGGTCACCGGTGGCGAGGTGACCTTGCAGGGCTGGCCGCACAGCAGTGCCCAACCGGTCGAGCAACTCCGTTCGTTGTTGCACCGGATGGGCGGCGAGGTCACCCTCTCCACCGCCGGGCTGACCGTGCGGGGCACCGGCGTGGTGCACGGCCTGACCGCCGACCTCTCCGACGTCAGCGAGCTGACCCCGGCGCTGACCGCGCTGGCCATGCTCGCCGACTCGCCGTCGGTGTTCACCGGCGTCGGGCACATCCGGGGCCACGAGACCGACCGCCTGAGCGCGCTCGCGGCCGAGTTCACCGCCCTCGGGGCGGACATCACCGAAGCGCCGGACGGGCTGGAGATCCGACCCCGTCCACTGCGCGGCGGGACCTTCCGCACCTACCACGACCACCGCATGGCGCACGCCGCCGCGGTGGCCGGGTTGGCCGTTCCCGGCATCGAGGTGGACGACGTGGGGTGTACCTCCAAGACCATGCCCGAGTTCCCGGCACTATGGTCAGCGATGGTGACCGGCAAGAGCTGACGCGAGAAGAGGACAGGTCCTGGCGACCAAGCGGCGGGAGTACGACGAGGACGACGTACGGGTCCGGCCCGGAAAGTCGTCGCGTCCGCGTACGCGCACCCGCCCCCAGCACAACGACGCGGTGGACGGCTTCGTCATCGCCGTCGACCGGGGGCGCTACCAGTGCGTGCTGGCCGGTGCCGAGCGCGGCGTGGTGGGGGCCGAGCTGCCCACGGTGACCGCGATGCGCGCCCGTGAGCTGGGCCGCAAGTCGGTGGTGGTGGGCGACCGGGTCAGCCTGGTCGGGGACACCTCCGGCGCGGAGGGCGCTCTCGCCCGGATCGTCCGGATCGCCGAGCGCCGCTCGGTGCTGCGCCGCACCGCCGACGACGACGAGACCACCGCCGAGGGCCGGCTGGAACGGGTGGTGGTGGCCAACGCCGACCAGCTGGTGATCGTCAGCGCGCTTGCCGACCCGCCGCCGCGCACCGGGTTCATCGACCGCTGCCTGGTGGCCGCGTACGACGCGGACGTCGAGCCGCTGCTCTGCCTCACCAAGGCCGACCTGGCCGGGCCGGAGGAGGTGCTCGGCTACTACACCGAGTTGGAGCTTCCGTACGTGCTCAACCGTCCCGACTCCGACCTGGGCGCGCTCCGCGCGCTGCTCAGCGGCAAGGTGTCGGTGCTGGTCGGGCACTCCGGGGTGGGCAAGTCGACACTCGTCAACCGCCTCGTCCCGGACGCGCTGCGCGCGGTCGGTGTGGTCAGCGCGATCGGCCGGGGCCGGCACACCTCCACCAGTGCGGTGGCGCTGCGGTTGCCACCGGTACCCGGCGTCGACACCGACCCCGGCTGGATCATCGACACCCCCGGGATCCGCAGTTTCGGGCTGGCGCACGTCTCGGCCGACAGCCTGCTGCACGGCTTCCCGGACCTGGTCGAGGGCACCGTCGACTGCCCGCCCAACTGCCAGCACACGGCCGACGAGGCCGCCTGCGGGCTGGACGCCTGGGTGGCCGCCGGCAAGGCCGACCCGCGCCGGCTGGCCTCGTACCGCCGGTTGCTCGCCTCCCGGGCCGGCGAGGGTGACTCGCGCGGCGAGAGCGACCAGCGCGGACCCGGCGAGGGTGACCGGCGCGGGCCCGACGAGTGAGCCGAGGGGCGTCGGCTAGGTTGCCGGCATGACCGGGTACGCCGATGACCTCGCCCTTGCCCACCTGCTCGCCGACCGGGCCGACGCCATCGCCATGGCCCGGTTCCGCGCGCTCGACCTGCGGGTGGAGGCGAAGCCCGACCTGACTCCGGTCTCGGACGCGGACACCGCCGTGGAGCGGGAGATCCGCGCCCTGCTGGCCGAACAGCGGCCGACCGACGGGCTGCTCGGCGAGGAGTACGGCGCGCAGCCGTCCGCCGACCCGAACGGCCGCCGGTGGATCATCGACCCGATCGACGGCACCAAGAACTTCGTCCGGGGAGTGCCGGTCTGGGCCTCCCTGATCGCGCTCTACGACGGTGACCGGCCGGCGGTCGGCGTGGTGTCCGCACCGGCGCTGGGCCGGCGCTGGTGGGCGAGCGCGGGCGCGGGCGCGTACGCCGGCCCCGGCCCCGCCGCCGGCGAGCGGATCGGGGTGTCCGCGGTGCACGGGATCGCGGATGCCAGTTTCTGCTACTCGTCGCTCGACGGGTGGGAGCGCGCCGGGCGGCTCGACGCGATGTTGGACCTGATGCGGGCCACGTGGCGCAGTCGGGCGTACGGCGACTTCTACGGCTACATGCTGCTGGCCGAGGGTGCACTGGACGTGATGGTCGAACCGGAGCTGTCCCTGTGGGACGTGGCGGCGCTGGTGCCGATCATCACCGAGGCAGGTGGCACGGTCACGGATCTGTCCGGTCGGCCGGCTCCGGCCGGCGCTCCGGGCACCGACAGCAGCGTGGTGGCCACCAACGGGGTGCTGCACGCCGACATCCTCAGCCGCCTCGATCGGCCAGCCGAGCGCTGACCCGCGTCAACCTCTATCCTCGCCAGGTGGTCTCCTCCGGTTGGTGTTTTCTCGCGGCGATGATCGTCGCGTACGGCTTCGCCAACCTCCTCCAGTCGGTGGCCGCGGCCCGCACCACGGTCCACCACACCTTCGATCCGGGCCTGCTGCTGCGTCTCGCCGGGCACCGGACGTACCTGATCGGCCTGGGCTGCCAGATCGGCGGGTTCGTGCTGGCCTTCCTGGCCCGCCGGGACCTGCCGCTGTTCCTGGTGCAGGCGAGCGTCGCGGCCGGGCTCGGGGTGACCGCCATCCTCGGCGTGCTGGTGCTGAAGTGGCGGCTGCCGGTGGCGGAGGTGGTGCTGCTGGTCCTGCTCTTCGCCGGGATCACGGCGTTGGTGCTGTCCGCCCGGCCGGCCCCGTCGAAGCAGCTCGGCACCGCTGGCTCGATCGCCCTGCTGGTGGCGCTCGGCGTCATCGCGGTGCTCGGCGTCTTCGCCGTCCGGCTGCGCGGGGCACCCGGCTCGGTGGCTCTCGGCTCGCTGGCCGGGTTGGCGTTCAGCTCGGCGGCGGTCGCCGCCCGGCCCCTGGCGTCCGCGTCGTCCGCCGAGGCGTTCCTCTCCCACCCGCTGTTCTATCTGCTGATCGCCCACTCGATCGTCGGCCAGTTGCTGCTGGGGTTGGCCATGCAGCGCGGTTCGACGACCGCCGCGGTCGCCGCGATGGACGCCGCCGGTGCGGTGCCGGCCGCGATCGTCGGCCTGCTGCTGCTCAACGACAAGATCTGGCCGGGCCGGGAGTGGCTGGCCGCGGCCGGTTTCCTGGTCACCCTGGCCGCGGTGATCGGGCTGACCCGGTACGCCGAGCCGCAGCAGCAACGCGCGGTGGCACGGCGTCGCGACCAGGCCATGGTCGTCGTCGGGCGGTCCGGCTGAGGCACCGGGCCGCCCGACCCCTCTCAGGCCTCGACCGGCTTGCGGCGACTCACCACCCGCTCGTAGAGGCGCTCCAACGCGCCGGCGGTGCGCTCCCAGGTGTAGCTGCTGCGCACCCGGTCCACCGCGGCGTGCCCGTAGGCGAACCGGCCGGCGTTGTCGGCGAGCAGCCGGCGCAGCGAGACGCCGAGCGCCCGCACGTCGCCGGGGGGCACCAGGCGGCCGGTGACCTCGTCGACGACGGCGTCCGCCAGGCCGCCCATCGCGTACCCGATCACCGGCACCCCGCAGGCCATCGCCTCCAGCGAGACCCGCCCCGCGGAGGAGTAGTGCGGCGTGCAGGCGACCACGTCCGCCGAGCGGTACCAGGTGGCCATCTGGTCGTGCGGCACCGCTCCGACGAGCCGTACCTGGTCGACGACGCCGACCTGCTCGGCCAGTTCGCGCAGTCGCCGCGCCTCGGCATGGTTGGTCAGTTGGTCGGCCGGCGGCCCACCGGCGATCACCAGCTCGGCGTCACCGACCAGTCGCATCGCCCGGATCAGGTCCTCCTGACCGTGTCCGGGGGACAGCGAGCCGACCGAGAGGATGCGGGACCGCTGTTCGCGCGGCGCCGCCTCGCCGTCGGGCTGGAACTGCTCGATGTCCACCCCGGCCGGCACCAACGCGACCGAGCTGCGTTGCAGGCCCATCCGGGTCAGCTCGTCGACCTCGTCGTTCGACTGGGCGACGGCGATGTCGACGGCCCGGGTCAGGGCGCGTTCCAGCGTGATCCGCTCCCCCGGCCCGTCGTAGTGGCCGCCCAGGTGGCGTGCCTGCTCGACGCCGAGCGAGTGGAACGTCTGCACCACCGGGATGTCGGTCTCCCGAACGGCGTGTGCGGCGGCCAGGCCACCGACCCAGTAGTGCCCGTGCACCACCTCGGGCCGCCAGGCGCCGGACCACGAGTCGGCCAACCAGCGGCCGAACTCCGTCACGTGCGGGATGAGTTTCGCGGTGGGTAGTGGGGTGGGCGGGCCGGCGGGCACCTGGAGCACCTGGTAGCCGTCGACGTCGACGGTCGCCGGCAGGCCGGGGTCGTCCCGGCGCTCGTACAGCCGTACGTCGTGGCCTCGCTCCGCCAACTCGGCGGCGACCCGTGCGATGTGTTGCCGGGTGCCGACCGGTGGGCCGTCGGCGTGGCGGTATGAGCTGGCGTGCGCGCAGACGAGGCCGACGCGCATGGGTCACCTCCCTGCGATCTTTCCTCGGCAGTGGTCCTCCCGTTCAGAGCGTCCCATTAACCTCGGGAGCGGGAGTCGAAACCTGGCAGATCGGGAACAGTGCCCGCGAGTGCCGCCGACGCTTGCGCCACGGCAATCACATTGACCACACGACACGCCGATCCCCCGAAGATCGACAATCGATACGTGGCATGACCAGGCCCGGGCGGGGGTACCGCTCAGGAATGCCGCTGACCCGCAGCCTCGACGACTCCACCGTGGTGATCACCGGCGCGTCCAGCGGGATCGGCACGGCTACCGCGTACGCGTTGGCCCGCCGGGGTGCCGCCGTCGTGCTGGCCGCCCGCAGCGAGGCGGCCCTCCGCCAGGTCGCGCTGCGCTGCCAGGAGTTGGGCGGCCGGGCGCTTGTCGTACCGACCGACGTGACCCATCTGGAGTCGGTGCAGCGGCTGGCCGAACGGGCGGCGGCCGAGTTCGGTCGCATCGACGCCTGGGTGAACAACGCCGGGGTGGGCGTGGTGGGTCTGTTCGACGAGATCCCGATCGCCGAGTTCCGTCGGGTGGTGGAGGTCAACCTGCTCGGCGCCGTGCACGGCATCAAGGCCGCGCTTCCGTACCTCGGCGCGGCCGGAGGCGGCGTCCTGGTCAACAACGCCTCGGTGCTGGCCGAGGTGGCCATGCCGTACCAGTCGGCGTACAACGCCACCAAGCACGGCATCCGCGGGCTGGCCGACACGGTCCGACAGGAGTTGCGGGTCACCGGTCGCGGTCAGATCTCCGTCTGCACGGTGCTGCCGGCCACCATCGACACCCCGTTCTTCCGACACGCGGCCAACCACAGCGGTCGGGAACTGATGCCACCGCCCCCGATCTACCCACCGGAGGTGGTCGCCGAGACCATCGTCCGGGTGCTGCGTCGGCCCCGGCGCGAGGCGTACGCCGGCGGCGCGGGCCGCCTGCTCGGCCTGCAGTGGCGGCTGGCGCCCGCGCTCGTGGAGCGCGCCCTCGGCTGGTACGCCCACCGCGCACAGTTCGGCCCGGGCGCGCGGGTGGACAGCAGCGGCAACGTCTTCGACGCCGACGGGCAGGCCCACCGGGACGGCGGCTGGCACGGTCGACGACGCCAGCTGGTGCGGATGAGCGCCGCGTTCGGTCTCGCCGCCGCCGGCACCGCAGTCGGCACCATGGCGGCGATCAATCGTCGATCCCGGTTGGCGCCCTGATGACCGGCATCGAGCGCCCGAATGCGCGAACGGTCATCGACGCGCACAATGGGGCGATCATGTCGAGCTGTCTGGTGGAGATCGACGATTCGTCGGCGGTGGTCCGGCTGACCGGGACGCTTGACGCCGCCGGAGCCGAGGCGGTACGCGGCGCGCTGCTCGCCTGTCTCTGGGACCGACC
Source organism: Micromonospora sp. NPDC048839 (assembly GCF_040649915.1). NCBI lineage: Bacteria > Bacillati > Actinomycetota > Actinomycetes > Micromonosporales > Micromonosporaceae > Micromonospora > Micromonospora sp. NPDC048839. The sequence goes on from NZ_JBEZGL010000021.1 coordinate 77,765, forward strand.
GGGCCCGGTGGTGGCGGACGTGACCGGGCTGCGGGTCGCGGACCCGGTCGGGCGGGCCGTGTTCGCCGACGTTCGCCGCGAGGTCGCCGACTGGCCCGCCGTGGATCTGCTGCTGTGCGACCCGGCGGTCGACCGGCCCGGGCAGGTGGACGCCGGGGCACGGCCCCGGCCGACGATGGTGGCCGGCGTGCCGGCCTGGCCGACGGTGGACGGGGCGTTGGCCTCGGTCGCGGTGGCGCCGCTGGCGGCGGTGCTCACCGCCGAACTGACCCCGGAGGTGGGAGCCGCCCGGCAGGCCCGCGACCTGGTCACCACCGGCTGCCGACGCTGGGGCATGGAGATGCTGATCGACCCGGCCAGCATCGCGATCACCGAAATGGTGAACAACGTGGTGGCGCACGCAGGGACCCCGATGACGGTACGGCTGGCCCCCCAGGACGACACCCTGCACCTGGCGGTGCGCGACTACTCGGCGCGTCGGCCGACGTTCGCCGGGTTGTCCCCGCCGAACCGGGTCGGCGGCCGGGGGCTGCTGCTGATCGACACGGTGGCGCGTCGTTGGGGCAGCAGCGCCCTACCCGATGGCAAGGTCGTGTGGTGCGTGCTGCACCCGGAGGACGAGGTCGCACACCTCAGCTGATGCGGCCTATCGCCTCCGGTGCCGCTTTCGACCACGGCACAGCCTCGGGTGCTCCGGTTATGGCGGGAGGGCAGCGGGTAGTGATCAGACATGCGCGACAACGAGTACCCGACCCCCGTGTCCGACACCGAGGCGCAAGGTCTGCCCGACACCGCCGATGACGACTCGACCGCCAACGACGACGTCCTCACCGGCCGTGAGGCGGACGGCCCGGACCCGGCCCAACTCCCCGGCGACCGTACGCCGGTGGCGGTGGACCGGTTCGGGACGACGGCCGAGGAGCAGCTCGACGGCGAGTCGTTGGACTACAAGCTCGACCGCGAGGTCTACGAGCGCCCGGCGGACGACCCGCTGGCCGGAACGATCGACCCGAAGATCGCCTTCGAGGCGGACAACCTGGAAGCCGCCGCGGAGGCACAGCTGGACGCCGACGTGATGGACCCGGGACCCACCTCGGATCCGAACTCGCCGGTCTCCCTCTACGACCACGGTCAGCTCGGCACGGTGGCCGACGCCACGGTGGGTCGGCTGGTCGAGCCGGACGAGGGGTCGCACACCGACCAGGAGACCGACTCGGTGGCGTACGACGCCGGTTCCGCCGGCGGCGGGGCGACCGCCGAGGAGTTGGCCATCCACGAGACGGAGCCGCCGCGCTCGGTCTGACCGTGGTCAGTCGTCCAGGCCGCGTTCGATGGCGTACCGGGTCAGCTCGACCCGGTTGTGCAGTTGCAGCTTGCCCAGGGTGTTCTGCACGTGGTTCTGCACCGTGCGGTGCGACAGTCCGAGTCGCTGCGCGATCTGCTTGTACGACATCCCCTTCGCCACCAGCCGCAGCACCTCGGTCTCCCGGTCGGTGAGCCGGGGCGTCGCCGGTTCCGCGCCGCCGGCCGGGTCGGGGTCCTGCCCCGGCCCGGCGGCCAGCCGGCGGTACTCGCCGAGGACGAGCCCGGCGAGGCCGGGGGTGAAGACCGCGTTGCCGGCCGCGGTGCGGCGGACCGCGTCGAGAAACTCCGCGGGGGCCGTCGACTTGACCAGGTATCCGGTGGCCCCGGCCTTGACCGCGTCCAGCACGCTCTGCTGTTCGCCACTGGCGCTGAGCATCAGCACCCGCACGTCGGGCAGTGCCGCGCGCAGCCCCAGGATCACCTCGACGCCGGAGATGTCCGGCAGTTGCAGGTCGAGGACGACCACGTCGGGTCGGGCGGCGGCGGCCACCCGGATGGCCTGTCGCCCCTCGCCGCTCGTCGCCACCACCAGGAATCCAGCCTCGGTCAGGTCGCGGGCCACGCCCTCCCGCCACATCGGATGGTCGTCGACCACCATCACCCGGGTCGCGTTCACCGCTGTGTCCTCGGCACGGTCAGCTCGATCTCGGTGCCCGCCTCGGGGGCGGATGCGATCCGCACGGTCCCGCCCAACTCGACCACCCGACCCCGGATCGACTGGGTCACGCCGAGGCGGCCCTGAGCGGCGGCCTCGGCCAGTCGGCCGTCCGGGATGCCCGGCCCCTCGTCGCGGATCGACACCGTCACCGTCTCCCCCTCGTCCTCGATCAGCACCCAGGCCCGTCCGCCGGCGTGCCGCCCCACGTTGTCCAGCGCCGCGCCGGTCGCGGCGGCCAACTCTCCGGCCACCCGGCGTGGCAGCGGCACCGGGGTGGCCGGGGCGGAGAGCGCCACCGCCGACGAGGCGTACCGGCCGAGCAGGGTCCGCAGGTCCACCGCGGCGGCGTCGGGTCCGTCCAGGGCCACACCGGGGGCCGGACCGGCGCCGGCGATCAGCGCCCGCAACGCGGCCTCCTGCTCGCCGGCCAGCCGGGCCAGCTCGCCGGCCTCGCCGGGCAGGTCAGCGCCCCGCCGCTGGACCAGCGCCAGCACCTGGAGCACCGAGTCGTGGATCCCCCGGGCCAGTCGTTCCCGCTCGCGGGTGGCGGCCTCCAGCTCCACCGCACGTTGCAGTCGTTCCTCGGCGCCCGCCGCGAGACGGGCCACGTGCCCGACCACCACCCCGGCGAGCAGCATGAGGATCACCCCGGTGAACGAGGACTGGCCGATCCGCTCCCGGGTGGCCAGGTCCGCGCCGGCAACCAGCAGCGCGGCGATCGTGCCCCGCCGTCGGCCGCCGGAGACGGCCCAGGCCAGCACCGGGCCGGCCATCCAGGCGACCCCCATGGTGGGTACGCCGTGGGTGAGCGCCGTCCGCCCGACCACCCACGGGGTGGCCAGCACGACGGCCAGCACCAGTCCGAGATCGGCCAGCAGCAGCGGCCAGCGCCGCCAGGCCGGTCGGGCGTACGCGAGCGCGGTCGCCCCGGTCCAGGTGATCATCACGAGGACCAGGGCGCCGACGGCGTACGGGTGGGCGTACCGGTCGGCGTCGCGCACCGCGAGCGCGCAGACGTACGCCAGGGACGCCAGCCTGAACACCGCGAGCGCACGCCACAGCGGCACCTCGAATCCACCTGGCGGCGACGGCATGGCCGTCACGATGCCACATCCGACAGGTAGCACGGCGAGCAGCGAGTGCGGTTCGGGAAACCCTGACGTACGGTGGAAAAGCCGCGAAATACTCCGAGATGCGCCGCCGGGACGGGCCCATGACGAACGCAGATCCGCACGCACCGCGTACGGTTGTGCCCATCGAACCTGCCCTCCTGATCGCCGACGCCTTCGACCAGGCCCAGGTGACCGAGATTCGACACTCGGTCACCTCCTGCGCGCACGCTTGCGGGCTCGCCGGCCAACGGCTCGACGATTTCGTGCTCGCGATCAACGAGTTGATCACCAACGCGGTGCGGCACGGCGGCGGACGCGGCTGGCTCCGGCTCTGGCACGAGGCGGAACTGCTGGTCTGCGAGGTCGCCGATCACGGGCACGGGATCAGCCCGCAGCGGCTGGGCGACCGCAGTCGGCCGACCACGGACACCGCCGGCGGCTGGGGGCTCTGGCTGGCCCGCGAGCTGACCGACGACATGGAGGTCGTCACCAGCACCGCCGGCACCACCGTCCGCGTCACCACGAGCCTCGTCCAGCACGACCACACCCCGAGCTGATCCCGCCCCCGCCGGGTCAGGCGAACAGCGCGGAGACGGACTCCCCGTTGTGGATCCGGCGCATCGCCTCGGCCAGGGCCGGGGCCACCGACAGCACCTGCAACTCGGGGATCCGCTTCGCGGCCGGGATGGGAACCGTGTTGGTGCAGACGATCTCCAGGACGCCCTCCTGGTCGCTGAGCCGCTGCAACGCGTCACCGGAGAAGAGCCCGTGCGTGCAGGCGAGCCGGATCGAGCGGACCTTCAGGCCGCGCAGGTGCTCCATCAACTCGATCACGGTGCTGCCCTTGGCGATCTCGTCATCCAACACGATGACGTCCCGATCGGTCACCTCGCCGATCACCGCGCTGATCGTGACCAGGTCGTCGCTGAACCGCTGCTTCGCCCCGGCCGCGACCGGCGTGCCGAGCAGCCGGGCGAAGGCCGCCGCCTCCTTGGCGTTGCCCAGGTCGGGTGAGACCACCACGGTGTTGCTCAGGTCGTAGCGCCGGAAGTGGTTGGCCAGCTCACGCAACGCGTGCAGGTGATCCACGGGAACGCTGAAGAAGCCGTGCACCTGCGGCGAGTGCAGCGTCATCGCGAGCACCCGGTCCGCCCCGGCCGACGTGAGCAGGTCCGCGACGAGCCGGGCACCGATCGAGATGCGCGGCGCGTCCTTCTTGTCCGAACGGGCGTACGCGTAGTGCGGCAGCACAACGGTGATCCGGCCGGCCGAGGCACCCCGGGCGGCGTCGATCATCAACAGCAGCTCGACCAGGTTCTCCTGCACGGGCGGCACCAGCGGCTGGATCAGGAAGACGTCCCGCTCCCGGCAGTTGGCCTGCAACTGCACTTCGAGACAGTCGTTGGCGAATCGGGACACCCGCACCGGGTGCAGCGGTACCCCGAGGTGGGCACAGATCTCGGCGGCCAGGTCGGGATGGGCGGTTCCACTGAAAACGGCGATGTCGCGCACGTTCGCACATCGTAGGCGAAGCGGCGGCCGGCGACCGGCGGTGGGCCGTAACCGGCCGTGACGCCTGTCGCACCACGCTGCGCTTTGGGTACGGTGCTGCGGTGACCCCCCAGTACGTCGCCGCCATCGACCAGGGCACCACCTCCTCGCGGTGCATCGTCTTCGACTACGCCGGGGACATCGTCGCCGTCGCCCAGCGGGAACACCGGCAGATCTTCCCCCGACCCGGCTGGGTGGAACACGACGCCGAGGAGATCTGGGACAACGTCCAGCAGGTCGTCGCCGAGGCGCTGCGGGCTGCCGGCACCGACGCGACCGGGCTGGCCGCCGTCGGCATCACCAACCAGCGGGAGACCACTGTCGTCTGGGACCGGGCCACCGGCCGCCCGGTGGCCAACGCCATCGTCTGGCAGGACACCCGGACCGGGCCGCTGCTGCGCGAACTGGCTTCGGCGTACGGCGAGGAGCGGTTCCGGGTCCGGACGGGCCTGCCGCTGGCCACCTACTTCGCCGGGCCGAAGCTGCGCTGGCTGCTCGACGAGGTCGACGGCCTGCGCGAGCGCGCGGAGCGCGACGAGGTGCTCTTCGGCACCATGGACAGCTGGCTGATCTGGAAGTTGACCGGCGCGCACGTCACCGACGTGACGAACGCCAGCCGGACCATGCTGATGGATCTCACCACCCTGGACTGGGCGCCGGAGCTGCTGGACGCGATGGGTGTGCCGGCGGCGATGCTGCCGGAGATCCGCTGCTCCGCCGAGGTGTACGGCACCGCCAGCGGCGTGCTCGCCGGGGTGCCGGTGGCCAGCGCGCTCGGCGACCAGCAGGCCGCCCTGTTCGGGCAGACCTGCTTCCAGCCGGGCGAGGCGAAGTGCACCTACGGCACCGGGAGCTTCCTGCTGCTCAACACCGGGGCCACCCCGGTCCCGTCGACACACGGCCTGCTCACCACCGTCGCCTACCGGATCAAGGACCAACCCCCGGCGTACGCCCTGGAGGGCGCGATCGCCGTCACCGGCTCGCTGGTGCAGTGGCTACGGGACAACCTCGGGCTGATCTCCACGGCCGCCGAGGTGGAGGACCTGGCCCGTACCGTGGACGACAACGGTGGCTGCTACGTGGTGCCGGCGTTCTCCGGGCTGTTCGCTCCGCACTGGCGCAGCGACGCGCGGGGCGTCATCGCCGGCCTGACCGGTTACATCACCAAGGGGCACCTGGCGCGGGCGGTGCTGGAGGCCTCGGCGTGGCAGACCCGCGAGGTGGTCGACGCGATGGACGCCGACTCCGATGTGGCGCTGCGCCGACTCCGGGTGGACGGTGGGATGACCGCCAACGGCCTGCTCATGCAGTTCCTCGCGGACGTGCTCGACGTGCCGGTGGTCCGGTCCCGGATCACCGAGACCACCTGCCTGGGCGCCGCGTACGCGGCCGGTCTGGCGGTCGGCTTCTGGCCGGATCTGGCCACCCTGCGGGCGCAGTGGCGCTCCGACGCGCAGTGGGAGCCGGCGATGGCCCCGGAGCTGCGCGAGCAGGAGCTGGGCCAGTGGCGCAAGGCCGTGCAGCGCACCCTGGACTGGGTGGAGTAAGTCCCGTGCCGACGTCCTGACTCTCGCCGGCTGTCGTGAGGACCGGAGGAGGGCCGCGCCAGGTGCGCGTCCTTTGCTCTGCTTCAACGGGCGCACCGAAAACATGCCGTCGGTGTTGCCTTGGTTGAAGCAGAGCAAAGGGCGTCCAACAGTGACGCAGGGGGCGGCGGACGGCGGTAACGCGCTCAGCTCCAGCGGTTGCCGGTCAGCTTCTCGTAGACCTCGACGTAACGGGCGCGGGTCGCCTCGACCACCTCGTCCGGCACGTCCGGCGCCGGGGGCTGCTTGTCCCAGCCGCCGCCGGTGGCCCAGTCCCGCACGTACTGCTTGTCGTAGGAGAACTGCACGCGGCCCGGCTGGTACGACTCGGCTGGCCAGAACCGCGACGAGTCGGAGGTGAGCAGCTCGTCGCCCAGGACCAGGGTGCCGTCCGGCGCCCAGCCCAACTCGATCTTGGTGTCGGCGATCAGGATGCCCCGGTCGGCGGCCAGCTCCGCGCCGCGCCGGTAGACGTCGATGGTGATCTGCCGCAGCCGTTCGGCGGTGGCCTGGCCCACCTTGTCCACCACGTCGTCGTACGTGATGGGTTCGTCGTGTTCACCCATCGGTGCCTTGCTTGACGGCGTGAAGATCGGCTCGGGCAGGATCGACGCCTCACCCAGCCCCCGGGGCAGCGCCACGCCGGAGACGGCGCCGGTCTGCTCGTACTCCCGCAGGCCGCCGCCGGTGAGGTAGCCGCGAGCGACGCACTCGACCGGGAGCATGTCCAGCCGCTGGCAACGGATCGCCCGCCCGGCGAACTCGGCGGGCACGTCGGTGGCCGAGATGACGTGGTTCGGCACCAGGTCGGCGAGCTGCTCGAACCACCACAGCGAGAGTGCGGTGAGCAGGCGACCCTTGTCCGGGATCGGCGTCGGCAGCGCCACGTCGTAGATCGAGATGCGGTCCGAGGCGACCAGGATCAGGTCGTCGCCGTCGGCGTACACGTCCCGGACCTTGCCCGAGTGCAGAAGTTCCACGCGCCCTAGTACACCACGCGGGATCGGAACGCCTGATTCGACCACCCGCGCCGGGGGGTGACCGGACGGACGTTGACACCTTCGTGCGCTCCCTGCGTGAATGGTCCGACCGCCGCCCTCGCAGGTCCAGGAGACCCCCGTGCCCGTTGTTCCACCCCCGATCGACCGCCTCGGCGCCGACCCGGGCCGGCGCCGACTGCTCACCGCGCTGCTCGGTGCTCCCCTGCTCGCGTCCGGCGGGCTGGCCGGATGCAGCGACGGCGCCGCCACCTCGACCGACGACGGGCCGGTCGAGCTGTCGGTGTTCTGGTGGGGTGGCACCAGGCGTGCCGAGCTGACCGAGAAGGTGCTGCGGCTCTACTCGGAGCGCAACCCCCGGGTCACCTTCCGCGTGACCTGGCAGGGCGCCGATGGCTACTACGAGCGACTGGCCACCCAGGCGGCCGGCGGCAACGTACCGGACCTGATCCAGATCGACGACACGGTGCTGACCGAGTACGCGCAACGCCAGATCATTCTCGACCTCACCGACCGGGTCAGCGACCATCGCCTCGATCTGCGGGGCCTGCCGGAGGGCCTGATCCGCTACGGCACGGTGGAGGGGCGGACGATGGCGGTGGCCGCCGGGCAGACCCACCCGGGTGTGGTCTTCAACCGGGACCTGCTGCGGGAGCTGCGGGTACCGGAGCCACGCGCCGGAATGAGCTGGGCCGAGTACGTCTCCTGGGCGGAACAGGTCACCGAGGCCAGCGACGGCCAGGTGGCCGGCGCCATGGACGGGTCCGGTGACTACCGGGCGCTCTGGCTCTGGCTGCGGTCGCAGGGCGGCGAACTCTACCGGGGCAAGCAGCTCGGTTTCGGCGTGGAGCAGCTGATCGCCTGGTTCGAGCTGTGGCAGCGGGCCCGCAAGGGGCGGGCCACCCCGGGTGCGGCGCTTGTCGAGCAGGCCGACAGCGGCGAGCCGTCCCGGCAACTGGTGGTGACCGGGTTGACCGCCGCGTCGTTCGCGTGGTCCCACCAACTGCCCGAGTTGCAGCGGCTCACCGAGGCCGAGCTGGGCATTGTCGGCTTGCCGGGGCCGACCGGCGCGCAGTGGGCGCGCGCGTCGATGTTCTGGGCAGCGTTCCGGGGCACCCGCCACCCGGACACCGTCACCGACGTGATCAACTTCCTGACCACGAACGGCGAGGCCGGCACCGTCCTCGGCCACGAACGTGGCCTGAACGCCAGTCTCGCCGTGCGCCGCTACGCCGAGGGCAGCATCACCGAGCCGGCCCAGCAGCGGGCCGCCGCGTTCGGTGCGGCCATCGCCGACCAGCTCGGGCCGGCCCCGGCGCCACCCCCGAAGGGGCACGCCAGGGTACGGACCCTGCTGGTCGCCACCGCGGAGAGCATCCGCGTCAGGCGGGCCGGCACCCGGGCGGCCGCCTCCCGTTTCATCGCCCAGGCCAACGCCGCACTGGCGGCGTGACCACCGGCGGCCGGTCCACGGCCCGCCGCCGTCGACCAACCGATCGGGACGGGCCGTCCGGGGTCAGCGCGGCGGACCGTTCCGACGGTTGCGGGTCAGACGCAGCACCAGGAACACGATGATCCCGACCACCACCAGGCAGCAGAGCAGGCCGAGAATGCCGAAGCCGCCGCCACGGGACCGCCGTCGGGCGGCCTCGACCACCACCTCGCCGGCGCCCGTGGACGCCCAGGCCGCGACGGGCACGAAGACCGCCAGTACGGCCGCACCGAGGACCGCGCTGAGCCGGCCCCACCACTTACCGAATGAAGACATGTGCCCATCCTCGCCGACTGACGCAAACTCGGCACGTCGGTCCGCGCCGAACCTGGCACGAAGCCGTCCGGGAGCATCCCGACCGGACGCAACGTTCCAGATTGGCGGGTGGGGCCGGCACCCGGCGGCCTTACTCAGGTCGGCGGCCACAAAAAACAGGTCCGGCCCCCACTGATGGGGGGCCGGACCTGTTGCACTGCCGGTGGTAGCGGGGACAGGATTTGAACCTGCGACCTCTGGGTTATGAGCCCAGCGAGCTACCGAGCTGCTCCACCCCGCGTCGACTGGTTAACCTTAACCCATCCCGTTCGGCGATGATCAGCGGGGTCACCGCTGACGCCAGCGAGCGGGCTTTCGCTCGACTTTCCGAGCAGCCGCAAACGTCGGGGAAAGTCGAAAGCCCGCCTCCGGCGAAACCGGAAACGGGCTTTCGATGTTTCTCGTAGCGGGGACAGGATTTGAACCTGCGACCTCTGGGTTATGAGCCCAGCGAGCTACCGAGCTGCTCCACCCCGCGTCGACTTGCTAACCGTAGCGCACCACCCCCGGGTGCCGCAAAACGACATCCGAATCCGCCGGATCGCGGCCCGGCACCTATCGGTCAAGCCAGGCCCGGACGCGCGACGACAGCGGAGCCCCCGTCGCCAGGACCGGATGGTCCGACGACGGGGGCTCCGCGAGTTACGCCCGGCGAGTGCGGTCAGCCGCCCGCGCTCGGGCTGCCACCCGCCGACGGTGTGGCGCTGCCGCTGGGTGCTCCGGCAGCCTGCTGCGCCTGCTGGAACGCGGTCAGCGCCTCGTCCAGCGTCTTGAGCGCACGGCCGTACCGCTCGAAGTCACCCGAGGTCTGCGCGGCCCGTACCTCGGTGATCGCGGTCTGCACCCGGTCCGCGGCGACGGCCAGGTCACCGGTCGGCGGCGTGGTGCTGGCGCTCGGCGTCGGCGTCGGCGTGGCGGTCCCGCTCGGCGTCGGCGTCGGTGTGGGCGTCGTCGGGTTGCCCCCGGTGGTCGGGGGCGGTGACGTGCCGCCCCCGGCCTTCTTACCCTGCTCGACCAGCTGCTTGATGCCGTCGTTGATGTTGTCGGCGAGCGCCACGAAGGAGCCACCGTCACCGTAGGAGACCAGCACCTTCTGCAACAGCGGGTACGCGTCCTGCTGGTTGCTCTTCACATAGACCGGCTCGACGTAGAGCATGCCGTCGGCGAAGGGCAACGAGAGCAGGTTGCCGAACTGCACCTGCGCCTGGTTGCTGGAGAGCAGGGTGAGCTGCTGGCGAATGTTGGCGTTGTTGGTCATCTGTTGGTGCACCTGCACCGGGCCGGAGATCCGGGTCTGATCCGGCAGCTCCAGCACCTCCAGCCGGGGCTGCCCGCCGACGTACGACCCGGAGATCAGCGCGGCCAGGTTCTGCCGGCCGTTCGGGGTGACCGCGGCGGTGAGCTGGAACCGGGGGCTGTCCTGCCCCGGGAACTGCGTGAACAAGTAATACGGAGGCTGCTTCTGGCCGCTGTCCGGAGAGTCCGGCACGTTGGGCACCTGCCAGAAGTCCTGTGCGGAGTAGAAGTCGCCCGGGTTCGTCACGTGGAACTTGGTGAGCAGGTTGCGCTGCACCTTGAACATGTCCGCCGGGTAGCGCAGGTGCTCGGTCAGCGCGGCCGGGATGTCCGCCTTCGGCTGGATCAGGTCACCGCCGAACGCCTTGTTCCAGGCCTTGAGCACGGGGTCGGTGTCGTCGTACTCGTAGAGCTTCACGGTGCCGTCGTACGCGTCGACGGTGGCCTTCACCGAGTTGCGCATGTAGTTGACGTTCTCCCGGGCCAGCTGGAAGGTGCCCCGGTTGGTCAGCTCGTCGGTGGTCTCGGTCTGCAGGTTGACCCGCTCGGCGTACGGGTAGGTGGCCGCCGTGGTGTAGCCGTCGACGATCCACTGCACCCGACCGTCGACCACCGCCGGGTACGGGTCGCCGTCCAGGGTGAGGAACGGCGCGACCTTCTCCACCCGGTCCCGCGGGTTCCGCACGTAGAGGAGCTTGGAGTCCTTGTTGACCGCCTCGGAGAGCAGGAAGTTCGACTCCTGCTCCTTGATGGCGTACAGCAACCGGCGGGTGAAGGAACCGATCTCCACGCCGCCCTCACCGGTGTAGGTGTAGGACTCGCCGCCACCCTCACCGACCGGCCTGTCGAACTCGGCCTTCTTGTTCGGGTCGGCCTGACCGACGATCGCGTAGTCGTCGGCCGCCATCCGCTCGCCGTAGTAGATGCGCGGCTGCGTGGCCGGGATCTGCTCGGTCTGGGAGGAGCACGCCTCCTGGGTCTTCTCGCCGAGGAAGCCGGACACGAAGAACGGCTGCCCGCCGCAGACCACCTGGTTGGCCGGGGCGGCCACCAGCCCGTACCCGTGGGTGTAGACGGTGTGCCGGTTGATCCAGGTGTTCTGCTGGTCGGTCAACTCGCCGTAGTTGATCTCCCGGACGCCGACCACGTAGTCGGAGACCTTCCCGTTCACCCCATAGCGATCGATGTCCAACTTGGGGCCGAAGTCGTAGAAGCCCCGCACCTGCTGGAGCTGCGTGTACGTCTCACTGACCAACTGCGGGTCGAGCAGCCGCACGTTCGACACCACCGAGGTGTCGGTGGCCAGGTTCGCCGGTGGGGTGGAGTTGTTCGCCGCGAACGCCGTCGTCTCGGTGGCCCCCAACCCGAACGCCGCTCGCGTCGCGTCGATGCTGCGCTGGATGTACGGCGCTTCCTTGTCCTTGGCGCTCGGCTTGACCTCGAAGGTCTGCACCGCCCAGGGGTAGATGCCGCCGATGGCCACCGCGGACACACCGAGCAGCGCCAGCGAGATCCCCGGCCAGACCAGATTGCGCATCCAGGCGTTGGAGAACACGACGATCGCGATCGCCACCACGATCGAGATGTACGCCAGGATCTCCTTCGCCGGCAGCAGCGCGTTGACGTCGGCGTAGCCGGCGCCGTACAACTTGGCACCCTCGTTGTACTCCAGCAACATCGCCCGCCGGTCCAGCACGTACGCGACGGCCTTCAACAGCACGAAGACCGCGACCAGGCTGCTCAGGTGCGCGCGGGCCGCGTTGCTCATCCGGTCGCCGACGCCCTGCAGGCGGACCCCACCGAAGAGGTAGTGCACCGCCAGCGCGCCGATCACGGCCAGCACCACAGCGGTGAAGGCGACCCCGAGCAGGTAACGCCAGAACGGCAACTGGAAGACGTAGAAGCCGATGTCCACCCCGAACTCCGGGTCCTTCACCCCGAAGTCCCCGCCGTTGCGGAAGAGCAGCCACTGACTCCACCGGTTCTGTGCGGAGATGCCGGCGAAGAGCCCGACCACCGCGGCGGTCAGCGCGATCCAGGTGCCCAGTCGCGGGCTGAGCGCCATCCGGTAACGCTCGAGCGTCGCCTGCTCCACCGAGTGCGGACGCAGCCGCGGGCGCAACCGATGCGCCAGCCACAGGTTGCCACCGACGACCACCGCCATGCCGAGACCGACGGCGAGGAAGAGCAACAGTCGGGTCACCAGCACATCGGTGAAGACCTCGGTGTAGCGGACCTCGTCGAACCACAGCCAGTCCGTCCACGCCTGGACACCCCAGCCGAGCAGGGTGAAGAGCACGAACACCCCGACCAGGACGGAGATGGTGACGCGCCCGCGCCGGCTCATCCTCGGAAGGGGGCTGCTGCTACGCATGACCACTGTTGGCTCCGCACGCTCGATGTGATCGGCTCCGACCAGGCACCCAGAGTACGGGGTGTTCCTGAGCGTGTCGGGGCACGGTCACACCGATCAGCAACGAGTCGGCTGACCCCCTGCGCGCAACGTCTCCAGGGCGGTCATCGCCTCGTCCAACGAACCCACCCGCAACAGCGGCAGACCGGGCTGTGGATTACGGACCGCCTCGGCGCAGTTGTCCGCCGGCACCAGAAAGACCTTCGCGCCAGCGCGCTTCGCGCCGACCAACTTCTGGGCGATCCCGCCGATCGGGCCGACGGCGCCCTCGTCGTCGATGGTGCCGGTACCGGCGATGATCTGGCCACCGGTGAGGTCGGCCGGGGTCAGCTTGTCGACGATCCCCAGAGCGAACATGAGACCGGCGCTCGGTCCGCCGATGTCGCCCAGGTCGATGCCGAGGGTGAACGGGTGCGGCTGCTGCTGATCGATCTCCACACCGATCCGCGGCCGGCCATCCTGCTCCCGACTGGTGACCGTCGCCGTGGCCGGCGCGCCGTCGCGGGTGTAGGAGATGGACAACGCCGTACCCGCCGGCTTGGCCCGGATCAGTTCGGTGACCTTCGCGGCCACCGGCACCGGCTGACCGTCGACGGAGGTGATCACGTCACCGGTCTTCAACGCCCCGGCCGCCGGCCCGTCCCCGGCCACCGTCTTGATCACCACCTGCACCGGAAAACCCAACTCCCGCAGCGCGGCCGTCTCCGCGCTGGTCTGCGACGCCTTGAAGTCCTCCGCGTTGCGCTGCTCGACCTGCTCGGTCGACTCCCCCGGCGGGTAGACCAACTCACGCGGCACCACGGCCTCGTCGTCGGAGAACCAGCCCGCGATCGCCCCCCGCAACCGCACCGTGGGCTGCACACCCACCGTGGTCAGCCGCAACTGGCCGGCGGAGGTCGAGGTCTCCCGCCCGGAGACCTGGATGACCTCCTTGCCGTCCTCCGTGCCGAGGGTGTTGACCGTCGGGCCGGGGCCGAGCACCACGTACGGGATCGGCACCCGCAGCACCCCGATGCTCAGCAGGGCGGTGAACAGGGCACCGAGCAGGACCGTCAGGCCACGACGTCTCATGCCGCAGAGCGTACCGACCGGCCGGACGCCTCCTGCCGGATGCGCCACGCGACTTCGCCCTCAGCGCAACACCAGCGGCGGCGACCTGGGGCGCGGTCCGCGTACCGTAGACGTCGTGCCTGATATTCCGTTCGGTTTCGCGCTCCCGGGTGGGCAACCACCAGACCCCAACGATCCCGCGCAGATGCAGCAGTTCATGTCGCAGTTGCAGCACCTGCTCTCCGCGCCGGGCAGCGGTCCGGTCAACTGGGACCTGGCCCGGCAGGTAGCGGCCAGCCAGCTCGCGGCCGCCGGCGACCCGGCGGTGTCACCGTTTGAGCGCAACGCGGTCGAGGAAGCGCTGCGCCTGGCCGACCTGTGGTTGGAGCCGGCCTCGTCCTGGCCGTCGGGCATCCAGTCACCGGTGGCCTGGAACCGCAACGAGTGGATCTTCAAGACGCTCGACGTGTGGCGCAAGCTCTGCGACCCGGTCGCCAGCCGGATGGTCGGCGCGATGGGCGACCTGGTGCCACCGGAGGCGCGCGCCCAGCTCGGCCCGATGCAGTCGATGGTGGCCACCCTCGGCGGCGCGCTCTTCGGCGGTCAGCTCGGCCAGGCGCTCGGCTCACTCGCCGCGGAGGTGCTCTCCGCCGGCGACATCGGGCTGCCGCTCGGCCCGGCCGGCACGGCCGCCCTGATCCCGGCCAACATCCGGGCGTACGGCGAGGGCCTGGAACTTCCCGAGGATGAGGTCCGCCTCTACGTGGCGCTGCGCGAGGCCGCCCACCAGCGGCTGTTCCAGCACGTCCCGTGGCTGCGTGGGCATGTGCTCAGCGCGGTCGAGATGTACGCCGCGGGCATCCGGGTCAACCGGGACGCGATCGAGGAGGCGATGGGCCGGGTCGACCCGACCGACCCGGAGTCGATGCAGGCGATCGCCCTGGAGGGCATCTTCACCCCGGAGGACACCCCGGCGCAGAAGGCCTCCCTGGCCCGACTGGAGACCGCACTCGCCCTGGTCGAGGGCTGGGTCTGCCACGTCGTGGACAGCGCCGCCAGCGACCGGCTGCCAAACGTCGTCCGGCTGGGTGAGGCGTTCCGCCGTCGCCGGGCCGCCGGCGGCCCCGCCGAGCAGACCTTCGCCGCACTCGTCGGCCTGGAACTGCGCCCGCGCCGCCTTCGCGAGGCCGCGGCACTCTGGGCCGCGCTCACCGAGCACCGAGGCATCGAAGGCCGCGACGCCGTCTGGGGTCACCCGGACCTGCTCCCCTCGGACGACGACTTCGCCGACCCGGTCGCCTTCGCGATGAACGACATGGACCTGAGCGAGCTGGACAGCTTCGACTTCACCGCCCCCGGCGGGGTGGAGGAGAAGGCCCCCGGCCAGCCCGACGAGACCGACGGCGAGGACGACGCCAAGTCCTGATGTCCGCGTAACGACGGCCTGCGCCCGGGTGCCCCCAGGATCGACAACGGGCACCCGGGCGCGCTGTCGGCAGGGCTGACAGCTCAGCCCGGCTGGCCCGGGCCAGCGGGGCCAGCGGGGCCAGCGGGGCCAGCGGGGCCAGCGGGGCCAGCGGGGCCAGCGGGGCCAGCGGGGCCAGCGGGGCGATCCTGCCGGTGGGCTCGCGGGTAGCCGTGCCGGCGGGCAGCGGCACGGACCTTGTGGGCAGGCAGGCTGACAGGTTCAGGCGGGGCGGCCCGAGCCGGAGAGCAGTGCGCGGGTCGCTTCCCAACCCTCGAAGGCCGGGTCCAGCGTGGCCAGGTCAGCCGGGCCGCGCAGGCGGCGCCAGCCCGTGGTGACCGCCACGTCAGCGGGGCGCGGGGCGTTGGCGCGCGCCTCAGCCGGCGTCGCCGTGTCCAGGTGCAGCGTCGGTAGCCAGTCCGGCGCGGGCAGCCGTACCGCGACCCCGAGCAGACCCGGCCCGCCACCCTCGACCGGAGCCACCGCGACCGGTCGGGTGGTGAGTGGGCGCAGCAGCTTGCCGACGGTCAGCGCGGGCAGGTCAGGCACGTCTGCGACCAGCACCGCCGCCTGGTCGTAGCCCTCCAGCGCGGCGAACACGGCGTTCGGCGTGGGCTCGGCCACCTCGAACACCGTCGTGCCGGGCCACACCAGCGCGTCGGCCAGCGCCCGGTCGGTCGGGGTCACCGCGACCGCGACCTCCACCTCGTTGAGCGTGGCGAACAGGTCGATGACGTCTTCCGCGAGAGCCGCTCGCCATTCGGCCAGGTCGACGCCCGGAGGCGACCAGGAGACCGACCCGAGCAACGCCACTACCACCCGTCGCGCCATCCCCCGACCCTAGCGCCCCACCCCGCCTGCCCGACCCACCCGCCCTGCCCGCCCTGCCGCAGGACACCGCATGATCGACTCGATTTCATTGAAAGCGCGGCCTCCGGAGGGCATCGAGAGCGCGGTTTTCAGGAAGCCGAGTCGATCTGGGCCACATCAGGTCGAGATTGGGGAAAGCGCGGCCTCCGGAGGGCGTCGACAGCGCGCCTTTCAGGAAGCCGAGTCGATCTAGGGCACATCAGGTCGAGACCGGGGAAAGCGCGGCCTCCGGAGGGCATCGACAGCGCGGTTTTCAGGAAGCCGAGTCGATCTAGGCCAATCAGGTGGGGAGCGGAGCGCCGGAGGCGGCGGCAACACCTTCGAGGTAGCCGCGAGCGCGTTCGGCTTTGGGGTAGCGGCCGACCAACGCCCAGAACCGGGCGTTGTGGCTGGGCACGATCAGGTGTGCCAGCTCGTGCAGCAGCACGTAGTCGATCACCCAGTCGGGCATTTCCTGAACGCGGTGTGAGATCCGGATGCTGCGGTCGGCAGGGGTGCACGAGCCCCATCGGCCGTTCTGGTTGGTGACCCATCGGACGCTGGCGGGCACCGCCTTCGTGGCGTACCCGGGGAGGTAGAGGTCGATGAGCCGGGTGGCACGGGCCAGCAGCTCGGCGTCGGAGCGGGCCAGCCGCCCCTCGCGGGCGGCGAGCCGGGCGAGCATCCGGTCGACCCACTCGCTCTCCTCGGCCCGGGAGAACTGATCCGGGATGAGAACGACGACTCGCTCACCGTCACGGTACGCGGACACCGTGCGTCGCCGACGCTGGCTGCGCCGCACCTCGACGACCGGCTTGCGCGTCCCCGCCATCACTGGCCCGCGCAGCCTCGGCTACGTGTCACGAAGGAAAGCTAATGCCCACTGACCAGGGGTCCGCAAGAGTCAACCACCCGACACGCGCCCGGAAAGTGGTGATTAGTCGACAGGCGTCCAGAAAATTTCTTGACCGCAACGGCACCGCACCACCTCGTCACCCTTGGTGAACACCGATGGCGCCGGTACGCGGCACCTCCCCACCGTAAGTGATCACGGTGCCAAACGCCCCCTCGGGGGCACTCGCACGGGTGTCTGTGGGGGTTTGGTCGGCGTGTCCCCGCCAAACTGACTTATCCGACCTATTTCGCCATGCACACTCTCGACGTCGACTAGCTCACAGTGTCGATGCACAGCTGACATGGAACCGCCCAGACCTGGGTAGGGTCCGCGGACCAGCGGTCACGTAGGTGGCCGTGGAGTGAGACCCAGCGCCGGCGCCCCGTGTGGCCCGCCGCCGGGCACCCCGCCGGGACGGCATCGACCGGCGGACGAGACGAGGAGGGCACCGTGGCCGACCAGGCCCAGACGACCTACAACGGTTACTGCGTGAAGTGCAAGGAGAAGCGGGACTTCGAGGGGCACGTCGAGGTCTCGAAGACCGGAATGAACATGGCAAAGGGCAAGTGTCCGGTATGCGGAACAACAGTGAACCGCATCCTGGGCAAGGCCAAGGTCTGACCCGTACGAGCGGCGGGGGCGGGGTGGCCGACGGTCACCCCGCCCCGTTGCCGTCTCCGCCGGTCGGCGGGTCGCCGGCGCCCTGTCGGGTGGCCGACAGCCTCGCCGACGGGCTGTGGATAACCCGGCAAAGCCTGTGGACGACGCTGGACAGCGGCCTGAGCGCCTGTGGACAACGATCGACCGAGCGCGAAGAAGCGCTCACGATTGGTGACCATGAGCCGCACTGTTCTGCCCCGCCCCACGTTGCTGCCCGGCCTCAACCGGCTGTGGCGAGACCGCCACACCCTCCAGCTCGGCGTCGGCCCCGGGCCGGCAGTGCTGCTGGAACTGGCCAACCCGCGTGCCGCCCACCTGCTCGACCTGCTCGACGGCACCCACAGCGAGCGCACCGTGCTGGCTCGGGCGGCCGCCGCGCAGGTCACCAACGACGACGCGCGTACGCTGCTCGACGCCCTGCGTGCGGCCGGCCTGCTGGTGCCCGCGCACAGCCTGTTCCCCCGTGACCTGGCCGGCCCCGCCCGCGCCCGGCTCACCGCGGAGGCCGGCGCGCTGGCCCTCGCCGCCGCTCGGCTACCCGGCACCCCCGCCCAGGTCCTGCGTCGACGACGGACCGCCCGAGTCGTGCTCACCGGCGCCGGGGCGCTTGGTGGGCCGCTGACGGTGGCGTTGGCGCAGGCCGGCGTCGGGCAGGTGGTCCCTCTCCTCACCGGCTCGGTGCGCCCCGTCGACCTGGTCGGCACCGGCATTCCCGCCGCCGAGCTGGGCCATCCGCTGGCGCCGGCGGTACGGTCCGCGGTCGACCGCGCCGCGCCCGGCACCACCACCCACCCGGGCCGGGCGGGCCGGGTGGACCTGGTGATCCAACTCGGCACGGACCGGCCACCCGCGCTGCTCGCCGCCGGTCTCGCCCAGCGTCGGCAGCCACACCTGCTGGTCACCCTGCGCGAGGGCGTACCGGTCATCGGGCCGCTGGTCTGCCCACCCGCCGGACCCTGCCTGCACTGCGTCGAGCTGCACCGGGCCGACCGCGACCCGGACTGGCCGCGGCTCGCCGCCCAACTCGCCGCGGCGGACCCGGTCGCCGCCGGCGCGACCGGCACGCTGCTCGCGGCCATCGGGTACGCGCTGGCCGAGGCACTGACACAGCTCGACGGCGGGCAGCCGGAGACGCTGGGCGCGGCCATGGAGATCACCGGTGCGGGTCGTTTCCGACGTCGAGGCTGGCCGCCACACCCGGCGTGCGAGTGCTCGCGTGGGCGAGCGTCCGCACCAGCCCGGCCGCAGAGCAGCAGCGGAGCCCTCCGGTCGGTAACAATGGCCGAGTGACCGACATCCCGCGCCGCGCCGTGTCCCGCACCGCCAAGCTCGCCGCCCTGCCGCTCGGCTTCGCCGGCCGGACCGTTCTCGGCATGGGAAAGCGCGTCACCGGGATCGCCTCCGACGTGATCTCCGCGGAGATCCAGCAGCGCACCGCCGAGCAACTGTTCAGCGTGTTGGGCCAGCTCAAGGGCGGGGCGATGAAGTTCGGCCAGGCGTTGTCGGTCTTCGAGGCCGCGTTGCCGGAGGAGATCGCCGCGCCCTACCGCCAGGCGCTGACCAAGCTCCAGGAGGCGGCGCCCCCGCTGCCGGTCGCCAGCGTGCACAAGGTGCTGGCCGAGCAGCTCGGCCCGGACTGGCGGGACCGGTTCGTCGAGTTCAACGACGTCCCAGCGGCCGCGGCCAGCATCGGCCAGGTGCACCGGGCACGGTGGCGTGAGCCGGGGTTCGACGAGTCGGGCGCGCCGAACAGCCGCGACGTGGCTGTAAAGATCCAGTATCCGGGGGCCGGCGAGGCGCTGCTCTCCGACCTGAAGCAGCTCTCCCGCCTGGGCGGGATGTTCCGGGCCATCCAGCCGGGCCTGGACGTCAAGCCACTCCTTGTCGAGTTGCGGGAGCGGATCACCGAGGAACTGGACTACGAGTTGGAGGCCGAGTCGCAGCGCGCCTTCGCGGAGGCGTACGCCGACGACCCGGAGATCTACATCCCGCAGGTGATCAACGCGGCACCCCGGGTGCTGGTCACCGAGTGGGTGACGGGCACTCCGCTGGCCGACATCATCCGCGAGGGCACCGAGGAGGAGCGGGACGAGGCGGGCCGGTTGATGGCCACCCTGCACCTCTCCGCGCCGCAGCGGGCCGGGCTGCTGCACGCAGACCCGCACCCGGGAAACTTCCGGATGCTGCCGGACGGCCGACTCGGTGTGATCGACTTCGGCGCGGTGGCCCGGATGCCCGAGGGCACGCCGGAGCCGATCGGTCGCATCGCCGCGCTGGCCCTGCGCGGCGACGCCGACGAGGTGGTGGCCGGGCTGCGGTCGGAGGGCTTCATCGGCGCCACCGAGGAGATCGACGCCGAGGGGGTGCTCGACTTCATTCGTCCGATGCTGGAGCCCATCGCGGCAGACGGTTTCCGGTTCACCCGGGCCTGGCTGCGCGGCGAGGCGGGTCGACTCGCCAGCCCCCGCTCCCCCACCTACCAGCTGAGCAGGCAGCTCAACCTGCCGCCGTCGTACCTGCTGATCCACCGGGTGACGCTCGGCTCGATCGGGGTGCTCTGCCAGTTGGAGGCGAAGGCCCCGTACCGCAGCATCCTGGAACGCTGGCTGCCCGGTTTCGCCCCGGTCGCCTGACCACGCCGAGGCCCGAACGCCGCACGACATGCGGAAGGGCGGGTGCCGGTCGGCACCCGCCCTTCCTCGCATCGCGGTGGTACTAGAGAACGCCCAGGTCACGAGCCGTCTGGTTGCGGCTGTTCATAGCGACGGTACGGGCGGATCGGGTTGCCTCAGTGCGCGTGGTGGTACGACCGGCCTGAGGCCGACGCGTTCGAGCCCTGGACAACGCTTGGTGGAGTAGTTGCATCTCGAAGGCTCCGGTCGAAAGGTTGAACATCGTCATCTCGCTCACTGCCGGTGTGCCACCGGCGTAGTTGGTACGGGTCGGGAACATGTCAGGCTGCCAGCCGGACCGCGCCACGCACCTCGGACAGCCCACTGGCCGCCAGGCGCGCCTCGGCCTCGACCCGAAGCTCGGCGTCACGCGCGACGTCCTCCTTGCGCGGACGGCCACGGGGCCGCTTACGCGGAACAACCGCGCCACGCTCGAAGATCTCGCCGCCCCAGACGCCCCACGGTTCCGCCCGCTCCACCGCCCCGGCCAGGCACTCGACGCGCAGCGGGCAGTCCCCGCAGAGCGACTTGGCCAGCTCGAGCTCGGCAGGCGAGTCGGAGAACCACAGGTCGGGGTCGAACTTCCGGCAGGGCAGGTTCGCCTCCATCTCGACGCTCACGTCGAGGGGGGCCAACGCCAGACTCATCTCCCGCTCACCTCTCTCTCACTTCGATCTCGTGGATCGCATTCCGACGTACTTACGGCGGGCAAAAAACTGAGGCCGCGGATCCCGGTAGCGGGTTCCGCGGCCTCGAGGTGAGCCGGTGTCTGATGGTCAGACCGGTTTACCTCGAGGCGGAACGCCGCGGACATCCGTGCGCTTGTTGGCGACCTGGATGCCATTGCCAGTGGAGCCACTGGTCCCCTCGACTCCGACTGGTGCGACGGTCAGGATCAGCTCGGCCTGAACCTGGTGCACCTGCGGAACCGACGGCCGTGCAGCCGCAAGGGCCACCCGGACAGCCGACAGCGGAGCGCAGACAGACGGCATCGCCGTCAGACGCTCATAGGTGAAGATCTTCACGGGTGCCACCTCCCTCACGTTCCTCGAAATCGACTGGACCAACCCCGTGAGCAGCCGGAATGGCGCCGCTCGCGTGGTGTGTCCTGAGGTTATTCCTCGCGCCGGGGCGAGGGCAAACGAATTTACGACTGGATTTCGAAAGTTTTCTCCGGGCAGACGTCATCCACCCCCGAACCGTCCACGAGGGCCAGCACCGACTCCCCATAAAGGCCCAGCTTGCGGGGGCCGATACCGGCGATGGCGATCAACTCCTCGGGCCGGCCGGGCCGCCGCTCGGCCAACGCGACAAGCGTCGCGTCGGTGAAGACCACGTACGCCGGGACCTTCTGCGCCCCGGCCACCCGCTGCCGCCACTCGCGCAGCCGCTCGTGCAGCTCCTCGTCGATGTCGGACGGGCAGGTGGGGCAACGGCCGAGCTTGCGGTCCGGGCCGGCGAGCAGGGTGGCGCCGCAGATCCGGCAGGAGACGATCTGGGTGCGCCGCCGCTCGGGACGGCGGGCCGGACCGGTGCCGGCGGTCGCCCGTTCGGTGCCGCCGGAGCGGTCCAGCTGGGGCAGGAACCGCGACGGCCGCCGGGCTCGTCCGCCCGGCGAGCGCGCGGCGGCGTACGACAGCCAGAGCCACTGCCGCGCGCGGGTGATGCCGACGTAGAGCAGCCGGCGTTCCTCCTCGACCTGCTCGACGGTCTTGGCGTACGTGGTCGGCAGGGTGCCCTCGGCGAGGCCGACCAGGAAGACCGCGTCCCACTCCAGACCCTTGGCCGAGTGCAGCGAGGCGAGGGTCACCCCGTCCACCGTCGGTACGTGCTGCTGGGCGGCCCGCCGGGCCAGCTCCTCGGTGAAGTCGGTGAGGGTGACGGGGCGTTCCACCGACGCGGCCTCGCCGATCGGCACCACCTCGGGGGTGGCCGCGTACTCCTCGGAGAGCTGGACCAGCGCGGACAGGGCCTCCCACCGCTCGCGGGCCGCACCGCCGGCCGGGGGCGCGTCCGGGGCCCAGCCGACCGCGGTGAGCGCCTCGACGACGGCGGTCGGCAACGAGGTCTCCCCGGGGATCGACCGGGTGGCCGACCGCAGCGCGACCATCGCCTGGCGCACCTCGGTCCGTTCGAAGAACCGCTCCGCGCCCTGCACGACGTACGGCACCTCGGCCTCGGTGAGCGCCTTCTCGTACGCCTCGGACTGCGCGTTGACCCGGAACAGCACGGCGATCTCCTTCGCCGGCGTACCCGTGTCGATGAGGGACCGGCAGCGCGCGGCCACCGCGTTGGCCTCGGCCGGCTCGTCGGTGAAGATCCGCAGGTCCGGTTCGGGGCCGGGTGGGCGTTGCCCGCTCAACTCCAGCCGCAGCCGCGCCTCGGTGCCCCGGGCCTGGGCGATCACCGCGTTGGCCAACCCGACCACCTGCGGGGTGGACCGGTAGTCGCGGACCAGCCGGACCACCGTGGCGCCCCGGTGCCGGCGGGGGAAGTCGACCAGGTACGCCGAGGTCGCCCCGGTGAACGAGTAAATCGTCTGGCTGGCGTCGCCGACCACGGTGAGGTCGTTGCGGCCGGCCAGCCAGGCGTCGAGCAGGCGCTGCTGGAGGGGGTTGACGTCCTGGTACTCGTCGACCACGAAGTGCCGGTACTGGCCGCGGACCTGCTCGCCGACGTCCGAGTGCTCCTCGATCCCCCACACCGCGGCCCGCAGCATGTCCTCGAAGTCGATCACCCCGTTCGAGCGTTTGAGCTGCTCGTACGCGGTGAACACGTCGGCGACCTTCGCCGGTTCGTGTGGTGTGTCGCGCAGCGCCCGGGCCGCGGACACCACGTAGTCCGTCGGCTCGACCAACGACGACTTCGCCCACTCGATCTCACCGGCCAGGTCCCGCGCCGCAGCCCGGTCGGTGCGCAGGCCGACCCGGGCGGCGGCGAGGGTGACCAGTCGTACCTTGCTGTCCAGCAGTTCGGGCATGGCGCGACCGGACAGCAGCCGGGGCGCGAAGTACCGCACCTGGCGCAGCGCGGCCGCGTGGAACGTGCGCGCCTGCACACCGCCCACCCCGAGCACGGTGAGGCGGCTCCGCATCTCGGCGGCGGCCCGGGCGGTGAAGGTGACCGCGAGCACGTGCCGGGGGGAGATCTCGCCGGAGAGCACCCGATGGGCGATCCGGGAGGTGATCGCCCGGGTCTTGCCGGTGCCGGCGCCGGCCAGGATGCAGACCGGGCCGGCGGGTGCGGTCACGGCGGAGCGTTGCTCCGGGTCCAGCCCGGCGAGCACCCGTTCCGACGCTGAGTGAACCACCACAACCAGGAATCATCTCAGCTCCTCCCAGCGTTGCAGCGAACAGCCTCGGCTTGATCCGCAAGCCGCGGCCGGAGGAGTTGGAGGATCCGAGGATGCTGACGATGTATTCCACCCCCTGGTGCGGCTACTGCCACCGCCTGAAGTCGCAGCTCGACCGGGAGGGCATCGGGTACGAGGTGGTCGACATCGAGCAGGACCCGAAGGCCGCGGAGTTCGTGATGAGCGTCAACGGCGGCAACCAGACGGTGCCGACGCTGCGCTTCGCCGACGGCAGCGCCCTGACGAACCCCTCGATCACCCAGGTCAAGCAGCACCTGGAGACCCTCGACGCCTGATCGGCCGGGTCACTTTCCGAACGAGCGGTCGCCCCACTCCGGGCGACCGCTCGTTGGTGTCCGGTATCCGTCACCCGGGCGGTCGCCGGCGGGTGCCCGTCGACACCGGCCGCTCGGCGTCCTCGACCGGTCGCCGGGGCGCCGGGACCCTCGGGCCGGTCGGACGGGTCGGCGGCGTGGGTGGACGGGTACCGGGCGGGGCGCTCAGGTGCCGACCCCGCCAGAGGTAACTGCCGGCCGCCAGGGCGGCCATCCCCACCAGCGCGAACAGCATCCGGTAGTCCAGGAAACCGACAAGCAACGCGCCCGCCCCGATGGAGAACGCCTGCGGCCCGCTGACCACCGCCTGGGTGGCCGCGGCGACCCGGCCGACGAGCGCCGGCGGGGTCCGGCGCTGGATCAGCGTGTGCAGACCCACCATCGTCAGGGGCAGCGAGACGCCGGCCAGCAGCACGGCCGCGAAGGCGAGCCGAAGATCGGGGTACGCGAGCACGAAAGCGGCTGGCGAGAAGAAGGCGACCCCGGCGGCCAGGGTGCCGACCTCTCCGAACCGGCGGACCAGCGCCGGTGAGCAGAGTCCACCGAGCAGCCCGCCGACGCCCTGCACGGTGACCAGCACACCCACGAACGCGGCGTCGCGGTTGAGCCCCTGGTCGACGTAGGCGAAGATGAGCGACTCGCTGAACCCCATCACCAGTGACCCGAGCCCGTAACCGAGCAGCGCCCGACGCAGGGCCGGCTCGCCGGCCAGGTGCCGCAGACCGGCACCCAACTCGGCCGGCCAGCGCAGTCGCGTGGGCGAGGGCGCCTGTTTCGGGGTGGGTAGCGCGGTCACCACCGCCGCCGCGGTCAGAAATCCGACCATGCCGATCCCGGCCAGCGCCCACCCGCCGAGCGCCGCGTAGAGCGCCGCGCCGGCCAGCGGACCGATCAGCCGCATCCCCTGCCGTACGGTCTGCAGCACGCCGTTCGCCTCCGCGAGCAGCTCGACCGGCACCAACTCCCGGATGAGCCCGCTGAGCGCCGCGCCGAGCGTGATCGACGACAACCCGTACAGGGCCGCCACCAGGTAGACGACCCAGACGTCACCGGCGTCCGCGACGGTGAACAGGGGGGTGAGCACTGCCGCGGTGACCACGTTTGCGGCGACGAAGAACGGCCGGCGTGGGTAGCGGTCGACGAACCAGCCGATCACCGGTGCCAGCGTCATCGGGGCGACGACGGCGAAGATGGTGCCGCCGGCGAGCCCGTTGGAGCCGGTCAGGTCCTTGACCCAGATCGCGAGCGCGAGCAGCAGGATCGACTCGGCGGTCATGCTGGCCAGCAGACCGCCGAAGAGCAGACGGAAGTCGGGTCGGCGCAGGACGGTGCGCATGGGTCCCTCCGGCGGGATGGCGTGCCCGGGTGGGCGTGGTCGACGGGGTTGCGACCGCAGGTCCGTCGTCATCCGGCATTCCTGTGGTCCATTTTTGTCAGACACGCCCCCGTCGGAACCTCCGACGTCGGTCGCGCCGTCCATACTGGCCGTGGGGGGCGAATTTCATACAGTTACCGTCGCGTCTGCGGCGGTCGACGGGAAAGAGGACACTGTGCCTCCTGCCGCACCCAGCCCGATAATGCGTCGCCGACGGTTGGGCCTGGAACTGCGCCGCCTGCGCGAGACCGCGGGTCTCACCGGCGATCAGGTCATCGAGAGGATCGGTTGGGCGTCGGCGTCCAAACTGTCCCGCCTGGAGAACGGCCGCAGCCGACCGGACCCGCAGGACGTCGGCGTACTGCTGGCCCTCTACGGGGCCGACGAGGCAACGCACACGGAGTTGCTCGGAATCGCCGGCGAGGCCGGCGACATGCGGGGCTGGTTGAAGAACTTTCCGGTGATGACGCAGCAGCAGCGTAGCTGGGCCGAGCTGGAGGCGGGCTGCGCGGAGATCTCCGAGTACAACCCGGTGCTGGTGCCGGGGCTGTTGCAGACCCCCGGGTACGCGGAGGTCCGGATCGTCTCGGCTCGCGAGGTGGGCGCGGGCGCCGGTGAACCGGAGCCGGGCGACGACCTCGACACCGAGGTGCAGGCGCGGATGGCCCGCCAGTCGCTGCTGACCCGGGAGCCGCACGCGCCGCAATACACAGCGGTGCTGGAGGAGGCGGCCCTCGGCAACCGGGCCGGGCCGCCCGAGGTGCTGCACGAGCAACTGGTCCAGCTCTGCGAGCTGGCCCTGCTACCCAACGTGACGCTGCACGTGCTGCTACGCGACACACCTGTCGGAAATTGGTACCTTCCGCCGACCGCGTTCTCCGTCTACCGGTTCGCGGATCCGCTCGATCCGGAGACATTGGCCATCGAAGGGGGGTTCACCGACGTCATGTCGACCGAGGTAATCCCGCTAAATAGCTATAAAGTGGTGTTCGAGTGGCTATGCACGGCGGCACTAACCGCCTCGGAAACCCTCTCCTGGCTGATCGAGTCGACGGGACGGCTGACCGAGGCGGTGCCCCCATCCACAGTGGCGTTCGGGCCGGCAACGGCGCCGACCCAACGCCGCAGGGATTCGGGGCGGCTGACGGAACGGTGATCCACGGGGGCCCATCCGTCGGGACGTGCGACACCACTCGTCCCATCGGATCGGTTCACACCAGGAGCAGAACCATGAACGACAGCCGCAACACGCCGTCCGCCTCCGCCCGATCGTTGGCGGACGCCCCGTGGCGTACCAGCACACGAAGCCAGACCTCCAACTGCGTCGAGGTCGCCCCCCTGGGCACCGGCCGGTCCGCTGTCGCGCTGCGCGACAGCAAGGACCGAAGCGGCCCGGTGCTGCTGTTCAATCGGGCCGGATGGCTCGGCTTCATCGCCGGAGCGAAGGGCGGCCAGTTCGATCTGAACTGACCCGGTGACCGGGACGGGGCCGTCGGCACACTGCCGGCGGCCCCGTCTCGTTCCGGGTGCAAGCCCACTGAGCAGGCATCGGATGATCGGACAGGCTCAGAATCAATAGGCGAGTTTGCGTTGCCGGGATGTTCACGCGGCGTAACATGGCCAACGAGTTCGTGGAACTTCCACACTGGCTCATCCGTCGCGGTTCATCCGGAGACCCTCATGCGGTTCCTGATCGTTCGCACCGACATCCGCGCCGTCGCCGACGGGGACATCGCCGCCGCCTGGGCGGACGGCCACCGACTCCGCGACGAGACGACCGCGCCCGAGCCGCGACGGCAGATCGTGCACGCCGAGGACCGGGACGCCGCACTGCTGCTGGCTCGCGCCCTGGCCGCGGTCGGCGCGGTCCGCGCCGGCCGGCAACGGGTCAAGGTCCTGCCGCTGAGCGAGCCCCGACCCGCCTTCCGCAACAGATCCAGCCGCACCAGCACCTGACTCAGACGTCCGTCGTGGTCGGACCGGCTCCCCCGCCGCGTTCTACGCACCGCCGACCACGACGGCCCGTGTTCCCGGCCTGTGACCGCCGCGGCAACGGCGGCCACGGGCCGGGACCGTGCTCACCGGTCGGCGTCCACCCAACCGTCCAGCCAACGGTGGATGAGAAACAGCGCGATCGACGACGGTGGGGGCAGGATCAACCGAGCCCCGTCACCCACGTCGACGGTCTGCCCGGCCAGCGCCGCCCCGATCTCCCGGCGCGTGAACCACCTCGCGTACGCGATTTCGGACGGATCGACCCGCACCGGATCGGTCGGGTTCGCGGTGGCCAGGAAGCCCAACATCAGCGAGCCGGGGAACGGCCAGGCCTGACTGCCCACGTACCCGATGCGCTCGATCCCGATGCCCACCTCCTCGCGGACCTCGCGCAGCACGGCGGCCTCCGCCGACTCGCCCGGCTCCACGTAGCCGGCCAGACACGAGTAGCGCCGCCCGTCCGGGGTGCCCGCCCAACCGGCGTTGTTGCCGAGCAGGCAGCGCCCGTCCGGGCCGTCCACACCGTCGTGCACCAACACGATCATCGCCGGGTCGGTACGCGGCCAGATCCGCCCACCGTTGCGGTCCACCCGGGACCAGCCCGCCTCGTCCATGGCGGTCGGTGCCCCGGTGCTCGACGAGTAGCCGTGCCGGCTGTGCCAGTTGATCAGGGCCAGCGCGGTCGTGAAGATGCCGGCCTCCCGGTCGGCGAGCAGGTGACCCACCTCGCGCAGGTTGACCGCCCGGGTCCCCGGCAGGTCCGGCAGCGGTGCGTCGACCGCGAAGACCGGCACCCCGTCCGGCTCGACACCGAGGAACATCGCCGTCGACTCCGACCCGGCCGGTACGTCGGCAGCGGCGAGCAGCACGAGCGCCGGCGGCGACGTGTCGGCGCGGGCCAGCGTGCGACCCTCGGCGGACGAGTCGAGCACCAACACCCGGGCGCGCAGCCACGCCTCGGTCAACCACTGCGAGTCGCCCCGCCGGTGTGCCGCCCGGTCCAGGGTGGACCGGGCCAACGGCGGCGCAGCCTCCCCGCTCACACCCGCGCTCCGCTTCGCTCCGCGCCGGCGCGAGACGGCCCGCTGCTGTACCTCATGGTTCGCTCACTACGCTCGCTCACACCCGCGCTCCGCTTCGCTCCACGCCGGCGCGAGACGGCCCGCTGCTGTACCTCATGGTTCGCTCACTACGCTCGCTCACACCCGCGCTCCGCCGCGCTCGCTCACGACACCGGCTCGGTACGGATCGTGGTGAGCGCGGCCAGCCCCGGCGTGACCCGTTCGGCGTCGCCGAGCACCACGATCGCCGCCCGGGCCGGTGCCAGGTACCGGGCCGCCGCCCGCGCGACATCGTCGATGCTCGCCTTCGCCAACCTGGCCGAGTACTCGGCGAGGAAGTCCAGGCGCAGGCCGTTGCCGGCGTACGCGCTCGTCAACGCGGCCAACCCCGCCTGGGTGGACATGCCGAGCTGAAGGGTGCCCAGGGCGTACTGGCGGGCCTGCTCCAACTCCTCGGGCTTCGGCGGCAGCGACGCCAGCCGACCCAGCTCGTACGTCGTCTCCAGCAACGCCGGACCGGTGACCTCGGTGGCCACCTCGGCGGAGGCGACAAGCACCGACCCGGCCACGGAGTGCTCGATCCCCGAGTGCGGGCCGTACGTGTAGCCCTTGTCCTCGCGGATGTTCTCCACCCAACGGGAGGAGAAGTAGCCGCCGAAGATCAGGTTGGCCAGTTGCAGCGGAGCGTGGTCCGGGTCGGTGCGGGGCACCGCCGGAAGCGCGATCCGCAACGAGGACTGCACCGATCCGGGTCGGTCGACGAGCAGCAGCGGTCCCGGCTCCAGCGGCGGCGTCGCCGGCAACTCCGCGACCCGCCCGGCACCTGCCCAGCCGCCGAGCGCCCGCTCGGCCGCATCCAGGGCCTTCTCCGGCTGCACGTCGCCGACCAGCACCAACTGCGCGCCGGCCGGATGGACCCGCTCCGTGTGCAGGGTGCGCAGCGCCGCCGGCCGAACGGCACGGACCTGGCCGGGCTCCGGGGTCTGCGTCGCGTACGGGTGCCGTCCGTAGATCCGCTTCAGCAGCGCTTCCCGGGCCAGGTGCGACGGTTGGCTCTGCGCCACCTGGATCCGGTCGACGAGCCGGTCCCGTTCGGTGGCCACCTCGTCGCCCGGGTAGCTGGCGCTGGTCAGCACCTCGGCCAGCAGTTCCAGCATCCGGTCCAGGCCGGTGACCAGGCCGGCGCCGGAGAGCATCAGCCGGTCCGGGTCGACGCCCGCGGAGAGCCCGCCGCCGACCTTCTGCAACTCGGCGGCGATCTGCACACTCGTCATCGACGCGGTGCCGGACAGCATGGTCTGCGAGAGCATCGCGCCGCGGGCCAGGTGGACCCGGCCGAACGGGACCCAGAGCCGCAGCTCGACAAGCGGCACCGCGGGCCGGCGTACGGCGATCACCGTGAGGCCGTTGCGCAGCGTGCGCTCGGCCTGCTTGGGCACCTTGAGCTTGCGGGTCGGGCCGAGCGGAGGCAGCGTACGCGGCCCCGTGGGAGCGGTGATGTTACTCAACGGGCACCTCCGGCGATGACCTCGATCGCGGCGCGGCGTTCCGGGCGCACGGTGGCCGCGGCGGCCCGAACCTGCTCCTCGGTAACCTCGCCGACCAGCCGGGGCAGCTCGTTGAGCAGGCCCGGTTCGCCGCGTTGCTGCTCCAGCACGGCCATCCGCAGCGCCCGGCCGAGCACCGCGTCGGTGTCACGCAGCAGATGGGTCGCCATCCGGGCCTGGGTGCGGGCCAGCTCACCGTCGGTCAGCCCGTCGGTGGCCAGCCGGTCCAACTCCTCGTCGATGGTGCGCAACACCTTGTCCACGTCGCCCCCGGGCGGCAGGTGCGCCTGCAACAGCAACGCCGTGGGATCGCGGACGTCGAAGGGATCGCCCATGAAGCCGAGGTATCCGCCGAGGCTGGTAACCGTGCGGTCCCGCTGCACCAGGCGCTCGACGAGCCGCGACGCGTCACCGTCGGTGAGCACCTCGGCCAGCACCACGTAGGGCAGGTAGCCGGCGAAATCGGTGATCGGGTCGGGCACCCGCCAGGCCCCGGCGACCGCCGGCAGCGGCGCCAGGGCATCGGTGTACGAGGTGCGCCGCTCGGCGGTCAGGTCGGGCTCGGTGAAGTCGGGCCGAACCGGTGCCGGGCGGGCCGGCACGTCGCCGAAGTGCCGGTTGACCAGCTCGGTCGCCTCGGCCACGTCGATGTCGCCGCTGACCGCGAGGACGGCGTTGCCGCTGGCGTAGTAGCGGCGGAAGAAGTCCGCGGCGTCGGCGACGGTCGCCGACTCCAGGTCGTCGAAGGAGCCGTAGCCGTCGTGCGCGTTCGGGAAGGTGTCGAACATGACCGGCGGCAGGGTCAACCAGGGGAAACCGCCGTACGGCCGGTTGAGCACGTTGACCCGGATCTCCTCCTTGACCACGTCGACCTGGTTGCGCAGGTTCTCCTCGGTCAGCCGGGGGCCGCGCATCCGGTCCGCCTCCAGGAACAGCGCGCGCTCCAGCGCGTTGCTCGGCAGCGTCTCGAAGTAGTCGGTGTAGTCCAGGTGGGTGGAGCCGTTGAACGTCCCGCCCGCCCCCTGCACGTGCCGGAAGTGAGCCAGCTTCTCCAGATTTTCCGAGCCCTGGAACATCAGGTGCTCGAAGAGGTGGGCGAAGCCGGTGCGCCCCTCCGGTTCCGAGCGGATGCCGACGTCGTAGACCACCGCCACCCCGATCACCGGGGCGCTGCGATCAGGGGTGAGCACCACCCGCAGGCCGTTGTCGAGGGTGAACCGCTCGACCGGATACTTCGTCGCTGGAATTCTGGATCTCCGCGCAGGCACGGAGTCGACCCTAGCGCGTCGACACCCCTACCACCCGCGACCTCAGCGGAGCCGCCGAAACCGGGGCGGTGACGAGGGGCAGCACCTCGGCGCCGACCCGCTCGGCCTCCTCCCGGTGCGGCCAGCCGGAGAGGATGAACTCGTCGACGCCCAGCGCGGCGTACTCGTCGATCCGGGCCGCGACCTCGGCGTAGCTGCCGACCAGCGCGGTGCCGGCGCCCTCGCGGACGAGGCCGACGCCTGCCCACAGGTTCGGTGCGACGGTGAGCCCGTCGGTGCGGCCGGCGTTGAGAGCGGCCATCCGGGCCTGTCCGACGGAGTCCATCCGGCGGAATCTGGCCTGGGCGGCGACGATCCGCTCCGGGCTCATCCCGGCCAGCAGCCGGTCGGCCTCCGCCCAGGCCTCGGCGCTTGTGGGCCGGGCGATGACGTGCAGCCGCAGGCCCGTGCGCAGGGTGCGACCGTGTTCGGCGGCGAGGGCCCGGACGCGGGTGACCCGGGCCGCGATCGACGCCTGCGGTTCGCCCCACATCAGGTAGACGTCGGCCTGTTGGGCGGCCACCGTCTCCGCGGCCGGGGACGCACCGCCGAAGTAGACCGGCGGCGGCTCGGCCAGTGGGGTGGCCAGGCCTCCACCGTCGACCCGGTAGTGCGTGCCGGCGTAGTCGAAGGGTCGTCCGGTCCAGGCGCGTCGGAGCACCTCGATGAACTCACCGGTGCGCGCGTAGCGGTCGTCGTGCCCGAGGAAGTCGCCGTACGCCCGCTGCTCGGCCGGGTCGCCGCCGGTCACGATGTTGAGCGACAGCCGACCACCGGAGACGGCCTGGAACGCCTCGGCCTGCTGGGCGATCAGGGTGGGCAGCGCGAAGCCGGCCCGGACCGCGACCAGCATGCCGAGCCGCTCGGTGTGCTGGGCGATCGCCGCGCAGACGATCCACGGGTCGGGGCAGCCGGCGCCCACGGGCGTGAGGACGGCGGTGAAGCCGTGCGTCTCGGCGGCCCGGCCGACCTCGGCCAGGTACGCCACCGTGGCGGCGCGGTCGTGCCGGGCGGCACCCGCCGTGACGGTGGCGGCGCCGACCTGGTCGCCGTCGCCGGAGGTGGGCAGGAACCAGTGGAAGGTCATCGCACAGTCGCCTCTCTGACAGTTGCCGAGCGCCGTACCCTAGCAAGCTGGTAGGAAATACCGACATAGGCGAGACGCACCTTCCCGGCATGTGGATGGGCCTTGACGCTGACCACGGGCTGGCCCACTCTTCCTACCAACTAAGTAGGAATACTGCGGATTGGATGGACGATGAGACGGCACCCCTTGCGCCGGTTGGTCACCCTGGCCACCCTTGCCGCCCTCGGGGCGGCGACTGTGGGCAGCGCCGCCGCGTGTGGCGACGACGGCTCCGGCGGCGGCTCCGGCGGCCCGGTGACCCTACGTCTCGGCTACTTCCCGAACATCACCCACGCGCCGGCGGTCGTCGGCGTGGAGAAGGGCATCTTCACCGAGAAGCTCGGCGCCGACGTCAAGCTGGACCCGAAGACCTTCAACGCCGGCCCGGCCGCCATCGAGGCCATTTTCTCCGGCGCGCTGGACGCCACCTACATCGGTCCGAACCCGACCGTGAACGCCTTCTCCAAGTCCAAGGGCGAGGCCGTCCGGGTCATCTCCGGCGCGGCCTCCGGCGGCGTGGCGCTCGTGGTCAAGCCCGGCATCACGGGCGTGCAGGACCTGAAGGGCAAGAAGATCTCCACCCCGCAACTGGGCAACACCCAGGACGTGGCGATCCGTTACTGGCTCAAGCAGCAGGGTCTGACCACCACGAAGGAGGGTGGCGGCGACGTCAAGATCGTGCCGCAGGAGAACGCCCAGACGGTCGAGACGTTCAACAGTGGCGCGATCGACGGCGCCTGGGTGCCCGAGCCGTTCGTCTCCCGACTGGTCAACGCCGGCGGCAAGGTGCTCGTCGACGAGCGCGACCTGTGGCCGGACAAGAAGTTCGTCATCACCAACCTGCTGGTCAGCACGAAGTTCCTCAAGGCGCACCCGGACGTGGTGCAGAAGCTGGTCGACGGCCAGGTGGCCGCGAACGAGTTCGTCAACAGCAAGCCCGAGGAGGCCCAACAGGCCATCTCCGACGCGATCGGCAAGATCACCGGGAAGCCGCTGGACCTGAAGCTGATCAAGCAGGCGTGGCCGACGTTGGAGTTCACCAACGACCCGATCCCCTCCTCCCTCAAGGCGGGCCTCGACCACGCCGTCGACGTGGGACTGACCGAGCCGGTGGACCTCAAGGGCCTGTACGACCTGACGTACCTCAACAGCGCGCTCAAGGCGCAGGGCAAGCCCGAGGTCGTCCAGCCGTGACGCCGACCACGACGACGCCGCAGGGCGCGACCACCGCGGTCGCGCTCTCCGGCGTGACCAAGGTGTACGGACGCGGGCCGAACGCCGTCCTGGCCCTCGACGGGGTGTCGTTGGACGTCGCGCCCGGCGAGTTCGTCTGTCTGGTCGGCGCGTCCGGCTGCGGCAAGAGCACCCTGCTCAACCTGGTGGCCGGGCTGGACCGGGTGAGCGGTGGGCAGATCACCCTGGCCGGTGGGGCCAACCCGGGCCTGATGTTCCAGGAACCGGCGCTCTTCCCGTGGCTGACCGTCGACGCCAACGTGGAGGTGCCGCTCAAGCTGCGCCGGCTCCCCCGTGCCCAACGCCGCGAGCGGGTGGCCGAGCTGCTGCGAACGGTGCACCTGGCCGACTTCGGCCGCAAGCGCCCACACGAGCTCTCCGGCGGGATGCGGCAGCGCGTCGCGCTGGCCCGCACGCTGGCGCTGGACACACCTGTGCTGCTCATGGACGAGCCGTTCGGCGCACTGGACGCGATGACCCGGGACATCCTGCACGACGAGTTGGAACGGATCTGGTCCGAGCGCAAGCTGTCGGTGCTCTTCGTGACGCACAACGTCCGCGAGGCCGCCCGGCTGGCCGACCGGATCATCCTGCTCTCCAGCCGTCCCGGTCGGATCATCTACTCCACCGAGGTGAACATCCCGCGCCCTCGTCGGATCGACTCCCCCGAGGTCGCCGCCATCGCCGCCGAGGTCACCGAGCGGCTCCGTACGGAGGTGGGTCGCCATGGCCAATGACACCCTCACCAGCTCGGCGCGTAGCGACGCGGAGATCACCGGTCTGGACGCGCTGGAGATCGCGGGCCGGGACAAGGAGGTCTCCCGGGGTGCCCAGATCTGGGCGGCCACCTGGCCCAAACTCGCCGCGCTGGCCATCGCCATCGCCGCCTGGCAGCTCGTGGTCTGGTCGGGTTGGAAGCCGCCGTACTCGCTGCCCGGTCCGCTGGAGGTGGGCCGCGAGTTGGTGGAGCAGGCCCAGGGTCCGCAGCTCTGGGAGGGCCTGGTCACCACGCTCCGCCGGGCCGCCCTCGGGTACGTCTTCTCGGTCGCCGTCGGCCTGCTGCTGGGCCTGGCGGTGGCCCGTTCCAAGGTGCTCCGGGCCGCCATCGGCTCGATGATCACCGCGTTGCAGACCATGCCGTCGATCGCCTGGTTCCCGCTGGCCATCCTGCTGTTCGAGCTGAGCGAGAAGGCGATCTTCTTCGTGGTGGTGCTCGGTGCCGCGCCGTCCATCGCCAACGGGGTGATCTCCGGCGTGGACTACGTGCCGCCGCTGCTGAAGCGCGCCGGCCGCAACCTGGGTGCCCGAGGGCTCAACCTCTACCGGTACGTCATCGCGCCGGCCGCCCTGCCGGCGATCGTCGCCGGTCTGAAGCAGGGGTGGGCCTTCTCCTGGCGCAGCCTGATGGCCGGTGAACTGCTCGTGGTCGGCATCTCACAGACGTCGCTCGGCGCGCAGCTCACCTACTCCCGCGAGTTGTCCGACGCGCCCTGGCTGCTCGCCACGATGATCGTGATTCTGGTCGTCGGCCTGGTCGTGGACGCCGCGTTCGGCGCGGCGGACACGGCGATCCGGCGGCGCTGGGGCGTGCTCGACCAGGCGGGCAACTGAGCGGTGTACGTCTCCGCGCGCAGCGACTACGCGCTCCGGGCGATGCTCGCCGTCGCCGCCGGTGGCGGCGGCGGCGAGTTGGTCAAGGCGGCCAGCCTGGCCGAGGTGCAGGACATCCCGCTCAGCTTTCTCCAGGGCATCCTGCTCGACCTGCGCCGAGCGGGTCTGCTGCACAGTCACCGCGGCGCCGACGGCGGGTACGCCCTCACCCGCCCAGCCGACGAGATCACCGTCGGCGACGTGTTGCGCGCGGTCGGCGGTTCGCTCACCACGGTGCGCGGACTGCCGGCCGAGCGCACCGGTTACCACGGAGTGGCCGCCGGGCTGACCGACGTCTGGCTGGCGGTGCACGGGGCGATCGCCACGGTGGTCGACAGCACCACCCTGGCCAATCTGCTCACCCACACCTCGACCGACCACGCCCCCACCACCTGAAGCGGCGGAGGCGGTGTGGTCGGGTCGGCGCCCCGCCGAGCCGACCACACCGCTGGCCTGCACCGGCCCACCGGCCACCCGGTCAGCCCACGTGTGCGACCACTGGGCCAAGGCCCGGGTCGTCGGGGCTGCGCAGTTCCACCAGGCTGCCGGGAGCCTTACCCGCCGAGGTGGCGTGCCAGGGCGCGAAGGCCGCAACCATGGCGAGCAACAGACCGGCGAGCGCGAGCGCGACCACCAGGATCAATTCGCGCACCGCACCCGAGCCGGCCTCGCCCGCCATGGTCACCCCTCCCGCGCCGGGCCCCCCGCCCGACTTCCCCCGCTGGCCAGCTTCGACCACGGACAGCCAGGGCACAATCGGCCAGCCGACCCAGCCGAGGCTGATTACCGACTGAGCGGTGTGGTCGGCCGGCCGAGGGGGGCGAAGGCCCTGCGCGCCGCCTTTGCTCTGCTTCAACGGACGCAACACCACTCGTCCGGTATCCGGACATCGGCCGTTGCGTGGGTTTAAGCAGAGCAAAGGCTGTCAGGAGGTGTCGGCCGCCTGCACCCGGCCCGGCCGCCCACACCCGGCCCGGCCGCCCACACCCGGCCCGGCCGCCCACACCCGGCCCGGCTGCCCACACCCGGCCGCCAAACACCCGGCCGGCGCGGGTCCGGCCGCGCCGCTCGCCGCAGACAGACAGACCGACCCGCCTCGCCGAAGCGGGGCGGGTCGGTCGAAGCGCGAAAAAGAGATCAGACGGTACGCGGGCGGCGCGGGCGACGCGACCGACCCGACGCGCGGTGCGCCGGACGGGCGGCACCATCGGTGGCCGTTCCGCCACCGGTGCGGACCCGAGCGGCGGGCGCCGGCGGGGCGACGATGGTCACCGGCACGCCGGACGGCTCGCGGGCACCGGTCACCCGGGCCAACGCCCCGTCACCCGGACGCACCTGAACCGACTCGGGTCGGATGCCGGCAACTGCCATCAGTCGCGACACGTCCCGGCGCTGCTCGGGCAGGACCAGGGTGACCACCGAACCAGACTCGCCGGCCCGCGCGGTACGGCCGCCCCGGTGCAGGTAGTCCTTCGCCTCGGTCGGCGGGTCCACGTTGACCACCATGTCCAGGCCGTCGACGTGGATGCCGCGGGCCGCCACGTCGGTGGCCACCAGGGCGGTCACCTGACCGTTGCGGAACTGCTCCAGGATGCGGGTGCGCTGCGGCTGGGACTTGCCACCGTGCAGCGCCGCCGCGCGTACCCCCTTGGAGAGCAACTGGCGGGCGAGCCGGTCGGCGCGGTGCTTGGTGCCCATGAACAGGATGGTGCGGCCCTCACGGGCGGCGATCCGGGTCAGCGCGTCGGGCTTGTCGACGGCGTCGACGTGCAGCACGTGGTGGGTCATCGCGGTGACCGTGGCGGTGCCCGGGTCGACCGAGTGGGTGACCGGGTGGCTCAGGAAGCGGCGGACCAGCCGGTCCACGCCGCCGTCCAGGGTGGCGGAGAAGAGCATCCGCTGCCCCTGCGGCGCGACCTGCTCCAGCAGCTTGGTGACCTGCGGCAGGAAGCCCATGTCAGCCATCTGGTCGGCCTCGTCCAGCACGGTGATCTCGACCTGGTCGAGCCGGGCATCGCCCCGGTTGATCAGATCGTGCAGCCGGCCGGGGGTGGCGACAACCACCTCGGCGCCGGCCCGCAGCGCGTCCGCCTGCCGCTGCAACGACAGCCCGCCGACGACCGTGGCGCAGCGCAGCCCGACGGCGCGGGCGTACGGGGCCAACGCGGTGGTGACCTGCTGGGCCAGCTCACGGGTCGGCACCAGCACCAGGGCCAGCGGACGACCCGGCCGGGCCTTACGGCCGGCGGTGCGGGACAGCAGCGGAAGCCCGAAGGCGAGCGTCTTGCCGGAGCCGGTACGACCGCGGCCCAGGACGTCCCGCCCGGCGAGCGAGTCGGGCAGCGTCGCCGTCTGGATCGGGAACGGCTCGGTGATGCCCTGCGCGGTCAGCGCGGTGAGCAGCGCCGGCGCCAGACCGGTATGAGCGAAAGAAGGAATAACTGTGGTCATGCGGAAGCCTTCCTCGACGCGGCACGTGTCGAGGGAGGGCGCCGAAGGTGGCGCTGTCACCGGCGGCCAGGGCAGCCAGGACTCACAAGCACGAACCGATTGGAGTACGGGCCGGCCCGCCGCCGGGCCGCCGCCTGCGTGTGCAGGCGGCGGCGAGGCGGGCCGGTCCCGTCACCGTCACACCCGGAGGGCGCGACAGGTAATGCTGACCGATCCGAAGATCAGAGCGGGCGGATGTTCTCCGCCTGCGGGCCCTTCTGGCCCTGGGTCACCTCGAACTCGACCCGCTGGTTCTCGTCCAGGCTCCGGTAGCCGGAGGACTGGATCGCCGAGAAGTGTGCGAAGACGTCAGCGCCGCCGCCGTCCGGGGTGATGAAGCCGAAGCCCTTGTCAGCGTTGAACCACTTCACGGTGCCAATAGCCATGTGTTTCGTCTCCTTGACGGAACGTCGGACACGCACGTGTTGCGTGCCCGAAGAGGAGCGCTCCGCGCGGGGATGCGCGAATCGCCTGTCGCTTCTGGTCGCCCCGCCCGGAGAACTCCGGACACAACAAAGAGCGCCTGGGGCCACAATCCCGCCAGGCGCACACAGAGTCTCTGGTAACCAAAACTGCAACCCGGTCAACGTATCATGGTTTTCCCGCGAGCGGTCAACCTTGGGCAGAATCTTCGGGCAACTGGGCGATCATGGCCGTGAGCCCCGTCACATCCAGCAGGTCGGCGGGCCGAACCGTCACCCCGTGCCGGACGTAGTGGAACGCCGCGCCCACCCGGTCCACCGGCACACCAGCCAGTTCCGCCCAGGCCAACCGGTACACGGCCAACTGCACCGCGGCCACCTCCGCCGACGGCCCCGAGGGCTGCGCGCCGGTCTTCCAGTCGACCACGTCGAACCGCCCACCCGGCCGGGCGAAGACCGCGTCCATCCGCCCCCGCACCACGACCCCGCCGATCACCGTCGCGAAGGGGACCTCCACCTCCACCGGTGACCGGTCGGCCCACTCGCTGGCCAGGAACCGCTCCTGAAGCTCCACCAGCGCCTCGTCGGGCGCGGCATCCGCGTCGGCCGCACCGGGCAGCTCGTCCAGGTCCAGCAGGCGGTCAGCACCGAAGCGCTGCTCCAACCAGGCGTGGAAGGCGGTGCCTCGGCGGGCGTACGGGTTGGGTTCGGCCGGCACCGGGCGGCGCAGCGTACGGGCCAGCGCCGCCGGGTCGCGCCGCAACGCCACCAGCTGGGTGACGCTCAACTGCCCGGGCAGGGCCACCTCGACCGCACCGGAGAGCCGGGTCAACTCGGCCCGCTCGGCCAGCAGCAGATCCGCCTCGCGCTGCCAGCGCGCCACCTCCGGGTCGACCTCCGGCTCGACCGGCCCGACCGCCTCGGCCTCCGACCCGATCGGCGTCACCGACCCGACCACAGGCGCCGGCCCGACCGGCCCGGCCCGCCCGGGGAGCATCGGCCCGACCGGCCCGGAGAGCGCCGCGGTCGGCCCGTCGGTCATCAGGCGGCGCACCAGCCCGGCCGCCTCGGCCAACTCCGGACGGCGGCCACCCAGCGGGTCGGCCGGCCACTCCGCCCGGACCACCACCTCGGCGGTGGGGTTCGTGGCATCCGGGGTCGGCTCCGGTGCCCAGGCGTCGATCAGGTGCCCCGGCCCGCCGTCGAGGCAGGCGTCGTACATCTCACGCAGGAAGACCGACGGACCGCGCGGTCGCTTCGTCCCCTCCCCCCACCAGTAACCGGAGCACAGCAGCAGCCGGCGCGGCCGGGTGACCGCCACGTACGTCAGGCGGCGTTCCTCCCGCTCGTCGTGTGCCCGCCAGGCGTCGGTGAAGTCGTTCACCGCCCGTGCCACCGCCCGCTGGTCGGCCGCCTCGTCGAGCGCCAGCTCGGGCAGCCCGTCGGCGTCGCCGCGCAAGGGGAACGGCAGCACCCCCAGCCCGCCCAGCCAGTGATCGGAGTTGCGCACCGGCCCCGGCCACGACCCACGACACAGGCCGGCCACTGCCACCACGTCCCACTCCAGGCCCTTGGCGGCGTGCGCGGTGACCACCTGCACCGCGCCCTCCACGACCTCCACCTCACCCGGCGCCAGACCGCGCTCCTCGTCCTCGGCGGCGGCCAGGTAGGACAGGAACCCGGACAGTGTCGCGCCGGGCGTCTCTCCGCTGAAGCGGGCCGCCACGTCACCCAGCGCATCCAGGTGACCCCGGGCCAGACCGGCGTCGCCGGCACCGTCCCGACCGGCCCGCACCGCGACCTCCACGTCCAGGCCGATGGTCCGCTCGATGTCCGCGATCAGATCCGGCAGCGCCTGGTCCAGCCGGTACCGCAACAGCGCCAGCTCCATGCCGTACGCGCGCAGCCGCGCGAAACCCTCCGCCGAGTACGCCTGCGCAGGGCCGAGATCGGCCAGCGCCTCCACCAGGGTCGCCTCGTCCAGCAGATCGGGGCTGATCTCCGCGTCGTCGTCGGCGGCCAACTGGCGGCGGGCGTTGGCGATGGCGCGGGCGCGCCGGTGCAACGCCACCAGGTCACGCGGGCCGATCCGCCAGCGGGCACCGGTGAGCAACCGCAGCAGAGCGGCCCCGTCGGTCGGGTCGGCCAGCACCCGCAGCGTGCAGACCACGTCGCGTACCTCGGGGGTGTCCAGCAGGCCGCCGAGCCCCACCACCTCGACCGGGAGCCCACGCTCACGCAGGGCCGACTCGATCGCCGGAATCTGACTGCGGACCCGGACCAGCACGGCGGTGGTCGGGCGCTGCGCCACCGGGATGTGTTCGGGGGCCGCGCCCGGCATCCGGGCCGCCCCCCGCCAGGCGGCCAGCACGCTGTCGGCGATCCAGTCCGCCTCGTCGGCGTACGTGGGCAGCAACGCGCAGTGCACCGTGCCGCCGGCCGCACCGCCGGGGCTGCGGTGCGGGATCGGCTCCCGGACGGTAAGCGCCGAGCGCAGTTCCGGCACCCGCGCACCCGCCGCCCGCAGCGGAGCCGACAACGCGTTCGCCACCCGGAGGATCTCCGGGCGGTTACGCCAGCTCGTGGTGAGCCCGAGCGCCGGGGCCGGCTCACCGTCGGCGCGGGCGAACTCGGTGGGGAACCGGTCGAGGGTGCCGGCGCTGGCCCCCCGCCAGCCGTAGATGGACT
Source organism: Micromonospora sp. NPDC048839 (assembly GCF_040649915.1). Lineage (NCBI taxonomy): Bacteria > Bacillati > Actinomycetota > Actinomycetes > Micromonosporales > Micromonosporaceae > Micromonospora > Micromonospora sp. NPDC048839. The sequence goes on from NZ_JBEZGL010000021.1 coordinate 118,723, forward strand.
GGCACGGGTCGCCCACCGCGGTCACCGGATGCCCCCCGCCGAACAGGGCGTTGAGCAGCACCACCTGGGCGTGGCTGGTGTCCTGGTACTCGTCGAGCAGCACCGCCCGGAAGCGGTCCCGCTCGATCTCGCCGACCCCCGGGTGATCGCGGGCCACCCGGGCCGCCCGGGCGAGCTGGTCGGCGAAGTCCATCGCCTCGAAGTCCTCCTTGCGCCGGGCGTACGCCCGCACCAGCGGCAGCAGGCGCAGCCGGGTCTGTTGCAGGGTGAGCGCCTTGCGTACGTCGGCGTACACCCGGCCCGGCCGGGACTGCACCTCGGCGAAGAACCGACCGGTCCAGGCCGCCAGCTGGTCCGGCGCGACCAGGTGCTCGTCCAACTCCCCGGCGAGCGCCAGCACCGCGTCGGTGATGGTGCTCGGCATCCGGTCCACCTCGGACATGTCGCCGTCGTAGTTGCGGACCAGCAGGTCGACCAACTGCCAGCGGGACGCCTCGGTGAGCAGCCGTGTCGACGGCTCGTAGCCGGACCGCAGCCCGTGCTCGGTGACGATCCGCCCCGCGTAGGAGTGGTACGTGGAGACGGTGGGTTCACCGGCGAGCGGGTCGTCCAGCGGGTCACGGCCCTGCCGGCCGAGTCGGCGGATCAGTTGGTCCAGCCGGGTGCGGACCCGGTGGGCAAGCTCACCGGCCGCCTTACGGGTGAAGGTCAGCCCGAGGATCTGCTCCGGGCGCACGTACGCGTTGGCCACCAGCCAGACCACCCGCGCGGCCATCGTCTCGGTCTTGCCCGACCCGGCTCCCGCGACCACCAGCAGCGGCTCCACCGGGGCGGCGATGATCGCGGCCTGCTCCCGGGTGGGCGCCGGCAACCGCAGCAGCTTGGCCAGTTCCACGGGCGTGTACCGGGGGCCGGAGTCCGCCAGCCGGGGCGCCGGCGTGGGACCCGCGCCGAACAGGGTGGGTTGGCTCACGGTGCTGTCTCAGGATGCGACACCCGCTCACTCCTCGCCCTCACGGTTGCGTCGAACGGTCGGCGGCTCGACGACCTGACGCCCCTGCCCGGAGACCGGGCAGCTGGTGCGGACCGGGCAGACCCGGCACTTCGAGTTGGCCACCGCGGCGAACGTGGCGGCTGCCATCGTATCGGCGGTCCTCCGGACCAGCGCGGTCGCCCAACCGGCCGCCGGCCCCTCGCCGGCCGCCGGCTGGTTCTGTTCCCGGGCGTCCTTGGCGGAGGTGCCGAGTTGCACGAGCGCCGCGCCGCCGGACTCGTCACCGAACTCGGCGAACGCGCCCGCCTCCACCGCCGCCTGGTACGCGCCGAGCTGCGGGTGCTCGGCCAGGTCGGTGCCGGTGACGGCGGTGGACTTGCCGGTCTTCAGGTCGATCACCACGAGCCGTCCGGACTCGTCGACCTCCAGCCGGTCGACCCGTCCGGTCAGGTCGACGGGCCGGTGCGGGTCGTCGAGCCGGACCGCGAACTCGTGCTCGATGGCGAGCAACCGACGCGGATTGGTGGCCAGCCAGCGCAGCAGCTTGTCGACCATCGCCTCGGCGCGTTCCCGCTCCGGCCCGGCCATCCACCGGGCCGCCAACTCGATGGCGTCGAACCGGGCGGCCACGTAGTCGAGCAGCGCACCCCGGTCGGCGCTGGCGTCCTCGGCGAGCATCGCGGCGGCGTGCACCAGGTTGCCCACCCCCTGCGCGGTGCTGGTCGGGCCACTGCCGCCGTGCCGTTCCAGCAACCACCGCAGGCTGCATCGCAGGGCGCTCTCCATGGCCGACGGGGTGACCCGCACCGGCTCCCCGTCCTCGACGAGCGGCCGGTCGTCGGAGAGCGCGCGCAACCCCCACCAGTCGTCCGGGTGCGCGCCGGGAACCCCGGCGGCGGCCAGCCGGGCCAACTGGGCCGCCGCCGCGCGCCGCCGGCCCGCCGGGGCGGCCGGGTCGGTGATGGCGGTACGCAGTTCGGCCACCAGCGCCGGCAGGGTCAGCGCCCGAGGTGGACGGGTCACCGGCAGTGCCCCGGGACGGTCCGGCTCGCCGTCATCGCCGGTCGTGCCGTTCGTCGCACCAGCCGCGCCGGTGGTCACGCTGTTCGTCGCACGAGCCACGCCGTTCGTTACGTCGTCGGTCGCGCCGTTCGGCACTCCATCGGCGGCGGGCGTGGCCTCCGGTGGGCTGGGGGCGGGGTCCCCGGTGCGCGGACCCGGTGGCGGGGGCGGGGCGGCCGGACCGGCGCCCGGCTGGGTGGGCGGCGTCGTACCCGGTGGGGTGGCCGGCCCGGCACCCGGCGGGGTCGGCGGCCCGGCACCCGGCGGGGTCGGCGGCCCGGCACCCGGCGGGGTCGGCGGCCCGGCACCCGGCGGGGTGGGACCCAGCTCGTGCAGGAACCGGCTCGGCTGCTCCTGGTGGTCGTCGCCGCCGACGGTGGCCGAGGCCACGGCGCTGACCAGCAGCCGGTGCCGGGCCCGGCTGATGGCGACGTGGAAGAGCCGGCGCTCCTCGTCCAGCAACGCCGAGGTCTGGCCCACCACGTTCGCCCTGGTCGCGCCGTCGACAGATCGGCCGGCCAGCACGTCGACCAGCCGCTCGGAGCCGAGCAGGCTGCCGCGCAGTCGCAGGTCCGGCCAGATGCCCTCCTGTACGCCGGCCACCGCGACCAGATCCCATTCCAGGCCCTTCGCGGCGTGCGCGGTGAGCAGGCGTACCGCCGCACCCCGGTCGGCGGTCGGCGCGATGGTGTCGGCCGGCAGGTCCTGGGCGAGCACGTGGTCGAGGAAGACCTCGGTGCGGGCACCGGGCAGCCGGTCGGTGAACCGGGCCGCCGCGTCGAAGAGAACCAGGACGGCGTCGAGGTCCCGGTCGGCCGCCTCGGCCCGTCGCCGCCGGGCCAGGTCCCCCTCGCCGGCCGCCGGCCGCCCCTGGTTGATCGCACCCGCCCAGCGCTCGGCCAGTCCGCTGGCATTCCACACGGCCCAGAGCACGTCCTCGGCGGTCGCGCCCGGCCGGCCGGCGGCTTCGCGTGCGATGGCCAGCAGCCCGGCCACCGCCTGCGCCGGCTCCGCCCAGCGCCGCTCGATGCCGGCCAACTCCTCCGGGTCCTGCAACGCCTCGACGATCAGCTCCCCGGACGGACGGCGGTCACCGCCGGCCAGCGCGAGGGCTCGCAGGCCCTGCCGCAGCCGCCGCTCGGCCAGCGGGTCGGCCCCGCCCAGCGACGAGTGCAGCAGCGCGACCGCCGACTCCTCGTCCAGTCGCTCCGGCTCCAGCGCGCAGCGCAGCAGGAGCAGCAGCGGGGCGACCGCCGGTTGCAGGTGCAGGGGCAGATCCTCACCGTGCACCACGGTGGGTACGCCGGCGGCGTGCAGCGCCCGTCGCAGGGTGGGCAGCTGCAACGCGGTGGACCGCACCAGCACCGCCATCCGCGACCAGGGCACGCCGTCGAGCAGGTGGGCCGAGCGCAGCGCGTGGGCCAGCCAGGCGGCCTCACTTGTCGCCGATCGGAAGGTGTGCACCTCGACCGCCCCGGGTGGCGCGTCCGGCAGTGGGTGCAGCCGGCGGTGCGCGGCCGGGCCACGCAGCCGGCGGCCCAGCCGGGCCAGGGCGGCGAGCAGACCCGGCCCGGCCCGGTACGACGTGGTCAACAGCACCTGCGCGGCGGGCGCTCCGGAGGCGGTCCGGAAGCGGTGCGCGAACGTGGTCACCCCGGCCGGGTCGGCGCCGCGGAAGGCGTACGTGGAGGAGTCGGGGTCGGCGAACGCGACAAGCGACTTGCCACCGCCGGCGATCACCGAGAGCAGCTCCAGTTGGGCGGGGTCGGTGTCGGCCAGCTCGTCGAGGTACACGTACGCGAGCCGACGGCGCTCGGCGGCCAGCAACTCCTCGTCGTCGCGCAGCAGCCCGGTGGCCGCCCGGACCAGCTCCGCCGGGTCGTACGCGATCGAGCCCCGGTTGCTGACGTCGCGCAGCGCGAGCACGGCGACGTACTCCCGGAGGAAGCGGGCGGCGGCCGGCCAGTCGGCGCGGCCGAGCTTCTCACCCAGCCGGGCCAGGTCCATCGGACCCACGCCGCGCTCGGCGGCGCGCATGAGCAGGTCGCGCAGCTGACCGGCGAAGGCCCGGGTCCGCAGGGCCGGGCGCAGGTCGGTCGGCCAGCCGACCGGGTCGTCCTCGGGTTCCTCGCCCACCACGTCCAGCAGCTCGCGGATGATCAGATCCTGCTCCGGGCCGGTCAGCAGGCGGGGTGACGGCTCGCCTCGTTCGGCGGCGGCTCGGCGCAGCAACCCGAAGGCGTACGCCGGGAAGGTGCGCACCAGCGGCTCGCGCAGCACCCGGTGGCCGTCCTGCGCGACCCTGGCCTCGATGCGTTGACGCAGGGCGGTGGCCCCTCGACGGCCGAAGGTCAGCACCAGGATCCGTTCGGGGTCGATCCCCTCGCTCACCCGGGCGGCGACCGCCTCGACAAGCGTGCTGGTCTTGCCGGTGCCCGGGCCGCCGAGCACGAGCATCGGCCCGTCGGTGTGCCCGACCACCTCGGCCTGCACCGGATCGGCCCGCCAACCGCCGCCGTCGACGGTCAGCTCGGGCCCGGCCACGCGATCGGGTCCAGCTGACGCGCCCCCGGACGTGCCGCCGCTGGCGGGCACGGAAGCGCCGGCCGGCGTCGTCCCGTCCCCCCGCGGTGGCCCTCCGGACCGCCGCACCAACCGGTACGCCTGCATCAGCTCATCCCATCAGACCCATACGACACCCACCCAATCCCGCCCCCGGCCCGCCCCAACCCCACCCCATCCACCCCCGTCGATCATGAGGTTAGCGGCGCGACACGCCGACAACGACACCGCCAACTCCATGATCACCGGGGCCGGGCGGGCCGGGCGGGCCGGGCGGGCCGGGCGGGGCGGGGGTGGGGGTGGGGGTGGGGTGGGTCAGGTTAGGCGGGACTCTAGGGCGTCCAGGGCTTCGGGGACTGTGGTGGTCACCGTCAGGAGGTTGCGGCCTGCCGATCTGAGGAAGTTCTGGTTGGTCAGGCTGTCCAGCCAGTCCAGCAGGGGGCGGTAGAACCCGTCGGTGTCGATCAGCACCATCGGCTTGGCGTGCAGGGCGAGGGTCGCGGTCGTCCAGACCTCGAACAGCTCGTCCAGGGTGCCCAGCCCGCCGGGCAGGGTGAGGAACGCGTCCGACTTGTCGATCATCAGGGTCTTGCGGCCGGCCATCGAGTCGGTCACCAGCAGCTCGTCCGAGGCCAGGTCGGCGACCTCCAGATCGACAAGCGACTGCGGGATCACCCCCAGGGTGCGCCCGCCGGCGGAGCGGGCGCCGTCCGCCAGCGCGCCCATCATGCCGACGCAGCCGCCGCCGCTGACCAGCGTGTGGCCGCGCCGGGCCAGCTCCGCACCGGTCTCGGCGGCCAGGTCCAACCAGCGCTGGTCCAGCGTGCGGGAGGACGCGCAGAAGACGCAGATCGCGGCCATCACCTGTCCCGTGGCTGGTCGGCCGCCTGCGCGGCGGCGGCCTGCTGGTCCGCACCGGTACGCGCGACCGCCTCGTCGCGGACCGCCTCCTGCTCGACGGAGAGCGCGGCCTCCGCCTCGACGATGTACCGCACCGCGGCGCCGACGTCGTCGGTGAGACAGATCAGGTCCAGGTCGACCGGCCCGATCTTGCCACCGGCGGCCATCGTGTCGCGCATCCAGTTGAGCAGGCCCTGCCAGTAGTCGACTCCCATGAGCACCACCGGGAACCGGGTGACCTTGCCGGTCTGCACCAGGGTGAGCGCCTCGAACAGCTCGTCCATGGTGCCGAACCCACCGGGCAGCACGACGAACGCCTGTGCGTACTTGACGAACATGGTCTTGCGGGCGAAGAAGTAGCGGAAGTCGATCGCCAGGTCGACCCACTCGTTGAGGCCCTGCTCGAACGGCAGCTCGATGCCGAGCCCGACGGAGAGGCCACCGGCCTCGCTGGCGCCGCGGTTGGCGGCCTCCATCACTCCCGGCCCACCCCCGGTGATCACCGCGTAGCCGGCTCGGGCCAGCGCGCCGCCCACCTGCTCGGCCAGCCGGCACTCGGCGCTGTCCGGGCCGCTGCGGGCGGAGCCGAACACGCTGACCGCGGGCGGCAGATCGGCGAGGGTGTCGAAACCTTCGACGAACTCGGAGAGGATGCGCAGCGCGCGCCAGGCGTCCTTGGTCTTCCAGTCGCCCCGCCCACGCGAATCCAACAACCGTTGATCAGCGGTGCTGCTCGGGATCGACCCCCTGCGCAGCGTGACCGCTCCGCGGTGTCGCTCCTGCCCCGGACCGCGACCGGCCTCCCGCCCGTTGTTGCTCTGGCTCATGGGGCAACCGTAGTGGAGCGGCACCTCGCAGGTGTGCGGGGCGGGGACGCCGAGAAATAGTTCGGGATCATGGGCAACTAATTCGCTCCCCCGTACGTCTTACTATTCACATACCGGGTATGCCCGGCGCGCGCCTTCGGGGGAGGAGACAGCGTGATCAGTAACAGCGAGATGATCCGGATCCGTCGCCAGATGCAGCGACGGATCCGAGACGTGGTGGCCGAACGCCGCCGCACCCGACTGCAGGACCCGCCCCTGGTCTCCCCCACCGCGCCCGCAGGAGCCGATCAGGAGGTTTGCGTCGCCGACAACGGGCCCGGCTGACGCAAACCTCTTGATCACCGGTCAGGCTGGGGCCAGCCAGCGGTGCAGGGTTGCCGCGCCGTCGCGGATCTTGCTGATCTCGACGTGCTCGTCCTTGTGGTGGGCCAGGTTCGGGTCGCCGGGGCCGAAGTTCAGCGCCGGGATCCCCATGGCCGCGAACCGGGCCACGTCCGTCCAGCCCAGCTTGCCGATCGGCGCCGCGCCCACCGCCGCCAGGAACTCCTTCGCCGGAGCCGCCTCCAACCCGGGGGCCGCACCGGCCGCCGCGTCGGTCACCACCAGGTCGAAGCCCGCGAACACCTCCCGCAGGTGCGCCTCCGCACCCGCCGGGTCGCGATCCGGCGCGTACCGGTAGTTGACCTCGATCTCGCACCGGTCGGGGATCACGTTGCCGGCGACACCGCCGATGATCCGTACCGCGTTCATGCCCTCGCGGTAGTCGCACCCCTCGATGGTGACCCGGCGTGCCTCGTACGTCTGGAGACGCCGCAGCACCTCGGTGGCCGCGTGGATGGCGTTCACCCCGTGCCAGGAGCGCGCCGCGTGCGCCCGCTCACCCGTCGTCGTCACGAGTGCGCGCATGGTGCCCTGGCAACCCGCCTCGACGATGCCGTACGTCGGCTCCAGCAGCACCGCGAAGTCCGCCTGCAGCCACTCCGGGTACGCCTGGGCCACCAGGTTGAGCCCGTTGTACCGCGACTCGATCTCCTCGGCCTCGTAGAAGAAGTACGTCACGTCGTAACGCGGCTCGGGCAGGGTCACCGCCAGATGCAGCGCGTACGCGGTGCCGGACTTCATGTCCGAGGTGCCGCAGCCGTACATCAGGTCGCCGCGCATCGTCGACGGGAAGTTGTTGTTCAGCGGCACGGTGTCGAGGTGCCCGGCCAATACGACGCGCTGCGCCCGACCGAGGTCGGTACGCGCCATCACGGTGTTGCCGTGCCGGTGGGTGGTCAGGTGCGGTACGCCCCGCAGCACCTCTTCGACACAGTCGGCGATGGCCTTCTCGTTCAGGGACACGGACTCTATGTCGACCAGCGCGCGGGTCAGCTGTACCGGATCGGCGAGGACCTCGGGGGTCAGCGGGTTCTCCATGGTTCGCACGGTACCTTCAGGTCTGTCCGCGCGAGGAGTGAGCTGAGGCCGACCCGGCCGCGACCGAGAGGTGTAACAGTGACGTCCGCAGATTCCGCCTGGGGTATTGGCCTGGCCACGGTCACGGCAGATGAGCAGGTGCTCGACACCTGGTACCCGACCGGCAAGCTGGGCCTCGGTGAGCTGCCGCTGGTCGCCGGGGAGGACAAGTCGGACGTGCTCGACCTGCCGCCGGCGGCGCTCGGTGACCGGGCACTGCCCGGTCTGCGTACCGTCCAGGTGGTCACCGTGATCGGCTCGCTCGACGACCCGATCAAGGACGCTCCCGACGCGTACCTCCGGTTGCACCTGCTCTCCCACCGCCTGGTGCGGCCCAACCAGCTCAACCTCGACGGCATCTTCGCCAAGCTGGCGAACGTGGCGTGGACGTCCGCCGGGCCGTGCCCACCGGAGCGGGTGGACGAGCTGCGGGTGATCGAGCGGGCCGCCGGTCGCCACCTGTCGGTGTACGGGGTCGACAAGTTCCCCCGGATGACCGACTACGTGGTGCCCTCCGGGGTGCGCATCGCCGACGCCGACCGGGTCCGCCTGGGCGCGCACCTGGCCGCCGGCACCACCGTGATGCACGAGGGCTTCGTGAACTTCAACGCCGGCACCGTCGGCACCTCCATGGTCGAGGGGCGGATCGTGCAGGGCGTGCTGGTCGGCGACGGCTCCGACATCGGCGGTGGGGCCTCCATCATGGGCACCCTCTCCGGCGGCGGCACCGACAAGATCAGCATCGGTGAGCGGAGCCTGGTCGGCGCGAACGCCGGCGTCGGGATCTCGCTCGGCGACGACTGCGTGGTCGAGGCCGGCTGCTACATCACCGCCGCGTCGAAGATCACCCTCCCCGACGGCCGGGTGGTCAAGGCCCGTGAGCTGTCCGGCGTCGACGGCCTGCTGTTCTGGCGCAACTCGGTGACCGGCGGGCTGGAGGCCCGGCCCCGCACCGGCCGGGGCATCGAGCTGAACGCCGCCCTGCACGTCAACAACTGACCGGACCCGCCGGGTCCGCGGCACTCGGCCGCGGACCCGACGGGGTACGCCTCAGCGCAACCGGTACGCCTGGATGATCCGTTGCGTCACCGTGTTACCCGCGGTGTCCCGGGCGGTGGCCCGCAGCGACACGTGACCGGTGCCCGCCGGATGCCGCAGCAGCGCCGACCAGCCGTTGGCGGAGACGCGGACCAGCTTCGCCTTGGCCCAGGTCTTCCCGCCGTCGTACGAGACGTCGACAGTGAGCTTCTGCACCCGGGCGGCCGGCGCGCCGGGCTGCCGCTGCACCCGCACCGGAACGACGAAGTCCTGACCCGCCGGTGCACTGTTGTCGAGCCGCAACGGCGGCGCGAAGCGCACCGCCGACAGCGGCAGTCGGGCCGGCGTGTCACCGCTGACGTGCCGCGACCGGAAGGTCCAGGTGGATTGCACCTCGGTGCTCAGGTCGGTGAAGCTCCGCTTCGAGAACGCGACGAGGCGGTAGTCCGCCCTACCCGGCGGCACGGTGAACTCGCCGTAGCCGGCGTACTCGTTCTCGCCGACCAGCTCGCCGTTGCGCCAGAGCGTGAGGTGCTCACTGTCGCTCAGTGAGGCGCCCGGGTGCCCGGCCGCGTCGCTGAAGATCGGTACGTCGGCCAGGATGGTGTCGCCGACCCGGCTGACGCTCTGGTGCGGCCAGCGCGGGTTCGGGAAGGACGGCGCGTACGGGGCCTGGTTCCAGATCTCCTGCACCGTCCGCCCGGCCCGGTACGCGGTGGCGGTGGAGAAGAGCGCTGCCCGCGCGTTCAACCAGCCGTCCTCGTCCCGCGTGCCGAAGTAGATGTCGGTCTCCCACTTCACGCCCCTGGTGTTGTAGTGCTCGACCCGCTGGCCGGGCACGACGGTGGGCAGGACCAGGGCGGAGCCGCCGACGTTGTACTCCAGGACGGGGTACACGGTCCGTTCGGCCTCCAGGTCCGGGTAGCCACCGCGGAAGCGGTGCACGACGGTGGCCAGGTCCCGTCGGGTGTAGTCGCGGACGAACCCGGTGGGCATCCGGCCAGGGATCGCCTCGGCCAGCGCGTACAGGTACGGGCTGTTGGCCGTGTCCGGCTTGGTCCACTGGCTGCTGACGGTGGCGACGAACCGGTCGGCGGAGACCGCCTTGCCGAGCTGGCCAGTGGTCAGGCCGGTGAACGTGTCCGCCCAGAGCCCGATGCCGTACCCACTGCCGTCGTCGGCCGTGAAGTTGCCACTGATGTCGATCAGCTCCGGGGCGGCGCCCCGCTCGGGGATGGTCGTCCGTACCGCCTTGGCCCGGCGGGCGTCCACGACGAGCCGGGTGTCCCGTTCGACGGTCAGTTCGGGCTGCGCCAGTACGGACACCCCACCCGACTCACCGTCCGGTGCCGGCTCGAAGATGAGGCTGCTCAGGCCGTAGTGCCCCTTGGGCAGTCGCACGGTGGACACTCCGTCGGCACCCTGGAGGTCCCACCAGGCGAAGCCGTCCAAGCCGACCAGGATGCTCGAATGGTCAGCGGTGCGCGCGCCGGCGCGGTTCAGGTGCTCCACGGTCAGCGTGTAGCTCTCCACCTCCCGGTGCACGGCCAGCGGGGTGACCGCGACCGCCGCCCCGGACCGGGCCACGATCCGCCCGGTCCAGTAGCCGTCGGCGTCGCCGAGCCGCGTGTCCGCGGTGACGGTCGTGGCAGCCGTACCGCCCGCCGGCACGGTGAGTTGGTTGGCGCCCAACACGAACAGACCGGCCGGCAGCGCGCGACCGCCGGGGCCGGCACCCTCGACGCCCAGATCCACGGTGACCGGGGCCGGACCGTCGTTTCGCCAGGTCACCGTGCGGGTGATCGGGGCGTCGTCGGCGTGCGGCCAGAGCGCACGCCCGAACGAGACGCTCACCGGGTCGCTGGTGATCTGCTGGGTGATCGCGTGCGCGACGTCGACCCGCCCGGCGCCCTGCTGGTAGGCGGTCTGGTCCGGGTGCGGCTTGGCGGCGGCCATCAGGGTGGCCTTGAGCCGGTCGGCCCGCCACCCGGGGTGCTGCTGGGCCAGCAGCGCGGCCGAACCGGCCACGTGCGGGGTTGCCATCGAGGTGCCGGAGAGGGTGACGTAGCGGTCCCCCACCGGATCGCCGATGACGCCGGTGGCGGATCGTGCGGCGACGATGTCGACGCCGGGCCCGGTGATGTCCGGCTTCAGCGCCTCGTCGCCGACCCGCGGGCCCCGGCTGGAGAATTCGGCCAGATCGTCGTCACGGTCGACCGCGCCCACGGCGAGCCCGGCGTCGGCGCTGGCCGGGGAGCCGACCGAGCCGTCCGAGCCGTCGTTGCCGGCGGCGAGGACGAACAGCGTGCCGGTCTGCGCGGTCAGGGTCTGCACCGCCTCCTCCAGCGGGTCGACCTCGGGGGTGTCCCACCCGCTGAGGCTCATGTTGACCACGGCGGCCTTCTTCTCCACCGCGGCCCACTGCATGCCGGCGAGGATCGCCGAGTCGGTGCAGCCCTGGTCCTCACAGACCTTGCCGTCCAGCAGCGTCGCGTCCGGTGCCACACCCCGGTACTTGCCGCCGGAGGCCGCGCCGGTGCCGGCGATGGTCGAGGCCACGTGGGTGCCGTGGCCGATCATGTCCCGAGCGTCGGCGGCCTCGGTGAAGTTGCGCGCCTCGGCAACCTTGCCGGCCAGGTCCGGGTGGGTCGCGTCGACGCCGGTGTCCAGCACCGCGACGGACACTCCAGCGCCGGTGAACCCGGCCGCCCAGGCTGCGGGCGCACCGATCTGCGGCACGCTGTGGTCGAGGGTCACCCGGCGACGCCCGTCCAGCCAGATCCGCTCGACGCCCCCCGCCGCGTCGATGCGTGCCCTGGCGGGGCCGGTGGCGACAGTCGCCCAGACCGCGCCGAGGGAGGACTTGTCGCTGTGCAGGGCGGCGCCGTGAATCGCCGGTAGGTCGCGGGTCACCCGCGTGCCGGGCAGTGCGGCCGGGGCGCGCCGGGCGGAGCCGGTCTCGCCGTACGCCACCAGCAGCGGCAGGTTGTCCCGGCGGGCGTCGTCGTATCCGGCGGCGATCAGCCCGGTCACGTCGAACAGTCGCCGGTCGACCCGGCCGGCGCGGACCAGCGGCAGGGCGTCCTCCGGCAGCACGGTCAGGTGACCGCGGACGCGGGTGGTGAGGAAGCGCAGGTGACCACGGTCGGGACCGGGACGGACGGCGGCCGACCCGGACGCGGTGACGGTGACCCGGTCTCCGGTGAGCAGGGTGACCGTCTTCGCGGTGGCGGTGGCGGTGGGGGCGCCGGTCGCGGTACGCGGGGCGGCGTCGGGGGCGATGGTCGGTGGGCTGGCCACGGCGATCGCCGGAGTGCCCAGTACGAGGGCGGCGATGGCGGTGAGGGCGGTGGTCGTTCTGCTGCGTCGGTGCAACGGATCCTCCTCGGTGGAGCGTTTGTAACTGTGCGACATGCATAGATCACCGTCAGTATTACATACCGGGTATGCAAAAAAGGGGTCGAAAATATGACGGACCTGCCAACCCGCAGCGGGGCCGGCGGGCATCATCGACCGGGTGACCTCCATGAAGGACCGGATGCTGGCCGGCGAGCCGTACCTCGCCGACGATCCCGAACTCATCGCCGACCTGGACCGGGCCGCCCGGCTGATGGAACGCTTCAACACCAGTCCCGCGACGGACCCGCAGGGGCGGCTGGGGGCGCTCCGCGAACTGCTCGGCGACGTGGGCGAGGACGCCTGGGTCCGCCCACCGTTCTACTGCGACTACGGCTGGCAGATCCGGATCGGCCCGCGCAGCTTCGTCAACTACCAGGCCGTCTTCCTCGACGTCGCGCGGATCACCATCGGCGCGGACGTCCAGGTCGGACCGAACGTACAGTTGCTCACCCCGACCCATCCGGTCGATCCCGGCCCGCGACGGGACAAGTGGGAGGCCGCCAGGCCGATCACCATCGGCGACAACGTCTGGCTCGGCGGCGGCGCGATCGTGCTGGCCGGAGTGTCGATCGGCGCGAACACCGTCGTCGGCGCAGGCGCGGTGGTGACGCGGGACCTGCCCGCCAACGTGGTTGCCGTCGGCAACCCCGCCCGGCCCATCCGTGACCTGGACTGACCCCACCGACCCCGGCCGGACCGGCCGCCACCCGCTCGGGCGGGCAGACCACGCCGACGTCGAGCCCGCCGGTCAGGCCGGCGGCGACTCAGGCAGGCGGACCACCAGGTCGGCTCGGTCGGCGGTCGGAGTTATCCGGGCCGCATTGGCCTCGTCACTGCCCAGCGCCCACTCTCGGGCCTGCTCCGGTGACCGCCCGAACGCCTCGTGTCGGGCGGTCAACCGCCGATGGCGCAGGTCGGCGTCCAGGTCGAGGAACCACGTCTCGTGCAACAGCGCGCGCACCTCCTGCCACGGAAACTCCGGCAGCAGCAGATAGTTGCCCTCGGTCACCACCAGCCGGACCGACGGCGGCACCTCGATCGCCCCGGCCACCGGCTCCTCCAACTCGCGGCGAAACTCCGGCGCGTACACCGAGGTGGGCTCCAACCGACGCAGTCGGCGCAGCAACGAGACGAACCCGTTGGCGTCGAAGGTATCCGCCGCGCCCTTGCGGTCCGCGCGGCCCAACCGGACCAGCTGGGACTGCGCCAGGTGGAAGCCGTCCATCGGCACCAGTCTGGCCGCCGACCCGACCGCGGCCACGACCTGCTCAGCCAGCGTGGACTTCCCCGCGCCCGGCGCGCCGGCGATGCCCAGCAGTTGCCGCGGGCCGGCCTCGGCCAGCGCCAGCGCGCGCCGCACCAACTCGTCGACCGACAGCACGTGAGCCGGTGGCATCAGTCGAGGACCGGCGCGCTGATCGTGAACCGCGCCTGCACGGCCGCCTGGACGGCCTGCGGCTGCGGGTCCAACTCCAGCTCCGGCGGACCGCCACCCGCGCCGCCACCCCCGGCGAACGCCGCGCGGGCGAACATCGGCCGGTCCGCCGGCCCGGCGTCGGCCAACTCGAGCAACGAGGTGACCTGGGCACCGAGCGCCTCGGCGTACTCCCGGGCGCGTACCAGCGCGTCGCGGATCGCGGCGTGTCGGGCCTCGCGGTGCGCGGGGCTGTCCGGGCGAAGCTCCCACCACGGCCCGGCCACCTCGACCTGGTCCTGGTCAGCCAACCGGAGCATCAACTCGCCGAGGGCGGTGAAGTCGGTGACGGTGACCGTGGTGGTCACGCTGCCGTGCCAGGCGACCACCCGTTCGCCGGAGCGACGGGTCTCCGGCCGCACCCGCAGATCGCCGGTCTCCCGCCGCGCCACCGCCGGCCCGGAGCCGTCCAGCAGCACCCGGACGGCAGCGGCACGCTCGGCCAGCCGGGTCAGGGTCGTCTCCCGATCCCGGTCCCGCGCGGTCGCGGTGACCGCGAACCGGGCCAGCTCGGGCGGCACCTCCCGGTACGCCTCGCCGCGCACCTGCACCACCGGACCGTCCGCCGCCATGCCCCTCAGCCTAGTCAGCCGCGGGCCGCCGCGCCGTGTAGGAGACGGTGTCGACGCCGACGTCCAGACCCGTCAGGTGACCGCCAGCCACCCCCAGCTCGCGCAGCCAGGACACCTCCGCGGCGTGGTCACCGCCGATCGGGAACTGCCTGTCGTACGCGTCGAACCGGCGTTCGCGCAACGCCGCGCGGGCGGCACGTGCCTCGTCGTACCGTGCCGTGAGCGCCGGTGCGTCGCTGGCGCGCAGCGCGGCGGTCAGGTCGTCCAGGAACGCGGTGACCTCGGCCAGCTCGCGCAGCACCCGCTCCCGGTTGCCGAGCAGCATGTTCGCGGTCCGACCGGCGGGGGTGCCGGCGACCCGGGTGCCGTCGGAGAAACTGCCGGCGGCGAGCGCGAGGATCGCGTCGCGCAGCGGGGCGCGCTGCACCGCACCGGCGAGCGCGCCGGCCAGCAGGTGCGGCACGTGTGAGGCGAGCGCGGCGACCGAGTCGTGCTCCGTCGCGGACATCGGCACCACCTGGGCCGCGAAGAGGTCCACCAGCAGCTCGGCCAGCCAACGGAACGCGGTCGTGGCCGGCCCAGCGGTGGGACAGAGCACCCAGGCGGCGCCGGTGAGCAGCTCCGGCCCCGCCGCGGTCAAGCCCGCCCGGTCGGTGCCGGCCATCGGGTGGCCGGGCACGAACCGGTGCATCAGCCCGCGTGTGGCGGCGAACGCCGCCACCTCCGCCTTGGTACTGCCCACGTCGGTCAGCACACAACGCTCACCGGTCATCGCGGCCACCTCGACGAGTGTCGCCGGCAGGGTCGGCAGCGGCCCACAGAGGAAGACCACGTCCCGGTCGGCCACCGCCTCGACCAGCCGATCCGGAGCGGGTACGCCCATCCGGCGGGCCTCCCGCCGGGTGCCCTCGTCCGGATCCCACCCGGTCACGTCGACGCCTGCGGCATGCAGTCGGAGCAGCACCGAACCACCGATCAGGCCGGTGCCGACCACCGCCGCCCGCACACCGGGGCTGTCCACCATCCGCGCACCTCGACGTTCCCGCTGGGGTGTGGGGCCGACACGACCCCGACCAGTCGGGCCGAGGATATCGTCCGGGGCCGGCGCGGACGCCGGTCAGTCCTCGGCGGCCATCGCTTCGTCGCGCCACGCGACGAACGGGATCACCGGCCCGCCTGGCCGAGGTGGGCGTCGACCCCACCGGCTCGCCCGGACGTACCGGTCAGACCTGGGCGAGGCGGGCCGCGACGGCAGCGATGTGCTCGTCGGACTCGGTCAGCGCCGCCCGCACGTGCTGCTGGCCGCCGGGACCGTAGAAGACGCCGGCGGCGACCAGGATGCCGCGCCGCGCCAGCCAGTCGACGGTCTGCCAGCAGTCCTCACCTCGGGTGAGCCAGAGGTAGAGACCTGCCTCGGAGTGCTCGACGGTGAACCCGGCGCCGGTGAACGCGGCGGCCAGTTTCTCCCGCCGTGCTCGATAGCGCTCCCGCTGCTCCTCGGCGTGTCGCTCGTCGTCCAGGGCGGCCA
Source organism: Micromonospora sp. NPDC048839 (assembly GCF_040649915.1). Taxonomy (NCBI): domain Bacteria; kingdom Bacillati; phylum Actinomycetota; class Actinomycetes; order Micromonosporales; family Micromonosporaceae; genus Micromonospora; species Micromonospora sp. NPDC048839. Next base: position 134,537 of record NZ_JBEZGL010000021.1, read on the forward strand.
CCATGGCCGCCTGCACCGGCGCGGGCACGATCATCCCCGCGTGCTTGCGCACCTTCAGCAGCTCGGCGACGAGCGCTGGATCACCGGCGACGAACCCGGCCCGGTAGCCGGCGAGATTGGATCGCTTGGACAACGAGTGCAGGGCGAGAAGCCCGGCATAGCTGCCACCGCTGACCTGCGGCGACAGCACCGAGACCGGCTCGGCCGACCAGCCGAGCGGCAGGTAGCACTCGTCGCTGGCGACCACCGCACCGCGTTCCCGAGCCCAGTCGACCACCTTGCGCAGGTGCGCCGCGGGCAGCACCCGACCGGTCGGGTTGCCGGGCGAGTTGACCCAGACCAGCCGGACCCGCGAGGTCGGCCCGACCGCGGTGAGCGAGTCCGTGCGGACGACCGTCGCGCCGGCCAACCGGGCGCCGTCCTCGTAGGTGGGGTACGCGATCGACGGCACCACCACCACGTCACCCGGGCCGATGCCGAGCAGCGTGGGCAGCCAGGCCACCATCTCCTTCGAGCCGATGGTCGGCAGCACACCGAGACCGTCGACGCCGGCGCCACAGGCTCGGGACACCCACGCCGCGATCGCGGCCCGCAACGCCGGCGTGCCGGCGGTCAGCGGGTAACCGGGAGCATCGGACGCGTCAGCCAACGCCTGGCGGATCACCTCGGGCACCGGGTCGACAGGCGTACCCATCGAGAGGTTGATCAGGCCCTCCGGATGGGCCGCGGCCAGAGTGGCCGCGGCATCCAGGGTGTCCCAGGTGAACTCGGGCAGCCGCGACGAGACCGGCGCGGGCCGGTTCAGTGGCCCTCGCCGCGCGGTGGCTGCGCGGCGACGAAGGTGGCGTCCTTCTCCACCTTGCCGATCTTCGAGGCACCGCCGGGCGAGCCCAGCTCCTCGAAGAACTCGTAGTTGGCGCCCGTGTAGTCCTTCCACTGCTCCGGGACGTCGTCCTCGTAGAAGATCGCCTCCACCGGGCAGACCGGCTCACAGGCACCACAGTCGACGCACTCGTCGGGGTGGATGTAGAGCATCCGATTGCCCTCGTAAATGCAGTCGACCGGGCATTCCTCGATGCATGCCTTGTCGAGCACATCCACGCACGGCTCGGCGATGATGTAGGTCACCGGTCTTCTCCTCCGCAAGACACGCCGCGATCACCCGCGACGCTAAGAGCCTAGTATCTCGCCGGGGAGGGGGTCGATCGTGCTCCGACAGCAGGATGTGGGATACCGAATCGTAGTCCGCCGGATTGTGGGGATTCGCGAGGGCCGACCGCTCTTCTCCGACGCCCTCGGCGAGTTGGTCGAGCTGAGCGAGACTCATCTCACGCTCTCCACCGCACAGGGCCATCTGCGCGTCCCGGTCGCGCAGGTCCACCGCGCCAAGCGGGTGCCGCCCACCCGCCGGCCAACCGCCGCGGCGGTCGTGGCGTTGGAACGGGCCGCCGACGAGGCCTGGCCAGCACCGACGCGAGGCCAACTCGGCGACTGGCTGCTCCGCTCGGCGGACGGCTGGAGCGGACGGGCCAACTCGGCGCTGCCGATCGGCGACCCCGACCGACCGCTGCCCGCCGCCGTGGACGCGGTCGAACGCTGGTACGCCGAACAGGGCCAACCACCGATCATCAACACGCCGCTGCCCCTCGCCGCCCCGGTCGGCGCCGAGTTGGACGCCCGCGGCTGGGCCGCCCGCCCGCCGGTCCTGGTGCAGACCACGCCGCTCCCGCTACGACCGCCCGGCACCGCATCGGCTGCCCGATCCACCACCACCGGGCAGCCCATCATCGACGGGCAGGCCGACGCGCAGGCCGACATGGCCGACGCTCAGGCCGACACGGCCGACGGGCAGGCCGACACGGCCACCGCCGACGGGCAAGGCGGCGCAGACGGGCACGCCGGCGCAGACGGGCACGCCGGCGCAGACGGGCACGCCGGCGCAGACGGGCACGCCGGCGCAGACGGGCACGCCGGCG
>NZ_JBEZGL010000022.1:0-116084 GCF_040649915.1 Micromonospora sp. NPDC048839
GTGGGACCGGCTCTCGGACACCTGGGGGCCAGCGCGAGACGTCCGCCCCAACCAGCCACTGCTGGCCACCGACACCTTGCCGGCCACCCGAGGGTGCAGCCGGCCGGCTCCGGGGGGTGCCGACCGTCTGCCACCGTCGGCCGGCCCGGGGGGTGCCGGCCGGCGGTGGGGAAGGGGCGTCACGCTCGTCCCGGCGGTGGCGGATGTCGGGGGTGTCGGCGGGCGCTTAACGGGTACGCCCGCGCCATGACCGTCCTGGCCCGGCGCCGGCCCGCCGCCCGACCCCGGCCCGCGCGGCCCGGCCCGCTGCGGCCAGGTGGCCCGGTGCCGCGACCCACCGTCCGACCCGGTGCGCGATGACCGCTGCCGCGACGCGGTTCGCGTTCCGCTTCGATCCGCTGTTCCGCCCGGTGTTGGCGCTGCTGGGGGTCCGCCCGGCGACGGCCTGGGTCGCCGTCACCGACCGGGATCTGGTGATCCGGTACGGGCCGTGGCGGCTGCGGACCGACCGGGAGAACGTGACAGCCGTCGAGCTGAGCGGCCCGTACCGCTGGTGGCGGGTGATCGGGCCACACGTGTCGCTGGCCGACGGGGGCGCGAGCTTCGGCAGCAGCACGGCCGGTGGGATCTGCCTGCGCTTCGGCACCGCGGTGCCGGCGGTGGTGCCGGGCGGGCGGCCACGACATCCGGCGGCCACGGTGACCGTGGCCGACCCGCCCGCACTGGCCCGCCTGCTCGCCGTACCGGACCTGTCCTGAGCTGGCCGTCCACCTGCCCGGTTCCGCCGGTCGGGTCCCACGCCACCGCCTACCGTCGGATCAGGACCTGTGAGGGTGGGACTGGCGATGGGTGACGAGCACCGGGCGAAACCACGACGTTGGGGTGGACGCCGCCACGCGCCGACGGGGCCGGACCCGGCACTGCGGGCGGCCCGTGACCCGGCCCGCCCACACCGGGGCGGCCGACCGGGTGTCGTGGTGCCCGAACGCGTGGCGACGGCGGCGCGGTCGGCGCCGCCGGCCAGTCCACTGCGCCGGTGGCTCTTCCAGCACCAGGTGCAGCCGCCGGGCCCGGAGGCGGGCGAGGGACAGAACCGCCGGCACGCCTGGTGGCAGGTGATGTGCCTGACCGGCGTCGACTACTTCTCCACGCTGTCGTACCTGCCGGGTATCGCGGCGGTGGCGGCCGGTGCGCTGTCTCCGCTGGCGACCCTGCTGATCGTCGCGCTCACCCTGTTCGGGATGCTGCCGATGTACCGGCGGGTGGCCCAGGAGAGCCCGCACGGGCAGGGGTCGGTGGCGATGCTGGAGCGCCTGCTGCCGTTCTGGCGGGGCAAGATCTTCGTACTCGTGCTGCTCGGCTTCGTGGCCACCTCCTGGATCATCACGATCACCCTCTCCTCGGCGGACGCCACCGTGCACCTGCTGGAGAACCCGTACCTGCCCGACGCGCTGCACGGCCCCGCCGTCCCGGTCGTGGTCACCGTGGTGCTGCTGCTCATCCTCGGCGGGGTGTTCCTGCTCGGCTTCCGCGAGGCGGTGGTGGTGGCCATCCCGCTGGTCGCCGTCTTCCTGGCGCTCAACGCGGTGATCGTCGTGGCGGCCCTGGCCCGGATCGTCGACGACCCGGGCATCGTGTCGGACTGGACCGCCGCGCTGACCACGGGCGGCGGCGGGCCGGGTCACGTGCTGCTCACGGCCGTGCTGGCGTTCCCGCTGCTGGTGCTGGGCTTGTCCGGTTTCGAGACCGGGGTGAGCATGATGCCGCTGGTCCGGGCCGACGGGGCGGACAAGCAGGCCCGGCTCGCCGCCCGGATCCGCAACACACGCCGGCTGCTCACCACCGCCGCGCTGATCATGTCGGTCTACCTCGTCTCGACGACATTCGTGACCACGGCGCTCATCCCGCAGGAGGAGTTCCGGCCCGGAGGGGCGGCCAACGGGCGGGCCCTCGCGTTCCTGGCGCACGCCCAGCTGGGCGAGGCCTTCGGCACCGTCTACGACGTCAGCAGCGTGCTCATCCTCTGGTTCGCCGGCGCCTCGGCGATGGCCGGGCTGATCAACATCGTGCCGCGCTACCTGCCCTCGTACGGCATGGCACCGGAGTGGGCGCGGGCGGTGCGTCCGGTGGTGATCGTCTACACGATCGTCAGCGTCGCCATCACGATCGCCTTCCGTGCCGACGTCAACGCTCAGGCCGGGGCGTACGCGACGGGCATCCTGGCGATGATGGTCTCCGGCGCGGTGGCGGTGACGATCTCCGCGGTCCGCCACCGCCAGCGTGCCGGAGCGGTCGGCTTCACACTGCTGACCCTGGTGCTGCTGTACGCGTTGCTGGAGAACGTCATCGAGCAGCCGGACGGGATCACCATCTCCGCGTTGTTCATCCTCGGCATCATCGTGGTCTCGTTGGTCTCCCGGGTCACCCGGACCACCGAACTGCGCGCCGAGCGGATCGAGTTCGACGAGCCGGCCCGTCGGTTCATCACCGAGTCCCTGGCCCACGACGGGCAGTTGCACCTGATCGCGAACAAGCGGCAGAGCGGATCGGTGAAGGAGTACACGATCAAGGAACGGGCGCAGCGGGGGATGAATCCGGTGCCCGGTGCGGCGGACGTGCTGTTCCTGGAGATCGACGTGGTCGACCCGTCGGAATTCAGCCAGGTGCTGCGGGTGCACGGGATCGAGGTGGGTGGCTTCCGGGTGTTGCGGGCCAGCAGCCCGGCCGTGCCCAACGCGATCGCCGCGATCCTGTTGGCCCTGCGCGACGCCACCGGGGTACGCCCGCACGCGCACTTCGAGTGGTCGGAGGGGAGCCCGATCGCGCACCTGGCGCGCTATCTCATCCTCGGTCGCGGGGACACCCCGCCGGTGGTGCGGGAGATCATCCGGCGGACCGAGCGGGACCCGCTGCGTCGTCCCGGCATCCACGTCGGCGGGTGACCGGCTGCCCGTTTGACGGGGTGAAAAGATGAATAGGGGCACTATTCACGTTCACACCTTCCTGTCCGTATTGCGGACCTATCGTGACGTTTGGCGGTCGGCGCTACGTCGAGCCCCCCGCGCCCGGATCGGCGCGCGGTCACGTCTTGCAGGCAGGAAGGCAGGCACCTTTGATGTCCACGTACCACGGAGGAGACCGCGAGATCCGACCCAGACGCCGGTCCCGATGGTTCTTGGCCAGCGGGTTGCTGGCGGGAAGCCTGGTCGTGGGAGCGGCCGGCGTGGCCGGCGTGGCCGTCGCAGCCGACCGTGACCTCTCCCTCCCCGGTCTGGGCCGGCTGAGCGCGGCGGCCGGAAGCGACGACGACCGCCGTGCCGGCGACCAGGGCGGGGCGCAGCGCGACCCGGACGACGCCGAGCGGGGCCGCGCCCCCAGCCCGGGCACCGGCAAGCGGGGCGTGGTGTCGGTGCCCTGCGACGCCGCGAAGCTGGTGGCGGCGCTCGTGACGGCCAACGCCGAGGGCGGCGCGGAACTGCGGCTCGCGCCCAAGTGCCGCTACCTGCTCACCGAGGCGTTCCACGAGACCGACCAGTACGACGGCGGGATCCGCGACGCACGGGAGGCGGCCGACGCGGCGGAAACCCCCGGCGACGCCGAGGCGCCGCCGCACAACCCGGCCGACGACACCGCTGGCCTGCCGGTGATCTACCAGGCCATCACGATCGACGGCGCCGGCGCCACCATCGCGCGCGACGCCCAGGCCGCGCCGTTCCGCTTCTTCACCGTCCGCGACGGTGGTGAGCTGACCCTGCGCGACGTGGAACTGCACAACGGCCGCTCGAACATCGAGGGCGGCAGCGTGCACGTGGTGCACGGGGCGACCGCCGTGGTGGAGCGGGTCACCGTCACGCAGAGCACCTCGCTGTCCCCCGAGGGCGGCGGCGGTGGGATCTTCAACGACGGCAACATGGTGGTCACCGACTCCACGTTCGTCGGCAACAGCGCCTCCGGCGCCGCGGGCAAGGGCGGGGGCCTGCTCAACGGTGGCGTGCTGACGCTGAAGCGCTCGGAGTTCCACCGCAACAGCGCCAACGCCTACGGCGGCGGGCTCGGCAACTACCGCGGTGCCGCCGACGTGGAGAGCGTCTCCTTCACCCAGAACAGCGCCGGCCAGGGTGGCGGGCTGGCCAGCTTCTCGGCCCGGACGAAGGTCTCCGACACCGAGCTGCTGAACAACACCGCGCAGGTCGGCGGCGGTGCCGCGAACTCCGACGCGGTGCTGGTGATGCGCACGATGACCATCCGTGGCAACACGTCCACCGTCAATGGCGGCGGCATCTCCACCGTCAAGGGCCTGACGCCGCTCGACGACAGCGTGGTCGACGGCAACTCCACCCACGGTGTCGGCGCCGGCATCTACGCCGAGAAGGCGAACCTGCTGGTCCGCGGCAGCGACGTGACCCGCAACGAGGCGGTCGGCGCGGCGTCCAGCGGTGGTGGCATCTACGCGTCCGCGGGATCGGTGGCGATCTACACCAGCAAGGTCACCCACAACGCGTCGACGCTGAAGCCCGGTGGCATCTTCGCCGCCCACGCCCAGGTCAAGATCGACGACGAGAGCGTGGTCATCGAGAACGAGCCGACCAACTGCGAGGGCAGCGCGGTACCTGTCGCGCACTGCTTCCGCTGACCCGACCCGCGCACCCATCCGGAGCGCGCAGCCGGCCGCCCGGACGATCGTGGTGATCGTCCGGGCGGCCGTCCGCCGTACCGCCGTACCGCTGCGATCGTGCGGGCGGTGGCCGTGCCGGCGGCGTCAGGACATGGCGCGCAGCCGGTCGGAGAGGGTGCCGGCGAAGAAGTCGAGGAAACCGTCCGGGTCGGGGCCGGCGTTCTGCAGGACGACGTGGTCGAAGCCGGCCTCGACGTACGACCGGACCTTCGCCACGTGCGGTTCCGGGTCGGGGCCGATGGCGAAGAGCTGGCGGATGTGTTTCTCCTCCACGTGGGCGCTGGCCGCGTCGAAGTTGACCGGGTTCGGCAGTTCGCTCATCACCTTCCAGCCGGTGACCATCCATCTGCTGGTCTGCAACACCGCCTGCACCGCCTGGTCCTCGTCACTGGCCCAGGCCAGCGGAACCTCGGCGTAGCGCGGGCCGGAGCCGCGGGCCCGGCGGTAGTGCTCGACGATCGAGGCGTCCGGCTCGGTGGCGAACAACCCGTCGCCCAACTCGGCGGCGAGCCGGGCCGACGCCTCGCCGCTGGCCGCCACCGCGATCACCGGCGGGGTGTCCGGCAGGTCGAAGATCCGGGCGTCCTCCAGGTGCAGGTGGCGGCCCTCGTAGGACTGGTAGCCGCCCTGCCAGAGCAGCCGGATGATCTCCAGCGCCTCGCGGAGCCGCTCGTGCCGACCCCGGACGCTGGGGAAGCCCTGCCCGACCACGTGCTCGTTGAGTCGTTCGCCGGCCCCCACCCCGAGGGTGAACCGTCCGTCGGAGATCAGCGCCATGGTCGCCGCGGCCTGCGCGATGATCGCCGGGTGATAGCGGACGGTCGGGCAGGTGACGCCGGTGGCCAGACGCAGGGTGCTGGTCTTGGCGGCGATGGCGCCGAGCACGCTCCAGGTGAACGACGAGTGGCCCTGCGCGTCCAGCCAGGGGTGGAAGTGGTCGCTCATCTCGACGAAGTCGAAACCTGCCTGTTCGGCCAGGACGGCCTGTCGGATGATCTCCTGGGGGCCGTAGCCCTCCGCGGCCAGCTTGTAGCCGATCTGCATGCGACGCTCCCGGTCTCGTCCGCCGACTGACCCGGGTCGGTTCCCGACCGCCGGGTCGGCAAACACCGACGACACCCGTAGGTCAGCCTCCTAGGATGCCCTAGGGGGTGTGCGGCTCGTCAGCAGATCGACCAGGCCGGCCAGATCCTCCTCGCCGGCGCCCTCGGCCAGACGGCGGCGCATCAGCGCGAAGTAGGGGCTGAGCAGCTCCGCGCTGACACCCTGCTGTTCGGCGGTGCGCAGAAAGGTCGGTGTGCCGGCCACCTGCATGGCGAGAGCGGAGACGACATCCGTGGTGTAGTCGCCGCTGCGCAGGCGGTCGGCGGTCTGGTGCGCGGTCGGGGCCATGGCGACGAGCCAGTCCGCGAGCAGTGCAGCGAACGCCGCCGGATCGACGTCCTCCTCGCGGATCAGGGCGAAGGCGTGTGTGATCCCGGCGAACATTCCGTACATGGCGCTGAGCAGGGCCACGTCGTACAGGGCGGCGAAACCCGGGTCCTCGCCCACGAAGGTGGTGCCGGCCGGGACGCCAAGCGTCCTCTGATGCCGCTCGAACAGCTCCCGCGAGCCGCTGTAGAAGACGTAGCCGCCAGCATCCGGTACGCCGATCATCGGAGGGACAGCCATGATCCCGCCGTCGAGGTAGCGGGCGCCCCGCTCGTCTGCCCACGTGGCGCGGGCGCGGGCCTGGGCGGGGGTGCTGGTGGTCAGGTTGACCAGGTCCCGGCCGGTCAGATCCACGCCGGTCATCGCCTCGTCGACCGAGGTGTCGTGCAACAGGCAGACGACGACGAGGGTGTTCGCCGCGACCGCCTCGGCGGCGCTGGCCGCGACCCGTGCGCCCTCGGCGGCGAGGACGGTGGCGCGGGTCGGGGTGCGGTTCCAGACGGTGACCCGGTGACCGGCGGCGAGCCAGGCACGAGCCAGCGCGGTGCCCATCGCGCCAAGCCCCAGCATCGTGACGGAGGTCTGCTGAACAGCGTTCGGTGTCATGCCGATTAGGCTGGCCAGAAGTCCTCCGGTGCTCAAGTACGCACTTCGGAGTGGGTGCTTACCCCCGGGTGAGCGAGGACGTCGGAAGGGGTGGTCATGACGACGCTGAACCGGCCGGGCGCACCAGACGGCCACGTCTGCGGGATCGACGCCGCGATGGAGGTGATCGGCGGCAGGTGGAAGGTGCTGATCCTCTGGGCGCTGCACGAGCACCCGTACCGCCGCTTCGGTGAACTGCGTCGACTGCTTCCGGGTATCTCCGAGAAGGTACTGGCCTCGCACCTACGGGAGATGGAAGGGGACGGTGTCGTGCACCGCGTCTCCTACGACGAGGTGCCGCCCCGCGTCGAGTACTCGCTGACCGTGGACGGCACGCGACTCAACGAGGCGCTCGAGCCGCTGGCCGCCTGGGGGCGCGAGAGGCGGGTCGGCGCGTCAGCGAGCACCGTCTCCGACGGCTGAGCCGCCCCCGCACGGACACCGGTCCCGCGCCCCGGGGTCGGGGGGCGCGGGACCGGTGCAGCTCTGTCCTACTTGGAGGGCTCGGGCAGCTTGCAGTCGACCTTGGGGTTGGCACCGATGTAGTTCAACGGCCCGGCCACGATGGTGACCAGGATGGTGCCGGCTTCGGCGCAGTTGGTGTCGTCGCCGCTGTAGTAGCCACGCTGGCCGGCGGCGACCGCGCCGATCACCAGCCAGATCACGACGATGACTCCGAGTATCGAGGTGCCGCGCATCGCTGCCTCCTGAAGGAAATGTGGTGGATCTGAGGTGCAGTCGTTGTACCCAATCGGGTCGTGCCGCTAACGGACACCGGGACGGGGTCACGCCGGATCCCCCATCCGGCCGAGGCCGATCGCCGTTGCGTACCGCCCGGGATCGGCCGCTCGCACGGGGTAACGCGAGTCGGCTATCGGATCGGCGACCGATCCGGCCCCCGTGCCGCTCGGCGGACGTAGAACTGCCTCACGGCCCCGCCGAGGAGGACTCATGGACGCCCCGACACCACCCCTGTACATCGACCGTCCCGAGGACGTCGCGGTCGCGGCCCGCGCGCTGGCTCGCGGCGCGGTCGTCGCGGCGGCGTTCGCCAACTTCTACGTCATCGTCACGCGTCCCGACGCGGCCACCGTCCGCCGGGTCAACCTGGCCAAGGGCCGACCCGCCGAGCAGGTCGGCAGCATCACCACCGCGATCGGCCGGATCCCCGGGATGTTCGACTGGACGCGGATCTCGCCGCGGCTGCCGGTCGGCCGGGTGCGGGCACTGATGGACAGCCTCTACGGCGCCGGGCCGTTCGGCTTCCGGGGGCCGGCGGCGGAGCGGCTGCCCGAGCACCTCACCCAGGTCGACCAGGGGCTGCGCACCACTCAGGTGATCGCACCGGGCCTGACCTGCCCGTCCAACGTCTTCTTCGAGCGGGCGCTCGCCGAGACCGGATCGGACCACCTCTACATCACCTCGGCGAACCGCTCCCGGCACCTCACCGGCGCGGCCGAGGAACCGGCGCACTGGAAGGCCGAGGCTCTCGCCGCCGACTTCGCCCACCTCGACGACCTGGTGGTGCTCGCCCACCGGGACGAGTCGGCGGCCCGTGCCGCGTACCCGGGCTACCTCACCACCTCCGTCACCCTGCTCTCCTTCCACGCGTCGGACGGCGAACTCGAGGAGCCGCCGGTGCTCACCGTGGACCGGCACGGATCGCTGCACCTGGATGACGTCCGCCGCGCCGCCGCGCCGCTCGGGCTGCAGGTGCGCCTGGGTGACGCCGCCGCGCGGCGACTGCAGGTGCGCGCGTACGCCGGGGCGCTGGTGTGAGCGCTTACCGCGTCGGCCTGGTGGTGCCCAGTTCGAACACCACCATGGAGACCGAGATCCCGGCCATGCTGCGCCGCCGCGAGACCGTCGACCCGACGGTCCGATTCACCACGCACGCCAGCCGGGTACGCCTGCGTCAGGTGACCCCCGACGAACTGGCCCGGATGAACCGCTCCGCGCTCCGCTGCGCCGCCGAGTTGGCCGACGCCCGCTGCGACGTCCTCGCGTACGCCTGCCTGGTGGCGGTGATGTGCGAGGGTCCCGGCGCGCACGAACGGGCCGAGCGGCGGCTGGGCCGGGCGGCCGGTCGCGCCGGGCACGACATGCCGGTGGTGAGCAGCGCGGGGGCGCTGGTCGCCGGGCTGCACGCGCTGGGTGCCCGTCGGGTGGCCCTGATCGCGCCGTACCTGCCGCCGTTGACCGCGACCGTCGTCGCCTACCTGGCCGCGCACGGCGTGCAGGTGACCGAGGCGGTGAGCCTGAGCGAGCCGGACAACGTCGCGGTGGGGCGCGTACCCACCGCTGACCTGGTCGAGCTGGCGGAGCGGCTGGACGTGACCGACGTGGACGCGGTGGTCCTGTCCGCCTGCGTGCAGCTGCCGTCGTTGGCGGCGGTGCCGCGGGTGGAGGCCCGACTCGGCCGTCCGGTGCTCACCGCGGCCACCGCCACCGTGCACCAACTGCTCACCAGGCTGGGTGTCGAACCGTACGTGCCGGACGCCGGACGGCTGCTCGCCGGGGTCTGAGTGGGGCGGTCGGCCGGTTCAGTGCGGCGGCGATGGGGCCTCGGGTGGTTTGCCGTAGCTACGCCGGAAGTCCGCGTAGGCCACTCCGATCAGCACCAGCAGGGCACCGAGAGAGGCGAACACCGGCGGCAGGTACAACACGGCGGGCGCGATGGTCAGCAGCGCCAGCACACCGCCGGGGCGGGACAGCGACACCCGGCTGAACACCTCGTACTCGAAGGAGGCCCGGCCGGCCAGGAAAAGGGCCGGGCCGCCGAGGATCACCGCCGCCCAGGCCGGCGGCGTCCGTCCGGTCGGCTCGTGCAGCACGAGGTCGAAACCGGTCGCCGTGGTCACCACTCCGGCCACCATCAGCAGATGGGTGTACGGGGCGGTGAACAGGAACTTGCTCGGTGACCCGGACCCCTTGATGGCCATCGGCAGCAGCTGACCGGACTTGTGCACGTAGATCCGCCAGAGCAGCAGGGTGGTCAGGAACGCCACCGCGAACACCCCGATGTTCTGCGCCTCGCTGTGCGCCGTGCTGAACATGGTGCCGATGGTCAGGATGGCGTCGCCGAGCGCGATGATGAAGAACTGCTGGTAGCGCTCGGAGAGATGCTCCGCGGTGACGTTGCGCTGGGGCTCGGGCACCACCCCGAGCCCCGGCACCGGGTACGCGAGCCGGAAACCGACGTAGTCGATGGCGAGCGCGAGCGCCCAGCACGACAGGCGGGCGTCGCCGCTGACGAACGCGCCGATGAGCCACGGGATCGCGGACACCGCGAACCAGATGAAGATGCGTGCCGCGCGGCGCTGGGTCTGCGGCTCGCGGCGTACGGCCGGCATCAGGAACAACCCGCGCCCGAGGTGGATCGCCACGTAGGTGCCCGCGAACGCGAGCCCACGGTCGCCGAACGCCTCCGGGATCGCCGTGGTCATCAGCAGCGCGCCGAACATCACGGCGCTGATCAGCAGCTTGATCTCGGTGCGTTCCGGGTTGTACAGGTCGGTGACCAGGGTGGTGATCACCCACGTCCACCACACGGCGGCCAGCATGATCAGTGCCTGTCCGGCCCGGTGCCAGTCGAGCTGGTCGACCATGCCCCGGGAGATGAGCGCCAGAGCGACCACGTACACCAGGTCGAAGAAGAGTTCGAGGAGGGTCACCCGGCGTGGGGCCTCCGGATCACGCACCGGAGGTCGACGGGTCCGCGGGGACCCGGGCTCCGGCGCGGCGTGGTGCACGGGCTACTCCTGCGGAACCGGTCGGCTCGACGGACCCGTCCGGCCCACCTGAACGGACGGTAACGATCGGTCGACAACCCGGCCGCGAATTCGCCGTGCGTCCCCCAACCGGGGGTGATCGACTCGGTTTCCTGAATGCCGGGGTGTCCGGGCGGGTCGGTTGGCCCGGTTTTCTGAAGTCCGAGTCGATCACGCCGACAGCCGGGTCCGTGGATGGCGTGACCTCGACGGCCGAACCCCCGGCCTACCGCCGCGACGGACGGTGGACCGGGGGCTCGATGTCCCGCGTCAGGACGGGTTGCCACCCGGGAGTACGGCGGCCATCTCGTCGCCGGCACCGGCGAGCACGCGCGCCTGCTGCGGCCAGGTGGCCAGCGCGGGTGCGGCGCGCAGGCCGGCGGCCCGGATCAGGTCGCGCAGCCCCGCCTCGTCCAGCGCACCGAGCTGGACGTACGTGCGTACACCGGCGACCTGCAACGCCGCCGCCATCTTCGGCCCGATCCCCTGGATCCGGCGGAAGTCGTCGGCCGGACCGGAGTCCGTGCCGCTGGCAGCGGTCGGGACGACCGGAGGGGTCTCGGCCACGGTCGGTACGACCGCAGGCGCGGCCACCGCCGACGGTACCGACTCCGGCTCGGCGTCCGCGTCCGTCGGAGCTGCTTCCACGCCGTTGGCGCCCGACGGGTCGGTGTGCAGCGCGTCGGCGTTCACCGGCACCGGCACCGCGGCCTCGGCCGCCACACCGTCGGCCGGCCTGGTCACGGTCGGCTCGTCGAGCGGGCTGACGGCGGTCGGCTCGTCGGCCGGGCTGGCCGTGATCGCCGCATCATCGGTCGCGTCGGCCGCGATCGGCACGTCCGCCAGGCTGGCCTTGGTCGCCGCACCGTCGGTCGGCTCGGCCGCGATCGGCTCGTCGGCCGGGCTGCTGTCGAGCGGGAGGTCGTCCGCGGGTTGGCGGGGGGCGATCACGGCCGCCGGGGCGGGCTGCTCGTCGACCGCGACCGGCTCGGGGGTCGACTCCACAACGGGCTCCGACGGAAGGTCATCCGCGTCGGACGGTGCCGACGGCGGGGCCTCGGTCAGCGCCATGTCGGCCGGGTCGACGGTGCTCGGGGCCTCCGCCGGGACTTCCACCGGCGTGGGCGCGCTGTCCGGTCCGGTGACGGCGGCCGGCGCGCTGACCGTGTCCACCGGCACCGGTTCGTCGGCGATCGCGACGGGGGTCGGGTCGACGGTGGCCGCGGGCCGGGCCTCGTCGGTGGTGGCCGACGGCGTCGGCGTTTCGATCACGGCCAGGCCGGCGACGGCATCTCCGTCCACTATCGAATTGCCCTGCACGCCCCGCCGGCCGCGCAGCAGCCACCCGGCGGCCAGGCCCAGCAACAGTGCCAGTACCACTATCAGCGAGTGTCCGATAGACCACGCCACGGCGAACCTCCCTCTCAGCTCGTTGGAAAAGGCACGAGAAAAACTCGCCGCAGCTTCGCACACGCGTGTTGCTGGCAAGTGAGAGGATCGGCCGCAGACGACCCGGGTGTGGCGACCACGTCACGCGGTGCCCGCCGAGTGACGCAGCGTCGCACCGAACACGCAGCACCGCACCGAACAAGCAGCACCGCGGCAGACAAGCAGCGCCGGACCAACAAGCACCACCGCACCGAACAGGCAGCACCGCGGCAGACAAGCAGCGCCGGACCAACAAGCAGCGCCGCACCGGACCACACCAAGGCCCGGCACGACGAGACCCGGGCCCGGCGGGGGACGCCGAGCCCGGGTCGATGTCCAGCTCAGTCCTGGTCGCCCTCGTAGGTGTGGAAGTCGTCGACGAACCGGCGACGCAGCCGCGGCACCCGGCTCGTCACTCCGAAGTAGCCGCGCGCGCCGAGCAGCGCGAGTCGACCCACCACCGGCCGGTACATCCGGTCGTCGCCGCTGGTGCCGCTGCGGTTCAGCGATTCGGCGACCCGCGCGAAGCCGTACGGCACCATCGCGGCCTCGTAGTCCGCGACCGCCTGCACCAACGTCTTGTCGCCGGTCACGGCGTGCCCGAGTTGGTCGCAGAGCAGGCGGGCGTCCCGCAGCGCGGTGTTCGCACCCACCCCGCGGCCGGGGGTCATGGTGTGGATGGCATCGCCGAGCATGGTGACGGTGCTGCTCTTCCAGGGCGGCGTCGGTTCGGACGTGGACACCCTGATCGGTAGGGCACTTGCCGGGTCCGCGCGGGTCAGCAGCTCGCGCAGGTTCGGGTGCCAGTTGGAGGTGAGGTCCAGGGCGACGTTCACCAGGTCCTCGCCGCGACGCTCCAGGACGTCGGCCGGGAATCGGCGGCCGGTGCTCCAGATGATGAGGTTGATGTTGTCGGTGGTGGTGTCGTGGGCCAGGCCGGGCCAGTTTCGCAGCACCGCGGCGTCGGCGTCGCTGACGCCGGGTTTGACGGCCCGCCGGGCATCCCACTTGAATTCCATGACGTGCAGGACACCCATCATCCCGCCGACGCCGAAGATCAGCGAGATGCCCTGACGGACCCGCTCCGGGACGAGGCCGCGGGTGTACGCGGTGAGCGGGATCCGGGTGGCGATGTTGATGGTGCCGGCGTCGCGGGTGACGGCGTGCGGCAGGTACTGCCGGCGTACCGCCGAGTGGGTGCCGTCCGCGCCGACCAGCAGGTTGCCGGTGGCGCTGGTGCCGTCGGCGAAGTACGCGGTGACCGTGCCGTCGTCGCGTTGCTCGTAGCGGGTGAAGGCCTTGTCGAAGTGCACCACGTCGTCCAGGCCGGTCAGCAGCACCTGCCGCAGCACCATCCGGGCCACCGAGTGTTCGGTGTGCACCGGGTCGGCGTTCGGTCGGAGGGCGAACGACGCGGTCTGGCGGAGCCCCTGGGTGACCACGTTGAAGTAGTGCGGCGGCCGCGCGCAGGTGGCCAGGAAGGTGGCGAACAACTCCGGGGGCAGGCACTGCCGCAGTGCCCGGCTACCGGTGGGGCCGATGCCGACCCGGTAGCCGAGCAGCCCTTCGGCGCGGTCGCGGTGCCGTTCGTAGACGGCGACGCTGATCCCGGCACGGCGCAGGCCGTGCGCCAGGCACAACCCGCCCGTGCCGGCGCCGATGATCAGGACGTGCGGTGGAGGGGTGGCCATCTCAGCCCGCCGGCTGTGCCGCGGCGTCGGTGCTGGCCGGACGTGCCGCGGGTACGTCGGTGCTGGCCGGACGTGCCGCGGGCGCGTCGGTGCTGGTCGGGCGCGCCGCGGGCGCGTCGGGGGCATCCCACCGGTAGAAGCAGCCGGCGATCGCGTCCCGGGGGGAGCGCCAGGTCGGCAGGTACGGCGACGTGTGCGCGGAGAGCCGCTCGTTGACCTGGTGGAAAAGCGGGTGGTTGCGGGCCGCGGCGAGGGCGTCCGGGTCGATGTCGTCCGAGGTCTCCAGCAGGTGTACGCACAGGTCGTGCAGGCAGTACAGGGATCGGTGCATGACGCCGGTCAGACCGGGCAGGTCGGTGGCGTCGGACTCGGCGAAGATCTGTGCGACCCGCCCCTCCGCGCCCGGGATGATCCGGCTGACGATCAGTAGACGACTCATGGGACCCCTTCCGCCGGTGGCCTTCCGATCCTCGGACCGGTGCCACGTGCTCTGTGCGCCTACCGTGCCGCAGCGTCTGTCACATCACCGTCACGTACGCCGGCCCGCCGGTGACGGGCCGTCGGTGACGGCTTCGCGGGTGGCCTGGCGGATCGGGGCGAGCGTGTCGTCGAGCAGGGCGTTCATGGCCGGGCTCGGCTCCAGACTCAACTCCCTGCGCAGCAGGTCCCGGTAGACGTAGAAGGCGTGCACGGCCTCGAAAGCGTTGCCCTCGGCGAGGTGGATGCGGACCACCAGGCGGTGCGGCGTCTCCCGGAGCGGCTCGGCGGCCATCGCCTCCAACGCGGCGTCGAGGGCCTCGCCGTGCCGCCCCGCGGTCAGGTGCTGCCCGGCCACCTGTTCCAGCATGTGCAGGCGCAGTTGGCGCAGTCTCTCCCGGTCCAGCAGCACCCAGTCGTCGTACCAGCCGGGCAGGAGGTCGTGGCGGCCGGCGGCGAGCGCTCCCGCCGCGATGCGCGGGTCGTCGCCGTCCCGCACGCGGGCCGCGGTGCCGACCAGGTCGTCGACGTCGAGCCGGACCGTCGGGCCGAGCCGTACGGTGTCGCTGGCCACGGTCATCGGGCAACACGGGTCCTGCCGCAGCCGCCACAGCGCGGTACGCAGTGAGGACAGTGCCCGTTCCTCCGACGCGTCCGGCCAGAGCAGGCCCGCGAGTTGGCTGCGGGTGGCGCCGGGGCGCAGCCCGATCAGGGCGATCACCCGTTGCAGCCCGCGGGGCACCACGACCGGCACCGCCTCGCACAACAGGCGGAAACCACCGAGCAGGTGAAGGGAGACACCCTCCCCGGGCGGCTCCCCGGCGGTCGGCACGGACGGGTCAGCGGTCACGGCGGCACCCCCTGCGGAACGCTCGTCCCGACTGTCTGCTGTGTCCCGGATCGGTTGCCCGTGACGCCACTGTCGGCCCCACCGGTGCGGGCGCGGCCCACGGCTGCCGGGGGCGGCCCCGCCCGCCGGGGCGGCCGGGCTGACCACCGTGAAGATTATCAATAGCAGTAACGGTGAGTCAACGTCGCGGTGAATGTTCTATTGGCCGACAGTCAACCTGAGATCGGTTCTGAACTGCGGAAACGTCGTCGTTCCGCCCGTGTCGGATGCAGCGTACGCATAGCTGGTACACAGGCTGCGTCAACGCAGCGTCACCGTCCTACGTCGCTGACCGGTGCGCCACGGTGACGCCGCCGTGACGAGGACTGCCGCATCGTGTCCGCAGTCGTCCAGCGCGTCCGGGCACACCCGTCGCCGCCCGGACGCCGTGGGGGGAGGAGCAGTATGGACCGATCACTGATCGTCGCGAAGTTGGATCCGACCGCCGAGGAGCGGGTCGCTGAGATCTTCGCCGAGTCGGACGCGACGGAGCTGCCGCGCCTGGTCGGCGTCCGGCACCGTTCGCTGTACCGGCTCCACGATCTCTATGTGCACCTGCTCGAGACCGAGCATCCGGCAGCGGACGCGGTGGAGGGCGCCCGGGGTCACCCGGAGTTCATCCGGGTCAGCGACCGCCTGCGCCCGTACGTGTCGCCGTACCTGCCCACCTGGCGCTCACCGCGGGACGCGATGGCGCAGTGCTTCTACCGGTTCGACGCCCCGGACCCCCGGCGGCGGTCGTGACCGCCACCGCGCCACGCGAGGAGCAGCTCTGGTCCCGCTGCCCCGGCTGCGCCAGCCTGCTCTACCGCAAACGGTTGCGCCGCAACCTGGATGTCTGCCCGGAGTGTGGGGAGCACGCCCGGCTCGGCGCCCCGGAACGCCTGCGTCAGCTTGTCGACCCGGGGTCGCTGCGGCTGTTGCCCGACCAGCTCCCCGAGACGGACCCGATCGACTTCGTCGACGTGCTGCCGTACCCGCACCGGCTCAGCGCCGCCCGCGCCAGCACCGGACTGGCCGAGGCGGTCGTCTGCGCCACCGCCACCATCGGCGCTCACCCGGCCGTGCTGGCGGTGATGGATTTCCGTTTCCTGGGCGGCAGCCTGGGTTGCGCGGTGGGGGAGCTGATCACCCGGGCCGCCGAACGGGCGCTGGACGACCGCGTCCCGCTCATCCTGGTCACCGCTTCCGGCGGGGCGCGGATGCAGGAGGGCGTGCTGTCGTTGATGCAGATGGCCACCGTCAGCCAGGCCATCGCCGCGCTGCGCGAGGCGGGACTGCTCACCGTGAGCGTCCTCACCGACCCGACCTACGGCGGGGTGGCCGCGTCGTTCGCCACCAACACCGATCTGGTCCTCGCGGAGAGCGGCGCGCGGATGGGTTTCGCCGGTCCTCGGGTGATCCGCCAGGTCACCGGCCGGGCGCTGCCGGAGGGCTTTCAGAGCGCCGACGTCCTGCTCCGCCACGGTCAGGTCGACATGGTGGTGCAGCGCCGGGCACTGCGCGCACGGCTGGGGGCGCTGCTCGCCGCCACCCGCGCCGCCCGTCCGGCCCGTCCGCCCGTACCCCGGCAGGAGCCGGCGCCGCGCCGCGAACGCCTCGCCGACGCCCCGGCGGCCACGCCGGGCGGAGGTGACACCCCGGCGGTACGCGACGCGTGGGACACGGTCCGACTGGCGCGACACCCCGGTCGACCGACCACACTGGACTATCTCGACTCGGTCTTCGACGGGTTCCTGGAACTGCACGGCGACCGGCTCGGCGGAGACTGCCCGGCCGTCGTGGGCGGCGTGGCGCGGCTGGCCGACCGGCACGTGATGGTCATCGGCCACCAGAAGGGGCACACCACCGCCGAGTTGGTGGCCCGCAACTTCGGCATGGCCAGCCCGTCCGGGCACCGCAAGGCGCTGCGGTTGATGCGCCTCGCCGCCCGGCTCGGCCTGCCCGTGATCACGCTGGTGGACACCCCCGGCGCCGACCCCGGGGTGAGCGCCGAGGAGCAGGGCCAGGCGGCGGCCATCGCGGAGAACATCCTCACCCTCACCGTGCTGCCCACCCCCGTGCTGGCGGTGATCACCGGAGAGGGGGGCAGCGGCGGCGCGCTGGCCCTGGCGGTCGCCGACCGGGTGTTGATGCTGGAGAACGCCGTCTACTCGGTGATCAGCCCCGAGGGATGCGCGGCCATCCTGTGGCCGGACCGTTCGGCGGCGCCGCAGGCCGCCCGCGCGCTCAAGCTGACCGCGCCCGACCTGCGCCGGCTCGGGGTGGTCGACGAGGTCGTGCCGGAGCCGACCGCCGCCGCGCACGGCGACCCGGCGGAGACCGCCCATCGGTTGCGCGCGGCCCTGCTGAGCAATCTGCTGCCGCTGCTGGATGTGCCGCCCGCCATGCTGGTCCGCCTGCGTCGACAGCGCTTCCGCCGGTTCGGGATGGCACGCGCCAACGCTCGGGCGGGTGCCCGGTGAGCGCCGGGGACACGACGGTGTCGACAGTCGAGGTGCCCCACGACGGCGGGGTGGAGGGCGAGGAGGCGCTCGCCGGCCTGCGCCGGCAGGCACAACACCTGATCGCCGAACTGGCCGGGCCGGTGCGCCGGATCCGGCTGCGCAGCGGCCCGGCGGTGCTGGAGGTCGAGTGGCACCCGGAGGAGCCGGCCCGTGCGGACGTACCTCCCGGGTCCGCCGAGGTGGCGCGGCCCGCCGGCCCGGTGCCGGCTCCGCCACCGACGCCCGGCCGGGCCGCGGTGCGGGCACCCATCGTCGGCACCTTCTACCGCGCGTCGGAGCCCGGCGCGAGGCCGTTCGTCGCGGTGGGCGACCTGGTCCGTCCGGGCCAACCGGTCGCCATCGTCGAGGCGATGAAGCTGATGAACGAGGTGACCGCCGATCGCGCCGGTCGGGTGGTCGCGATCCTCGTCGAGGACGGCCACCCGGTGGAGTACGACCAGCCGCTTGTCGAGCTGGACCCGGCATGACGGCGCAGGGTGGTTGACCATGTTCGAGACCGTGCTGATCGCCAATCGGGGCGAGATCGCCCTGCGGGTGCTGCGCGCCTGCAAGGAGTTGGGTGTGCGAACCGCAGTCGTCTACTCCGCGGCGGACGCCGACTCGGCGGTGGTTCGCCTCGCCGACCAGGCGGTCCGGATCGGGCCCGCGTCGAGTCGGCGCAGCTACCTCAACGCGGCCGCGATCGTGGAGGCCGCCCGGCAGGTGGGCGCGCAGGCCGTGCACCCCGGTTACGGCTTCCTCTCCGAGGACGCCGACTTCGCCGAGATCTGCGTGGACAACGGGTTGACCTTCATCGGCCCACCACCGACGGTCATGGCCGCGCTGGCCGACAAGTCCTCGGCGCGGGCCCTGCTGAGCCGTGCCGGCCTGCCACTGTCGCCGGGCAGCGTCGCGCCGGTGCCCACCGCCGCCGCGGCGGCGGAGGTCGCCGCGGCCGTCGGCTACCCGGTGATCGTGAAGGCCGCCGCCGGCGGCGGCGGTCGTGGCATGACAGTCGTGCGAACGCCGGGCGAGCTGCGCCGGGCGTACGCCCGTACCCGGGCCGCCGCCCAGGCCGCCTTCGGCGACGACCGGGTGTACGTCGAGCGCTACCTCACCGAGGCGCGGCACGTCGAGGTGCAGGTGCTCTGCGACTCCCACGGCAACGGGGTGCACCTGGGCACGCGGGACTGCTCGGTGCAGCGCCGGCACCAGAAGTTGGTCGAGGAGGCGCCCGCACCGGCGCTGTCCGCCACTGTTCTCGACACCATCGCCGAGGCCGCCCTGCGGGGCGCGCTGGCTGTCGGTTTCGTCGGTGCCGGAACCCTGGAGTTCCTTGTCGACGCCGAGGAGAAGTTCCACTTTCTGGAGATCAACTGCCGGATCCAGGTGGAGCATCCGGTCACCGAGATGGTCACCGGGATCGACCTGGTGCACGAACAACTGCACATCGCCGCCGGGGTGCCGCTGCGCTGGCGGCAGGAGGAGATCCGCCTGCACGGCGTGGCGGTGGAGTGCCGGGTCAACACCGAGGACCCCGACCGGGACTTCGCGCCGACCCCCGGCCGGTTGGAACGGTTCACCCCACCCGGCGGCCCGTTCACCCGGGTGGACACCCACGCCAGCGCCGGCTACCTCGTCGGCCCCTGGTACGACTCGCTCCTGGCCAAGGTGATCGTCTGGGCGCCGGACCGGGAACTGGCCCTCAACCGGCTGGAACGGGCCCTGGACGAGTTCGACGTCGCCGGGCCGGGCGTCCACACCACCATCCCGTTCGTCCGGCGCGTGCTCGACGACGCCGCATTCCGCAAGGGCCGCTACACGACCGGCCTGGTCGACCGTCTGCTCGCCGCGCCCGACGCGGCGTCCGCGCGGCGGCCGGCGGCCACCCCCGCTCCGCGCCCCGCGTCCGCCGCGGAACCCGACACAACCCTCAGGAGGACCCGATGACCGTCACCCATGGTCGCCCGATGACCGCCGAGATCACCGACATCCTGGTGGCGCACTGCGGGCTGGACCCCGACGCGGCGGCCCGGGCGCCCGCCGCGTCGCTGGAAGAGCTGGGGATGGACTCCCTCGCACTGCTGGAACTCTCCGCGGTCGTCGCGGACCGGTGGCAGGTGAGCATCCCCGAGCAGGCCGGGGAGCTGAGCATCCCGGCGGTGGCCGACCTGGTCGCCCGCCGCGTCGACCCACCCGGGCACACCGAGAACAGCGTGGTCATCGACGCGCCGCTGGCGCTGGTCTGGGAGGTCACCAACGACGTGGCGAACTGGACCGAACTGTTCACCGAGTACGCCGTGGTGGACATCCTGCACCGCGAGGGCCACACCGTGCGGTTCCGGCTCACCATGTACCCCGACGAGAACGGGGTGTCCTGGAGTTGGGTCAGCGAGCGCACCTCCGACCCGGTGAGCAGGCAGGTCCGGGCGTACCGGGTGGAGACCGGGCCGTTCGAGTACATGCGGATCCACTGGCGCTACACGGAGGAGGTCGGCGGCACCCGGATGACCTGGACGCAGGACTTCGCGATGAAGCCGACCGCGCCGCTGGACAACGCCGCGATGACCGAGCGGATCAACACCAACAGCGTCATCCAACTCACGGTGATCAAGGATCGGGTGGAGCGGATCGCCCGGCAGCGCGCCGACCAGGACCCCCTGACCAGCACCGAGCCGACGGAGGCCGACGATGAGTGACCTGAGCACCCGGCCGATCGCCGCCGGGGACGTACCCGCCGACCGGCGACGCGGCGGTGAGCTGCGCGTGTTGCTCGGCCCCCGCACGGTCGGCAGCACCTCGGGCTTCCTCGGGGTCGCCGCCCTCGCGCCGGGGGAGCGGATCGCCGAGCACTACCACCCGTACAGCGAGGAGTTCCTGTACGTGGTGCGCGGCGCGATTACCGTCGACCTGGACGACCAGCCGACGTTGCTGGCCGCCGGTGAGGCCCTGTTCGTACCGGTGAACGTGCGACACCGACTCCGCAACACCGGCGTCGAACCGGCCGAGGTGGTCTTCCACCTGGGCCCGCTCGCCCCCCGCCCGGAGCTGGGTCACGTCGACACCGAGTTGGCCGAACAGCGCGGTGGGTCGTGAGCGCGAGGAGTGAGCCGGGGTTGCGAGCCCCGCAGTCGCGAACAGAGGTGACACCGTGAGCGGACGCCGCACGGTGGTGACCGGGATCGGGGTGGTCGCGCCCGGCGGCGCCAGCCGGGACCGGTTCTGGAAGACCATCACCGAGGGGCGGACCGCCACCCGGCGGATCAGCTTCTTCGACCCGTCGGCGTTCCGGTCGCAGATCGCCGCGGAGTGCGACTTCGACGCGACCGCCGCAGGGCTGACCGAGGCCGAACAACGCCGGGCCGACAGGTACGTGCAGTTCGCGCTGGCCTGCTCCGTCGAGGCCGTCGCCGATGCCGGGCTGGTGCTCACCGACGCCGAGCGGGACCGGGCCGGGGTGGTGCTCGGCACCGCCGTGGGCGGCACGATGGCGCTGGAACAGGAGTACGTCACCGTCAGCGAGCACGGTCAGCGCTGGCTGGTCGACGCGACGCGCGGTGGCCCGTACCTCTACCAGGCGCTGGTGCCCAGCAGCCTCGCCGCCGACGTGGCCTGCCGGCACGGGCTGCACGGCCCGGCGCAGGTGGTGTCCACCGGCTGCACCTCCGGCATCGACGCCATCGGCTACGCCCACCAGCTCATCGTGGACGGTGAGGCGGACGTGATGTTGGCCGGCGCGGCGGACTCGCCGATCTCGCCGGTCACCGTCGCCTCGTTCGACGCGATCAAGGCGACCAGCCCGGACAACGACGACCCGGCGCACGCCTCCCGCCCGTTCGACGCCGACCGGCACGGGTTCGTGCTGGCCGAGGGCGGGGCGGTGCTGGTGTTGGAGGAGCTCGGGCACGCCCGCCGGCGGGGCGCGCACATCTACTGCGAGGTGGCCGGCTACGCCAGCCGCAGCAACGGTTACCACATGACCGGGCTGCGCCCGGACGGCCTGGAGATGAGCCTCGCGGTGACCGACGCGTTGAAGCAGGGGCGGATCCTCCCCGAGCAGGTGTCCTACATCAGCGCCCACGGCTCGGGCACCCGCCAGAACGACAGGCACGAGACGGCCGCGTTCAAACGGGCGTTGGGTCAGGCCGCGTACCGGGTGCCGATCAGCTCGATCAAGTCGATGGTCGGGCACTCGCTCGGTGCGATCGGGTCGATCGAGATGGCGGCGTGCGCCCTCGCGATCGAGTTCGGCGTGGTGCCACCGACGGCCAACTGGAGCACCCGGGACCCGGAGTGCGACCTGGACTACGTACCGAACGAGGCGCGGGAGGTCCCGGTGGACGTGGCCCTGTCGGTCGGCAGTGGGTTCGGGGGCTTCCAGTCGGCGATGGTGTTTCGCCGACCGGCCGGCCCGGTGGCGGCGTGAGTGCCGCCCGGCCCGGTGGTGGCGTGCGTGCCGCGCGGGCGGTGGTGACCGGCATCGGTGTGGTCGCACCGAGTGGCATCGGCGCGGACGCGCACTGGCGTACGGTGCTGGCCGGCACCCGCCGGACCGGACCGATCACCCTGTTCGACCCGGCCGGCTATCCGACGCGATTCGGCGGGGAGGTGCCCGGCTTCACCGCCGACTCCTACGCCGACAGCCGGCAGGTGGTGCAGACCGACAGGTGGACGCACCTCGGCTTCGCCGCGACCCGGTTGGCGTTGGCCGACGCCGGCCTGCCCGAGCGGGCCCCCGACCCGTACGGCTACGCGGTGACCCTGGCCAGCTCGTCCGGGGGCAACCTGTTCGGCCAGCGGGAGTTGCAACGGCTGTGGGGCGGATCGTCGCGCACGGTCGGGGCGTACCAGTCGATCGCCTGGTTCTACGCGGCGAGCGTCGGGCAACTGTCCATCCACCACCAGTTCAAGGGACCGAGCGGAGTCCTGGTCGCGGAGGCCGCCGGCGGGCTGGACAGCCTCGCGCACGCCGCCCGCGCGGTACGCCGGGGCACCCCGGTGGTGATCGCCGGGGCCACCGAGTGCCCGCTGAGCCCGTACGCGTTGGCGTGCCAACTGCGTTCCGGGCTGCTCAGTGACGTCTCCGACCCGCAGCGGGCGTACCGGCCGTTCGACGCCTCGGCCAGCGGCTACCTGCCGGCCGAGGGAGGCGCGGTGTTCGTGGTGGAGGAGTTGGGGCACGCGCTCGCCCGGGGCGCCCGCGTCTACGGCGAGGTGAGCGGCTGGGGCTCCACCCACGACGCCGCGCACACCACCGCGGACAGCGCCGGCGACCCGGCGCAGTACGCGCGGGCGATGCGGCTGGCCCTGGACCGGGCCGGCGTCGCCGCGGCCGGGATCGACGTGGTGCTGCCCGACGCCCTCGGCGTGCCCCGCTACGACCGCAGCGAGGCCGAGGCGTTGCGTGCCGTGTTCGCCGACCGGCCGGTCCCGGTGACGACGCAGAAGCCGCTGACCGGGCGGGCGTACCAGGGTGGCTCGGCGTTGGACGTGGCCACCGCGCTGCTGGCCTTCGCGCACGACACGCTGCCCGCGTCGGCCGGCCCGGAGGAGGTCGCCGAGGGGTGCGAACTGGACTTCCTGCGCGAGCACCGCCAGCCGCGCAGCCGGCTCGCGCTGGTCTGCGCGCGGGGCTTCGACGGGTTCAACAGTGCGCTGGTCCTGCGCGGGGCGGTGCCGATGAGGGGAGAGACGCCATGAGTGGACAGCGGGCGCGGGTCGTGTTCCTGGTGCGGGTCCCGGTGCCCCGCACCGACGAGTTCCTCGCCGCCTACGAGCAGGTGCGGCACCTGGTCGCCGACGGGGTGCCGGGACACCTGGTCGACCAGGTGTGCCGCTCGTCGACCGACCCGGAACAGTGGTTGATCACCAGCGAGTGGGTGAGCCTGGCCGACTTCGAGGCCTGGGAGCGCAGCCCCGAGCACCGGGATCTGGTGCGCCCGATGCGGGAGTGTTTCACCGACGCCCGCTCGCTGCGTTTCCACATCCACGCGCAGACACCCGCGCTGGTCTGACGGTCCCGGCGGCCGACAGGCGAACGCGCGACGGACTGCTGGCCGGTCCCGGAGTGTTCGCCGGGGGAGAGACGACCTCAGTCGCCGAGAGGACGCAGCAGGAGGGCGTCGATGCTGGCGTCGAACGGCTGCGGATCGATGTCGCCCTCGTACACCAGGGCTACCGTGCCGGTGGGCAGGTCGGGCGAGAGGCAGTAGTACAGGCTGGTCCCGTTGGTGGTGACGATCAGTAGGCGGGTCGAGGCGATCTCCTGCTCCTCGTCCCAGTCCACCAGACCGTCCGGTTCCTCGGCCCACTCCGCGTACGTGCTCATCTCGCCGACCTGCGCCAGCCCGCCGGAGATGCCGTCGGGATGGCTGAAGCCGCCGTGCACGGTCTGGAGGAACGTCTGCGCCGCGGTGGGGAAGCGGTCCCAGAACCGTGGCTCCCGGAACTGCCGCGAGTCCCAGCCCAGCCAGAGGACCAGTTCGTCGTCGCGGCCGCGGACGACGTAGATCAGCGCCAGGTCGCCGGCTGCCCGACCGAGCCGGACGTCCAGCAGCCGCTTGCGGAACTCGCCGAAGAACCCCGGCACCAGGCCGGTGAAGTCCAGGGTCCACCGGGCCAACGCCGCCGCGATCCGCTCCTCGGCGGTCACCGCCGTGACGACCGGCCGCCACTCCGGGTGCAGGTCATCCGGTACGCCGACGACGAGGCTCAGCGCCGGAGCGAAGGCAGCGTCCAGGATCGCGTCGTCGGTGACGCCGGGCAGCCCGCTCACTGTTGGGTCCTCAGCAGTTTGTTGATGTTGGCTCATCTCGACGCGCGCTGCAGATTCACTGGTGCGGCCACCACCCGGGCGAGCGGCACGCGCAGACACCCGCGCTGGTCTGACGCTCCGGACGCGACCTCGATGATCGCGCTCGATCCATGTTGTAGTGGCCTCGCCCTCGGGCGGAGACCACTATTTCATGGTACGAGCACGATCTCCTCTCGTCCGGGTCCCGTTCGGCACCGAGCCGCCCTCAGGAGGCGATCAAGTCCCTGGCGTCCTGACAGAATCGGCGGACGGTAGGGGTGCGCCGGTACGGGGTCAGCGCGCCGACGAGGTTGCGGACGTGCTTGATGCACCTGGTGGAGGTGACCTGCCCGGTCAGGGTCTGCACGGCCTGGTCGCCGAGTGCGAGCGCCTTGTCCAACTCGGGGTGTTCCTGTTGGACGTACGTGGTCGCGAGCAACGCGTTGCGCAGTGCGCCCTCGCGGGTGTACTCGTTGCTCTGTAACCGCAGTGCTGCCCGCAGGTGGTCGCGGGCGCGTGGCCAGTCTTCGAGCTTGACGAAGCAGTAGCCGGCCTGGGCGTGGGCCTGCGCTTCGTTGACCCAGTAGGACCAGTCGGGGTCGCCGTGCTCCGGCCGGCTGTCGGTGAACCTGCCGAAGGCGTTGTCGAGCGCGCGGCGGGTGTCGGTCACCGACCCGTTGTTGGCGTACGCCTCGGCGGCTCGCAGGTCGAGGATCGTCCCCACCTTGGGGCTCGTGGCCGGGTAGCTGGCCCGCGCGGTCTCCGCGAGGGTCACAGCCTGGCGGAGCTGACCGAGATCTTTGGCCTGGCAGGACATGAAGCCGAGGATGTTCGCGCCGAGCCCGCGATCACCGGACGCATTGGCCTGATAGAGGCCGGCGATCCAGAACCGTTGTGCCTGGGTGTGGTGGCCGTCGTCGAAGGAGAGCCATCCGGCGAGGCGTAACAACTCACCGGCGGTGCCGTGCAGGCGTCGGCCGACCGTGTCCGTGTAGCTGCGGTCTCGCAGCACCTCGACCACCGTGCTCAGGTGTTGGCGTACCAGGCCCAAGGTCTGGCCGCTGCCGAGGTGGTCGTCCATTCGTCGCAGGCTGGCGGTCACCGCGTCCAGGTGATCGACGACATCGCCGGACAGGACGCGGCCGGTGGTCGATGCGAGGTCGTCTGGCGGCTGGGCGATCATCCACTCGTGCGCTGGTGACGTCAAAGCCGAACCGAGCAGAGTGAGGAACATCCGTCGGTGCATCATTCCCTCAGGTTCGTTTACCACCAGGGCCGCCCGCAAGGCCCCGCTCGCGCACCAGGGCAGATCCAGGCCGGCGGTGGCGGGAGCGGACTCGAACCCGTCGTCCGGCCAGCCCAGTTCATCGAGGCCGATCGTCCGCTGCAACTGCTCGGAGAGCAGCGCCGTGGTCAGTGACGGCCAGGGGGTGCGGGGAACATCGCCCTTCTTCCACTTGTACGGCGTCTTGAGGTGCAGCCGTTCTACCCGCCCGTGCCGCTCGGCGCACTCGTTGAGACGTCGAGCGAACTGCTCCGGCTGCCAGCCCGCCTCGGCCAACAAGCGTGTTAACGCCTCTCCGCTGGGTGCCACCGTCCATCCTCCTCATCTGTAGCGACCACCACACGAACAGTAGCGATTCGGTCGGACATCAGAGGGCTGCGGCACCCCAGCGCACCGATAGGCACCCATCGCACCTGCCTTCGCAGCCCCGCGCGCGGAGTCCACTGGACACGTCAAGACGGGCCGTCGAGTCACGATGGCGAGGCGGAAAGGTGGACTGCCCATGATTTCCGAAGTGGTGGCGGCGATGGTGTTCGGTGGCTTGGTGCCGGGGTTTCTGCTCGGGTTGCTGGCGTTTCGAGTGAAGTCGAGGTGGTGTCCCCACTGTGGCCAGCCCACCCAGGCGCTGCCGCAGGAGCGGGACCGGTGACCCGGCCGGTGCTGGAACGCGACGAGCCGGTGGGGCGGCGGGTGGCTCGTTGGCGGGTGCGCCGCCGGATGACCCAGCAGATGCTCGCCGATCGGCTCGGCAAGTCGAAGAGCTGGGTCGACAAGGTCGAGCGCGGCGTGCGAAGTCTGGACCGCTACTCGTCGTCCAGGAGATCGCCCGGGTGCTGCGCGTCGACCCGGCCGTCTTATTCGACCCCCGCAAGCCGCCACCGACGCCGGCTACCGGCCTGGACGGCATGGACGCGGTTCGCGCCACCGGTGACCCCGTCCGCACCGGTGCCGCCACGATCGCCGTCGCGCAGGCGTTGCGGGCTCTGGGCCGCGACCGGCTCGCCCTCACCGCGACCGTCGCCGCCGTGGGCACGGCCGCCGACGATGGGGTACGCGGAACGCTGCTCCTCTAGGCCGCAATGGCCGCTGCCGCTTGCGGCGAGGGGCACCGCGCCGACGACCTGATCGACTCCGCCGCCGCACTGGCCAGCCGGCGTACGAGCACCCAGGACACCCACCACACCGCGTTCGGCCCGATCGTCGTACTGCTGGCCCGCTTCCTCACCGCTCTGAACCTTGGTGACGCCGGAGAAGCCGTGTACCGCCACGAGCAGGCCATCCGCCGCGACGACTGGCCGCTGCTACCCGCCGAGCATCGCGCCGCCCACCTCATCGACGTCGCACGCGCCTACCTCCAGGCCGGCGACCTCCCCAAGGCCGGGCACGCCCCGGCCGACGCCGACACCATCGCACCCGCCGAAGTTCGCTATCGGCCTGCTGCTCGTACCCTCATTGCCGAGATCGCCCACAGCGGACGCGCGGCCGCCGGCGTGGCCCGGCTCGCCACCCTCATCGGGCTCACCCGGTGACCACGACGCCTTCGGTCCTCCGACCGAGGCCGCGACGGTCGTCGGAGGTGACCGCCGGGCCGGGCCGATCGCGGGGCGACCACTCGCGGGTTGACGCACCGCGTTCACCGGATGGCAATGCGCGACGGCCGGCGTAGGCCGGTCCTGGGTGGACGGTCATAATGTCCGCATGATTGCCTGGGAGTACGCCCTGCTCGTCCGCCGTTATCAGGGACAGGGCCGCAATTTCCACGTCTCGTTCGTCTGGTACGCCCCGGACGGGTCCCGCAAGGACATCACCGCCTTCGGTGACACCGCCATCGCGCACCTCAACCGCGCCGGTCGGGAGGGGTGGGAGCTGGTGTCCGCGGCCGAGGACGTGAACAACGTCCAGGGCAGCACGGAGGTCCACCGTTACCACCTCAAGCGCCCCATCGACTGAGGCGGTCACCGCCGCGAGCGATATACCTCTGAGTCATAACTATGACCCAGAGGTATATCGCTCCTTCCGACGAGTGCCACCGACGGCGTCCCGTGCGCATCCGTCGAGGCGGTGCCGTCAGGCCAGGTCGACGCCCGGGTAGAGCGGGTGGGGGGCCAACAGGTCGGTCGCCTGCCGGGCGATCTTGTCGGCCAGGTCGGCGTCGAGAACGTACTTCGCCTTGGACGGGGTGCCGTCGGCGTTGGCACCGGCCGTGGTCTGGGTCAGCACGGTGTGGATCAGATCCGCGGTCTGGTCCATCTCGGCGGCGCCCAGGCCCCGGGTGGTCAGCGCCGGGGTGCCGATCCGGATGCCGGACGTGTACCAGGCCCCGTTCGGGTCCTGCGGGACCGAGTTGCGGTTGGTGACGATGCCCGAGTCGAGCAGCGCCTGCTCGGCCTGCCGGCCGGTGAGCCCGTAGCCGGACACGTCGATCAGCACCAGGTGGTTGTCGGTGCCACCGGTGACCAGCTTCGCGCCCCGGCGCAGCAGCCCCTCGGCGAGCGCCTGCGCGTTGTCCACGATGCGCTGGGCGTAGTCGGCGAAGTCGGGGCGGCGAGCCTCCGCGAGGGCGACGGCCTTGGCGGCCATCACGTGCGGCAGCGGACCGCCGAGCACCATCGGGCAGCCGCGGTCCACCTGGTCGGCCAGCTCCGGCTGGCAGAGCACCATGCCGCCGCGCGGACCGCGCAGCGACTTGTGCGTGGTGGTCGTGACGATGTGCGCGTGCGGCACCGGGTCGAAGTCGCCGGTGAACACCTTGCCGGCCACCAGGCCGGCGAAGTGCGCCATGTCGACCATGAAGGTGGCGCCGACCGAGTCGGCGATCTCCCGCAGGATCCGGAAGTTCACCTTCCGGGGGTACGCCGAGTAGCCGCCGACCAGGATCAGCGGCTTGAACTCGCGGGCCGCCTCGGCCACCCGGTCGTAGTCGATCAGGCCGGTCGTCGGGTCGGTGCCGTAGCTGCGCTGGTCGAACATCTTGCCGGAGATGTTCGGCCGGAAGCCGTGGGTGAGGTGGCCGCCGGCGTCCAGCGACATGCCGAGCATCCGCTGGTTGCCCAGCTCGCGGCGCAGCGCGAACCAGTCGGCCTCGGTGAGGTCGTTGACGTGGCGGACCTGCGCCTTCTTCAGCGCGGGGGACTCCACCCGGTCGGCCAGCACCGCCCAGAAGGCGACCAGGTTGGCGTCGATGCCCGAGTGCGGCTGCACGTACGCGTGCGCGGCGCCGAACAGTTCCCGGGCGTGCTCGGCGGCGAGCGCCTCGACGGTGTCGACGTTCTGGCAGCCGGCGTAGAAGCGGCGGCCGACGGTGCCCTCGGCGTACTTGTCGCTGAACCAGTTGCCCATGGCCAGCAGCGTCGCCGGGGAGGCGTAGTTCTCGCTGGCGATGAGCTTGAGCGACTCCCGCTGGTCGGTCAGCTCGGCGCCGATGGCGTCGGCCACCCGCGGCTCGACGGCCCGGATCACCTCGAGGGCGCTCCGGAATGCGGTGGACTCGGCGTTGTGCGACATGCGACCTCCAACAGACGTGCGGGAAGGCCCAGGCGCTCGGCAAACGTCCTCGTGACGGGGCCGCTCCCCGATGGTTGTCCATCCCCACGCGCCAGTAACGGCCCGCGCCGATCCTACCGGGCCGGCCGGGGCCGTCCCGGGCGACCTCCGTACGCCACGCGTCGGCAGGGCTGAGCGGCCGACGTCGGCTGATCAGACCATCGACAGCGTTCCGGGGATCTCGTCGAGCAACTCTCGGGCGAGGAAGCCGATCCGGCCGTACCGGGGGATCAGCCGCTGCCCGCTCACCGCGTGCGCGAACGAGCCCCAGCAGGCGGCCTGCGCCGGGTCGGCGCCCCGGGACAACAACCCCGCCAGCAACCCGGCGAGCACGTCCCCACTGCCGGAGGTGCCCAGGCCGGCGTCGCCGCTCTCCTCCCGCCAACCCCGCCCGTCCGGGGCGGCCACGTGCCCGTAGAGCGAGACGACCGCCTCGTAACGGGCGGCCAGCTCGGCCGCCTCGGCGTCCAGGTCGTCGCCCGGTTCCCGGCCGAGCAGGTGCCCGGCCTCGGTGACGTTCGGGGTGAGCACCACGGGCCGGCCCGAGCCGACCAGCAGGTCCGGCGCGTGGCTGAGCGCGCCGAGGGCGTACGCGTCGAGCACCAGTGACGTGCGCGGCCGGGCCGCGTCCAGGACCAGGCTCAGCAGGCGGTTGGTCTCGTCGATCGCCTTCAGCCCGGGACCGAGGGCCACCACGTCGGCCTGCGCGACCAGCTCGCCGAGCTGGCCGTCGCGGTCCGCGGCGACCGCGCCGTCGGAGGTCTCCGGCAGCCCGACCACGAGCGCCTCGGGCACCTGGATGCTCAGCGTGGCCGCGGTGGACTCGGCGGCGGCCAGCTGGAGCACCCCGGCGCCGGCGCGCAGCGCGGCCACCCCGGCGAGCAGCACCGCACCGGGGGTGAAGCGGGAGCCGCCGACCACCAGCACGGTGCCCCGGCTCTCCTTGCCGCCGACCGGCACCGGCAGCGCCCAGTCCCGCAGCAGCCCCGGCGTGATCACCTGAACGTCAGACCGGTTCGGCATGGATCTCGTCCTCCCTGGTTGGCTCGGCGCCCTGCCGGTGCAGGTGACCGACCTCGTTGAACCCGCCAAGCGTCAGCCGACCGTCGGCGTCGGCGGACCAGTCGGTGATCGAGCAGTTCGCGATCACGTGTTGGCGGGTCAACGCCATCAGCTCCTCCTCGGTCAGCCCTTCCACCAGATAACGCAGCAGGAAGACAAGCGCGTCGTGGCCGAAGAGCAGGACCCGTTGGCCCTCGTGGTCCCGGCGCAGGTCGCCGAGGAGCGTGCGTAGCCGCAGCGCCACGTCGGTCCAGGACTCCCCGCCGGGCGGCCGGTAGTAGAACTTGCCGAGTCGCTCCCGGCGCTTGGCCTCGTCCGGGTGGCGTCGGCGCACCCCGTGCCCGGTCAGGCCGTCGAGGATGCCCAGCTCCCGGTCGCGCAGCCGCTCGTCGCGGCTCACCGGCACGTCGGTGCCGTGCAGCGCCAGCTGCGCGGTGGACACCGCCCGCAGGTACGGCGAGACCACCGCCACGTCCGGTCGGCGTTCCGGCGGCAGCTCGGCCAACCAGCGGCCGGTGGCCCGAGCCTGGTCCTCACCGGTGGGGGAGAGCGGCACGTCGGCGTCGCGGTGACTGAGCCCGATCAGCTCCTCGCCGGACGCCTCGGCGTGGGTCGCCGCCACGTTCGCGGTGCTCTCACCGTGTCGGATGATCCAGAGGGTCGCCAGTTCCGCCATGCCGACCCCCTACCCGGGTGCCGGCGGCGGTAATCGCGGCGGGTCAGCCGCGCCGCTGCAGGAGGGCGACGGTCAGCCCGGTCACGTGGGTCAGCCGGGTTAGTTGGTAGCGCTTGCCGAGCAGGTCGGCCCGATCCTTCGGCAGCCCGCTCAGCGGTGCGTCGGTGATCGTCGGCAACACCAACCAGAGCCTCGGCTCGTCGCGCAGACACCTCGCCGGCTCGCCGCAGGCCGTGCCGAACAGCTCGTTGCGCTGGGCCGCCGACCGGTGCTGGAACACGTTGCGCGGGGAGATGTCCTCCGGGAGGTAGTACCGCACCCCCGGCTCGGTCATCCACCACCAGACACCGCCCACGACGAGGCCGTCCCCGGGCTCGTAGCCGGCCTCGATGACCCTGGCCGCCTGGGAGTAGGACAGGGGCTCGAAGGCACGTTGCCGCGGGTAGGTGTACCAGCCGTGCGAGTACTCACCGCGCAGCGCGAGCTGACCGGGCATGGACAGCGCGGCGACGACCACGAGCCCCGCGGCCATCAGCGGCGTCCAGCGCAGCGCGGTGATGCCGGCGCCGGCCAGCACCGCCCAGGCCGGCAGCAGGAAAAGCAGGTACTTGGAGAAGAAGTAGTTGATCTCGCCGGTCGAGGCCAGCAGGATCACCGGCACCGGCAGCACGGCGACAAGCGTCACGCTCACCGCCCGAGCCACGCCATCGCCGCGCAGGTGGGTCAGCAGACCCACCGTGGCCAGCGCGGTCACCGCGGCGGCGAGCAGCGTCGAGCCGTACGCCTGCTCCCAGACCGTCCAGGGCGAGAGGTCCGGGATCCAGCTGATTTGCCGACCCGACTGTGTCATGCCCCGCAGGATCGCCGGCGCGGCGACAGCCACCCCGGCGACGGCGGCGAGGGGGAACCAGACCAGCGACCACCAGTGGCGTTGTCGCCAGGTGTGGATCAGCACGACCGTGCCGTGCCCGAGCAGCAGGGTCAGCGCCACCACGTTGGCCAGGCCGATGCCGGCCACCGCGAGCGCGTACGCCACCCAGCGCTGCCACCGGGGCCGCTCCAGCGCGCGGAGCAGGAACAGGGTGGCCGCCGCCGAGGCCAGGACGACGAAGGCGTACGAACGGGTCTCCTGCCCGAACCGGGTGACCGTGGGCACCAGGGCGAAGACGAACCCGGCGGCGACACCCGTCGCGTGATCGAAGAGCCGGCGTCCCACCAACGCCACACAGGCGGTGGCCAGGGTCATGGCCAGCGCCGACGGCAGACGTACCGCGACGGGACTCGTGCCGAACAGCGTCGTCCAGGCGTGCATGAACAGGTAGTAGGCCCCGTGCACGGCGTCGACGTTCGCCAGCATGGCCCGGATCTGCCCGGTGGAACGCGTCGCCACGTCGACGGTGACCAACTCGTCGTGCCACATCTCCGGGCTGCCGAGCCGCCACCCGACGACGAGCGCGGCGAACGCGGTCGGCCAGAACCAGACGCTGAGTACCAGCCGGCGGGCGAGGGGGGCCGGCTGACGCTCCGGCTCGGCGGGCAGGGGCGGACTCTCCCCGTCGGTCTGCGCGGGCTGCGCGTCCGTGGCGACGGCGCGTTTCGACATCGGCGTCCGATCGGGGGCGGGGGGTTACGGGGCGCGACGATGATAACGCCCACGAAGCCGGGCGTCGGGCGGCGACTCGGTGCGCTCCGGGTGGGCGCGCCGCCCGGTTCGGCGCTGGCCGATCGCGGGGGTCGGCCTGATAATGTGGCCGCGCCCGTCGCGCATTCCCACCACGCACAGTGAGGCCTACCGACCCAATGATTGTCGACATTATGCTGCCGTACTACGGAAGCGTGCCCCTCATGCAGGCGGCGGTGCGCAGCGTGATGGCGCAGAGTGACCCTGGTTGGCGCCTCACCGTGGTCGACGACGGCACCGAGCCGGGTGTCCCCGAGTGGTTCGCGGGCATCGACGACGAGCGGGTCCGCTACCAACGCAACGAGCACAATCTCGGGATCACCGCCAACTACCGCAAGTGCGTCGGCCTCGCCGAGCACGAGTACCTGGTGATGATGGGCACGGACGACATCATGCACCCCAACTACGTCGCCACGGTGCGATCGGTGACCGAGCAGTACCCGGGCGTCGGCATGATCCAGCCGGGGGTCGAGATCATCGACGCCAACGGCACGGTGGTCAACACCATCGTCGACGAGGCGAAGCGGCGGATCTACGCGCCGCGGATCGACTCCCGTGAGCTGATGGGCGGCGAGGACCTGGCGGCCAGCCTGCTGCGGGGCTGCTGGTTCTACTTCCCGTCGATGTGCTGGCGCACGGACGCGATCAAGGCCGTCGGCTTCCGTGCGGAGTTCCAGGTCATCCAGGACCTGGCCCTGGTGATCGACCTGATCCAGCGTGGTGAGCAGATGGCGATCGACAACACCCTCTGCTTCCAGTACCGGCGGCACGCGGTCAGCAAGTCCGCCGCCGACGCGGTCAACGGCTCCCGGTTCACCGAGGCGCGGGCGTTCTTCCTCGACGTCGCCCGGCGGATGGACGAGCAGGGGTGGCCGCGGGCGGCTCGGGCGGCCCGCAGCTACACCTCGTCCCGACTGCACGCCATCACCCTGCTGCCGACGGCGGTCCTCTCCGGCAAGATGTCCGGCGTACGCAGTCTGTCCCGGCACGCGTTCGGGCCGGGCCGATGACCGACGACAGCCAGGGGAGCGCCATGACCGTCCGACCACGACGTCCGGCGGAGCACGCCGAACCGCCCGTACGGGTGGTGGTGCTCGGCGGCACCGGATTCCTCGGCCGCCCGATCTGCCGCGCCCTGGCCGACCAGGGGCACACCGTGGTCGCCGTGGCGCGTAACCCGAAGACGATCGGCCGGGGTGTCCAGGTCCGCGCACTGGACCTGGCCGCCGCCGACGTCGACGAGGTCACCGCGGTGCTGCGTGACCTCGCCCCGGACGTGGTGATCAACGCGGCGGGCGGGATGTGGGGCCTCAGCGAGGCGCAGATGCTCGCGGTGAACGTCACCCTGGTCGAGCGGCTCCTGGCGGCCGCAGGCCGACTGCCCGGGCGGGTCCGGGTGCTCCAGATCGGCAGCGTGCACGAGTACGGGCTGGTCCCGGTCGACACGTCGATGCCCGAGCAGCTGACCCCCGCGCCCGTGATGCCGTACGGCGAGTTCAAGGTGCGTTGCACCGAGGCGGTCACGGCGGCGGACCGGCAGGGCCTGATCGAGGGCGTCACGCTCCGGGTCGGCAACGTCATCGGCCCCGGCCAGCCCGGCCACAGCCTGCTCGGGGTGGTCGCGGGCCGGCTGCGCGACGCCCAGCGGGCCGGTGAGCGGGCCCGGCTGGAGCTGGCTCCGCTCGGCTCCCGGCGTGACTTCATCGGTCTCAGCGACGTGGTCGCCGCCGTCCAGTTGGCCGCGACCCGTCCCGATGCGGCCGGTCGCGTGATCAACATTGGTCGGGGTGTGGCGGCCAGCGCGCGTGATATGGTCCGGCTCCTCATCGAGGTCAGTGAGGTGCCGACCGACCTCGTCGAGGCCGAGCCGACCGGTCCCGCCGAGACCAGTTGGCAGCGGCTGGACATCGGGTTGGCCGCCGAGGTGCTCGGCTGGTCGCCGAGCGACGACCTGCACACCGAGATGAAGCAGCTGTGGGAGCACGCCGGCGCCGATGTGCCCGCCTGATGCCGAGAGGTACCTGAGCGCATGACCACCCCCGATCTCTTCCGGTCCCGGGGCACCCTCGCCGACCTGCTCTCCGGCCGGAGCAACGGCATCGGGCTGATCCGGCTCTGCCTCGCCGTCGGCGTCGTGTTGTCGCACTCCAAGCCGCTCGGCTTCGGCGCCAACGACCTGGGCTACTACCTGACCGGTCGGCAGACGAACGTCGGCACCATGGCCGTGTACGGCTTCTTCGTGCTGTCCGGCCTCCTGATCACCCGCAGCGCCCGGCGTACCGGCATCTTCCGTTACGCCTGGCATCGGGCCCTGCGGATCTTCCCCGGTCTCTGGGTCTGCCTGCTGGTCAGCGCGCTGGTGATCGCCCCGCTCGTCGCGTTGCGCGAGCACGGCACGATCGGCGGCTTCTTCGACAACCCCTGGGACCGGGGCGGCCCGCTGGCCTACCTGCAGGCCAACTGGTGGACCGGCGTCCGTCAGTACGGCGTCCGGGACCTGTTCACGGACACCACCCCGTGGGGTGAGAAGGTCAACTACAGCGTCTTCAACGGCGCGCTGTGGTCGCTGAAGTACGAGATGTTCTGCTACGTCGTGGTGGGCGTGCTGGCGGTGACCGCGGTGCTGCGGAACGCCCGGCGGTTCGTGCTGTTCCTGACCGTCGCGCTCTACCTGAGCATCCTGCAGGACTGGGTCAGCTCCGGCCGGATCAGCGGCCCGGTGTCGACGGCGAGCTGGACCTTCGTGTCGCCGCTGGTCGGCACGATGAACTTCCACTACATCGTCTACCTGGGCTTCCTCTTCGCCGCGGGTGCGGCCCTGGACCTCTACCGGGAGCGGGTGCCGATCAACGACGCGCTGGGCATCGGCTCGGCGGTGGCGCTCGGGCTGTCCCTGCTCTTCGGCGGCTTCTTCGTCATCGGGCTGCCCGCGTTCGCGTACCTGCTGGTCTGGCTGTCGGTGCGGATGCCCCGCCAGCTGCACTGGGTGGGCCGCAAGAACGACTACTCGTACGGCATCTACATCTACGGGTTCGTCCTCCAGCAGGTCATGACGAGCCTCGGCTGGAGCCGCTGGGGTTACGTGCCGTTCGCGGCGATGTCGGTAGCGGTCGCGTTCGCCGCCGCGTTCCTGTCCTGGAAGTTGGTCGAGCGCCCCGCGCTGCGGTTGAAGGACTGGACGCCGGGCTTCGTGGCCCGCCGGTCGTCGCAGCGGGTGCCGGTCGAGCAGCAGACCGCGGTGGCCGAGGAGCCGCCGGCGCAGGTCGGCGGTCCGACCCAGGAGTTGCCGCAGCAACCCGCCACGCTGGTTCCCGGCCGGTAACCCGCCGGCCCGCCCCCGAGCCGTACGCTCGTGGGCGTGGCCACGGTGGCGGAGGAGATTCAGGTGGGGGAGCGGCTGGTCCGCGTCTCCAGCCCCGACAAGCCCTACTTTCCCGAGCGTGGGCTGACCAAGCTGGATGTGGTCCGCTACTTCCTGTCGGTGGGTGGGGGGATCCTGCGTGCCCTGCGGGACCGGCCGACGATGCTGGAACGCTGGCCGCGTGGCGTCTTCGAGGGCGCGACGATCGCCACCCGGCAGACCAACCGGGGCGACGCTTTCTACCAGAAGCGGCTGCCGGCGGGCGCGCCCGACTGGGTGCGTACCGCGCACATCACCTTCCCCAGTGGCCGGACCGCCGACGAGATCGCGCCCAGCGAGTTGGCCGTGGTGATCTGGGCGGCCAACCTGGGCACCCTGCGGTTTCACCCCTGGCCGGTCACCGCCGCCGACGTGGAGCGACCCGACCAGCTGCGCATCGACCTCGACCCGATGCCCGGCGTCGGGTTCGACCAGGTGGTGCCGGTGGCCCGCGAGGTCAACGCGTTCCTCGCCGAGCTGGGGATGACCGGCTACCCGAAGACGACCGGTGGGCGGGGCCTGCACGTGTACCTGTCGATCGAGCCGCGGTGGAGCTTCGGTGAGTGTCGCCGGGCGGTGCTCGCCCTGGGCCGGGA
The DNA here is from genome assembly GCF_040649915.1 of Micromonospora sp. NPDC048839. Lineage (NCBI taxonomy): Bacteria > Bacillati > Actinomycetota > Actinomycetes > Micromonosporales > Micromonosporaceae > Micromonospora > Micromonospora sp. NPDC048839. The sequence continues at coordinate 36,529 of NZ_JBEZGL010000022.1, forward strand.
GATGCAGCGCCGGCTCCCGGAGCTGGTCACCACCACCTGGTGGCGCGACCAACGCGACCGGCCGGTCTTCATCGACTACAACCAGATGGCTCGCGACCACACGGTGACGTCGGCGTACTCGATCCGGCCGACCCCGCAGGCCCTGGTGTCGGCGCCGCTGGAGTGGGCGGAGCTGGACGACGCCCGCCCGGAGGACTTCGACGTGCTCAGCATGCCGGCCCGCTTCGCCGAGCGCGGCGACCCGCACGCCGGCCTGGACGGCGACCGGCACTCGTTGGAGCCGCTGTTGGATTTGGCCGACCGGGACGGGCTGGAGGCCCCACCCGAACGGTGAGGTCCGCCAGCCCGGGCGGTCACAGCTCGGCGAGCACGGTCGGTCACAGCTCGGCGAGCACGGGCTTGAGCGCGGCGCCCACCCGGGGTGCGAGGGTCGTCGAGTACGTGGCGCTCAGGTGGTGCGCGTCGCGCCAGACGAGCACCCCTCCGATGACGGGGGCGCACCGGTCCGCGGGACAGATCCAGTCGTTCAGGTCGATCAGGTGGACGCCGGACAGCCCGTCGGCCGCCTCTTCCTGAGCGGGACCGCCCCCGCGGCTGAGGGCCTCGTCCCGGGGCGTGGTGCACTTGGTCAGGCGTTTCGGGTTCTTGGACACGCACTCGGCGACGTCGAACAGGTGCAGCGGCGTGTCCCGCAGCACCAGGACCGGAACCTTCTCGGCGGTCATACTCTTCCAGGTGTTGCGCAACTCGCGGACCATCGCGGGCCGCCAGTTCGGCGGCGCGCCCGAGACCGGGTACTCGGAGTGAGTGACGATCAGCAGGTCGGGGCGGCCCGCGCCGAGCAGTGTCTCGCGGACCTTCTTGTTCCACTCCGTGCAGGCCGAGTAGGGCCTGTCGTTCAGGGAGATCTCCGCATTCAGGAACGGGCAGCCGCCCTTGGTGTACGTGGCGAGGCGCCAGCCGTTCGTCTCCGCCGCCTGCCGCATGGCGGGGACCCAGTGGTCGGCGTGGGAGTCGCCGACCAGCGCGATGGTGGTCGCCGAGTTCATCTTCCCGTAGACGCAGACCTCCGGCGTCGCGGACTCCAGCGACACGTGGCAACTCTTCGTCGCCTGCAACAGCGGTGCGTCCCGGGCCGCGCGCGCCGGCTCGGGCGTGATCGACGCGACCTTGTCGACGGGCACCCCGGCCCGGCTGGTGCGCGGTGATGTGCCGAGCGCCGCGGCACCCGGCGCGGCCGGTGGCGTCGCCTCCGGGGAGGCCCCGGGCACCTGACCCATGATGACCGACGCGGATGTCGTACCCGTCGTTGTCGGAATGGCCAGTTGGAAGGTCAGGCCGGCGAGCGCGGCCGCACCGGTGCAGACGGCGCCGATACGCAGGGCGGCGGAGGGCCGGTCGGCGAGGGTGGGTGACCGGCGCACCGGGTTCTCGACGAAGTGGTACGTGAGCGCGGCGGGGACCGCCGAGGCGGCCACGACGGCGAGCGCGGGGCCGACACCGAGGTCGCCGAAGTGCGCCTGCGCGGCGATCAGCACCGGCCAGTGCCACAGGTACAGCGAGTAGGAGATCCCGCCGACATAGCGCAGCGGCTGTTGGCCCAGCAGCAGGACCGGTCCGGCGCGACCGGCGGCCGGCCCGAACGCGATCACCGTGGCGGTGCCGAGGGTGGGGCCGAGCGCGGCGTAGCCGGGGAAGCCCGCCTCGGTGGTGATCAGCGCGGCCGAGGCGCCGACGGCGATCAGCCCGGCCCAGGCCAGCGGCACGGCCACCAGGCGCGGCGACCGGCGCAACCAGATCGCCGTGACGGCGACGGCGCCGCCGAGGGCCAGCTCCCACATCCGGGTGGTGGTGACGTAGTACGCCGATGGGTCGGTCGGCGAGACGTACAGCGCCCAGGCGAACGAGGGGAGGGCGATCAGCGCCAACCCGAGCAGGTAGAGGCCGCGGCCGCCGTGGCCCCGGCGGCGGGCGAACCACCCGAGGGCGATCAGCAGCAGGGGCCACACCAGGTAGAACTGCTCCTCGACGGCGAGGGACCAGAAGTGCTGGGCGATGCTCGCGGCGTCGTTGGCGGCCACGTAGTCGGCGGACTGCTCGGCCAACCGCCAGTTCATGGCGTAACAGGCGCTGGCGATGACGTCCCAGGCGGTGGACGACCAGCGGCCGCGAGGCAGGAAGAAGTAGGTAAGCACCAGGGTCGCGAGCAGGACGGTCGCGGCGGCCGGCAGCAGACGCTTCGCGCGGCGGGCGTAGAAGTCGGTGAGCGACAGCCGTCCACGATGGTCGAGTTCCTCCAGCAGCAGGCCGGTGATGAGGAATCCGGAGATCACGAAGAACACGTCGACACCGACGAAACCGCCGGGCAGGTACGGCACCCCGGCGTGCCCGAGGAGCACCAGCAGCACGGCCACCGCCCGCAGGCCTTCGATGTCCCCGCGGAAGGACCGCCCGCCGGCCGACGTCGGCCTGGTCGACGTCGGCCTGGTCGGTGGCGGGGCGGCGACCCGGGCCTGCGCCCACAACTCATTCGATATAGCCACGTCGCGGATAGTAGCGGCGTTCTACGGTAATTCGCCTATTTCATCATCGTGCTAATCAATTCGTGTTATGGCCTCTACTGCCACGGGCTCTGCGTTCCGCCGAACTCCTCGAAGACGAGCCAGGACCGTGTCGACAACACCCCGGCGATACGCTGCACCCGGTCCAACACCACATCCCGCAGGGCGGCGTTGTCCGGCGCCCGGACCAGGGCCAGCACGTCGTGCTCGCCGCTGAGCAACGCCACGTGCTCGACGTAGCGCACCCGAGCCAGCTCGGCCGACACCTCCCGCCAGGTGTTCTGCTCGATCGTCAACGCCATGTACGCCGAGGTGCCCAACCCGGCCGCCTCGGGCGCCACCTGGGCGTGGAACCCGGTGATCACCCCGTCGCGCAGCAACCGCTCCACCCGCGCGTACGCGTTGGTGCGGGAGATGTGGATCCGTTCGGCCAGGGTGCGCACCGACGTGCGCCCGTCCCGGACCAGCTCGTCGAGGATCCGCCGGTCCACCTCGTCGAGGGCTCGAACCGATCGTCCCGATCCCGCCACCCGGTCCGCGTCGTCGCCGCTCTCCTGGCTCACTGTGACCCCCTCCGCGTGCCAACCGTCCCGCGTTCTGCGTGGATCTTGAGTCAATCATCCGACACGCGGAAGCATAGGCTCACCACACGTCCCAGGAGGTTCCGCCGTGACGACCACTCCCCAGGCGGTCCGCAGGGCATCCCCGCGTACGCGTCGAGCGGCCACCCCGCCCGACCCGGCGCGCCCGCTGCTGCCGAACACCGAACCCGTCCGCCTGCTCGACCCCACCGGCACGCCACTGCCCGCCCGCGGCGACTATCCGGAGCCACCCGTCGAGGTGCTGCGCGAGCTGTACCGCCGGATGGTGCTCGGCCGCCGGTTCGACACCCAGGCGACCGCCCTGACCAAGCAGGGCCGGCTGGCCGTCTACCCGTCCTCGCGGGGGCAGGAGGCGTGCCAGGTCGGCGCGACGCTCGCGGTCCGCGACACCGACTGGGTCTTCCCCACCTACCGTGAGTCGATGGCGCTGGTTGCCCGGGGCATCGACCCGGTCGAGGTGCTCACCCTGCTGCGCGGCGACTGGCACTGCGGCTACGACCCGACCGAGGTGCACACCGCGCCGCAGTGCACCCCGCTCGCCACCCAGTGCGTGCACGCCGCCGGCCTGGCGCACGGTGAGGCGTACCAGGGTCGGGACACCGTGGCGCTGGCCTTCATCGGCGACGGCGCGACGAGCGAGGGCGACTTCCACGAGGGGATCAACTTCGCCGCCGTGTTCAAGGCGCCGGTGGTCTTCTTCGTGCAGAACAACCGCTACGCCATCAGCGTCCCGCTGTCGCGGCAGACCGCCGCGCCGTCGCTGGCCTACAAGGGCGTCGGCTACGGCGTACCCAGCGAGCAGGTCGACGGCAACGACCCGGTGGCCGTGCTCGCCGTGCTCACCCGCGCGGTCGCCCACGCCCGCGCCGGCAACGGGCCGTTCCTCGTCGAGGCGCACACCTACCGGATGGAACCGCACACCAACGCCGACGACGCCAGCCGCTACCGCGACGGCGCCGAGGTCGACGCCTGGCGTGACCGCGACCCGGTCGCCCGGCTGGAGACCTACCTGCGGGCCCGCGGGGTGCTCGACGACGCGGCGGTCGCCGAGGTCGCCGAGCAGGCCGAGGCGTACGCGGCGGACCTGCGGACCCGGATGAACGAGCAGCCCACCGTGGACCCGCTGAGCCTCTTCGACCACGTCTACGCCCAGCCCACCCCGCAGCTGATCGAACAGCGCGAGCAGGTCCGTGCCGAGCTGGCCGCCGCCCGCGACGAGGAGGGGGACGCCTGATGGCCACCACCATGGCGAAGGCCCTCAACGCCGCGCTCGCCGACGCCCTCGCCGCCGACGACCGGGTCGTCGTCTTCGGTGAGGACGTCGGCGCGCTCGGCGGCGTCTTCCGGATCACCGACGGCCTCCAGGCCCGCTTCGGTGAGGACCGCTGCTTCGACACCCCGCTCGCCGAGGCCGGCATCGTCGGCTTCGCCGTCGGCCTGGCCATGTCCGGTCTGCGGCCGGTGGTCGAGATGCAGTTCGACGCGTTCGCGTACCCGGCGTTCGAGCAGATCGCCTCGCACGTGGCGAAGCTGCGCAACCGGACCCGGGGCAAGCTCAGCGTGCCCATCGTCATCCGCGTGCCGTACGCCGGTGGGATCGGCGGGGTCGAGCACCACTGCGACTCGTCCGAGGCGTACTACGCGCACACCCCCGGCTTGAAGGTGGTCACCCCGGCGACCGTCGAGGACGCGTACTCGCTGCTGCGCGAGGCGATCGACGACCCCGACCCGGTGGTCTTCATGGAGCCCAAGAAGCTCTACTTCGGCAGCGCCGACGCGGTCCTGCCGACCCGGACCGAGCCGTTCGGCCGGGCCGTCGTGCGCCGGCCCGGCCGCGACGCGACCCTGGTGGCGTACGGGCCGGCGGTGCCGGTCGCGCTGGAGGCCGCCGAGGCCGCCCGCGAGGAGGGCTGGGACCTGGAGGTGGTGGACGTCCGCACCATCGTGCCGTTCGACGACGAGACCATCGCCGCCTCGGTCCGCCGCACCGGCCGGTGCGTGGTGATCCAGGAGGCGCAGGGCTTCGCGGGGGTCGGCGCGGAGATCGCCGCCCGGGTGCAGGAGCGCTGCTTCCACGCGCTGCACGCCCCGGTGCTGCGGGTCGCCGGGCTGGACATCCCGTACCCGGCGCCGATGCTGGAGCACACCCACCTGCCCGGTGTGGACCGGGTGCTCGACGCGGTGGCCCGACTCCAGTGGGACGACCAGCCGGACGCGCGTTGGGCGGCGGCATGACCACCGTCGAGCGCACCCAGGTCTTCCTCCTGCCCGACCTGGGCGAGGGGCTGAGCGAGGCCGAGATCGTCGAGTGGCGGGTCGCGGTGGGCGACGTGGTCACTGTCGACCAGAGCGTCGTCGAGGTGGAGACCGCCAAGGCGGTCGTGGACGTGCCCTGCCCGTACGCCGGCCGGGTCGTCACCCTGCACGGCGCGGCCGGTGAGGTACGCCCGGTCGGCCAGCCGTTGATCACCATCGCGCCGCTGGACGGCGGTGACGAGCCCGCCGGGCACGCCACCTACCGCGAGGAGGAGCAGGCCGGCTCCGGAAACGTGCTGATCGGCTACGGCACCGGCCACGGCGGCGCCACCCGCCGTCGGCGCCGGCCTCGGCTGACGCTCGCCCCCGACCCGGCCGACCCGGCGCGGACCGACACCGACACCGCGTGGACCGACACCGCCCCAGCCGGTGGTGCTGCCCCGAGCGGTGGGACCCGCGCGGCTGCCGGCGGCGCCCCGGGTACGGGCGACACGTCCGGCCACCCGGCGCGGCCGACCGCCCTGGTCATCTCGCCGATCGTGCGGCGGCTGGCCCGGGAACGCGGCGTCGACCTGAACGCGGTGCGGGGCACCGGTCCCGGCGGAGTGATCCGCCGCGCCGACGTGGAGGCGGCGCTGACCGTGCCCGCCGCCCGACTCGCCGCCGTGCCCGACGCCCCCGTCGCACCGGTGCCGTCCGGGGACGACGACGTGATCATCCCGCTCACCGGCGTTCGCAAGGCCATCGCCGACAAGCTCTCCCGCAGCCGGCGGGAGATCCCGGAGGTGACCATCTGGGTCGACGTGGACGCCACCGGGCTGCTGGAGACCCGGGCCGCGATCAACGCGGCGACGCCCGACGCGCCGGTGAGCATCCTGGCCCTGCTGGCCCGGATCTGCCTCAGCGGGCTGCGCCGGTTCCCGCAGCTCAACGCCCGGGTGGACACCGAGGCGCAGCGCATCGTCCAGTCCGCCGGGGTGCACCTCGGCATCGCCGCGCAGACCGACCGGGGTCTGCTGGTGCCGGTGCTGCGCGACGCCCAGCGGCTCACCACCGCCGAGTTGGCCGCCGAACTGGCGGCGACCACCGCCGCCGCGCGAGCGGGTAGCCTCCCGCCGGCCCGACTGACCGGCGGCACCTTCACGCTCAACAACTACGGGGTGTTCGGCGTCGACGGCTCCACGCCGATCATCAACCACCCGGAGGCGGCGCTGCTCGGCGTCGGCCGGATCGTGGACAAGCCGTGGGTGGTCGACGGGCAACTCGCCGTCCGTAAGGTGGCCCAGCTCAGCCTCACCTTCGACCACCGGGTCTGTGACGGTGGGGTGGCCGGTGGCTTCCTGCGGCACGTCGCCGACTGCGTGGAGCGCCCGGCGCTGCTGATCGCCGCCGTCTGAGGCGCGTACCCCCTCGGTCCCGGCGCTGCCCCCGCGGCGCCGGGACCGACGCACGCCTGGGGTTTCCCCGCGGCGTCATCGGGAAGTCGGCCCCGCCGGAGCGCACCGAACGTGTCGAAGGGAGCCGGTCTGTGGCCGTGGCGAACGAGCTGCTACTGAACTCGGTCCGGGTACGACGGCCCGCCTCGGCCGGCGCGCCGCTCTACTGCGACGCGCTGGAGTACGGGCTGACCGGCGACGGCGCGACGAACGACCAGCCCGCGCTGGCTGCCCTCGTGGACCGCCTGGGCGCCGGGTACGCGTCGGACGGGCGTGCGCGCGTCATCTACTGCCCACCGGGCATCTACTCGATCCGGGACGCGGGCACGGTGTGGCGCAGCGGAGTGTCGCTGATCGGTGCCGGCCCGGCGGCGACCCGGTTCATGCTCAGCAACGAGGGCAACCGGGCCGACCCGACCCCGTTGGCCTTCTGGACCACCGTGCAGCACGGCGCCGACCGGGACCGGCACATCGCCGACTGCAGCTTCGCCGACTTCCAGATCGACGGCTCCGGGGTGGCCATGGCCGAGTACAACTACCTGGCCAAGGGGCTCGGCCTCCAGTACGTGGTGCGCGGCGTCTTCCGCAACCTCTACATCCACCACACCGCGGCCACAGGCCTGGGCTGCGACTTCCTCCAGGACTCCATCATCGACGGCGTGGTGGTGGTCGGCTGCGGCCGACTGGACAACGGCGAGCAGATGGGCGGCGCCGGCATCGGCATCGGCGTCGGCGGCTGGGGCACGGTGGAGCGGCTGACCATCGCCAACTGCACCACCCTGGCCAACGGCACCAACGGCATCTTCCTGGAGCTGCAGAAGGACTACTGGCCGCCGCCGCGCGGCTACCGGATCATCGGTTGCCACAGCCAGGGCAACCGGTTCGGTATCTCCGACTGGGGCGCCGACGGCCTGATCGTCTCCGCCTGCACCATGACCGGCAACCTGGAGACCGGCTTCGACGTGTCGGCGCAGGGCACCTCGTCCGTGGCCGGCCGGGGTGGGCTGCTCACCGACTGCGTCATCGACGGCAACATGCGCGACGGGGTCAGCATCGGCAACAGCCCCGGCCCGTACACCGTGCGGGGCAACCGGATCAGCGGCAATGGGCGGCACGGCTATCACGCGCACGACCTCGGACGCGGTTACCAGGGCTCGATCCGGGACGTGGTCATCGAGAGCAACGAGTTCTGGGGCAACGGCCTGGACGCGGTCCGCATCGACCACCAGATGACCGACGCGGTGCTGCTCAACAACCGGATCCGCAACAACGGGCGGCAGTGTGCCGAGGGGGCCGGCGGTACCGGCGACGCCGTCCGCTACAGCGAGCGGTGTCTGGTGGACCGGTCGGCCAACTGGCCGCACGACGGGCACCGGGGCAAGGTCCTGCGGGTCGGACGAGCCGTCGCCATGGTCGCGTCCAACACCGGCGACGAACTCACCCTCGCCCCGGTACGCCCCGACGGGTTCACCGCGTGGAGCGGGGACGTGCCGCCGCCCGGCTGTGGGTACGAACTGTCGCCCGCACCCGAGCGGCGGGCCGGGATCACGATCGACGCGCCGTTCGACTCCGCCACGGTTCGGGGCAACCGGATCTGGGACAACCACGACGACCAGACCCAGACGCACGGGCTGTGGATCACCGAGCGCGGCAGTTGCGTGGACTGCCGGGTCGAGGACAACGACCTGGCCGGCAACGCCGGCGACGGGATGCTGCTGGACACCCCGCCGGTGGGCGGGCGCTGGCGGGACAACCACGTCGACAGTGACTGGACCTGAGCGGCGACCCGTCGGTGGTCCCGGCGAGACCGGAGCTGAACGACGAGCGGCGGCGACCGGAGTGATCCGGCCGCCGCCGCTGTCATCGTGGGTTGGTCAGCCGGCCAGACCGGCCACCGGGGTCGGATCCAGCACGACCTCGGCCGAGCCCGACTGCGCGGGAGAGCCCGCGTCGGTGTACTCCGCGACGAACACGGCGGTCAGGTTGTCCGCACCGCTGTGCCCACCGTCGAGGAAGGTGGGAATGCTTCCGGAGCAACCCGTCGAGGTGGAGAGCGGGTGCCCGTGCTCGTCGTGCCCGAGCACGTAGGTGACCTTCACCTTGGAGCAGTCCACCGGCAGGTCGTCGGTGACCTTCACCTCGTACGCGACCGTCTGTCCGAACTGGAACGGCTGCCCCGCCTCCGGGGTGACGAACTCGACCACCGGCGCGGTCGGCCCGACCACCAGCGGCAGGGATGCCGAGGCGGACCGTCCGGTGCGGTCGGTCACCTTCAGCGTCGGCGTGTACGAGCCGTTCTTCGAGAACGTCCAGGTCGCGTTCGGGTTGGTGCTGTCCACCGAACCGTCCGCGTTGAAGTCCCACGCGTAGCTGAGCTTGTCACCGTCCGGGTCGGTGGTGCCGGCGCTGGAGAACGCGACGGTCAGCGGCGCCTGCCCAACGGTCGGCGTGCCGCTGATCTTCGGGATCGGCGTCCGGTTGCCCCGGACGAAGTCGATCCGGGACAGCTGGGCGTCCGGGTTCTCGGCGAAGTAGCCGTCACCGTACTCCAGCACGTAGAGCGCGCCGTCCGGGCCGAACTCCATGTCCATCGGGTTGTCCACCACCAGCGACGGCGCCACCGGAAGGATGTCCGCGACGTCGCCGTCGGAGTCGAGGCGGAACTCCTTGATGTAGTCCCGGCTCCACTCGTAGAACAGCGGCACCCCGTCGTAGTAGGCCGGCCAGCGGGTACGCGACGTGCTGTTCCCGTCGTAGTCGTACGCCGGGCCGCCCATCGGAGAGATGCCGCCGGTGCCCAGCTGCGGGAACTCGGCCGAGGGGGCTGCCGCGTACCAGACCTGCGGCTGCTCGACCGGCGGCAGCACGCGCTTGCCGGTGTTGTGCGGTGACTCGTTGACCGGGCGCGTGCAGTTGAACTTGGCGCCGGACTGGCCGGTGGCGAAGTCGTAGTCGCGGTAGGCGATCGTCGGCGTCACGCAGTACGGCCAGCCGTAGTTCGCCGGCTTGTCGACGAGCATCCACCGGCCGTGCCCGGCCGGGCCGCGCGCCGGGTTCGGGTTGGAGGCGTCCGGGGAGTAGTCGCCCACGTACACGTTGTCGGTACGCCTGTCGACGGAGAAGCGGAACGCGTTGCGCAGCCCCATCGCGTAGATCTCCGGGCGGGTCTGCGCCGCGCCCGGCTTGAACAGGTTGCCGGCCGGCACCGTGTAACCGCCACCGTTCTTCACCTTGATGCGCAGCAGCTTGCCGCGCAGGTCGTTGGTGTTGGCCGAGGTGCGCTGGGCGTCGAACGCCGGGTGGCGGTCGGCCCGCTCGTCGATCGGGACGTAGCCGTCGGAGGCGAACGGGTTGCTGTCGTCACCCGTCGACAGGTACAGGTTGCCCTTGCTGTCGAAGTCGATCTGGCCGCCGACGTGGCAGCAGATGCCCCGGTCGGTCGGCACGTCGATGATCTGCTGCTCGCTGGCGAGGTTGAGCTTCGTCCCGTCCAGCTTGAACCGGGACAACCGCAGCGCGCCCTTGAACGGCAGCCAGTCCGCCTCGGTGCCGGTCTCCGGCGCGTCGCCCTCGTTGACGCCCGGGGTCGCCGGGTCGTCCACCGGCGTGTCCATCGGCGGCGAGTAGTAGAGGTAGACCCACTTGTTCTGGGCGAAGTTCGGGTCGATGGCGACCCCCTGCAAGCCCTCCTCGTCGTGCTCGTACACCGGGATGTCGGCGGCGAGGGTGTTCAGCCCGGTGCGCGGGTCGTGGATGCGGACCTCGCCGGTGCGGGAGGTGTGCAGCACCCGCAGGTCGGGCAGGACGGCAAGGCTCATCGGCTCGCCCGGGAAGTCGTTGAGTGTCACCTTCTGGAAGCTGCTGTCCGGCGGCGGGGCCGGCGCGGCGGCCGCGGCCGCCGGCGGTACGGCGAGACCGGCCGTCACCAGCAGCAGGGCGGACACGAATGCGGTTCTGTTCATCAATTGTCCCCCGAGGTGTTTCAGTACCGGAGTGAGGCGAGAAAGTCGAAGCCGACCCGTGCGGTGTCCAGGGCGTCGGCGGGGGAGCGTGGCGCGGTGCCCGCGTCGTCGCGCTCCACGATGTACTCCTCGATGCCGGCCTCCCGCTCGTGGGCGAAGATTCGGCCGAAGTCGATGAGGCCGTCGCCGAGGTCGGCGAAACCACCCTCGACGTCGAGGTCCTTGACGTGCACCTGGCGGATCCGGCCACGGTTGGCCCGGATCACGTCGACCGGGTCGTGCGCCCCCCGCCAGGTCCAGTAGAGGTCGAGCTCGAAGTGGACCAGGCGCGGGTCGGTCTGCCCGGTGAGGATGTCGAAGCCGGTCGAGCCGTCGGTCAGCGGCGTGAACTCCAGCTGGTGGTTGTGGTAACCGAAGTCGAGCCCGGCGCGTTCGGCCAGCCGGCCGGCCTTGTTCAGGTCGCGCGCCAGGGCCCGGTAGACGTTGGGGTCCCGGATCGCCTGACCGTTGGCGTCCCGACCGAAGTAGGGGTGGACGATCTTCTTGCAGCCCACGACGTTGGCGTCCTCGAGGGCCTGCTCCCAGGTGGCGGCGTCGAAGGGCTGCGGGATGCCGGTGTGCCCGGAGGTGGATCGCAACCCGGCCTCGTCGAGCGCGGCCCGGAACTGCGCGGCGGTGCGTCCGACGAATCCGGCGTGCTCCACCCGCCGGTAGCCGATCCGGCGCAGCGCGTCCAGGGTGCCGGGCAGGTCGGCGGTGAGCTGGTCGCGCAGGGTGTAGAGCTGGATGCTGATCCGGTCGACCGGCACCCGACGCCGAGACTGCGCGGCGGGGGCGGCGGTGGCCGGGCCGGCGAGCAGGCCGGCGGTACCGACGGCGGCGGCGGAGACGGTCGCGGCGCGCAGCACTCCGCGCCGGCTGATCGGCTCGGACGTCGGTGTCGGCGGGTTGAGCTGTTGATCCATGGTGGTGGTCCCTTCCTGACGGCAGGTACGCCGTCGGCGGCGGTCGACCTGGCTGTCGTCACCCGGGCGCGCCGAACCGGCCGAAGGCGGGCTTCGGCTGGACGGTGAGGACGGCGCTCCGGTGCGGCCCGGCCCCCCGTCGGGGGCGGAACACGGCAACCCGGCAGGGGTGGCGGCAGGCTGATCGACTAATGGGCAACCCTCTATCTGGAAGGTGACCTTACCCTTGCCCCCGGACGAAGGCAAAGCTTCGTCGCGTTCGGCAGAAGTTTCGCTTCAGTCGACAAAAGTCCGCCCCCGAGGTGCGCGGGCCCGATCTCACCGGACCCGACCCGGCCGCGAACCGAGCGTGATCCACCCGGGGCCCGAGTGTCATCGCCTCGCCTTCCGGGCATGATCCACTCTCGCGCTCAGGGAACTCGCGTCATCCCGGGACGTACCGACCCCGGCTGCACCGACGCTGAGTCGATCACGAACGGGACGACCGCACCCGCCCGGCTCAAGCGGAGCAGAGGGCTCGAGACCTGTCGGTCGAACGCTTGATCCGCCAACTGGAACATCATCGGAAAATGCGTCGGTAAATGCGCCGCCGATTATTTCGGAATGCGACGGATACGCCTGCTGAGCAGGTGAGAATGTGGCGGAGGGAAGTCGAAACGGGGGGGACTGAACATGACGTCTAGGCGGCGATTGACGCTGTTGGCGGTAACCATCGCAGCCGCACCACTCGTCCTGGGTGGGTGCACCGCCGACCGGGATCCGGCGAATGGTTCGGCCAAGGACCACGTCGCAGCCCCGGAGCTCGCCGTGACGCCGGCGGACAAGGCCCGCGACGTCCCGGTCAGCGCCGAGGTGGGCACCGTGGTCACGGGTGGACGGGTCACCGGGGTGCGCCTCACCGACGACAAGGGCAAGCAGGTCGGCGCCGAGCCGCGCGAGGACGGCTCGGGTTGGGTGCCGACGGCGCCCCTGCAACCGAGGCGGACGTACACCGCCGAGGTGACCGCGACCGGGGACTCCGGTGCGACCACCACCCGCACCACCTCGTTCACCACCATGGCCAGATCGACCAAACCGCAGATCACCAGCACTCTCTATTTCGTGGGCAATCGGACGTACGGCACCGCGATGCCGGTAACCGTCGCGTTCGACCCGGCAATTCCGAAAGAGGCCAGAGCAGATGTCCAGCGGCGGTTGTTCGTGAAGACGAATCCGCCGCAGCCGGGCACCTGGTCGTGGATCGAGGACGGCAGTCAGGTCTATTACCGGGCGCCCGATTTCTGGAAGCCGGGGACCACGATCAGTGTCCGGGCCGGCCTCGAGGGCCTGCCGATCGGCAAGGACCGGGTCGGCGACGCCGAGCGGAGGGCCACCTCCAAGATCGGACGCCAGACCGCGCTGGAGATCGACAACGCCACCAAGCAGATGACGGTGCTGCGGGACGGCAAGCAGATCAAGCGGATCCCGGTCAGCCTGGGCAAGCCGAGCACGCCAAGCTCCAGCGGCAAGATGGTGATCATGGAGAAGCACGAGCGGACCACCTTCGACACCCGGGGTGAGCCGAACGGTGGCTACGTGGTCGACGTCGACGACGCCCAGCGCTACACCTGGGGTGGCGAGTTCATCCACTCCGCGCCCTGGTCGGAGGGCGACCAGGGCAACACCAATGTCTCGCACGGCTGCGCGAACGTCTCCGCCACCGCCGCCGACTGGTTGATGGGGATGACGCAGGTCGGTGACCTGATCACCGTCAAGGGCACCGAGGTGGAGCTGCAGCCGGGCAACGGCTGGACCGCGTGGAACGTGAGCTGGGACGAGTTCGTCCGGGGCAGCGCCCTGCCGGTGCCGCCCGGCCTCAAGCCCGCACCTGTCGCCCCGGCGCACCCGGGCGCGGTGGCTGGCGGCTCGCCCGCCCCGGCGCCCTCGGTCAGCGGTCGCTGAGACACCGGCGCCGACACCCGGGCCGGCCCGCCGCCACGACGGGCCGGCCCGGGCCTGTCAGTTCAGCGGTACGCGGGCCACCCCTGGCCCGACCAGGCTGCCCAGCCAGAGGCGCCCGCCGTGCTGGCGTACCCCGGTGATCATCCGGTACCGCCCGGCCGGGCCGTGCAGCGTCCGGCGGACCGCGCCCGCGCCGTCGACGAGCGCGACCAGCCCGTAGCGTCGTGGCTGCGGCTGCAACGCGTCGGGCAGCAACGCGGCGATCTGACGCAGTCGCGGGTGCGGCAGGAGCCGCTCGGCGATCGGCACCCGTGGGCTGGGCAACGCGATCCAGTACGTCCCGTCGCCGACGGCGGAGAGATTGTCCGGGTACGCGGGCAGGTCGGCGAGCACCCGGACGCCGCCGCCCAGGTCGACGCGGAGCAGGCGGTGGGTGCTGGTCTCCACGAGCATCAGCGCCGACTCGTCCGGGGTCAGTGCGATCCCGTTGGGGAAGTACAGCCCGTCGGCCACCACGTCGGTGCGGCCGCTGCCCGGATGATGGGCCAGCACCCGACCGTTGGGGCGATGCTCCAGCAGGTCCCGCTTCCAGTGCGAGACCGGGAACCGGTCGGAGGAGTCGGTGAAGTAGATGGTGCCGTCGCGCGCCACCGTCGCGTTGTTGGCCAGGTGCACCAGGGGTGCCGTTCCGGTCAGTTCGCGGACCGCGCCGTCGGGCGTCACCCGCAGCAGCCCCCGGTACGCGTCGCAGACGACGAGAGCCTCGCCGGACGCGTCCACCTCGATGCCGAGCGGTCGGCCACCGGTCTCGGCCAGCAGTCGGGGGCGGGTGCCGACCGGCGCGTCGACCGGCCAGTACCAGAGCCGGCCGTCCTCGTCGCCACTGATCACCCGGCCGGCGTCGTCGACGAGCACGTCCTCCGGGCCGACGGCGCCGTTGGGCAGAGGCAGCAACTCGGCCCGGTCGAGCCTCTGGTCCGTCGGCGCCCATTCCCCGGCCAACGGCGGGGGCGTGGTGGCCGGCTCACGGACGGGACGGATCAACCGGGGCGGCCGGGGCCGAGGGACCAGCATCGGCCCATTCTCCGCCGCCCACGCCGACCGACCGATGTTCGACACGACCTGCACCCCGAGGAGGATGAGGGGTGCCTCGGGGTTAGACCCTGGGCGTACCCGGAATCACTCCGTCGGAGGCCGAAACTGTCGGTGGGGGCGGCTAGATTTCTCGGCATGGGAGAGCGGAACGACCGGCTGGACGTGCAGGTCAGCGTGAGTGACCAGATGGTCCTCGTGCGGGTGGCCGGCGAGGTCGACATCGCCACGGTGGCCGCGTTCCGGTCCGCGCTGTGGTCGGTGCCGGCCCGTCCGGTGCTCCAGGTGGACCTGTCCGGGCTGCGGCTGCTCTCCGCCGCCGGCGTCCGCACGCTGCTCGCCGCGCACCTGCGTGTGCGGGCGTGTGGTGGCGCACTGGTCCTGGTCGACCCGAGCCCGGTCGTGGCCCGGGTGCTGCGCGCCACCGGCCTGCACCGGGTGATGCCGATCCTGGAGCCGGCCCGGGTCGTCGAGGCCGCCCGTCGCCCGACAGTCGAGCCGGCGCACCTGCAACTGGCCGCCTGACCTGACCCGGAGCGGCCCCGCGATCCGAGGAGGCCGCCGCGGGGCCGCCGGCACGAGCCGACGACCCCCGAGCGATCCGACCTGCGGGGCCGTCGGCACGCCGACGACCCCCGAGCGATCCGAGTCCTGCGGGGCCGCTGGCACGAGCCGACGACCCCCGAGCGATCCGAGTCCTGCGGGGCCGCTGGCACGAGCCGACGACCCCCCGAGCGTCGGTCAGCGCACGCCGAGCAGGTCGACGACGAACACGAGCGTCTCGCCCGGCTTGATGACGCCGCCCGCACCGCGGTCGCCGTACCCCAGGTGGGGCGGGATGGTCAGACGACGGCGGCCGCCGACGCGCATGCCGACGACGCCCTGGTCCCAGCCGGCGATGACCTGACCGCCGCCGAGCGGAAACTCGAACGCCTCGCCCCGGTTCCAGGACGAGTCGAACTCGCCGCCGGTGGAGTGCGACACGCCGACGTAGTGCACGCTGGCGAGCTGGCCCGGTTCGGCCTGCGGTCCCTCACCCACGGTGATGTCCTCGATCACGAGGTCGGCCGGCGGCGCACCCTCGATCGGACCCACCTCGGGCTTGCCGGATGAGGCGCCTGCTGCCTGGTTCATGCGGGGATCTCCTGCCGTGTCGGTTGATGTGTCCGGTCACCTCGATCCTGCCGGATCACCCCCCACCGATGTGCGGCAGTACCGCCGCCCACCCGGTCGGCACCGGCGTTACCGGCCCGCACCGACTTCGCCGGAGCCCAGGCGTGGGGCGGGGCCGCTCGCCTAGGCTCGACACAGCCGGCGGCTGAGGTGTCGGGCGGTGGCCGTGGTCGAGGCGGAGGGCACCGGTGGCTGAGGCGACGGTCACGGTGCCGCTGTGGGCCTGGGCGGCGACCAGCGCGCTGATCGCCGTGCTGCTCGCCGTGGACGTGCTCCTGCACCGGGACAACCACGTCATCGAGCTGCCCGAGGCGGTGGTCTGGAGCGCCGTCTGGATCGGCACGGGTCTGCTGTTCGGGTTGGTCCTCTGGTGGGGCCTCGGCGGCGACCCGGCCATCGCGTACTTCTCCGGCTACCTGTTGGAGAAGGCGCTCTCGGTGGACAACGTGTTCGTCTTCGCCCTGCTCTTCGGCTACTTTCGCGTGCCACCGGGTCTTCAGCACAAGGTGCTGTTCTGGGGTGTCGTCGGGGCGCTCGTCTTCCGCCTGCTGTTCATCTTTGCCGGCGCCGAGCTGTTGGACCGGCTCACCTGGGCCGGGTTCGTGCTGGGTGCCTTCCTGATCTGGACCGGCTGGCGGCTGGCCGTACGCGGAAAGCCGGACGTCGACCCGGACCGTAACGTCGTGGTCCGGCTCTTCCGAAGGCTGGTGCCCACCGACGCCCGCTACCACGACGACAGGTTCACCGCCCAGGTCGCCGGCCGGCGGGTGGCGACGTTGCTGTTGGTGGCGCTCGTCGCCATCGAGGCCACCGACGTGGTCTTCGCCATCGACTCGGTGGCGGCGATCCTCGCCATCACCACGAACACGTTTCTGGTGTGGACGGCGACCGCGTTCGCCGTACTGGGACTGCGCAGCCTCTACTTCTGCCTCGCCGGCCTGCTACGCCAGTTCGGCTACCTGCGGTACGGGCTCGCGCTGCTGCTCGCTTTCGCGGGGCTGAAGCTCATCCTCGCCGAGACGCCGGTGGGCAAGCTGCCGGTCTGGTCGACCCTCGCGGTGGTGGTGGCGACCCTGGCGATCTCCATCGGCGCCAGCGTCGTGGCCGCGCGCCGACCCGGCGTCGACGGTTGATCCGCCGGGCCGGCGGGCCGGTCCGCGTGAGTCGATCACTACCGGTCGAGAGATCTCGGGTTCGGAACTACTGAAGTTCCCTCGGCCACGAACCCGAGTACGGGTGGGCTGTGACGAGCGTGGTGGCCTGCTTCGGTTCGGAAACTCGTGGCGTCTGCTTGTCGGCAAACGGTGCGTGATTGCTACTGGTCGAGCGGGTAGAGGGCGGCGGTAAGCGCACGGCTGCGGGTGCGGTGGCCGAGTGCGTCGGTGTTGTCGACGAACTGGTCGATGGCTCCGGTCAGCGGCAGTGCTCGCAGGGCGGGGTCGCTTATGGCGCGGATCAGCGCCTTGGTGAAGCGTTCCGCGTGCAGGACGCGGAAGGGCCGGTCGTGAAAGAGCCGGGCGCGCGGGTCGACTGGCGCGGTCAGGTCGAGGTCGTTGTGCTGGGCCGCGGTGGCCTCGTAGGCAGTCACGAGGTGGTGCTCGCGGTCACGCCAGTTGTCGGCGGCCAGCGCTGCGGTCAGTGTGGCGGCGAGTTGGTCGGTGTCGGGCAGGCGGGTCAAGGCGGTGCCGAGCCATTTGCCGTAGGGCGGGTAGGTCTTGTCGATCAGCAGGCGCAGCCGCATGAGGTCGCGGACCAGGCGGGCGGCCACGACCGCCGAGCCGAGTTCGTCACCGACCTCACCGCAGCGGCCGACGAATGCTTCCTCCTGGCTGATGCGCTGCCATTGACAGGCGAGCACGTAGCGCCACACGTCATCGGGATACCAGGCCAGCGCTCGCCGCGCCGTGTGCAGGACACCGATTCCGTCGTGGTACACGGCGCCGGTGGTGACCTCTGCCAGGGTCTGGGTCGGGGTGGCCAGCCAGTCTCGGGAGGTGATGCCGGTCAGCGGGTTGAAGCCGAGGTGACCGGTCAGCCAGTCGCCGAGTTCGGCGATCACGACGCCGTGCTGGGCGCGTCCGGCCGTGTGTCGCAGGTGCCGGGTGCCGTGGTCGGTGGGGACCAGGCTGGTGGGATAGCCGGCGATCGCGGCGGGCAGCCGCTCGCGGAGCAGGTTGTCGATTCCGGTGCCGTGGCGGGGAAGATTCTCGGCGGTGAGGAACAGGTGCAGTCGCGGACCCCAGTCGTGGTCGGTCGAGCGCTGTGTGTCGAACCCGAGGACCTCGGATCCGGCGCCGATCAACGCCGCGCTGTAGGCGAGGCCGGGGAGGTGCCGAGACAGCAAGGGCTGGACCGCGTCGGCGTAGAGCCGCCGGGACAGCTCGACGCCGGAGATGAAGTTCACGGACACGGTCGGCATCCTCGCAGCGCGGACCGGTCGTCGGCGACGGATTTCCGCGCGGACGGCACGGGTCTGCGTGCGGCGGGCCTCGACCCGCTCGGGCTCACGGATCAACACCTCGGTCAGCGACGGCACCGGTGACACCACCCGCACCCGCGCACCTCCGTCCGCCAACCGTCCCCGCCCCGATCATGCTCGCCACGCCCGGCGCGGGTCAGGGTCGGCCGGATTCGGCGCCGGCCCGGCTCGGCGTCGGTCAGGGAAGGCCCGGCTCGATGTGGGCGGTCACGTCGAGGTGCGCCGGCTGGCAGTCGGTCGTCGCCGCGAACCGGCCGACGGCGGCGCGGACGTGCTCGCGGACGCCCGCGGTCGCCGCGTCGGCGGTCAGGTCCACCCGGATCCACACGTCGGGGTGCGGCGGCTCGCCGGTGAGCACCACGCGGGCCCGGCGTACCCCGGGGTTGCCGGTCAGGTCGCGGACCAGCGCGTCGGTGAGGACGTCGGCGGCCAGCCGGGTCCGGCCCGGTCGCCGCCCGGGATGGCTCAGGGTGCCGCGCAGCGCACCGGCGGGTCGTCGCAGCTCCCGGGCCAGCAGGCGCTGCCCGGCCAGGGCGACCAGCGCCCCGCCGACCGCCGCGGCCAGGGTGCTCCACGGTACGGCCATCCGCCACCCTTCCAGTAGTCCGACGCTGAGCACCACCGCCTGTGGATCGGCGCCGGGCAGGCTGCCGTGGCCGGCGGCCAGCGCCACGGCGCCGCCTCCCACCAACAGCAGCGCGATGACTGTCCACAGCAGGCGGTGTCCGGCGTTGGTCATGCCGGGCGCCGTCGGGGTTGGAGCCGGACGTCGATGTGGCCGGGGCGTGGCGCCGTGAGCCGGTGCAACTCCTGGTGTACCGCGTACTCGATCTCCGCCCGGGCGGCCGGGTCACCTGTCGCGCGCACCCGGTGGCGCCACTGGCCGCCGCGCCGTCGGACCCGGACCCGGGCGCGGCGTACGCCCGGCACCGCGCTGGCGGCGTCGGCCAGCCGCCGCTCCACGCTGCGCCGGTGCAGGTGCCAGCCGTCGCGGTCGTCGGTGCGCAACCGCACGGGCGTCCAGGGGCGCAGTTGGGCGACCAGGATGGCCAGGCCCAGCAGTACGGCGCCGCCGGCCACCGCCTGGACGCCCGGGTCGCGCCATCGGGTGCCGCTCAGGGCGTCGAGCCAGCCGGTGGGGTCCAGTGGCGCCGGCCGGTGCAGGGCGAGGAGCAGTGCCTGGACGGCCACCAGCGTCCCGCCGACGAGCAGGGCGGTGGCCAGCAGCAGCGAGGCGATCCGGTTGACGCTGCGCATCTCAGCCGCTCTCGGCGGTCGCGGGGGCGGCGGAGACGTCGACGCCCGGGACGAGCAGGTCGTCCACGGTGACTGTCACCACCGCCACGCGGAGCCCGGTGCTGGCGGCCACCCGGTCGGCGACCACCGCCCGGACCGTCTCGGCGATGGCTGGCACGCTGTGCCCGTACCAGGTGATCAGGTGCAGGTCGAGGCCGACGGACCGGTCGTCGAGGCGGACCGCCGCCGGGCGGACGACGGACACGCCCGGCACCAGGCCGGCCGCGTGGGCCGCGATCCGCGCGACCTCGGCGGCGTCGGCGGGGTGGGTGGTCATCGGCGGCGCCGCGGGTGCGGGTGGCGGTCGCCGAGGCCGGTCACCGTGAGGTCACCGTCGAGCACCCGGACCACCAGCCAGCCGAGCAGGCCCGCGAGCACGGCGAGGGCGGCCACGCCGATGCCGGCGAGTGCCCAGACCGCCACGGCGAGAAACCCGGCGAGGAAGCCGAACTGCTGTCGCGACATGGTCACCTCCGGCCGGTCCGGTACCGGCGGTCGCTGGATACACCCGCCGGCCGTCCCTGGAACGTCAGTCGCCTGTGATTCAGGTCACAGCGCGGCGCGGAGTCCCATGATCGACCACCTAGACTCGGCCCGGCTCGACCGACCGGCGGATGGATCAGGCAGATGACGAGCATCGGCAGCGACGACCGCAGCTGGCTGCGGGTGCTGCCCGCCGACGGCGGAAGCGGGCCGCTGTTCGCTCGCGCCGGCCACCGGGTCCACCCGGCCCGCCGGCTCAGCGACCTGGTCCAGGGTCGCCCGCCCGGGGTCACCGGCAGTCAGTGGAGTTCGGCCAGCCGTGCCAGCTTCGACTTCGTGATCTGCGCCGCCGACACCGGCCGGCCGATCGTCGCGGTGGAGATCGGTCCGGTCGCGTCCGCCGGCTCGGCACAGCAGCGCGTCGAGCGACTCACCGACGCGGTGAGCGCGGCCGCCGGCCTGCCCGTGCTGCGGATCGGGTCGCCCACGTTGCGGGCCGCCGAGCACGGCCGGCGCCTCGTGGAGTACGTGATCGACGCACGCGCCTACGTGGCGGGCGCCGCCGGGGCGGCCGTCGATGGGGACGACCCGGCCCCGGTGAGCTTCCGGGACATCCTCGGTCGGCTGCCGGACGGCCGTACCGGGCCGGTCAACGACCTCGGCGCGCTGAGCCGCGCGGCGGCGGTCGAAGCGTACGTGGCGGGGCGGGTGGCCGACCCGATCGTGCGAGGACTGCACGTGCGCTGGGCCGACGGGACGGCACAGGGGTGGAGTTGGGTGCAGGTCCGCCCCGACGCGTGCCTCGTCGAGCGGGTCTCGGTGACCGAACACCGCTTCTCCTGCGGCATCGACGCGGCCCAACTGGCCGAGGATCTCGCCACCGTCGCGGTGGGGGAGCGGCTGCGCACGATCGCCGGCACCGACCTGTTGCCCCGCGCCGAGTTGACCGCGCAGATTGTCGCGCTGAGCCGGCGCCGTGACGAACTGGTCGGCGGGTTCGCCTTCGACCACCTCTGCGCCGACTGACCGGCGCCCGTTCTTCCTGCTGACACCGGCTCCGGATCCGGCCCCGGCAATTTCCTGCGAGACGGTTGAACCTTCCCGGTCGCCGTCCCGTACTCCTGCGCGAATGAACAGGATCTCCCCATCCGCGTCCACCGGGCGCGGGAGACGGTGCGGAAAGGGCATCGTCGGCCATCGACGCATTACCCGGGTAGGTCACGGTGCTCACCGCCGTGACGTGCCCTCTCACATCCGTCGGTCCGCCGAGGGCAGGAATCCACTACCGGATCGAGAAGGAGAGCAATTCGATGCGCAGGTCCACACGGGCGAGCCGGCCATCCGGCAACGCGCGGAGCAAGCGTCTGCTGGCCGTTGTCGGCACGCTCGTGGTCTTCGGCGGAGTCGTCGCCGTGACCCAGATTTCGTCGGCCCAGGACCGGCGGACAAATAAGCCGCGTCCGGCCGCCGGACAGTGCGTGGAGCCGAGCCCGGGTTCGACCGCGCCGGCTGGCGGCGCTTCGACCAGCCGGACCTGGCAGAACGGTCGGTGGGTGCGTAACCACTGGGGTGACGGACAGCAGTCGGTCCCCGAGTGCGAGGACGGCAAGGACGGCACGGTGGGCACCGGCACGGCCATCGCGTGTCCGGATGTGACGGCGAAGTTGCCGCAGGTGCCGGCTCAGGCGCGGGCCGAGGTGGACCGCGGTCTCGCCCAGCTGCAGGCCCAGATCGCCGAGGCGGACCGCCGGCTGGCCGCCGAGGGCAACAAGGGTGAGGCGTTCATCCGCAACGCCATCCTCCAGCCGCTGGCCGGCAAGCGGCGCGCGGTGCTGGACCGGATCACGACCGCGATCGACCGGGTCGGACCTCGGCCGCAGGGCCTCGCGCAGCTCGCCGACTGTCAGGTGCAGCCGACCGGCAACAACGGCGGCGGCAGCACGCCCACCACCACTCCCGGTGGCGGTAACAACGGTGGCGGTAACAACGGTGGCGGCAACAACGGTGGCGGCAACAACGGTGGCAACGCCCCCGGCGCCGGGCTCGGCGTGCTGGCCAACGACTGCGACGAGAGCCGGCTCCAGCCGCACGACGGCTTCCAGATCGGCAACCGCTGCGTGAGCACCGAGTTCGGTGAGGTCGGCGCCGCCGCCAACAACCCGTCCCTGCTGATCACCCAGTTCCCCCAGCAGGTTGGCCAGAACCAGGCATTCACCCTGCGGGTCAGCACCCGCAACCTGATCCGGGACCGCTTCCTGGCCGCCGGTCAGGGTGGCTACTACGTGGAGAGCTCGCTGCTCAACGCCCAGGGCCTGGTCCGGGGTCACTTCCACACCGCCTGCCGGATGCTGGACAGCCTGACCGCCCCGCCGGAGCCGCAGGAGGTGCCCGCGTTCTTCGTCGCGACCGAGGACGGCCGCGGTGGCGCCCAACCCGACGAGGTGACCATCCAGATTCCGGGCCTGCCGGAGTCGGGTACCGCGCAGTGCTCCGTGTGGGCCGGTGACGGCTCGCACCGCCTGCCGATGATGGAGCGGGCCAACCAGACCCCCGCCTTCGACTCGGTGCGGATCACCGTCAACTGATCCAGCATGACCGGCGGTGGCCGGTCACCCGGGCGATGACCCTGGGTGACCGGCCACCGTCGTGCCGTGCCGGGAAAATCCGACGGGGTCCCGCCGTCACGGCGGGACCCCGTCGGCAACTGCTGCGTCAGCGCGCCTTGTACGCCTCGACGACCTCAACCGGGATCCGACCCCGCTCGGAAATTTTGTAGCCGTTCTTGACGGCCCATTCCCGGATGGCCCGGTTCTGCTCCCGGTCCATTCCGG
This sequence comes from Micromonospora sp. NPDC048839, assembly GCF_040649915.1. Taxonomy (NCBI): domain Bacteria; kingdom Bacillati; phylum Actinomycetota; class Actinomycetes; order Micromonosporales; family Micromonosporaceae; genus Micromonospora; species Micromonospora sp. NPDC048839. The sequence continues at coordinate 59,606 of NZ_JBEZGL010000022.1, forward strand.
CACCGGCGGGTCGTCCGGGCCTCCGGATCGATCGGGTGCTCTCCACCGGGCCGCGCCCGATCCGCCGACCCGCATTGATGTACGGATCCAGCGCCTTGCGCAGGACGCCGGCATTTTCGTCCGAGACGTCGATCGTGTAGGCCACTCCGTCGAGACTGAACTCGACCGTCCGGTCGGCCTTGCCGCCGTCGAGGTCGTCGGTCAGGACCGTGATTACTTTTCTCGCCATTGCCGATTACTCCCTGTGTCCGGCGGGATGTGTCCAAAGTCTGACCTATCACCCCGGTAATCCGCAACAATATGCGTCCCATTCGGCGCGTCGTGATTCCGTTACCGAGAAAAACCGTGAATCGGTGCGATGACGGAACCTCAATCGAGCAGGCCGGTGTGCCCGGCCACGGCGGCTGCCTCGGCCCGGTTGGACACCCGCAGCCTGCGCAGCAACGCGGCGGTCATCCGTTTCACCGTCCGTTCCGAGACGTGCAGTTCTTCGGCGATGTCGACTGTCGTACGGCCGGCGGCGATCGCGCGCAGCAGTCGCCGTTCCTCGCCGTCCAGGTCGACAGACGTGGCGTGTACGGGGCGCAGCATGGCACGGAGCAACTCGGCTGGGAGCACCGCCCAGCCGTCGAGGATGGCCAGCAGCGGGGGGAGCAGTTCCTCCGGTTCGCTGGTCTTCGGCAGGAACCCCTCGGCACCGGCCCGCAGCGCCTCCACCGCCGGAGCGGTGTCGACGGACCCGGACATCGCGACCACCCGTACCCGTGGGGTGGTCTGCCTGATCGCGGCCACCGCCCGGATCCCGCCGGGTGCCGGCAGGTGCAGGTCGACCAGGACCAGGTCGGGCCGGCAGCGGCTGGTCAGCGCGGCCGCGGCGGCGGCGTCGCCGGTCGACGCGACCACCTCGGCCTGGCCGTCGGTGAAGATCGGGAGCAGCAACTCCAGCCCGCGGACGAAGACGGGGTGATCGTCCACGACGACGAGTCGAAGGGTGGCTGCTCCCGGCATGTCTGCGCCGTTCCCGACTGGGTGCCGATCATGCGGGTACGCACCGAACGAGCGGTGTTGGGTGGAACCCTCCCTGGAGTGGCCTGGGTCACAGTCCGGAACAAGGGGAACGCTTTGTTACTTGAGTGAGACACGCTCAACTCAACGCGATAGCAGGTGTTCGATGGCAACTCTTCCGGTACTTCCCCTGACCGACGCCGTGCTGCTGCCCGGCATGGTCATCCCGGTGACCCTCGACCCGACCACCCAGGCCGCGATCGACGCGGCACGGGCGACCGGCGATCGCCAGCTGCTGGCCGTGCCGCGCATCGACGGCGAGTACGGCCCGGTCGGCGTCGTCGCCACCATCGAGAAGGTTGGCCGGCTGCCCGAGGGTGAGCCCGCCGCCGTCATCCGTGGCCTGTCCCGGGCCCGGATCGGCTCCGGCGTGCCCGGCCCCGGCGCCGCCCTCTGGGTCGAGGCGACCGAACTCGACGAACCCGCTCCCGCCGGCCGCGCCCGGGAACTCGCCCGCGAGTACCGCGCCCTGGTGACGTCCGTGCTCCAACAGCGAGGCGCCTGGCAGGTCATCGACGCGGTGGAGCGGATGACCGACCTGTCCGAGCTGGCCGACTCCGCCGGCTACGCGCCCTGGTTGACCCTGGACCAGAAGACCGAGCTGCTCGGCGCGCCGGACGTCACGGCCCGGCTGGAGCTGCTGGTCGGCTGGGTGAAGGACTACCTGGCCGAGCAGGAGGTCACCGAGCAGATCAACAGTGACGTCCGTGAGGGGCTGGAGAAGTCCCAGCGGGAGTTCCTGCTGCGCCAGCAGCTCGCCGCGATCCGTAAGGAACTGGGTGAGGACGAGCCGGACGGCTCGGCCGACTACCGCTCCCGGGTCGAGTCCGCCGAGCTGCCGGAGAAGGTCCGCGAGGCGGCCATGCGCGAGGTCGGCAAGCTGGAGCGGGCCAGCGACGCCTCCCCGGAGGCCGGCTGGATCCGCACCTGGCTCGACACCGTGCTCGAAATGCCGTGGGGCACGCGTACCGAGGACAACACCGACCTGGCCGCGGCCCGGGCGGTGCTCGACGCCGACCACGCCGGCCTGGCCGACGTGAAGGACCGCATCCTGGAGTACCTGGCCGTGCGCAACCGCCGGGCCGAGCGCAACCTCGGCGTGGTCGGCGGTCGCGGCTCCGGCGCTGTGCTCGCCCTCGCCGGCCCTCCCGGGGTCGGCAAGACCAGCCTCGGCGAGTCGGTGGCACGCGCGCTCGGACGCAACTTCGTCCGGGTGTCGCTCGGCGGCGTCCGCGACGAGGCGGAGATCCGCGGTCACCGGCGCACCTACGTCGGCGCGCTGCCCGGTCGGATCGTCCGCGCGCTGCGCGAGGCCGGCTCGATGAACCCGGTCGTGCTCCTCGACGAGGTGGACAAGCTGGCCGCCGGCTACGCCGGTGACCCGGCCGCCGCCCTGCTGGAGGTGCTCGACCCGGCCCAGAACCACACCTTCCGGGATCACTACCTGGAGGTCGACCTGGACCTGTCCGACGTGCTGTTCCTGGCCACCGCCAACGTGGTGGAGTCCATCCCCGGCCCGCTGTTGGACCGGATGGAGCTGGTCACCCTGGACGGCTACACCGAGGACGAGAAGGTCGCCATCGCCCGCGACCACCTGCTGCCCCGGCAGCGGGAGCGGGCCGGGCTGACCGCCGACGAGGTGGAGATCGCCGACGAGGCGTTGGCGCTGATCGCGGGGGAGTACACCCGGGAGGCCGGAGTCCGGCAGCTCGAACGTGGCCTCGCCAAGATCCTGCGCAAGGTGGCGGTGACGCTGGCGACCGACCCGACGCCGGTACGCGTCGACACCGACAACCTCACCCGCTACCTGGGGCGGCCGAAGTTCACCCCGGAATCGGCGGAACGCACCGCCGTGCCCGGCGTGGCGACCGGCCTCGCCGTCACCGGCGCCGGTGGCGACGTGCTCTTCATCGAGGCGACAAGCATGGAGGGCGAGCCGGGGCTGACCCTGACCGGCCAGCTCGGCGACGTGATGAAGGAGTCGGCGCACATCGCCCTGTCGTACCTGCGCTCCAACGGGCGCCGGTTCGGCATCGACCCGAACGTCCTGGCCGGACGCCGGATCCACGTCCACTTCCCAGCGGGCGCGGTGCCCAAGGACGGCCCGAGCGCCGGCATCACCATGGTCACGGCCCTGGCGTCGCTGGTCACCGGCCGGCCGGTCCGCCCCGAGTTCGGGATGACCGGCGAGGTGACGCTCTCCGGTCGGGTGCTGCCGATCGGCGGGGTGAAGCAGAAGCTGCTCGCCGCGCACCGGGCCGGTCTCACCGAGGTGATCATCCCGGCGCGCAACGAGCCCGACCTGGACGACCTGCCGGCCGAGGTGCGCGAGGCGCTGACCGTGCACACCCTGGCCGACGTGGCCGACGTGCTCGCCCTGGCGCTGCGCCCGGCCGACGTCACGACGCTTGACGGGCCGGCGCTCTTCAAGGTCTGACGCTCCGAGCACAAGGACCCCCGCCGTCAGCGCAGACGGCGGGGGTCCTTGGCGTACGCCGGGACAGGTCTACTGTCTCGCCTGAACCCTCAACCACCTCTCCGCCGCGAGGCGGTGCCCCCGGAGGTAACCCCCGTGAACCTGGTGCTCGGGATCATCCAGATCCTGCTCGCTGTCGTCTTCCTCGGCGCCGGCCTGGCCAAGCTGACCCAGCCCAAAGAGAAGCTGCGCGACCGGATGGGCTGGGTGGACCCGGTGCCGCCGACCCAGGTGAAGGCGCTGGGCACGGTCGAGGTGCTGGCGGCCCTCGGGCTGGTGCTGCCCCCGCTCACCGGCATCGCCACCGTGCTCACCCCGCTGGCCGCCGTCGGGCTGGTCATCGTCATGACCGGCGGCATCCTGGTGCACCTGCGCGACCGGAAGAAGTACGACTCGGCGGCCGAGCGTCGCAGGGAGGTTCAGGGCGCGATCGCGTGCGCCGTACTGCTCATCCTCGCCGCGGTGGTCGCCTGGGGCCGGTTCGGCCCGTACTCCCTCTGATCCGCCGCGCCGGCGACCGTCGTACCCCGGCGGTCGCCGGCGGCGTGCCCAGGCCGGCGGTCGCCGGCGGCGTGCTCAGGCCGGCGGTCGCCGGCGGCGTGCCCAGGCCGGCGGTCGCCGGCGGTGAACTCAGCGCTCGTCGCCCCCGCGGTCACGGCGCACCGTGGCCTTGCGGCCCTTGATCGTGCTCTGCCGCAGCCCGGAGATCACCTCGTCGGCCACCCCCTGCGGCACCTCCACCAACGAGAACCGGTCGGCGATCTCGATCGAGCCGATGTCCCGGCCACGGATCCCGGTCTCCCCGGTGATCGCGCCCACCAGATCCTGCGGGCGCACCCCGGCCCGCCGGCCCAGGCCGACGAAGACCTGGACGGTGTTGCCGCCGCCCGAGCGCGGCCGGGCCCCGCCCCGCCGGTCGCCGCCCCGGCCGCCGCTCTCCGGTCGACCCTCGCGCGGACCGCGCACCGGCACCTGCGGGATCTCCACCTCGTCGTCGGAGCCCGGCGACGTGACCTCGTGGGCCAGCTTCACGGCGGCGAGGGCGACCTCCATCAGGTCGAACTCGTCGGTGAGCGTCTCCACGATCACCCGGTACCCGTCGAGGTCGTCCTCCAGCAGACTCTCGCGCAGGGCCGCCTGGGTCATCTCCAACCGCCGGGTCCGCATGTCGGCCACGGTGGGGATCTTGTCGATGGTGATCCGCTGGCCGGTCACCCGCTCGATGGTCTTGAGCATCCGGTGCTCACGCGGCTCGGCGAGGGTGATCGCCACGCCCTCGCGGCCGGCCCGGCCCACCCGCCCGATCCGGTGCACGTACGACTCGGGGGCGGACGGCACGTCGTAGTTGACCACGTGGGTGAGCTGCTCGACGTCCAGCCCACGGGCCGCCACGTCGGTGGCCACCAGCAGGTCGGCGGTGCCCGCCCGCAGTCGGCCCATCACCCGGTCGCGCTGCTCCTGGCTCATGCCGCCGTGCAGCGCCTCGGAGCGGTAACCCCGACCGTTCATCGTCTCGGTCAGCCGGTCGACCTCCTCGCGGCTGCGGCAGAACACGATCGCCGCGGTGGGGGACTCCACGTCCAGCACCCGGCCCAGCGCGGCCGGCTTGTGTGCCCGCGTCACGATGTAGGCGCTCTGTCGCACCCGGGGCGCCTCACCGGCGACCGTCTGCTCCCGGCCGATCTCGATCCGGACCGGCTCGCGCAGGTGCTGCCGGGCCATCCCGTCGATGCGCGACGGCATGGTGGCCGAGAACAGCACCGTCTGGCGCTCCGCCGGGGCGTGTTCCAGGATCGCCTCGATGTCCTCGGCGAAGCCCATGTCGAGCATCTCGTCGGCCTCGTCGAGCACCACCGTGGCGAGCCCGCCCAGGCGCAGGGTGCCCCGGGCGATGTGGTCGAGGGCCCGACCCGGGGTGGCCACGACCACGTCGACGCCGCTGTCCAGTGCCCGCAACTGCCGCCCGATCGGCTGCCCACCGTAGATCGGCAGCACCCGCGCACCCAGGTCCTTGCCGTAGCGGTGGAACGCCTCGGAGACCTGCACCGCCAGCTCCCGGGTCGGCACCAGCACCAGCGCCACCGGGTCGCCGTCGCGGCGGTGGGGCGTCATGAGGTTCAGCAGCGGCAGTGCGAACGCCGCCGTCTTGCCGGTGCCGGTGGCCGCCTGACCCAGCAGGTCCCGGCCTTCCAGCAGTGGCGGGATCGCCTCCCGCTGGATGGGGGTCGGCTCCTCGTACCCGAGGGCGGCGAGGGCGCCCAGCAGTTCGGCGCGCAGCCCGAGGTCGGTGAAAGCGCTCACCTCGTCGGTGCCGTCGGGGGTGGCGTCAATCGGTGCGTCGATCGGTGCGTCGTGCTGTGCAGGTGCGGAACTCATGGGCCAAGCCTTTCATTACGCCGTCCAGGCCGCTGCGCCGACCGCCACAAGAGTGCGATCGGCGACCAGCGGCACCCCCCACAAGGTCGCCCCCGTCAGACGGCGCCGGTCAGGATCGCCACGATCATGATGCCTCCCAGCGTCACGTCGAGCACGCCACACCCCTCGCTGTACCAGCGCGGCACGACCCGACCGGTGCGGTGGTGGACCAGGTCCCACCCGCCGTGCACCAGCCACCCGAGCGCCACCAGCCACGCGGCCACCTGACCCCCGACCGTGACCGCGGCCAGCGTCAGCCCCACCCAGACGACCAGGCCGACCAGTTGGGTGGCGAGCACGCCCGGCCCGCGCAGGGCGCGTCGGCCCAGGCCGAGCAGCAGGTACCCGCCGGGCAACACCAGCATCGTCCACGGGCTGAGCACACCCGGCTCGACCCACATGTCCACCGTCAGCAGCAACGCCAGCCCGGTCGGCCAGCGGTGGGCCAGCGCCGTCACGGCCGGATGCCGGCGTACCGCCACCGGCGTCTCGTGCCGATGACGCACCGCCACCAGCACCATCGCCGGCACCATCAGCAGGTGACCGCCGAGCATCAGGGCGTCGCCGTCCAGCCGGCCGGCCCAGAACGGTACGAGCACCAACAGGAACGGCACGTACATCGCCGCGGCCATCTCGACGACCCCACGCCAGTGGTGCGCCCGGTAGCGCATCCACACCGTCATCCCGACCGTCATGTTCGTGGCCATCACCAGCGCGGCGACGTCCGGCCGGCCCAACGTCCCGGTCAGCCCGAGCAGGACGCCGGCCGCGTCCCAGAGGGACCCGAGCAGCAGCATCCCGACGACCATCGCCAGCGCCATCTCGGCCAGCTGCCACCACAGCCGCCGCGTGCCGGCGCCGGGCGCTGCCGGCGTCGGCGCGGGAGACGGTACGACCATGCTGTCCGCGTACACCCGTGTGTTTTCCATGCCGTTGACCCTGCCGGTGTCCCGGCGCGGTCGGCAGGCTCATCCAGCACCGAAATCCCGTGCGGATCACACGGTCCAACCGTGACGTCTCGCACGGGTGGACCGTGCGCCGGGCGGTCCTAGGATCGGTGCGTGGCGAGCGAGGTGGTGACCCCCCGGGCGGACCGCCGGCTGCACCGGGCTCGGCAGGCGACGTTGCTGTCGCTGGCCACCGGCGTGTGGGCGAGTGTCCTGCTGCCCGCGGCCGGCCTGACCCGGGAGCCGTCCGCCGGCCGCGTCGTGCTCGGCGCGGTCGGGATCCTCGTCTTCGCGGCCACCCAGACCGCTGTGCTGTACGCGGCGGTCACCCCCTGGCTCGCGCAACGCTGGCGACGTCGCGCGCAGCTCGGGCTGGTCGTCGGGGCGGCGCTGACCGTGCCGTTGGTGGCCCCGGTCGCGGCCGGCACCTGGCCGACCTGGGCGTGGATCGGGGCCTCCCTGGTGGGGATGGCCCCCCTGCTGGTCCGCCTCCCGGGCGCGCTGGCGGTCACCGCCGGCACCCTGCTCGTGTCGGCGGCGGTCGCCTGGTGGACCGGCGGGTCCCTGGGGCGCTCCCTGGCCGTGACCGGTGGCATCGGGGCGGGTGTGGCCGCGGTCAACTGGTTCCAGGTCTGGTTCTGGGGACTGCTGGTGGAGGCCCGGCAGGGTCAGACCGCCCAGGCCCGGCTGGCCGCCGCCGAGGAGCGGCTGCGCTTCGCCCGGGACGTGCACGACCTGCTGGGGCACAGTCTCACCGTGATCGCGCTGAAGGCCGAACTCGCCGCGCGGCTCGCACCCGTCGACCCGGAGCGGGCCGGGCGGGAGGCCGCCGAGGTGCAACGGTTGGCCGCCTCCGCGCTCACCGAGGTCCGCGAGAGCGTGCACGGCTACCGGGCCGTCGACCTCGGCGAGCAACTGGCCGCCGTGGCAGACGTGCTGCGCTCCTGCGGCGTGCGCTGCACGGTGCCGCCAGACGTCGACCTGCCGCAGCCGGCCGCCACCGAACTGGCGGCGGTGCTGCGCGAGGCGGGCACCAACGTGCTGCGGCACAGCCGGGCCGAGTGGTGCCGGATCCACATCGACCGGGACGAGAACGGGGCCAGGATGACAATCGCCAACGACGGTGCCGACGACGGCGGACCGGACGAGCACAGCCACGGCCTGCGCGGCCTGGCCGACCGGCTGGCCGCGGTCGGCGGAGAGCTGCGGGTCCGTCGGGAGGACAGGGTGTTCACCCTGGAGGCGACCGTGCCGGTGCCGTCGTGATCCGCGTCCTGCTCGCCGACGACGAGGACCTGATCCGGGTCGCGGTCGCCGCGCTGCTCGGCCTCGAACCGGACATCGAGGTGGTGGCCCAGGCCGCCGACGGAGCCGCGGCGGTGACCGCGACGCTCGCGCACCGCCCGGACGTGGCGGTGGTGGACCTGGAGATGCCCGGTCTGGACGGCATCGCGGTGGCTGCCGAGCTGACCCGGGTCCGTCCCGAGTGCGCGGTGGTCGTGCTGACCGGGCACGGTCGTCCCGGGCACCTGCGGCAGGCGCTGACCGCCGGGGCGCGCGGTTTCGTGCCCAAGGGCTCGCCGGGCGGCGCGCTCGCCGACGTGATCCGCCGGGTGCACGCCGGCGGCCGGTACGTCGACCCGTCGCTGGCCGCCGACGCGTTGACCCTGCCCGCGTGCCCGCTGACGCCTCGGGAGCTGGAGACGTTGCGGCTGGCCGAGTTCGGTGCCCCGGTCGCGGTGATCGCCCGCCGGGTACACCTGTCCATCGGCACCGTCCGCAACCACCTGTCCGCCGCCGTGCAGAAGCTCGGCGCGGCCGACCGGGCCGAGGCGGTCCGCGCCGCCCGGGACAACGGCTGGCTCTGACCGCTTGCGTGGCGACCCGCCACCGCCGTGTCCTGGCGCGGGCGTGCCGCGGTGACGACCACGCCGTCAACTAACACCCCGCCGAGCGTTGCGACGTCATCACGCTGCGTCGCACTATGGTCAGTGGGTGTTCGGGATATCCCGGGAGGACAGAGGATGAATCACGCCGTCGTGGAAGCCATGACCCAATGTGGTGAGACCGCCGACTCTCTCGCCGCTCAGACCGGTGTCGACCCGAAGACGGCGGCCCGTTGGGCAAACCCGGGACGGATTCCGCAGACACGACATCGTGCCCAGGTCGCGGCGATCCTCGGCCGGGAGGTGATCGACCTGTGGCCGGACGTCCTGAAGCGGCGCGATCCGATCTGGCTGCGGGCGTGGGTCGACTGGGAACGGGAAGCGGTGGCGCTGCGGTGGTTCGAGCTGGCCTGGGTGCCTGGTCTCCTGCAGACCGAGGCGTACGCGCGGACGACGCTGGCGGGGGAGTCGCTGTCCGGTGAGGACGTCGATCGTCTCGTGCAGGCACGCATCGGCCGGCAGGCCGTCCTCCACCGCGACCAGCCCCCGCTCCTGATCGCCGTGCTGGACGAGGCCGTGGTGCGGCGTTCGGCGTACGGCGATCGAGATCTCATGCGCGAGCAGTGCGAGCATCTCGTCGCGTGCGCGCAACTGCCGTCGGTGCAGGTCTACGTCGTGCCGACCACAGTCGGCATGTACCCGGGCCTGGGTGGGCCGTTCATCGTCGCCGAGTTGGAGGGCGGCGGGCGCGTCGCCCACATCGATGGCCAGGCGCAGGCGCAGATAACCGAGCAGCAGGCAGAAATTGCTACCCTGGACCGACGATGGGAACGCATTCGCGGGGAAACTCTCTCTCGCGGACAGTCCCTAGACCTGCTCAGGGAAGCGGCATCCTCATGGACGTGACCGGTGCGCGCTGGCGCAAGAGCACCAAGAGCGGCAACAACGGGGGCTCGTGCGTGGAGGTCGCCGACAACCTTCCGGGCGTCGTCCTGGTTCGGGACACGAAGGACCGTGACGGCGCGACGTTGGCCTTCGCGCCGGAGGCGTGGCGAGGCTTCGTCGCTTTCACGCGAGCCCAGCGCTAGGTGTCCGTTGTGGCGTGGGATCGCGCCACCCCTGGCCCTGACACTGGCGGCCTTCGCCCGTCGGACGTCGTCCGATGGCGTGCTGGTTTGGGGGTGGCCGGTGACCGGGCAATCAGGAGTGACATCCGAGGTGTCCTGGGAGCCCTGAATCGGAGGCCGAGATGCGCTGGCTGCTCCTCCTTGTGATCGTGGTGCTGGTTGTCGGCGGGCTCTGGCTGCCCCGCCGCGCGAGGCGGGCGGGCAGGTCCGTGCGGCGACAGTTGGACGAGTGACGAGAGGGTGAAGGCACGCGGTGAACGTCGCGGACTGGCGGCGACAGTTCGGCGGGCCCCGGATCGTCCACGGAGATCTGCCCCTGCGGATCGAGGGAGTGGTCAAGCCGTGGTCGTTGGACGTCGGTCACAGCAAGCTGCACCTGCGGGGCATCATCGGCGACCAGGAGGGCGACGACGACCTCCGGGTGCTGGACCTGGTGTTCCACGACGTCTCGCGGATCTGCGTTCCGGACGTGTGCCGCCGGTTCGCACTCCGGGTGGCGCCCGCCGAGCAGAAGGCCGCCGAGGAGGAACGCCTCGGGATGCGCTGGCCGCACTTGACGATGTTCCTCCTCGATCGCGACCGGGCCACGGACTATGTCGTGGCCGGCCGGGTCTACTGGGCCGAGGTCGGTATCTCGCCGGCTTACCCGTCCCCGCTGTTGGGGGAGCGTGGAGACACGGCGGTTCCCGACGAGATCTTCTTCGCCTGAGCGAACGGTCGGGCTAGCGTGGGCGCGTGCGTACGGTGGAACTTGTCTGCTCGCCTGGCCTGGAGGTCGCGGTCCGGGCGGTCTGGCAGCGGTTGGCGGCCGCCGGGTTGCCCAGCCTGGCTCGCAACATCCATCCGACCAACCGGCCGCACCTGACTCTCGCCGCCGTCGACGACTTTCCGCCCGGGGTCGAGTACCGCCTGGCCGAGGTGTTCGACGCCGCGCTGCCGGTGCCGGTCGCGCTCGACCGCGTCGTCGTCCTCGACGGCAGCGCCCCGCTGGTCTGGCTCGTCCGGCCGACGCCGGCGTTGACCAGGCTGCACGCCGCCGTCTGGGACGTCCTCGTCGAGGCCGACGGGCACCGCCCGTGGCACGCCCCGGGGGCGTGGGTGCCGCACCTGAGCCTGGCCCTGCGGTTCCGCGACGCGGACCTGCGGGCGGCCCGGGGCGTCGCGGGCGGGCAGCGCCCGACGGGGGACTTCGACGCCGCCCGCAGCTACGACGGATCGGACCGGACGGTGACGCCGCTGACCCGGCTCCGCTAGGGTCAGCGCCCAATCGTCGGGGCGGGGGTTCCGGGTGCGGGATATCGGTTCCCACGAGGTTCAGGTGCGCGACTCGGGTGCCCCTGAGCAGTGCTGCTTCTGCGGCCGGCTGTCGCTGGGGCGGGCCGGGGCGGTGGGCGCAGTCGACGGCCGGTGGTGACCGTCGGTCACCTCCACGGGGGTGGATGCGGTGGTGAACGGTATACCTCACAGTCATGAATATGACTCTGAGGTATACCCCTCGACAGCACATCGACCTGGCGGGCAACCATCGGCGAGCGGGCTCGGCAGCTGGCCGGGCTCAGTTGCTACCCCCGCCGTCGCCGCTCCCGCCGTCGAATTCGCCGCCACCCACGCCACCGGAACCGCCGGCGTAGCCGTGGCGGCCGTCGAGGAAGGGCAGATCGCCACGGATGCCGCGTGGCTTTGGTCGCTTGCCGAGCCCACCGAGGTGTTGCAGGCAGACCCGTTCGGAAACGGGGAAGCATTCACCTCGGCCTCCGCAGTCGGCCAGGTAGCGACTGCCGCCCGGGATGCGAAGCTCGTGGTCGACCCGGAACAGCAGGGGAAGGCTGGCCGGGTCACCTCCCTCGTCGCGGCGTGCCTGGTGCAGCGTGGCGAGCAGCAGGGCGCGGTGATCTGCGTCGGTCGGGCCACCGCTCGCCGGGAACCTCGGCTGGTGCTTCAGAGGTCGCCCGAACGCCGCGTCGCAGAAGGTGGCGTAGTCCTGCGTGTGCAGCGTCAGCGCCTGCCACAGGTCGCCCGCGACCACCGACGGCATCGCCAGCTTCACACCGCCCTGGCGGACGGCGAGCCGGAACCACTGCCGGGTCGCGGATTCGACGACGGCGATGTCGTCGTCGCTGAGATGGGGGTACCGGTTCCGGAGATGCTCGCGCGCGCTGGCCGGAAAGCGCAGGTCGGCCACGGCGCGGAGTCGGCGAGGGGTGCGGGCGCTTCTGAACGTCGTCCAGTTCATGCGGCTGCTTCCATCCGCCCAGGCTGCGGGCGCTAGGGCCCCGACTTGCCGAAGTGGCGTCGTGGCCCCTTCAGAGTAGAGCGGCAGGCAAGCGCGACAGTTTGTCCGACCATCCCGGGCGGACTGCCTCGGACCCGGGTGGTCGGTGCGCCGCTCGTCGGGGCGATGATGGCGGCATGAGTGGTGGCACCGAGGGCCGCGGAATGGCCGAGTTGGCGGCTCTGCTGGCCGACGGCACCCGGGCCGGCATCTGTGTGGCGTTGCTCGACGGTCGGGCCTGGACGGCCGGCGAGCTGGCCCGACGAGCCGGTGTCGCGCCGTCGACAGCCAGCGACCACCTCACCCGACTGGTCCACGGCGGCCTGCTGGTCGAGGAACGGCAGGGCCGGCACCGCTACCTGCGGCTGGCCGGGCCCTCGGTGGCCCAGCTGATCGAGGATCTGGCCGGGCACGCTCCGGCCCCACCGGCGCCCGCCGGGTCGTTGCGCGCGTCCACCACCAGCACCGCCCTGGCGTACGCCCGGACCTGCTACGACCACCTGGCCGGACGGGTCGGTGTGCTGATGTACGACGCGTTGGTGGCCGACGGACGACTGGACCGCTCCAGCGGCCTGACGGTGACCGCCGCAGGCTGGGCGTGGGCGGCCGGGTTGGGCGTACCGGTGGATGCCCTGCGTACCGCTCGACGCCCGGTGGTCCGCGACTGTCTGGACTGGACCGAGCGCCGCCCGCACCTGGCCGGAGCGCTCGGCGCGGCGTTGCGCGGCCGATTCAGCGACCTGGGCTGGATCACCTCGGGCACCGGTCGCGCGGTCCGACTCACCCCGACCGGCCGCAGCGCGCTCGCCGAGACCCTCGCCGTCCCCGCGTCGACCCTCGCGCCCAGCCCGCCCCCGGTGCCCGGCAGCGGTCGCGCCTGACCCGCCGGGCACGCGGGCCGGGCGGGATCGTTCGGCGAGGGCCGAAGGGTCCGGGTTCTACCGTCGGGCGGTGACTGACACCTGGCCCGACATCGCACCCGCCGCCGGAACGCCGACGTGTGGCCCGCCCTCGTTCGCACCGGAGCGCGGCTGGTGGGTGACGCGGCACGCCGACGTACGGGCGGCGCTGACCGACCCGGCCTTCCGGGTTCCGGCGGTCGAGAGCGGCCCACCCGGCACGCTCGCCTGGCTGCGCGCCTCGGTGAGCAGGTTCAGCTCGCCGCGACGGCACGCCGAGCGCCGTTCGATCGTGGTCGCCGCGCTGGACGCGCTGGACCCGGACGAGCTGCGGCAGGAGGCGGCCCGGCTGACCGGCGTCGTCCTGGACCGCGCCGGTGACCGCCTCGACGTCATGCGTGAACTGGCCCGGTCGGTGCCGTTGCGGGTGCTGGCCGGGCGACTCGGTCTCGCCGATCCGGCAGCCGCCGGGACGGCGGTCGCGGTCGTCGCGGCGGCGTACCATCCGGGGGTTGACGTGGCACTGCTCCGGCGGGCCGACCGGGCGGTCGCGACGCTGCTGGCGGTGGTGCCGCCGGCGGCGCCGGAGGTACGCGCGAACGTGATCGGCCTGCTGGTCCAGGCGTGCGACGCGACCGCCGGTCTGATCGGCGCCGCCGCCCAGCACCTGCTGCCCCGGCCGGGCGGCGACGGTGCCGGCGCGGTGCGGACGGCGGAGTTGCTGGCCGAGGTGTTGCGACTCGACCCGCCGGTACGGGCGACCCGGCGCGTCACCGCGAGCGCGGTGCGACTGGGCGGGCGGGAACTGCCGGCGGAAAGCCCGGTGCTTCTGCGCTTCGACGCGGCGAATCGTGACCCGGCGGTGTTCGCGGAGCCGGCGGCGTTCCGGCCGGGGCGTCCCGGCGCTGGTCTGCTGACCTTCGGGGCGGGGGAGCGCGGCTGTCCCGGCGACCGGCATGCCCTGGCCCTCGCCACCGGGGTGCTCGACGTGCTGCGCGAACGCTGTCAGCGCACCCGCGTCCCGCTGTGCCACGAGCCGCACCCGACCCTGGCGGTGGCGACGACCCTGGAGGTGAGCGTCCGATGACCGATCGGCGTGCGGAGTTCCGCGCCCTGCATCACGGCGGCCGGCCGCTGCTGCTGCCGAACGCCTGGGACCACGCGTCGGCGGCGGCCCTCGCGGCGCGCGGGCACCTGGCGATCGGCACCACCAGCCTCGGGGTCGCCGCGGCCGCCGGGCGGCCCGACGGTGCCGCGGCCACCGCGGGGGAGACCCTGGCCATGACCCGCCGGCTGGCCCGCCTGCCGGTGCTGCTCAGCGTCGACGTCGAGGCCGGGTTCGACGACGACCCGGCGGCGGTCGCCGGGTACGTGGCGGAGCTGGCCGGGCTGGGCGTGGTCGGGATCAACCTGGAGGACGGGTGTGCCGACGGCACGCTTGCCGATCCGGCGGGCGTCGCCGAGAAGGTCGCGGCCGTGAAGGCGGCGGTGCCGGACCTGTTCGTCAACGCCCGCGTCGACACGTGGTGGCTCGGGGTGCCGGACCCGTTGCCGCAGACCCTGGCCCGCGCCCGTGCCTACCGGGCCGCCGGGGCGGACGGGATCTTCGTGCCCGGCATCGTCGACCTGGGGACGCTGCAAGTGCTCAGCGAGCGGATCGACGTTCCGCTGAACGCGCTGTACCAGCCGGGCGGGCCGTCCCTGGACGAGCTGGGCGGGGCCGGCGTCGCCCGGGTCAGCACCGGCTCCCTGCTGTTCCGGGCCGCGCTCGCTGCGGCCGTCGCCGCCGCCGACGCGGCCCGCGCCGGCGGGCCGGTCAGCCCGTCGGGGCTGCCGTCGTACGCCGAGGTGCAGGGCCTGGCACCCGGCCGGCGGGACCGGAGCTAGGCCGGCGCGGGACGCCACAGGCCGACCTCGAAGGCCTCGCACAGCCCGCGGTCGCGGCCAGCCACCTGTGCCCACCACCGACTCTTGACCCGCAGGTACTCCTCCGTCATGTAGTCCCGATCGAGGATCTGCCGGTACGCGGCGAGGGCCTTCATCTTGGCGCACCAGACGTTCGTGACGTCCACGAAGAAGGTCGGGCGGAAGTCGGTCGTGGCGAAGGTCGGGTGGCCGAGGAGGAGCATCGTGGGGTGACGGCTGCGGCTGACGGTGATCCGCACGGCGTGGCAGATCGCGTTGTGGTCCTGGTTCTGCCCGGCGCCGGGACCGTGGGTGATCACCACGTCCGGGCGGCGGGCATCAATCAACGCGTCCGTGATGGTGACCAGGTCCCCGCCGGTACGCAGGTCGTTGGAGGCCAGGTCGCCCACCTCGCCGGTTGCCCCGAGGATCTCGCAGCAGGCGTCGAACGCCTTGTCCCGGCCCTGACTCCCGGGCGACAGGGAGGCGACGTGGACGTCCATCCCGGCCTGGGTCATCCGGGCGATGGTGCCGCCGCAGAGCAGAGCCTCGTCGTCCGGGTGCGCGACGATCACCAGAGCGGTCCGCAGTGCGGTCGTCGCGAAGGGATTCACCTCGCCGACCGGGTCGTTCGCCGTCATCGAGGTGGAAGCCTCCCCCGCCCATCGTGCCGGTGCGATGTCGTCAGCCATTGATGAAGTATGGCGGCAATCTGTCAGCGTCTGATCACTCGCTGGTACTGCGCCTTCCGTCGTTCGGTGTAGCCGTGAGCGCGAGTTCCAGCTTCGTTAGGGGTGAATCGGAGGATTGTTCGATCCATCCCGGTCCGACTGATTACGGTGGTTTTCAGGGCGATCCACCCAGTGCCATGAGCGGAGAAGGGACCCCGTCATGCGAGTGCCCAGCCGTAGTCCGGGACAGCAACCTGGTTCGCCCGTCTCACCCACCGCGCCGCCCCGCCGCCGGCCCTCCGGCATCACCGCGCGCCGCCGGTCGGCCGCCGAGCCCGACCTGGCCGCCTACCGGGCCGCCGTCGCCGAACTGCTGATCGAGGTGGGCGCCCTGGCCGACGCGGCGAGCACCCGGGCCCGCCAGGTGCTCGTCGACGAACGGTTGCGGGAGCCGGCGCTCGCCGCCGTCCTCGACGCCACCCCCCAGGGGCTGCTCGGGGCGCGCGAGACGCTGCTGCTGGAGATGGCCCGCTACCAGCCCAACGAGCGCACCTCGGCGCGTGACCTCGGCGCGCTGGTGCGGGTCTACCTGCTCTCCCGCATCGACGTGTTCTGGTGGCAGGACGCCCCGACGTTCGTCACCGACGACCAGGTCAACGGCAGCGCCGAGCTGGTCGACCTGGAGTGGCTGCGCCGCCGCGACCTGCTGGGGTTCCGCTACCAGGAGCAGCCCGCGACCCTGCTGGGCCGCGCCGCCCGCGGGCTGCGACGTCGACTGCGACCGGACGCCGCCCCGCAGACCGCCGGCCTGCTGTTCCGTCGCGCCCGCCGGGAGGTGGTGGCGCTGCTCAACGACCTCGCGCGGGAGTTCGCCGCCACCGCACCGCCGAACACCCCGCCGCTGTGGGTGACCAGCCTGGTCCGCAGTGCCGAACACCAGTACCGGCTGCGCCGGCTGGGTTACGCCGCGATGCTGCCCAGCGGGCACTGCCTCGGCTACTCCGTCGATGTCGAGCTGAGCTGGTTCGAACGGTTCGGCGCGCGCCAGGCGCTGGCGGATCTGCTGCTGGGTCGGCAGGAGGCCGGTGAGATCAGCGTGATCGACGAGGGGCAGGCGTGGCACCTGTGCCTCGCGCCCGCCGCCCGGCGTCGCCTCCGCCGCGCGTACGAGGCCGAGATGGGGGTCTGAGCCCATGTGCGGCATCGCGTTGAGCATCGGCCCGGAGGCCGACCCGGCGACCTTCCGGCGAATGCTCGCCGTCCTGGCCCCCCGGGGTGAGGTCACCGAAACCCGGTCGGAGCGCGGGCTGCTCGCCGGCACCCGCCGCCTGCGCGTCGTCGACCGGGACCGGGCGGTGCAACCGTGGACCTCGACCGACGAGCGCTGGCTGCTCTGCTTCAACGGCGAGATCTTCAACTACCGGGAGCTGCGCGCCCAACTGACCCGCCTGGGTCAGGCGTTCCGCACCGAGAGCGACACCGAGGTGCTGCTCGCCGCGTTCCAGCAGTGGGGCGAGGCGGCGGTGACCCGACTGCGCGGCGAGTACGCGTTCGCGGCCGTGGAGCGCAGCACCGGCCGGGCCTACCTGGCCCGCGACCCACTCGGGGTCAAACCGCTGTACTGGTCCCGTCGGCCCGGCTGCCTGCACCTCGCCTCCGAGGTCAAGGCGCTCGTCGGGCACGGCGCCCCGATCGTCGAGGTACCGCCCGGGCACCACGGCTGGGTCGAGGCGGACGGGCACGTCCGCCTGAACCCGTACGTCGACCTGCTCACCATCGGCGCGGGCCTGCCGATCATCGACGACCCGGAGGAGGCCGCCCTGCTCGTCCGTGCCGCGCTGAGCGACGCCATCCGGATGCGGGTGGAGACCGACCTGACCGTCGGGGTGGTGCTCTCCGGCGGGCTGGACAGCTCGCTGATGCTGCGGCAGGTGCGCGACATCCACCCGGACTGCGTCGCGGTGACGGTCGGTGTCGCGGACAGCCCCGACGTCGCGTACGCCCGGCGGCTCGCCGCCGACCTCGACGTGCCGCACGTCGTGGTCGAGCTGCGCCCGCGCGACATCCGGCTCGCCGACGTGCGCGAGGCGATCCGCATCTCCGAGTTGACCGAGTACGGCGACATCATCAACGCCGTCGTGTCGGTCCCCATCTTCCGGCGCCTGCGTGACCTGGGCATCAAGGTGGTGCTGACCGGTGACGGCTCCGACGAGCTGTTCGGTGGGTACCCGATGTACCACCAGGTCGGCCCGGCCGCGGCCCGCCGGCTGTTCCTGCACCGGATCCGCAACCTGTGCCGCACCGAGTTGCAGCGGGTCGACCGGGCCGCCATGGCGTACGGGGTGGAGGCCCGGGTGCCGTTTCTCGACCTGAGCGTGGTGGAGCTGGCGATGCGACTGCCGCTGCACCTGAAGCTGCGCGACGGGCAGGAGAAGTGGATCGTCCGGCGGGCGTTCGCCGACGTGCTGCCCGACTACATCCTGCGGCGGCCGAAGAACCCGATGTCGTACTCGTCGGGGTTGCACGAGCGGGTCCGGCTCTACAAGCCGCTCTTCGCCCGGCTGCACCGCTCCTTCGGCTACGACCTGCAGGAGCCGGTGCGCCGCGACTTCGACACCGTGCTGAGCCGGTGTGGCAACGACCTCGACCGGGCCATCGCCGACGGGCTCGACCGGCCCGACTACACGGTCCTGGAGCACGCCCGTGACCTGGTCGGCGCCGCCACGTGGAACGCCGCGCCGATGGTCCGCCGGTTGGTCGGCCCGCGCCCGGCCCGCCGCTCGTCGGTCGGTTGACCCCACGCTTGACTCTGACACCGTGTCAGGGACGAGCGTGAGGGGACCATGTTCACCATCGGAGACTTCGCCCGACTGGGCCGGGTGTCGGTGCGGATGCTGCGCCACTACGACAGCATCGGGCTGCTGCGTCCGGCCGCCGTCGACGCCCACACCGGCTACCGGTTCTACCGCGCGGACCAGCTGCGCCGGCTCAACCGGGTGATCGCCCTGAAGGAGCTGGGCCTCACCCTGGAGCAGGTGCGGGTCATCGTCGACGACGCCGTCGACGTGGTCGAGCTGCGCGGCATGCTGCGGCTGCGCCGTACCCAGTTGGAAGAGCAACTGGCCGCGGACGCCGCCCGGCTGGCCGCGGTCGAGGCGAGGCTCCGGATGATCGAGTCGGAGGGCACGATGAGTACGCAGGACGTCGTCCTGAAGGAGGTCGCACCGGTCCGTGTCGCGGAGCTGAGCGCCGTCGCGCCGAGTTACCAGAGCCAGGACATCGGCCCGGTGATCCAACCGCTCTACCCGGAGCTGTTCCGCCGGCTGGCCGACGCCGGGATCACCCCGACGGGACCGACGATCGCCTGGTACGAGCCGGCCGCGCCGGGCGACGGCGACGCCGTGCTGGTGCACGCCGGGGTGACCGTCGCCAGCGGCGCGTCGAGCGTTGCCGACGTCGAGGTACGCGACCTGCCCGCGCTGGGCGCCGCCGCGACGATCGTCCATCATGGCGCGATGGACGACGTCGAGCAGAGCATGCAGGTGCTCGCCCGCTGGATCGACGACAACGGCTACCGCGCCGACGGCTTCGCCCGCGAGGTGTACCTGGACTACTGCCCCGACCAGCCGGAGCAGGGCGTCACCGAGCTTCAGCTCGCGGTGCGCCGGGACTGACCGCGACGCTGCCGTCGCGTCCGCCGCAAAAGGACGCGACGGCAGTCGGAATTCGGACAGCCTCCGCCCGTGGCTGGACACTTTCCCCGCCCGAAAATGGCCTGACCTGGGAAAACTGGTAGGAGTGGATAGAGATCCGTCACTCAACACGTGAAAGGCATTCCGTGCGTGACGGTCGAATTCCGCCAGTCGCCCTGCGGCCGGGGGGTAGCAGGCGCGTGGCCGCCGAGGACCAGCAGCCGGTCGCCTGTCTCCTCCTCCCGCCCGCGGTGGCCCTCATCCCCGGGAGAGGGAGAAAACATCCATGTCCCCAGTGCTCCGTGCCCGTCCACGGGCCGTCACGGCCTGCGCCGCAATCCTGGCGCTGTTCGTCAGCCTGCTCGTCGCACCCACGGCGGCCTCGGCCCGCGCCCCGAGTCGCACCCCCACACCCGCGTCCGCGCCGATCGCGGCGCCCGCCGTCGCCCCGCAGCGAATCGCCGAGCTGGCTGCTCCGGCCCAGCCACCGGCCGCGCCGGCCCGGCCCACCGCGTCCTGGCGTGCCGGCACGGCCACGGTGAACTGGAAGGCGCCGGCTGACCGCGGCTCGGCCCTCACCGGCTACCTGGTCACCGCGTACCGCAACGGCAAGAAGGCGAAGACTGTCACCTTCGACGAGTCGAAGACCACCCAGAAGATCGAGGGTCTGACCGCCAGGGCCACCTACACCTTCACGGTCGCCGCGAAGAACGCCGAGGGCGTCGGCCCGGCCAGCAAGCCCTCCACGGCTGCCAAGATCATGGCGCTGCCCGGCGCGCCGACAATCATCGCGGTCACCGCCGACACCGCCACGGCCCTGCTGAGCTGGACGCCTGGCCCCAACGGCGGCTCACCGATCACCAACTACATCGTCACTCCCTGGGTCGGCGGTGTGCGCCAGCCCGCCCAGACCTTCGGGGCGGCTACCACCAACACGGTCACCGGTCTGTTCCCCACCACCGCCTACCGGTTCACGGTGGCGGCCCGCACCGCCGAGGGCGTCGGCCCCGAGTCCGCCCCGTCGGACGAGGTGATCGCCAACATCTCGCCGACGCTGCTGTTCAACCACCCGAACGAGGCGACCGTCGGAATCGCGTACACCGCCACCCTGAACATCACCCACGGGGTGCCGCCGTACCTGTGGAGCGTCGACTCGGGCACCCTGCCGCCCGGTCTTATGCTGAACCCCGTCACCAACGGCATCTCGGGCGTTCCGACCACCGCCGGGGTCTACCCGGTGGTGATCCGGGTCGTCGACGCGGACGGCGAGACCGGCACCCGGCTGATCAGCCTGGTGGTCAACAAGGCGCCGATCCTGAACTTCCCGGCGCCGCCGCTGGGTGAGGTCGACGCGCCCTACTCCGAGCAGCTCAACGTGGTGGGCGGCACCGGGCCGTTCACCTGGTCGCTGCCCGTCGGGTCACTGCCGCCCGGGCTCAACCTCGACCCGACGACCGGCCTGCTGTCCGGCCGGCCGACAACTGTCGGCGCCTACCCGTCCACGGTCCGGGTGACCGACGCCAACGGCTTCGCCGCCAACCGGCCGATCCGAATCCTGGTCCAGCCCAAGAGCGTGGCCACGCTGACCGCGTCCACGAACGCCACCAACTTCGGCAACTCGGTGCAGTTCCAGGTCGTCGTCGGCCCCGGTGTGGCCGAGGGCAGCGTGACACTCATCGACGAGCTGCCCAACGGGGTGGAGACCCCACTGGGCACCTTCCCGCTGTCGCTCAACGTGGCCACCTTCCAGATCTACGTGCCGGCGTTCGGGCACAACCAGTTCCGGGCGCAGTACGACGGGACCGGCCCGCTCGGCGAGGCGGTGTCCAACGAGGTCGTCATCGAGGTCTCGGCCGCGCCCCGCCAGGTGGTCATCGACCAGTTCGCGCAGTCCGGCATCAGCGGCCTCGCCGACCAGTTCGTCTCGATCGTGAACGGCACGGCGATCAACCTGCCGATCGCCGGGTTCAAGGTGGAGGCGCCCGGCGGGCTGTCCATCACCATCCCGGGCAGCGCGCGGCCGCTGCCGCCCCGACGGGGCTACCTGATCGCGGCCGCCGACTACTCCCTGTTCAACATCCAACCCGACCTCGTCGTCCCCAGCCTCGGCCAGGGCGGCTTCCGGCTCGTCGCACCGGACGCGGCGAAGACGGTCACCGACCGGGCCGGGTCGACACCGGGCTTCTCCGAGGGCCCGCCGCTGCCCGCCTTCAACTCGCCGCCGTTCGTCCCCTACGCCTGGAACCGGCTCCGGATCGGGGGCAACCTGAAGGACACCGCCAACAACGTGGCCGACTTCCGACTTGTCGCCACGGTGATCGGGCCGATCAACGGGGTCCCGTCCACACTCGGCAGTCCCTCACCGCAGAACACGCTGGGCACCTACCAGCAGAACCCCGCGGTGCAGTCGACGCTGTTCGACCCGAACGTGGCCGCGTCGGCCGCGCCGAACCGGGTCCGCACGCCCAACAGTCTGGTGATCCGGCGGACGCTGACCAACCGGTCGTCCGCGCCGATCACCCAGGCGCGGATCCGGATCACGTCGCTGAGCGCGGAGAACGGCGCGCCGTACCCCGGTGGATCGTCGCCGCAGGTGCACTCCAACCTGCGGCTGGTCAACCCGGCCAACGCGACCGCCTCGATCACCATCAGTGACGGCCGGACGCTGCTGGTGCGCAACCTGTCCATGGACACGCCCGCCACCAGTCCACCGGGCGGCGGGTTGGGCACCACCCTGACGATCCCCATCGCCCTCGGTGGGCTCGCGCCGGGCGCGTCGATCCACATCGCGCTGACCTTCGCGGTGGACACACCCGGATCGTGGTGGGTCGCGTACGACGTGGACGCCATCGGCGGGGGCGTGGTCCCCACGATCGCGACGTCGGCGAAGGGCGCCAAGGCGACAAAGCAGCGCGCGGCGGACGCCAAGCGGCTGAAGGAGTCGCAGAAGGTGACAGTCGACAGGGGCACCCTGCGCTGACACCCGTCGGTCGATGATGCGGGTGGCGTGTCACCACGAGCGCCACCCGCATCGCGTCGCCGTCCAGGACCGTTGAGCAGACGATGAGCGGGGAGATCATGTCGACACCCGGCCGAGGCGTGTACGGGTTGCGGGTGCACGGGCTGGACGGGGTGACCGAGCTGCCGCCGGCCGACGGCGCGACCCTCGGATGGGCCACCGTACGGGTCGGCCAACTGCACCTACCGCCACCACCACCGGTGCCCCTGGACGACCGGCGGGGCACCCGGATCCTCGCCGACGGGCGAACCCTCGCCGTGGACCGGCTACGGGGCACCGCCACCTTCTACGGGCCACCGCTCGCCCCGGACGTGCTGGCCCACCCGTACCTCGCGCCGGTGGCCACGACGGTCAACAGGTGGGCCGGACGGGAGACGTTCCACAGTGGCGCGTTCGTGCTCGCCGGCCGGGCCTGGGCGGTGCTCGGCCCGCGTACCGCAGGCAAGAGCAGCCTGCTCGCCGCCCTGGCCGCGCGGGGCCTGCCGATCCTGACCGACGACATCCTGGTCGTCGACGGCGTCGACGCCTTCGCCGGCCCGCGCTGTGTCGACCTGCGGCAGCCGGTGCCCGGGGTGGGGCTGCCCACCCGACCGGTCCGGGCCGGTGACCAGCTGCGGGTGGGGCTGCCGCCGATCGCGCCCCGCGTCCGGCTGGGCGGTTGGTTGTTCCTGCGCTGGGGGGCCACGGTCACCCTGACCCGGCTGTCCGGCGCCGCCCTGCTGGCCCGGCTCGCCGGCCAGCGATCGTTCGGGCAGTTGCCCTCCGATCCGGCCGCGCTGCTGTCGCTCGCCGTCCTGCCGGCGTGGGAGCTGACCCGTCCGCGCGACTGGGCCGCCCTCGACGACACCCACCGACTGCTGGTCGACGCCGTCACCGCGACCTCGGCCGTGGGAGCGACCCGGTGAACGACCTACCGTCGGCGGTCCGCTGCCTGAGTCTCGACACGGCCGCGGTCGGCGTCACCGCCGCACTCGCCGACCGGGGGGTGCAGGCCGTCCTGCTCAAGGGGGCCGGGCTGGCCCGCCGGCTGGGCCAGGAGGGGCACCGGGTCTACACCGACATCGACCTGCTGGTCGCCCCCGCCTCCTTCGACCTCGCGCAGCGGGCGCTTGCCGACCTCGGCTGTACCAGCGCCCTCCCGGAGGGGCGGCCCGACCACCGGTCGCACTGGTACGAGCGTCCCTGGCGGATGCCCGGCCCGCTGGCGCTCACCGTCGACCTGCACCGCGGGTTCCACGGGGTCACCGACGCGGAGGCGTTGTGGACCGGGCTGTGGAGCTCGGCGGAACGGATCAGTTTGGCCGGCGGCCTGGTCACCGTGCCGGACGAGGCGGGCGCCGCCCTGCTGGTCGCCCTGCACGCCGCCGCACCGGGTCGCTCCGACCGGCCGCGTGTCGACCTGCTGCGGGCGCTCGCGGTCTTTCCCGTCGACACCTGGCGAGCGGCGGCCGACCTCGCCGCGCTGACCGGAGCGTTGCCGTCGTTCGCGCTCGGCCTGCGCCTGACGCCGGCCGGCGCGACCCTGGCCGGCACACTGGCCCTGCCCCGGCAGGGCACGCCCGCGCTGTGGCTGCGCGCCCACCGCGCCTCACCCGCTGCCCTGACGATCGCGCAGCTCGCCGAACTGCCCACCGTGGTCGACCGACTGCGGCACCTCGGCCCGCGGGTGTTCCCGACACCGGCGTCGATGCGGCACGCCAGCCCGTTGGCCCGACGTGGCCCGGTCGGGTTGCTGCTGGCGCACCTGGGCCGGCTGGCCCGCAACGCCGGACGACTGCCCGCCGCGCTGGGCGAGGTCCGCGCGGCCCGGCGCGACGATCGCGGCTGACCCCGCGCGGGTTCACCGTCAACCCGCCCGGCGTCGCCCGTCGTCCCGCCCGCCGCCGCCGTCGTCCCGCCCGGCGTCACCGTCAACCCGCCCGGCGTCGCCGTCAACCCGCCCGCCGCCGCCGTCGTCCCGCCCGGTGTCGCCGTCGTCCCGCCCGGTCGACGGCGTCGGTCAGGGCCGCTCGACGAGCAGCCCGTGCCCGCGCAGGTCCGCCAGGAACGCGGCCACGTCGGCGCGGGCCCGCTTCCGTTCCACCGGGGCCGTCTCCACGAGTGCCGTGACCAGCTCGGCACTTGTGGCACCGGTCGCCAGGCGTCGCCACAGCAACGCGCCGGTGGCGTCCAGCCCGAAGTAGACCGAGTTGCGGGTGTCCAGCACGACCACCTCGTCACCGGCGACCCGCCAGGCCACCCGGTCCGGGTCGACCCGGTGCACGATCTCCTGCTCTGTCAGGATGTGACCTCCACGTCGATGTCGGAACGCTCCAGCCGGCGGGCGGAGTCGGGCGGGTTGGCGACCAGCCAGAGCTGTTGGACCAGGCTGGCGGTGCCGCCGGGGATCGGCCAGCGCGACCAGAGCGCCCGGAGCGCCTCCGTGTCCACCAACTCCTCGTCGGTGCCGACGCCGTCCCAGGAGCGGACGAACTCCCGGGTCGGGGTCCGGAAGAACACCTCGAGGAAGCGGGCCTTGCGGCGCGGCGCGGTGACCTCGGCCGGTAGGGCACCCTGAACGATCTCCGTCAGCAGCCGGTCCCGGCCGACGTTCCGGCGGTCGCCGTACCGCAGCGTCAGCGCGGCCAGGAATCCCTCGTCGAGCAGCGGCTGGATCGCGGTCGCCCGGTGCTCGGCGGCCAGCGCGGCCAGGGCCGAGCAGGTCGTTCGGAGGTCCCGCCGCCGGGTGTGCCAAGCGATCCGCTGTCGCAGGCGACGCGGTTCGGCGCGCTGCTCCGCGCGCTGTGCGCGGTGCGCCTCCCGGGCGACGGTCGCCCGCAGCCACGGAAACATCTCCGCCGGCCCCTGCCGGGTACGCGCGGCGTGCCGCAGCCACCACAGCCGGCCGCGCAGCGAGGTCGCCGGTGGGCGACGCCACCCGGCCAGGATCTGGTCGCCGCCCGCACCGGTGAGCAGCGAGCCGCCGGTGGCCAACTCGGCGATGGGCAGGTGCAGGTGCAGGTTGACCGGATGGACCACCCCGTGGCGGTGCAGCAGCCGGCGGGCCACCGGCCCGACCAGGTCCAAGTCGTCATCGGCCCGCAGGATCTGCCAGGACCCTCCGATCCCCAGCGCCCCGATCACCCGCTGCTGCCAGTCCGACTCGTCCGCCCGGGGAGCCCCGCTGAACCGCCAGGTCACCGGGACCGGGTCCGGCAGCCCCTCCCGGCGGGCCGCCCGGACGGCCACCGCCAGGATCAGCGACGAGTCCAGCCCACCGGAGAAGCTCACCACACACGGTGGGCGGGTCAGACCGGCCAGCACGGCCGCGTCGAGCGCACCCAACGGATCCGGTACGCCGGCCGGCACAAGCCGACGCGGCCGTGGCGGGCCGACACCGAGCAGCGTTCCGGTGGCGAGGTCGAACGGTGTGGGGCGGAGCATGTCGTACCTCAATCGCGTTTCAGGGCGCCGCGGCCGGCGGCGACCCGCAGCGCCCCCGCGAAGGCCCAGCTCGACAGCGGCAGCAGGAGCGCGGTGGCACCGAGCAGCGCACCTGCCGACCAGGCCCAGTCGCCGCCGGCCAGCGCGGAGCGCAGACCGTCCAGAGCGATCCGGCTGGGCAGCACCGCGGCGAGCTCCGGCAGGGGGCCGGGAAGTTCGGAGACCGGGAAGTACGTGCCGGACACGAAGGTGAGCCCGACGACGAACAGTCGGGCGGCGGCGTCGCCGTGCCCGACGGCGACGGTGAACGCCGCGAGTGCGATGCCGATGCCCAGCACCGACGCGGTGCCGGCGATCAGCAGCACCGCGACCCCCCACCAGTCGGCCCGGTCGGTGTGCAGGCCGAGCACGGTGCCGAGGATGGCCAGGTAGACGCAGGAGCGCAGCAGGGCGAACAGGAACGGGTAGCCGGCCGTCCCGATGGCCAGCGCGGTGACCGGCACGGGTTGGGCGGCCAGCACCTCCAACGTCCCGCTGCGCTGTTCCCGGATCACCCGGCCGGTCAGCTGTGTGGTGGCGGCCTGCAGGACGAGCAGGAAGGTGATGCCGACCGCCACGAAGTCGAAGTAGCTGGGCGAGCGGGCGAGGTCGGTGCCCGCCGACGGGGTGAGCACCCGGGAGATGAACAGGAAGACGATCAGGTTCACCACCCCGAAGGCGAGGTCCAGCAGCAGCGGCAGCCGGAACTGGCGGGGGTCGCCGAGATCACGGCGGACCAGCGCGAGGACCATCGCGACCGGCCCTGCGCCGGCGGCCCGGCGACCGACCGGTCGGCTGGTGGTCGCGGCCGAGACGGCGGGCGTGGTCGGTGTCGTCATCGGAGGGCCGGGAGCGTCAGGGCGGACTGGCACCGGTCGCGGTCGTCGGCGAGGTGCGACGCGATCACGCAGGTCAGCTCGGGCCGCCGGTCGAGCGCCTGCCACAACAGCAGCCGTGACGTCTCGTCGAGGGAGCGGCCCGGCTCGTCGAGCAGCAGCAGCGCGGGCTCGGCGACGAGAGCCCGCGCGATGCTGACCCGGGCCCGCATCCCCGCCGAGCACCGTTGCACGGGCACGGTCGCGTAGCCGGCCAGGTCCAGTTCGGCTTCGACCCGGGCGACGGCCGCGCGGACGGCTCGCCGGGGCAGCCGGAGTCGGGCCACGAGGGTCACGTTCTCCCGTGCCGACAGTTGCTCGTAGAGGCCCTGTTCCGGGGCGAGGCAGACAGCGGTCAGGCGCCGGGCGGGCAGTGAGCCGACCGGGTGGCCGCCGACGGTGGCCTGTCCGGCGCTGAGGGTCAGCGTGCCGGACAGGCACCGCAGCAGCGTGGTCTTGCCGGAGCCGTTGTTGCCGCCCAGGAACATCCGGGCACCGACCGGGACGTCGAGATCCAGGTCGGTGAAGATCACCCGACGACCGTACCGGCGCTGTGCCCGGCGGATCGTGAGCAGCGGCGGTCCTCCCACGATGGCGGGCGGTGACGAGTCAGAGTGAACCGTCGCCGCCGCCGCCCAGGCCGTCGTCCGGGCCGACGGTGCCGCCCTTGGTCAACTCGGCGAGCGTGCCCAGGCGCTGGATCGTCGGCGGGCGGTAGTCCGAAGGGGTCGTCTGGGCTGTGTCCAGCTCGTGCTGCGCTGTCACCGGTTCTCCTACTCGGATCGGTGTCGAACCAGCATAAACGGTCATCTCGCGCTTCCGGTCGATAACACGTCTCGGAGGGTCAAACGCCGCAACCGAGTGAGAATCATTCAATAGTGGTCAACTAACCAGCAGGAGCGCGCCGACCGCCGCGACCGTGCCGGTCAGCGCGAGCAGCGCGCTGGTCAGCACGAACCGCCGCATCGGCACCGTCACCCCGGCCGCCCGGCACCGCTCGAACCACAGCAGGGTGGCCAGCGACGCCCAGGGGACGGCCAGCGGGCCGACGTTGGTGCCGATCAGCAGCGCCAGCAGGCGGGTGTGCTCGCCGGACGGCAGCACCGACTCGCCGGCCAGGTAGGCCGGCAGGTTGTTGACCATGTTGGCCAGCAACGCGCCCGTACCGCCCGCGCGCAGCTCGCCGAGCGTTCCACCGTGGGTGCCGAGCAGGCCGCCGACCAGGTCGTCCAACCCGTGCTGGCCGAGGGTCTGCACCACCAGGAACAGACCGACGACGAAGAGCAGCAGCCGCACCGGCACCAGCTTCAGGCGCAGCGTGGCGGGGGAGCGGACGACGAAGCCGACAACTACCAGCGCGAGCGCGACGGCGGAGGCCAGACCGATCTCCACCCCGGCGAGGATGCCGGCGACGAAGAGCAGACAGCCGGCGAGGGCGACGCGGTGCAGCACCGGATCCGGCGGCACGTGCCGGGCCGGCGGGACGAAACGCCCGCCGACCGGCTGGTCCCGCCGCCACCACGCGTACCAGAGCAGCGCCATGGTGACCGCCACGGCGGCGAGTTGCGGCAGCGCCATCCGCTCGGCGTAGGCCAACGGGGACAACCCGACCCGGTCGGCGGCCAGCAGGTTGGTCAGGTTCGACACCGGCAGCAGCAGACTCGCGGTGTTCGCCAGCCAGACCGTGGTCACCGCGAGCGGGCCGGCCGGGACGCGCAGGTTGCGGGCCAACGCGAGCAGCACCGGGGTGAGCAGCACGGCGGTGGTGTCGAGGTTGAGCACGAGGGTGGTCAGCGTGGCGAGGCCGCCACAGAGCAGGAACAGCGCCGCCCACCTGCCCCGGGAGGCGATGGCCAGTCGGCTGGCCAGCACGTCGAAGACGCCGGCCACGGCGGTCAGCTCGGCGAGCACGATCACGGTGCCGAGGAAGAGCAGCAGCGGCAGGATCCGGTGCAGGGTGGCGGTGGTCTCCGCCCGTGGCAGCAGCCCGCTCAGCGCGCAGGCGGCGCCGAGGACGGCGAGGACGACCGCCACCAGATCCAGCGGGTGGGGCCGCCAGCGCGTGGTCGGTTCGGGCGGGGCTGCGGTCGTCACGTCTGACCACGTTCGCACAGCGTCCGGCCGGCGGCGTCGCCGCCCCCACTGGGGTGACGAGCCGCACCGTTGGCGGCCCGTCGCCCTGCTGATTCAGGTCCTTTGCTCTGCTTCAACCCACGCAACACCACACGTCCGATAGTCGGACAACGGCTGTCGCGCCCGTTGAAGCAGAGCAAAGGTGAACTCGGGGGCGGCCGGGGTGGGCGATGCGCCGGGGTGAAACAGCGCGGTGGACAACCGTCTACCGCTGCCATAGCGTCCAACGGGTATGCGGAGGACCCTGCCGGCCGTTGCGGCGGCCCTGTTGCTCGCCCTGACGTCCTGTGCCACATCCGGGCCGGCGGGCCCGTCGCACGTCGGGTCGCCGGCCGCCACCCCGGCC
The DNA here is from genome assembly GCF_040649915.1 of Micromonospora sp. NPDC048839. Lineage (NCBI taxonomy): Bacteria > Bacillati > Actinomycetota > Actinomycetes > Micromonosporales > Micromonosporaceae > Micromonospora > Micromonospora sp. NPDC048839. The sequence continues at coordinate 88,796 of NZ_JBEZGL010000022.1, forward strand.
GCTTCCCGCCAGGACGCCGCCCAGGCCGAGCAGACTATGGCCAGCCTGCGCCGGGTCGACGACCTGCCGCTGTACGAGATGACGTACGTCGGGGCATACGACCCGACGGTGGGGACCGACGCGGCCCCGCCCAGTCCGTTCGGCTGCTCGCTGTTCGTCGCCGCCGGTGACCCGGCGCGGCCGTTGTTCGCCCGCAACTTCGACTGGGACGCCAACCCGGCGCTGGTGCTGCGGACCGACCCGCCGGACGGCTACGCGGCCGTGTCGCTCGTCGACATCTCCTACCTCGGGGTCGGCGCGGACCCGGCCGGGGACCGTCGGCTGCTCGACGCGCCGCTGCTGCCCTTCGACGGCATGAACGAGCGGGGCCTCGCCGTGGGGTTGGCGGCGGACGACGCGGCGACCGCCCGCCCGGTCGCGGGCAGACCCACTGTCGGTTCGGTGCGGATCCTGCGGTTGGTGCTGGACCGGGCCGCGACGGTCGACGAGGCCGTTGCCGTGTTCACCCGGCACAACCTCGACTTCGACGGAGGGCCGCCGCTGCACTACCTGCTGGCCGACGCGTCCGGCGCATCCGCCGTGGTCGAGTTCGTGGACGGGGAGATGCGGGTGGAGCGGGGCACGGGCGGCTGGCAGGCGCTCACGAACGTGCCGGTCGCAGGGGTGCCCGAGCAGCGCCGCCGGGAGGACCGCCGGTACGGGCAGATCGCCGCCGTGCTCACCGACGCGGGCGCGGTGGTGGACGCCGACGCGGCGCACCGCATCCTCGCCGCCGTTCGGCAGGGGCATACCCGTTGGTCGGTGACGTACGGCCTGCGCAGCGGTGAGGTTCGACTGATCACCGCGGGCGGTGGCGAGCGCCGTTACCAGTTGGCCGTGCGCTGACGCGCGTACCCCCTGGGAACGTGGACGGGCCCGGCCCTGCGGATTCGAGGGCCGGGCCGGTGTCGTGCTTGGTGCCTACCAGCCCAGGTAGCTGGGCTGGGTCTGCACGTTGAGCTCGTTGTAGCGGGTCAGCTTGGCCGTCCAGGTGCGCCAGTCGTTCAGCTCCAGGACGTCCAGGCCCTTCACCATGTCGTTGGAGTAGATGTGGCCGTTGTAGTAGTACGCGGACCAGGTGCCACCACTGACGGGCTTGTCGGCCGAGAGCGGGCCGCGCTCCCAGAAGGCGATCTCCTTCGGGTGGGCCGAGTCGGTGAAGTCCCAGACCGAGATGCCGCCCTGGTACCACGCCTGGACCATGATGTCGCGACCGAGCACCGGCACCAACGAGCCGTTGTGTGCCACGCAGTTCTCGGTGGCCGCGTTGACCCGGGGGATCTTGTAGTAGCTGCGGAAGGTCATCGTCCGGGCGTCGCCGCGGCCGGCGATGTCGTAGATGGCGTCCGCGCCCCGGTTCGGTCCGATGGCCTCGTTGCAGGTCGCCGCCCCGCCGCCACCCAGCTCGTCGGTGAAGATCACCTTGGTGCCGGAGTTGTTGAAGGTGGCGGAGTGCCAGAACGCGAAGTTGACGGTGTCCCGGACCCGGTTGATGACCCGGGGCGCCTCCCGGTTCTTGATGTCGAGCAGGATGCCGTCACCCATGCAGGCGCCGGCGGCCAGGTCCTTCGACGGGTAGGCGGTGATGTCGTGGCAACCGGTCGTCGCCGAGCCGGGGCCGCCGGGGAAGCCGCCGTCCGGGAAGAGGTTCGGCGTCGCCACCACGGCCGCGTCGGTGGGCTTCTTCAGCGGCACCTTGATGATCGAGATCGAGTCGTGCGGCGGCTGGCAGTCCGGGAACTCGGCCCGCGGGCTGTACGACGAGACGTACAGGTAGATGGCCTTGCGGTCCTTGCCCGGCACCAGGGTGTGGGTGTGCGAGCCGCAGGCCGTCTCGACGGACTTGATGTAGCGCGGGTTGGCCTTGTCCTTGATGTCGAAGACCTTGATGCCCTCCCACGAGCCCTTCTCGGTCGGTACCCCGGGGGTGCTGTTGCAGGAGTCGTCGCTGCGGGGCGAGTCGGTGGAGAGGAAGAGCAGGTCGCCGTGCACGGAGATGTCGTTCTGCGACCCCGGGCAGAGCACCCGGGCCTTGACCGTCGGGGCGTTGGGCCGCGAGATGTCGTAGATGACGAAGCCGTTGTAGTTGCCGGCGAACGCGTACCTGCCCTGGAAGGCGATGTCGCTGTTTGTCGCGTCCAGTGGGGCGACCTTTGGCACGTTGGCGATCTGCCGCAGGTTGGGGCTGCTGACGATCTCGTCGACGCCGGGGATCGCGTTGGTGGTGGGGGCCGACGGCGGCGCCACCTGGGCGTTGCCGGGCGGGGCGACGAGCGCGTTGGCGACGAGGAGCCCGGTGGTGGCGAGCGCCACGATGCGCAGGTGTCGTGGCCGTGGCATGTGGAGTCTGATCATCGGCGAGGCCCTTCGCAAGGGGGAGATGATTGTCGACACCTTACCGTCCGACGAAGAACGTCGATGTGATGCGGGTCACATCAAAGTGCCTGCGTCAATGGATAGCATCGCGATGACCTCGACTCCAGGGAGTGGCCCATGACCGATCGGCGCGCACGAACCCTGGCGATCGTCACACTGGCGCTCCTGCTCGCGCTCGTGACAGTCGTCGTGAGTCGCGCCGGGGGCGACGCCGCGACGACCGGCGCCCCGTCGGCCTCCGCACCCGCCACCTCCGCCTCGCCGACGGTCAGCCCGGTCCCCACCGACCTGACCGTCATCGCGCCCGGCCGCCCGGGTGAGGCCGCGGCCACCCGCGCGGCCCACGAGGTCCGCGACGCGGGTCCCGCACCGCACAACTCGCTGGACGTCTTGTTCGTCCGGATGATGATCCCGCACCACGCGCAGGCCCTCGCGATGGCGGAACTCGCCGCGGACCGCGCGGCCGACCCCGACATCCGCGCCCTCGCCGAGCGCATCCGGGCCAGCCAGGGACCGGAGATGGGCATGATGCGGGGCTGGCTGCAGACCCGCGGCCTCCCGGCGGAGGTCGAGGGGCACGACCACGGCGCCATGCGCGGCATGCAGTCACCCGAGGCGATGCGGCAGCTCGCCGCCAGCCGTGGCCCCGACTTCGACAGGCTCTTCGTCCAGATGATGACCGCGCATCACGAGGGCGCCATCGAGATGGCCACCAACCTGCTCACTGTCGGTTCCGACCTCACGCTCAACGAGTTCGCCACCTCGGTCGCCACCGAGCAGACCGTCGAGATCGACCGGATGCGCGAGGTCCTCGGCCGCTGACCCGCGCCGATGGGGCCGACCCGGACGATCCGGTCCGGTCGACCCGGCCGAGGCGCGAGGGTCACGTCCGTCGACACGTACGCTGGGTGACCGTGAGACGCACGATGTTCGGTCGCCCGCTGCGCGGCGTCGCCTTCGACGTGGCCGTTTCCGTCGTGGTGGCCCTCATCGGCCTGGCCGGCGCGGCGAACCTGGCGGGCGGTTGGGCGGCGGCGCTGGTCTGCCTGGGGATGGCCGTGGCGCTGCTGTTCCGCCGCGCGCACCCGGGCGCGGTGACCGTGGTGATCGCCGCGCTCGGCCTGGTGCAGGTGATCGCCCAGTGGGGTCCGCTGCCGTTCGACGTCGCCGTCCTGATCGCGCTCTACAGCGTGGTGAAGTACGGCGAGCGGCTGCGCGCGGCGGTGCTCGCCGGTGCGGTCGCCGCCGTGGGAGTGGTGCTCGCCGCCGTGCAGACGCCTGGCGTCATCAGCTGGTGGGTGACCGCGCTGTGGTACGCGCTGGTCACCGGCGCGGTGTGGCTGGTCGCGCTGAACGTGCGGACCCGCCGGCTCTACGTGCTCAGCCTGGAGGAACGGGCCACCACCCTGGAACGCGAACGGGAGGCCGAGTCCCGGGCGGCGGTCGCCGAGGAGCGCACCCGGATCGCTCGTGAGCTGCACGACGTCGTCGCGCACAGCCTGGCGGTGATGATCGTCCAGGCCGACGGCGCCCGGTTCATGCTCGACCGTGACCCCGCGCAGGCCCGCACCGCCGTGAAGGTGGTCGCGGACACCGGCCGGTCGGCGCTGGAGGAGATGCGCCGGTTGGTCGGCGTCCTGCGCGACGCCGGCCCGTCCGGCGGCGACGGGCTCGTGGCGGCCGCCGACCCGGAGCACCGGCGCCTGGCGCTGGCCGAGCTGCCCGACCTGCTGGCCCGCTTCGGTGACGCCGGGCTGCACATCCGCAGCACCGTCACCGGCGAGCAGCCGGCCCTGCCTCCGGGGTTGGAGCTGACCGTCTACCGGGTGGTGCAGGAGGCGCTGACGAACGCGCTCAAGCACGCCGGCGTCGGCGCCGTCGTCGAGGTCACCCTGACGTACACCGCCGAGGCCGTCGTGGTCCGGGTGCGCGACGACGGTCGGGGTCGCCCGCTGGTCAGCCCGGCGCCGTCCGGCGGTCACGGTCTGCTCGGCATGCGGGAGCGGGTGACGGTGTACGACGGCAGCCTCACCGCCGGCCCCCGGCCGGCCGGGGGCTGGCAGCTCGAAGTCCGGCTACCGCTACCGTCGGAGCCGGCAACGGAGGTGATCGCGGCATGACGGTCCGGGTGGTGATCGTGGACGACCAGGCGCTGGTGCGCGCCGGGTTCCGGATGGTGCTGGGCTCCCAGCCCGACCTGGAGGTGGTCGGGGAGGCGATCGACGGCGCGGACGCCCTGCGGGTGCTCGCCCGCACCGAGGCCGACGTGGTCGTGATGGACATCCGGATGCCCACCATGGACGGGGTGGAGGCGACCCGGCGGCTCTGCGCCGACCGGCCTGCGGGCCCGCCCCGGGTGCTGGTGCTGACCACCTTCGACACCGAGGCGGACGCGTTCGCCGCCCTCCAGGCCGGGGCGAGTGGGTTCCTGCTCAAGAACGTCCCGCCGGAGGAGTTGCTGGCCGCGATCCGGGTGGTGGCCCAGGGCGACTCGGTGGTGGCCCCGTCGATCACCCGGCGGTTGCTGGACCGGTTCGCCGGGCAGCTCGGCGCCGCCCCGAGCGCGGACCCGCGCCTCACGCAGCTCACCGAGCGGGAGCGGGAGGTGCTGCTGCTTGTCGCGCAGGGCCTGTCCAACGCGGAGATCGCCGCCCGGGTGCACGTTGCCGAGGCGACGGTGAAGACCCACGTCGGTCGGATCCTGGCGAAACTCCAGCTGCGCGACCGGGTCCAGGCGGTGGTCCTGGCGTACGAGAGCGGGCTGGTGACACCCGGCGGATGACGCCGCGTACGACCTGGGGCGTAGGGGGCGGCGGGCGCACCGCGACCCGGGACGCACGCAGGTCGAGAGCGCAGGTGGAGATCCACCGACCGGCGGCGGCCATAGCGTCGGAGGGGTCCGAGCCGCCACCTGCACCGGGAGCCTCGCATGATCCGCCTGACCCTGCGCTCGTTGCGTGCCGAGGCGCTGCGCATGCTGCTCTCCGCGCTGGCCGTCGTGCTCGGCGTCGCGTTCGTCGCCGGCACGATGATCTTCGTCGACGGGATGCGCACCGGGGCGTACGAGCGGGCCGGCACCTTCGACCGGCACACCGACCTGGGTGTCTACGCGACGGGCGCGGAGTTGCTGCCCCCGGCCCTCGTCGACCGGGTGCGGGCGGTGGACGGGGTGGCCGCCGCAGCCGGTGAGCTGACCAACACCGCCGGGATCGTCGGCTCCGACGGCCGTCCGGTGCTCGGCTTCACCATGCTCGTGGCCATCCCCACCGAGCAGGCTCTGCGCTCGTACGACGTGGTCGCCGGCCGGCTGCCCGACCGGGCCGGTGAGGTGGTGCTCGACGCGCCGACGGCGGCCGAGGAGGGCTTCGCTCTCGGTGCCGAGGTCCGCGTCGGCGGCAGTGGCGGCGCGGCCCGCCCGTACACCCTGGTGGGCACCGTCGACGTGGCCGGCACCGTACGCGACGTGGGAGGCCCGTTCGTCGGCCTGGTCGGGCCGGACGCGTTGGCCCTCACCGGCCAGCGGGGGTACGGCCGCATCATGGTGGCGGCCCGACCGGGCATCTCCGTCGCGGCGGTGACCGAGCGGGTACGTGCCGTTGCCGGCGGCGACGCCGCCGTGAAGAGTCGCCAGCGGATCCTCGACGAGGCCGTCGAGGAGTCGGTTCGCAACGTGGACCAGTTCCGGATGCTGCTGTTGATCTTCGTGGGGGTCGCGGTGGTGGTGGCCGGCTTCGTGATCGCCAACACCTTCGCGATCGTGCTGGCCCAGCGCACCCGGCGCACCGCGCTGTTGCGCCTGATCGGCGCCACCCGGGGGCAGGTGTTCCGGGCCGCCCTGCTGGAGTCGGCGGTGCTCGGGCTGGCCGCCTCCGCACTCGGGGTGCTGCTCGGGGTGGCCCTCGCCGCCGGACTGCGGCTGCTGATGTCCCACCTGGACGTGCCGGGCACCGGTGGCCTGACCGTGACCGGTTCGACGGTGCTGACCGGCCTGTTGCTGGGCACCGCGCTCACCGTGTGCGCCGCCCTGCTCCCGGCCTGGCGGGGCACCCGGATCGCGCCGGTGGCCGCGCTCACCGACGCCGCGGTGCAGCCGAGCCGGGGCGCCGGACGGGTTCGGTTGGCCTTCGGCGCGGTGCTGCTGGCCGTCGGTGTCGCCGCGCTGGCCGGTGCCGCCAGCGCCGGCCAGCTGGTGCTGGTGGCGGCCGGCGGGGTGCTGACCTTCTTCGGGATCGTGCTGTTCGGGCCGGTGCTCGTCCCGGCGCTGGCCCAGGTGTTCGGCTGGCCGGCCCGTCGCGTCCTGGGGGCGACCGGCGCGCTGGCGGTGGCCAACACGGTCCGCAATCCGCGGCGCGTCGCCGCGACCGCCACCGCCCTGGTGATCGGGATCGGACTGGTGTCGGCCTTCGTGGTCGGCGCGCGCAGCACCAAGGACGGCATCGAGCGCAGCGTGGACGCCCAGATCGGGACGGACTTCGTGGTCAGCGGAATCGGTCAGGAGCTGCCGGCCGCGCTCACCGACGAGCTGGCCGCCCGTCCCGAGTTGGGGGTGGTGCACGAGCAGCGCCACACGGTCGTCGCCGACGTGGAGATCCGGGCGGCCCACCCCGCGCTGGTCAGCCGGACGCTGGGTGAGGTGCTGACCGGCGACGCCACCCGGGTGGGTCCCGGGCAGGTGCTTGTCCACCGGGAGTTGGCCCAGGCACGCGGCCTGGAGGTCGGCTCCCCGGTGACCGTCGCGGACCGCTCGTTCCGGGTGGCGGCGGTGGTCACCGACGACACGCCCGCCGACGGGGCGCCCGCAGGTCACGTCATCGACATGGCCGACGCGGACTTCGCCGCGCTCTTCCCCGGTCATCGCGGCTTCCTGGCCGAGATCGACCCCGCCGCCGCGGTGAGCGCCGAGCAGGCCCGGGACGTGATCGAGGCGGTGCTGGCCCGCTACCCGACGGTGAACCTGATGGACCAGGGCGCGTACAAGAAGATGCTCACCGGCACGGTGGACATGGTGCTCGGCTTCGTCACCGCGCTGCTCGGCCTGGCCGTGGTGATCGCCCTGGTTGGCGTGGCGAACACGTTGAGTCTGTCGGTGGTCGAGCGGACCAGGGAGAACGCGGTGCTGCGGGCGGTCGGGCTCACCCGAGGACGGATGCGGGCGGTGCTCGCCGTCGAGGCGGTGCTGATGGCAGTGGTCGGTGCGGTGCTCGGCATCGGGCTGGGCACCGGCGTCAGCGCCTCCGCGATGGCCCTGTTGACCCGCCTCGGCGGGGACTTCCACCTGGTGCTGCCGTTCGGCCAGCTCGCGCTGATCCTCGGCGTCGCGGTGCTGGCCGCCCTGCTCGCCTCGGTCCTGCCGGCCCGCCGGGCGCTGTCCCGCCCGGTCGTCGAGGCGCTCGCCGACCAGTGACCGACGCCGCGGCCGACGCCGGACTCCGCCTGCGGTGCGGCCGCCCGGCGCGGCCGGTCGGTGCGGCCGCCCGGCTTCGTCGACGGGGCCGGCCGCCGGGGGCGGGAACGGACATCCGCCGGCCGGTCCCGCCGTCTTCGCCGATGGCGGGACCGGCCAGCGGTGCCGGGTCTACAGGCGCTCGACCATCGGGCCGACGCACCGGTTGCGGGTGTCGAAGACGTAGCGCGCGTGCCGGACCACCAGGTCGTAGTCGAAGCTGTCGTGGTCGGTGACCACCACCACCGCGTCGGCGGCGCGGATCTCCTGCTCGGTGAGCCCGACCACGGTCACCCCGGCCGGGATCTGGTGCGCCTCGGCGTACGGCTCGACCGCGTGCACCTCGGCGCCCAGCGACCGCAGCCGGAGGGCCACGTCGACCGCGGGGGAGTCGCGCATGTCGCCGGTGTTCTTCTTGTACGCCAGACCGAGCAGCAGCAGCCGGGCCCCGCTGACGGCCCGGCTGTCCCGGTTCAGTCCCGCCATGATCCGCTGCGCGACGTGCTCGGGCATCTCGTGGTTGATGTCGTTGGCCAGCTCGATGAACCGGAACTGCCGGCCGAGGCGGCGCTTGACCTGCCAGGACAGGTAACACGGGTCGATCGGCAGGCAGTGCCCGCCGACTCCGGGACCGGGCCGGAACGGCAGGAATCCGAACGGTTTGGTCTCGGCGGCGTCGATCGCCTGCCAGACGTCGATGTCGAGGTGGTGCGAGAGCATGGTCAGCTCGTTGATCAGCGCGATGTTGACCTGGCGGAACGTGTTCTCGATCAGCTTGGTCAACTCGGCCACCTGGGTCGAGCCCACCGGCACGGTGCGTTCCACAAGGCGCTGGTAGAACTCGTCCACCCTGGCCAGCGACACCGCGTCCACGCCGGAGACCACCTTCGGCGTGTTCTCCAACCGCCACGTCGGGTTGCCCGGATCGATCCGCTCCGGGCTGTAGCCGAGGTGGAAGTCACCGGGGCTGCGCAGCCCGCTGGCCGACTCCAACAGTGGGCGCAGCAACTCCTCGGTGGTGCCCGGGTACGTGGTCGACTCCAGGATCACCGTGCACCCCGGGCGGACGTACGGGCCGATGCCGACACCGGCCTGCTCGACGAAGCTCAGGTCGGGGGTGCCGTCGCGCAGCGGGGTCGGCACGGTGATGACACAGATGTCGAAGCCTTCGGCATCCGTGTATTCCGTGCTGGGGTGGTACCGGCCGCTCCCCAACGCGCGGCCCAGCCGGTCGGTCGGGATGTCCTCGATGAACGACTCGCCCGAGGCGAGACGCTTCACCCGGTCGGCGTCGACGTCGAGGCCGACGACGTCCAGCCCCGCCTCCACCGCGCGCATCGCCAGCGGCAGCCCGACGTACCCCTGACCGATCACGACCAGCTTTTCAGCGTTCACCCAGGCTCCCGCAGCAGATGGTGGATATGACCTGCTGAGGAGCCTAGAGCGGTGTTCGGCGGCCCAAGTCCGTTTTGGGGATATCGGTGCTGGTGGGACAGTCGGCGCCCGGCGAAGCCGGCGCGTTCAGTCGACCTCCGGTCCCTCCGGCACGGCCGGCGGGCTGTCCGTGGCCGTCGGAGTGGGCACGGACGACGGGGTCGGCGGGGTGCTCGGCGCGGTGGTGGTCGGCGGGGTGGTCATCGTCGGCGTCACCGAGGGCGTCGGCGGGCTGGACGTCTGATTGGGGCGCGTGCTCGGCGTGACGGATATCGACGCCGACGGGGAGTTGCCGGGCACCACCGACCGGTCGGGCCGGGTCGGGCCACCGGTGGCGATCTGCTCGTTGCCCGCTGGCAGATCCAATGGGCCGCTCGGCGCCGCCGTGGGCGAGCTGGACGGCAGGTTGACCGCCGGGTCCTCGTTGGTCTTGCGCGTCGTGGCCAGTGCCACCCCGAGCCCGACCACCGCGACGAGCACGGCCACCGCCGCGCCGACCAGCGGACCCCGGCGTCGCTGGCGCGCGTCCCGAGCCCCACCCGCCACCGCCGCGCCAACCGGCCCGTCGCCGCGGGTGCCCGGCCCGGCGTCGCGCAGCGGAGCGGCTGCCGCCATCGCGGTGGGCGGCTCGCCGCCGGTCACCGCGGTCCGGGCGGCCTCGGACATCGCCGCCCCGCTGGTGAAACGGTCCAGCGGGTCCTTGGCCAGGGCCCGGGACACCAGGGCGCGGACCGCCTCCGGAATCTCGTGCGGCAGCTCCGGCGGCTCGTCGTCGAGGTGTCGCACGGCAACCTGGAGGGGGTTGTCGCCGGTGAACGGCGGACTGCCGGTGAGGCAGCAGTAGGTGACCGCGCCCAGCGCGTAGATGTCCGTCGCACCGGTGACCGGTCGCCCGGCGGCCTGCTCGGGGGCCATGTAGAGGGCGGTGCCGGGCACCGCGTTGGTGCTGGTGATGCTGGTGATGTCGAGGGAACGCGCCACGCCGAAGTCCACCAGGACGACCGAGCCGTCCTCGAGCACGAGCAGATTGCTGGGCTTCACGTCGCGGTGCACGATGCCGCCGCGGTGCGCCGCGTTCAACGCCGCGGCGGCCTGGGCCACGATCGACATCGTCTCGCCCACGTCGAGGCGGCCGGCCGTCTCGATCCGCTTGGACAACGGCTCGCCGGCGACGAACTCCATGACCAGGTAGTCCGCCCGACCGGCGCCGTCGGGCAGGTCGTCGGCGCCGCAGTCGAAGACCTGCACGATGCCGGGGTGCCGCAGCGCCGCCATGATCCGGGCCTCGGCCCGGAACCGGGCGATGAAATCGGGGTCGGAGACCAGCGTCGGCAGCAGCACCTTGACCGCGACCTGCCGGCCGAGGATCAGGTCGGCGGCAAGCCAGACGTCGCCCATGCCGCCCGTGGCGACACGTTCGTCCAGGCGGTACCGACCGCTGAGCACGACCCCCGATGACAACACCGCAATACCGTACCCAGAGTGGCGCGCGGCGGCGCGACACGGGCTGTCCGCCGAACGAGTGACAACCGCGGCGTATCCGCTCTGACCTGGATGGACACCGCCGCCCTGTGACGGTGCGACGACATGCTGTGACGAAAAGTGACATATTTCGGCACGTCGGTGTGATCGACGCTGACCGAAAGGGTGGGTAGCGGCCAGGTTTGCGCGCTCTGCTCACGGGCAGTGATGACGACACGCCGGCTCGCCGGGTTGATTATTGTCACTCTTCCGTGACAACCTCCCGGCTTGTCGCGTCGTTGGCCCCGTCCTAGCGTTAGCCCGGCTCAAGCCGTCCCCGGTCACCTCGGCCGCCGGCGCGCCGAGCTGACGACCCTGACGTCGGCCCACAGACACCCCGGGCCGACGACCTCGGTCACGGGTGGGACCAGATCGGCGGAGGGCGGCGGGGCGGGTGGTGAGCGGGCGGACGATGCGTACCGCGTGGTCTGCTTCGCCGCGGCGGAGCGGGGCGGCCCGAGCCGGGCGTGCCACGGGGCGCGGATGACCGGCGAACTGTCCGAGGCGGTCAGCGCGGCGCAGGCGGGGGACGAGGACGCGTTCCGCCTGCTCTACCGCAGCCTTCAACCGGGCCTGCTGCGCTACCTGACCGCCCTGGTCGGCCCGGATGCGGAGGACGTCGCCTCCGAGACCTGGTTGCAGATCTCCCGCGACCTGCCCACCTTCACCGGTGGCGAGTTCCGCGCCTGGGCCGTCACCATCGCCCGCAACCGGGCGATGGACCACCTGCGCCGGCTGCGCCGTCGACCGTCCCTGCCGGTCCCGGTGCACGCGCTCGTCGACCTGGCCAGCACGGCGGACACCGCCGAGGGCGCCAGCGAGACGATCGGCACCGAGACGGCCCTGGCGCTGATCGCCACCCTGCCTCCCCGGGAAGCCGAAGCGGTCCTGCTGAGGGCCGTGATCGGGCTGGACGCGGGATCCGCCGGCCGGGTGCTGGGCCGCCGGGCCGGTGCCGTCCGCACGGCCGCCCACCGCGGTCTGCGACGGCTCGCGGCCGTGCTGGAGACGCAGCGCGCGGCCGAGCCGTCCGTCGAGGTCGACGGGGTGCCACCGCCCCGCACGGGCGGCAGCTCATCCCTGCGGGCACCGCACGCCGAGCCGGCGGACGGCTGACGTGAGGGGATTCTGGATGAACCCGTTCCGGCGCGTCGACCACGCCGAGACCGAACGGCTGCTCGACTCGGCCCGCGCCGACGTGGACGCGTCGTCGAACCAGGCGCGCCCGGCCACGTCGTCCGAAGGGGAGGTGGCGTCGTCGCCGGCCCGCGTGCCCCCGGCGGACCCGGTGGCCGGCGTGCTCGCCGCGGCCGCCGGCCCGGCTCGGCCCGGGGAGTTGGCCGGCGAGGAGGCCGCGCTGGCCGCGTTCCGGGCCGCCCGGGCCACGCCGGCGCCGTCCGTGCCACACCGACCCGGCCGTCGTCGCCTGACCACCGGCGCGTTGGTCTGGATCGGCGCGGTCGCGGTCACCGCCACGGCGGGCGCCGCCTTCGCCGCGGTCAACCTCGACCGGACACCGGAGCCGGTCGCACCGGGGCCGTCGCGGACGTCGGGGAGCCCCGACCGGGGCGCACCCACGTCCGGCGAGCCCGGTCGATCGACCCCGCCCGGCCCACCGGCGTCGGGCCAACCGTCTCCCAGCGCGCCGGTGTCGGACCGGCCGCCGGTGCCCGGCCCGCCGTCACCGGGCACACCGTCGACTCCTGGAGCGCCGGCCGGCCAGTTGCACGGCCTGTGCCGTGCCTGGCAGGCCAAGAAGCCCGAACAGCGGGAGCAGGCGCTACGGACGCCGGCCTTCGAGAGGTTGGTCGCCGCCGCCGGCGGCGTCGCCGAGGTCGAGGCGTACTGCCAGCGGTTGGCGCCCGAGTCCCGACCATCCGAGCCGGCGAAGCCCAAGGCGCCACCGTCACCGACGGGCCACCCCGCCCGTCGGTGAACGGCCGGTGGTAGCCGCGTTTCCTTTCCGCCCTGCGTGGGAAAATCGTCTGTTAGACAGGGGTGGGTGGCGCTCGTACGTCCCCGACGGTGTCGGTGGGTGGGTTTACGGTGGCACCCGTGTCCCGGAGTCGGCACACGGAGAGGGGTCCCTACCGTTGGTGACGTCACCCGAGTTGGATCGCAGCGCCATCCTGCGCGAGTCCGGGGCCGCGGGCCACTACCTCGCCCGGATCTGCTTCAAGACCGGCCCACCGACACTCACCGGCGTCGAACTGGAATGGACCGTGCACGACGCCGCCGATCCCGCCCGCCCCGTCGACCCGACGCGGCTACGGGCGGCGTTGGGGCGGCACAGCCCCGCCACGCTGGATGCCACCAGCCCGGCCGAGCCGCTGCGACACGGCGGCCTGGTGACCCTCGAGCCGGGCGGCCAGTTGGAGATCTCCACCCCGCCCCGCCCCTCGGTCACCGCGTTGATCCAGGCCACCGAGGCCGACATCGCCCAGGTCACCGACCTGCTGGCCGCCGCCGGGCTGATCCTCGGTCGCAGCGGCATCGACCCACACCGACGGCCCCGCCCGGTGGTGGAAACTCCCCGCTACCGCGCGATGCGCGACGCCTTCGACAGGCACGGCGCTGCCGGCCGCACCATGATGTACAGCACCGCCGGCCTGCAAATCTGCCTCGACGCCGGTGAGCCGGACCAGGTCGCGGCACGCTGGGCGGCCGCACACGCGGTCGGGCCGCCGCTGCTCGCGGTGTTCGCGTCGGCCAACCGGCACGCCGGGCGGCGCACCGGCTGGGCTTCCGCGCGGATGGCCGCCTGGCTGGCCATCGACCCGGCCCGCACCCGCCCGGTCTGGACACCCGGCCACGCCGACGACGACCCGACCCCCAGCTGGATCCGGTACGTGCTGGCCGCGCCCCTGCTCTGTCTGCGCCGGCAGGGCACGAACTGGACCGCGCCGCCCGGCGTGACCTTCGCCGACTGGCTCGACGGCGCGTTGCCCCGACCGCCCACCACCGACGACCTCGACTACCACGTCAGCACCCTCTTTCCGCCCGTGCGCCCGCGCGGCTATCTGGAGCTGCGCTACCTGGACGCCCAGTCCGACCGGGACTGGCGACTACCGCTGGCGGTACTGGCCGCCCTCTTCACCGATCCGGACACGGTGCGCGCGGCACACGAGGTCGCCGCGCCGGTGGCACACCGCTGGTCGGCCGCCGCCCGACACGGCCTGGCCGACCCCGCGCTGGCCGCCGCGGCGGCGGCGCTGCTCGACCTGGCCCTGCGCACACTGCCCCGGCTGGACCTGGCGGCGGGCATCCACGACGAGATCCAGCACGGACTACGACGGCGGCTGTCCGCCGCGACGAGAGGGCGGGAAAAGTGACCACGAGGAGTGCGCCAGGGTCGCGAGCGAAGGGCGGCGTGGTGAGCGCGAGCACGACGGGACACACCGACGGAGAGCGGTTGCGCGACCGGATCGCGGGAGAGTTGGCGCGGGCCCGCGCCCGCACCACGCTGCTGACCGAGGTGGTCGACGAGGCGGATCTGCTGCGCCAACACTCACCGCTGATGTCGCCGCTGGTCTGGGATCTCGCCCACGTGGGCAACCAGGAGGAGCTGTGGCTGGTCCGTGACGTCGGGGGCCGCGAGCCGGTCCGGTGCGACATCGACGAGCTGTACGACGCGTTCAAGCAGCCGCGACGGGACCGTCCCACGCTGCCGCTGCTGCCGCCCGCCGAGGCGCGCGCCTACCTGGCCACCGTCCGGGACAAGGTGCACGACCTGCTCGACCGGGTGGCGTTCACCGAGCGTCCGTTGGTCGCCGACGGGTTCGCCTTCGGCATGATCGTGCAGCACGAGCAGCAGCACGACGAGACCATGCTCGCCACCCACCAGCTGCGGTCGGGGCCGGCGGTGCTGCACGCCCCGGCGCCGCCCGAGCCCACCGTCCAGGTTGGTGGCGAGGTGCTGGTGCCGGCCGGCGAGTTCACCATGGGCACCGACAGCGACCCGTGGGCGCTGGACAACGAGCGCCCGGCACACCGGGTCGACCTGCCCGCGTACGTCATCGACGCCGCCCCGGTCACCAACGGGCAGTACGCGGCGTTCATCGCCGACGGCGGTTACACCGATCCGCGGTGGTGGAGCGCGGCGGGCTGGTCCCACCGGGTTCGGGAGCAGCTCAGCGCGCCGATGCACTGGCGCCGGGACGGTGACGACTGGTCGTACCAGCGCTTCGGCCGGTGGACCCGGGTCCGCGGCGACGAGCCGGTGGTGCACGTGTGCTGGTACGAGGCGCAGGCGTACGCGGCGTGGGCCGGTAAGCGGCTGCCGACCGAGGCGGAGTGGGAGAAGGCGGCCCGGTGGGACCCGGCGACCGGGCGGTCCCGCCGTTATCCCTGGGGGGATGACGACCCGACCGAGGCCCACGCCAACCTCGACCAGCGTCATCTGCGGCCGGCGCCGGTGGGGGCGTACCCGGGTGGTGCCTCGCCGTTGGGTGTGCACCAGCTCATCGGTGACGTCTGGGAGTGGACCTCGACCGTGTTCGACGGGCATCCCGGCTTCACCGCGTTCCCGTACCGCGAATACTCGGAGGTCTTCTTCGGCGGCGACTACCGGGTGCTGCGCGGCGGCTCGTTCGGCACCGACCGCTCGGCCTGTCGGGGCACCTTCCGCAACTGGGACCATCCGATCCGCCGGCAGATCTTCAGTGGTTTCCGCTGCGCCCGCGACGTCCGACCGGAGGAGTCGTACCGGTGATCCACCGTGCGGTCCGCGGCCCGGCGCGGACGGGGCGCTGATGTGTCGTCATCTGGCCTACCTGGGGCCGCCGGTCACCCTGGCCGAGGTGCTCTTCGACCCGGCGCACTCGCTGGTGCGGCAGTCCTGGGCGCCGCGTGACATGCGCGGCGGCGGCACCATCAACGCCGACGGGTTCGGGGTCGGCTGGTATCCGGGCGACGGTGAGCCGGTGCGTTACCGGCGGGCGCAGCCGATCTGGAGCGACCCGACGATCGCCCAGCTCGCCGCGGTGACGTCCTCCGGCGCGTTGCTCGCGGCGGTGCGGTCGGCCACCGTCGGGATGGCGGTGGTCGACGGCGCGGCCGCGCCGTTCGCCGAGGGGCGGTGGTTGTTCAGTCACAACGGCGTGGTCCGCGGCTGGCCGGACGCGGTGGTGCCGCTCGCCGCCGGGCTGCCGGTGCGTGACCTGCTCACGCTGGATGCCGCCACCGACTCGGCGTTGCTCTGGGCGCTGGTGCGGCATCGGCTGCGCGCCGGCGAGGACCCGGCGGAGGCGGTCGGGCGGACGGTGACGGACGTGGCCGCGGCGGCCCCCGGGTCGCGGCTCAACCTGCTGCTCACCGACGGCCACCGGGCGGTCGCCAGCGTGTTCGGGCACGCGTTGTCGGTCCGTGCGACGCCGGGTTCGGTGCTGCTCGCCTCCGAGCCGCACGACGACGACCCGGGGTGGCGGGCGGTGCCGGAGGGGCACCTGGTCCTGGCCACGGCGGGCGAGGTGCGGGTACGCCCGTTGGCGATTCGGTGAACCGCACCGGTCGAGGCACCACCTGTTGGTCCAAGAGAGAGGCGAACCGATGACCGCGGATCCGCTGGAGATCTACCTCGAAGAGGGCGACCTGGAGCGCGGCCTGCGCGACGACGTCCGAGCCGGGCTGAGCGCCGGGCAGAAGTGGCTGCCGCCGAAGTGGTTCTACGACGCCCGGGGCAGTGAGTTGTTCGAGGAGATCACCCGGCTACCCGAGTACTACCCGACCCGGGCCGAGCGGGCGGTGCTGGCCGAGCGCGCTCCCGCGATCGCGGCGTTGACCGGGGCCAAGACCCTGATCGAGTTGGGTTCCGGCTCGTCGGAGAAGACCCGGCTGCTGCTGGACGCCTTCAGCCGGCGCGGCGGGCTGGGCACGTTCGTCCCGCTCGACGTGTCGGTCAGCGCGTTGACGAGTTCCACGGCCCAGATCGCCGCGGACTTTCCCCGCCTGCGGGTCCGGGGCATCGTGGGCGACTTCACCCGGCAACTGGACCGGCTGCCCACCGGCGGCCGTCGGTTGGTGGCGTTCCTGGGCGGCACCATCGGCAATCTGCTGCCCGCCGAGCGGGCCGAGTTCCTGACGGCGATGCGCGGCGCGTTGGAGGTCGGCGACTGGCTGCTGCTCGGCACCGACCTGGTGAAGGACCCGTCGGTGGTCGTGCCCGCGTACGACGACGCCGCCGGCGTCACCGCCGAGTTCAACCGCAATGTGTTGCGGGTGATCAATCGGGAGTTGGGCGCCGACTTCGATCCGGAGGCGTTCGCGCACGTGGCCCGCTGGGACCCGACAAACGAGTGGATCGAGATGCGGTTGCGGGCGACCCGACCGATGCGGGTACGGGTGCTGGACCTGATCGTGGACTTCGCCGCCGGGGAGGAACTGCGTACCGAGGTCTCGGCGAAGTTCCGCCCGGAGGGGATCGCCGGGGAGTTGGCCACGGCGGGCTTCGCCACGACGGAGTTCTGGACCGACCCGGACGGGCTCTTCGGGGTCACGCTGGCGCGGGCACGGTGAGCCGGTTCACCCACCCCGGCCCGGCCCGGTGGTGATCGGCTAGGCTGATCCCGCGAAGGGGAGTAGCCCCCAATGTCGTGGTCGACATACTGGTGCGTTCCGCATCCGGCCACGCGGCCCCGGTCTTTTCCGGGGCGGGCGAGACCTTCGACTCAGGCTGTTGCAGCCGGGTCGAGGGCGCCCCTGTACCTCCTCCCGGCGTGAACGGGAAGGATGTCATGGAGGGATTTTTCGCCGCGCTGGTGATCAGCTTCGGCGTCATCTTCGTCGCCGAGCTGGGGGACAAGTCCCAGTTGATGGCGCTGACCTTCGCCACGCGGTTCAAGCCGATCCCGGTGCTGATCGGCATCACGGTCGCCACGGCGGTGGTGCACCTGGCGTCGGTGGCCATCGGCGTGGGTCTCGGGGCGGTGTTGCCGACCGAGTGGATCTCCCTGGTGGCCGGTGTGGCGTTCCTCGGCTTCGGCGCGTGGACGTTGCGCGGTGACAAGCTCACCGAGGAGGAGAAGCGCAAGGCGGAGAAGACGAGCAAGACCGCGATCGTGGCGGTGTCGGTGGCGTTCTTCCTGGCCGAGTTGGGCGACAAGACGATGCTCGCCACGATCACACTCGCCACCAAGTACGGCTGGTTCGGCACCTGGCTCGGCTCCACCATCGGCATGGTGGCCGCGGACGCGCTGGCCATCCTGGTCGGCCGGATGCTCGGTCGGCGGCTGCCGGAGAAGACCATCAGGTACGGCGCCGCGATCCTGTTCGCCATCTCCGGTCTCTGGTTGATCCTGGAGGCGGTCAACGAGCTGACCTGAGGGCCGACTAGCTGGCCCGAGGGCGGGTAACGGCATCCGGTGGAGGCGGCCGAGCTGTTGCGCCAGGGCGACCAGGTGCTGGTTGCCGTCGTGGAGGTCGCCGGCGCGCTCGTCATCTTCGTCGGGGCGGTCTGGGCGGCGGTGCGGTTCGTGGTCGAAGGGCTACGACACCGCAGCGCCGCCCTCTTCACGCCGATCCGGCTCTCGCTGGGTCGCTTCCTGACCCTCGGCCTCGAGTTCCAGTTGGCGGCCGACGTCCTGCGGACGGCGGTGTCCCCGTCGTTCGACCAGATCGGCCAACTGGCCGCGATCGCGACGATCCGAACAGCGCTCAACTACTTCCTGGGTCGGGAGATCCGTCACGAGCAGCGGCAGGTGGCCGAGGGCGAGAGCCGGAGGTGACGGGCGTGACGGGCGTGCTGATCACCGCGGTCACCGCTCTGGCGTTGGTCGCCGGGGTGGTCACCGCGCTCAGCACCGGGGCGCTCCGGGTCGCCGTCCGGGTGCTGCTGGATCTGCTGACCGCGGCCGGCCTGCTCCGGCTCGCGGGTGATCCGGGGTGGAACGGTCTGGCCGGCGCGGTGGCGATCATCGCCCTGCGCCAGCTGCTCGGGGCGGCGCTGGGCACCGGGCGGCCGTGGTCGGGGCGACAATCCCCGGCGCGCTGCGCCGGAGACGATCAGCACCTACCGTTGGCGGTGAGGGGCGAAACCGGGAAAGCGGGAGGATGACCAGATGAGCCGGCACGACGAACCGAACGAGTACGGCTACGCCGGTGGCGCCACCGCTCCCGAGCCGCCGCCCGGTGGCAAGGCCGACGAGCAGGATCGTGTCGAGGCGGTCGCGGTGCCGGGCGACGACCTCACCGCACCGGCCGCGGAGGCGCTGGCCGAGGAGACCGAGGACCTGCCGCCCGCCGAGCGTCGCCGCTGATCGCAGGCCCGCCGTGTGGCCCGGCCGGGCTCCGCTCACCGGTGTCCGCAGGCCCCGATCAACGATCGGCGGGCCGCTGGTAGACGTCGGGCACGCCGTCGGCGTCGAGCCGCTCCCGCCACGCCAGCGTGCGGTACGCGGCGTTGCGGCGGCCGAGCACCGTGGCGGCCAGCCCGGCGGAGAGCACCGATCCGGGCAGCACGGCCACCGTGACCCGGTCGTCGGCCGTGCTGCCCGTGCCGAGGGCCAGGTCGCCGACGAGTAGCCCCGGCCCACCCCCGACCACGACGACAGCCACGTAGATCAGCGTCGGCAGCAGCATCCCGCCGAGGGCGGCCGCCACGGGCAGCGCGCCCGGCGCGGGTCGCGGAGTTCACGGCGACGAACTCCCGCTCGAGTTCCAGACCCAGCACGAAGAAGAAGACGGCCAGCAGGCCGTCCGCCGCCCAGGTGGCCACGTCCAGGTCGAGGGGCCAGGGCGCGCCGCCGGGCCAGGGCACCCAACCGCCGAGCCGGGTGTACGAGTCGGACCAGGGCGAGTTGGCCCAGAGCAGCGCTGTCACGGTGCCGAGCAGCAGCAGCGCGCCACCGACTGTCTCGGTGCGCAGGACGTCGGTCAGATGCCGCGCCTCGCACGGTGGCGACCGCAGGGTCGTTCGGTCGGTATCCGATCGGCGGCCGACTTTTCCCCGGGTCTCGCCGCAGCCGAATGCCCCTTTGCCCGGTTGGTTATGCGGGCGCACGTGTCGAAGTCAGAACCACCTAACTCCGGACATAAGCCGTAAGAGCCGCTTTAATGGTTTCACGAGTTGACAGACGACCTTGGGGGTTTTCGTGAAGTTTTTTGGCGTAACCGGACCGACGCGGAGGCGCACCTGATGGACCTGCTCCGCCAATTGCGCCACGTGCGTCGGCACTGGTGGGTCGTGCTGGTCACGGTCATGGTGGCCCTGGGCGCCTCGGCGTTCCTGACCGTACGGGCACAACCCCGGTACGTCGCCTCGGTGACCTTCTTCGTCACCACCCCCAACTCCGGCGTCAGCGATGCCTACCAGGGTGGGCTCTTCCTCCAACAGCGCGTCAAGTCGTACGCCGACCTGCTCACCAGCGACCGGCTGGCGCAGAGCGTGGTGGCCGAGACCCCGGTGGGGCTCACCGCGGACGAGGTGCGGAGTCGGGTCAGCACCTCCACCGAGACCGGCACCGTCCTGCTGCGTGCCTCGGTCACCGACACCGACCAGGCCCGGGCGCTGCGGGTGACCGAGTCGCTCGCGGCGAAGTTCGTCGACCTGGTGCAGAAGGTCGAGACGACATCCGAGGGTAAGGCGCCGATCAAGATCGAGGTGGTCAGCGGCCCACGGGTCACCGCAAACCCGGTCTCACCGCAGCCCACGCGCAACCTCACCCTCGGCGGGCTGATCGGCCTGGTGCTCGGCGTCGGCCTGGCGATCCTGCGGGGCGTCGCCGACGTCCGACTGCGGGACTCCGCCGGCCTGCAACGCGCCACCGGCAGTCCGCTGCTCGGCGAGATCCCCTACGAGAGCAGCGCCCGTACGGAGCCGCTCATCATCGGCGACGCCGCGACCTCGGCCCGTGCCGAGGCGGTGCGCAAGCTGCGGACGAACCTGCGCTTCGTGGATGTCCACGAGCCGGCCCGGGTCATCGCCGTGACCAGCGCGCTGCAGGGCGAGGGCAAGACCACGCTCTCCTGCAACCTGGCCATCGCGCTGGCCGAGGCGGGGTGGCGGGTGCTGCTCGTCGACGCGGACCTGCGCCGGCCGAAGGTCGACGAGTACCTGGGGCTGGACGCCGGTGTCGGCCTCACCGACGTGCTCGTCGGCGATGTGAAGGTCGGCGACGTGGTGCAGCGCTGGGGCGACAAGTCGATGCTCGTGCTGCCCAGCGGTTCCGCCCCACCGAACCCGAGCGAGCTGCTCGGTTCCAAGGCGATGTCGGATCTGCTGCTGGCGCTGCGGGAGTCGGCGGACATCGTGATCATCGATACCGCTCCGCTGCTCGCGGTGACCGACGGCGTGGTCGTGGCCGTGCAGGCCGACGGTGCGTTGCTGGTGAGCCAGCAGGGCCGTACCTCCCGGACCCAGGTCGCCGCGGCGGCCCGCGCACTGCACTCGGTCTCGGTCCGTCTGCTCGGCTGCGTGCTGAACATGGCCAAGGTGGCCAAGGCCGAGGCGTACCAGTACGAGGCCTACCGGGTGGTCGCCTCGACACCTCCGGCGTCGGTACCGGCCGACCGGACGATGGCCGGCCGGCACAGCGACACCACCACCGGGGTCAACGGCGTCGCCGACCACACCCAGGAACTCACCCGGCTGCCCCGATGAGCGCGGCGAGGGGTCGCAGCGACCGTTCGATCTCCTCGGCGCAGCGTCGGAAGTCGGCGGACGTACCGCCGATCGGGTCCCGAAGGTCGTCCGCGTCCGGGGCGGCGGGTTGCAGCCGTCCCCGGGCCTGGGCGACGGCGGCGATCGCCGCCCGCAACGGGTCGTCCGCCGGCTCGGCGGGCGGCTCGGCCGCCGCGGCCAGCCGACCGAACTGGCGCAGGGTGAACGTCCGGTGCAGCGCGCTGGGCGCCAGCGCGGTGCAGATCGAGCGCTGGCGGCGGGTGGCGGTCAGCACCAGCGTCGCGTCGATGAGGTATTCGGGCCGCAGTCCCCGGGTCCGGAACCCCGACGGGTCCGCGCCGCTGTCGGTCGCGACCTCCAGGGCGTACGGATGCATGGACAGCCCGTCGATCGCGTCGGTGCCGGCGCTGGCCACCGTGACCTGTCCGTCGGCCAGCAGCCGGCGGGCCAGGTGCTCGGCCATCGGTGATCGGCACAGGTTGGCGTGGCAGACGAACAACACGCGATCAGCCATCGGTGCCCCTCTCGTCGGTGCGGACGCGGGCGGGCACACCGTGCGAACGGTGCGTCGGTGCCGGCGGCCGCGCGGGGAGGGGTTGTCGGCATCGTACGCGGGCCGTCCACCTGTCGGTCCGGGTGCCGCGCCGATCGCCGCCGATTCGCGGCGGACGGGGGCGCAACGATGAAGATCGGCATTCTGTCCTACCACTTTCCGCCCGAACCCGCGTTCATCCCCGGCAGCCTCGCCGAGGAGTTGGCCGCGCGGGGGCACGAGGTCCGCGTGCTCACCGGGTTTCCGGACTACCCGGGCGGGCACGTCTATCCCGGCTGGCGACAGCGCTGGCACCACGAGACGCACAGTGAACGGCTGACCGTGCGGAGGGTGCCCCGCTACCCGGGAGGTGCCACGTCCACCGGCGCCCGGATGGCCAGCTACCTGTCCTTCGCCGGCAGCGCGACGCTGACCGCCCGCCGGTACTTCAGCGACCTCGACGCGCTGTACGTCTTTCAACTCCCGGCCACGACGTTCGCCGCCGCCGGGGTGCTCCGGCTGCTCGGGAGGGTGCCGACGGTGCTGCACGTCCAGGACGTCTGGACCCGCGACGGCACCGACGAGGCGGGCGAGGGGCGCTGGGTGGCGCGGATGGGCAGCGCGATGACCCGGATCTACCGGTCCGCCGCGCGGATCGCGGTCGCGGCGCCGTCGATGCGGGATCTGGTCGTCGCCGCCGGCGCCGAGCCGGATCGGGTCCGGCTGGTGCTCAACTGGACCGACGAGCGGATCTTCTATCCGGCGACGCCCGGCGCGGCGGCCCGCCAGCTGGTCCGCCGCGACGGTCGGTGCGTGGTCATGCACGCGGGCACGATCGGCCCACGGCAGGGGCTGGAGACCGCGGTCCGGGCGGCCGCGGCGCTGGACCGGACGATGGACCTGGTCCTGGTCGGTTCGGGCTCGGCCGAGCGGCGGGTCCGGGGACTCGCCGCCGAGCTGGGCGCGGACAACGTCCGCTTCGTGGAGCGTCGGTCGCCTGTCGACATGCCCGAGCTGTACGCCGCCGCCGACTATCAGTTGGTCATGCTGCGCGACCTGCCGGAACTGCGCGGCACGGTGCCCGGCAAGGTGCAGGCGGCGCTCTCCTGTGCCGCACCGGTGGTCGCGTCGGCCGGCGGCGACACCGCCGAGCTGGTCGAACGGGTCCGGGCCGGGCTGTCCTGCCCACCGGAGGACTGGGCGGCGCTGGCCGACCGGTTCTGGTTGGCCGCCACCATTCCGCCGCCGGCGCGCACCGAGATGGGTCGCCGGGGGCGGGCGGCGTACCTGCGGGAGATGTCGCTGCCCGCGGGGGTGGACCGGATCGAGCGGCTGCTGCACGAGGCGGCGGGACGAGTCACCGAGCCCGCCGGTGATCCGCGAAGTAAATTCGCTTAAAGGGCGAAGAAGCCAATAAGGGTACGAAGTTCCCTGCCACGTGCTAAGAACGTCAGGGAATCGACCTTCTGTCCGGTTCCGCGAACGGGAGTGTGGTGTGACGGAGAGCGAACGGCCGACCCGGCGGCGGAGCCGGTCCCGACGTCGTCGGCGTGCCCGACTGCGACGTGCGCTCCTCGGCGCCCTGGTCGTCGGCTCGCTGCTGCTGGCCACCGGTGGCTGGATCGGCTTCCGTGGCTGGCAGGCGCGCACCCATCTGCTCAACGCCGCCGGCCTGGCGCGGGAGTTGAGCGCCCAGGTGGTGGGTGGGGACGCCGAACGTGCCCGGCGGACGCTCGCCGCCCTGCAGGAACAGTCCGGTGCCGCTCGGGCGGCGACGGCTGATCCGAGTTGGCGACTCGGTCGGCGAACACCGCTCGCGGGTGACGATCTCGACGCCGTCCGCCGGATCGCCGTCGCCATCGACCAACTGGCCCGGGAGGCGTTTCCGGCGCTGCTGCGCACGGACCTGACCCGACTGGTGCCGAGCGGCGGACGGCTGGACCTCGCTCAGCTCGCCGCGGTGTCCACCGAGCTGACCGGGGTCAACGAGTCGGTGCAGCGGACCCGCCGAGACCTGGGTGCGGTGCCGGCCGACCGCCTGGTCAGCCAGGTCCGGCAGGCGTTGACCGACCTGCGCGACGAGATCGACCGTCTGGCCAGCCTCACCACAGCTGCCGACCAGGGCGCCCGCCTGCTGCCGCCGCTGCTCGGCGCGAACGGGCCGCGACGATACCTGCTGGTCTCGCAGAACCTCGCCGAGTTGCGCGCCACCGGCGGCATGTTCGGCGCGTACGCCATGATCGAGGCCCAGAACGGCGCGGTGAAGATGGGCAAGCAGGGCAGCAGTGCCTCGCTCGGCCGGTTCACTCCGCCGTTGAAGGTGCCCGCCGAGATCCGGGCGATCTGGACCGACCTACCCGGCATCTATCCCGCCGACGTCAATCTGTCTCCGCACTTCCCGAGCGCTGCCGCGTTGTACCGCGAGATGTTCCGGCGCTCGACGAACATCACCGTCGACGGTGTGCTCGCCGTCGACCCGGTGGTGCTGTCGTACCTGCTCAAGGCGACCGGCCCGGTGCTCGTGCCCGGAGGTGTCCCGCTGGCCAGCGAGAAGGTCGTGCAGACCCTGCTCAATGACAGCTACCAGCGGCTGGACCTACGGCAGCAGGACGAGTTCTTCGCGGCCTCCGCCGCATCGGTGTTCGACGCCTTCTTCAAGAAGAATGTCAACCCACGTGTGTTGTTGTCCGCATTTGACCGTGCTATCACTGAACGGCGGATATTGTTCTGGAGTGCCCGACCTGAGGAACAGCGGACATTCGGCGCGAGTCGGATGGCCGGGACGCTTCCGGAACAGGACACCGTGCCAACGGTCGGCGTGTTTCTCAACGACGGCAGCGGCGCGAAGCTCGGCTACTACCTGCGGCCGACGGCAAACCTGACGGTCGGCGAATGCCGGCCCGACGGTCGCCGCGAGCTACGGCTGCGGGTGACCCTGCGCTCGACGGCGCCGAAGTCCGGACTTAGCGAATCCGTTCTCGGCCTCGGTCTGGCTGGCGACCCGTACACCGTTCGCACCCTGGTGTCGATCTTCAGCCCGACTGGTGGCGCGGTGGTCGAGGCCCGGCTCAACGGGGCCGAGACGGCGCTTGGCAGCGGCACCGAACGCCGCCGTCACGTGGCGACCGCCAGTGTCGACGTCGGCCCCGGCGCCGAGAAGGTGCTGGAGGCCACCGTGCTGACGGCCAAGACCGGAGTCGGGCAGGCCGAGTTGTGGCTGACCCCCACCGCCAACCCCTGGATCACCCAAGTTCATTCCGCACCAAGCTGTGACCAGTAGGAGGGAACCAATCATGCGGCTTTCCCGCATCATCATGGCGCTCACGGTCGGCCTGGCCGTGGTGGCCGTGCCGACGGCAGCGGGGGCGGCGCAGCCGCAGCCGACGCCCAGCGCGACCACCGACCCGACCCAGCCGCCGCCGTACCCGCCGACCAACCCGTCGCTCACCGTCAACCGGACGACGATCTTCATCGGTGAGACGGTCATCCTGACCGGCACCGGGTTCGGTCCGAACGAGACTGTCGACATCGTGGTGACGGTCGCCCCGTTCGCCGCTCCGGCCGGCGGTCAGGCTCCGGCTCGCCGCAGCGACGGCAGCACCGTGGCGATGGCCCCGGTGGCCTACCAGGCGAGCGCGCCGCTGAACTTCACGGCGTACACCGACGCCCAGGGACGGTTCACCAAGAGCTACAAGCCGTCGGTGACGGGTCTGCTGACCTTCACCGCCACGGGTCGGGAGTCCGGCCGTACCGCCAGCGCCGAGCTGCGGGTGCTGCACAAGAAGCAGCCGCTGCCGGTCACCGGTGACAGCATCGGCACGCCCATGAAGCTCGGCGGTGGCCTGGTTGGCGCCGGAGCGGTCATGCTGCTGCTGACCCTGGCCTGGCGTCGCCGCCAGCGCCTCGGTGGGACCGCGCACTAGTTCGGCACACCACCGGGCACTGCCCGGACCGCACCTGAAGCTGGCGCCCGTCGGAGTGATCCGACGGGCGCCAGCGTCTGTTGGCCGTCTCGTACGCCCCGTCCGTGTGCCGTCGAGGCAGCCCTCGCCCGGCACCGCCCGATCCGTCCGTCGCGTTCTTGATCGACTCGGGTTCACTGGTGTCGCGGTGTCGGACCGTCACGAATACCGCGATATCCGTGAAGTCGAGTGGGTCATGCCCGGCGCGGGTGTCTGACCCTGTCTGAGCCTGGTGTGGGCCGGCGGGTCGCCGACGGCGGCCCGATTTGGGCGGCTTGTCCGGCCCTGGGCTCTGCCGACCGGTGACCGGCGGCACTCGTGGGCCGGAATCATGGCGGGGTCGGGGTCGTTACATACCCTGACGATCGCAGGACCACCGCCCCGCCGCCCCGGCCACGGGGTGGGAATGCGGGACCCGGTCCGGTCGTTGCAGTCCCCACGAACGACGGCCCGGCCACTGCCTTCAGGTGGGTGCCGAGGTGGATGGGCCGCCCCCGGAATGACCCTGGTCCCCCGGTCGTTACACCTGGACCCGGCGCCACGAGCCCCCGCTCGGCAGGTCGCCGACCCCGACGCCCGACCGGGCGTCACCCCCCAAACTTTCCCCTTGTTTGTGCAGCGCCGGACGAGGTGCTCACACCCTGCCGCCGTTCCCCCTGTTGGCGGTTGGGTGTTCTACCCCCGAAGGAGCTACCCCCATGAACACGATCATGCGGAAGAGTGTGTTGTCTGTTGCTGGTCTGGCGTTCGCCGGTGGTGTGTTCGCCGGTCCGATCGCCGCCCACGCCGCCACCCCGGTCGAGGGCAAGCCCGTCGCGGCCGCCGTGCAGACCGCGGCGCCGAAGCCGCAGGGCGACCAGTCGCACATCGACCTGACCGGTGAGAAGACCGCCAACGTCAAGGCGATCATCGCCGCGACGAAGAAGGCCGGCCTGCCCGAGCGGGCCGCGGTGATCTCGATCGCGACGAGCCTGCAGGAGTCGAAGCTGGACAACCTGGGCCACCTCGGCGACGCCAACGACCACGACTCGCTGGGCCTGTTCCAACAGCGCCCGTCCAGTGGTTGGGGCACGCCGGAGCAGATCACCGACCCGGCCTACTCCACCACCGCGTTCCTCAAGGGCCTCAAGCAGGTCGACGGGTGGCAGGACATGCCCCTGACCGAAGCCGCGCAGACCGTCCAGGTGTCGGCGTACCCGGACGCGTACGCGCAGTGGGAGCAGCAGGCCACCGACCTGGTCGCCCAGTACTGGAACAGCTGACCCACCGCACCACCGCACCACCGCACCACCGCACCACCGCACCACCGCACCACCGCACCACCGCACCACCGCACCACCGCACCACCGCACCACCGCACCACCGCA